>CAYWGJ010000056.1:0-15993 GCA_964457835.1 uncultured Anaerolineaceae bacterium
GCCAGGCGCGGGCGAGGTCGTTGGTGCTGCCAGCCTGCGGGTAGAAACGGTGCGGGCGCTGAAGCCGGGCAGCCAGGGCCTGGGCGCTCAGGCTCATCGCTGATCCTGTGCTTGTGGGTCATCGGGCAGGATGCGCTGCCGCACGGCCAGCAGCATGTCGGCGTGGCGCTGGCGCAGGTAGGCCGTGCGCCGCCGGATCACCTTCGTCAGCGACCAATCTTCGCTGTCCCGCTCGAACTTGCGTGAGGCGGCCAGGTCAAAGACGTGCTTGAGGCGGTACTCAATGTGGATGCAGGCGTTCATCACCGCCGTCACCGGGTCCTCCCCCAGGCTAATCTTCGGCGTGCGGGTGAAGATGTCCTCCAGGCGCTGGGCAAACCAGATGTCGCGCTGGGCCACCTCAAACAGGATGTCGCGCGGGGAGTCTTCAGCGGTGGCGTACTTGTAGACCTGCTGCTGCGGCGAGGCCTCCAGGTAAAGCTGCACAAGGTCATCGCGGACGACGGCCCCTACCACCAAGGCCAGCTCGAACTGTGCTTCGGTGGGCGCGTGCAAGTCGGTGGAAAAGAAGGGACCGACCTGGCCCTGGTATTCGCCTTCCTCCAGGATTCCCAGCTCAAGATCACCGTCATGGGGCACGTCGATATGATGCGCCCGCAGCCAGCGTATGTAATCGGGGATGGCTGCTTCAGCGGCAGCCACCGCAACTTCTACGCTGTGCGCGCTCACCCAACAGCCTGGCAGATCACTGATGTAGACAAGGCGTTGGTTGGCGCGCCGTTCAATCACCGCACGAAATGACATCGCATTTCCCTTTTACAACCGTACCGCGTTCACTATTCTGCACTGTATACAGTGTAGCGGCAAATGGTCTGAAAAAGCCTTAACCCTCAGTTCCGGCGTCGAAGAGGTCCAAGGTCTGCTGTTCAAAGTCCCAGATACTGGCGTCGGCGCTGCGGCGGCGCAGTTGGTTCAGACGCGGCGCGCCGTCGCTGTGTTCGCTGGCCCATTCCTTGGCAAAGGCCCCACTGCGGATTTCCTCCAGCGTGACTTCCATCAGGCGCGTCAGCTTCAGCTCGTTGAAGCGGTCCTGGCGGCTGAGCGTGGCGTATTGGCGCGTCAGTGAACAGCCTTGCAATGCGCTAAGCAGGCCCTCCACCCGTGAACGCCGCAGGTAGTCGTCAAACATACCATCCATGTACAAGTCGGTGAAAACCGCCTCGGACGGGTAGCCTGCGTCCATCAGCAGTTCGGCGGCGGCGCGCATCAGGTGTTGAAAGCTGGTGACGACCGCCTGCTGCACAAACTGGGTGAGTTCAGCTTCCTGCTCAAAGCTGACCTCCACTGCGCCGACGGTCAGCAGGCCGCTGCCGCGCGCCACGGCTAAGAGCTGCGGCCAACTGTGGCCACTGGCGTCCTGGGCCACGGCCACGAAGCTGGGCACGCCGTCGTCGTCTAGGTAGCGCTCGCGCAGGGTTTGACCGCTGGCGCGCGGGGCCAGCAGGCCCACATCGACGAAGGGCGGCGGCTCCACATAGCCGAAGGCCAGCGGGTAAGCGCTGGTGAACAGCAGGCCCGTGCCTCGCCGCAGTGCTGGCGCGACCTGCTGCATGTACAACGGTGGCAGCGACTCGTCGGACAAGGCCAGCAGCAGCAGCGGCGCTTGCACAGCGACCTCAGCAGGTTCTCGATCAGGAAAGTGGTCGCGCGTCAGGGCGGCACGCTGTGCGTCGGCGTCCTCACCCAGGGCGCAGGGTCGCACGTCCACGCCGCTGTCGCGCAGATTCAGCGCCAGTGCCCGCCCCAGGTCACCGTAGCCCATCACGCCCACTGCCCGCTCGCTGAGCTGCGCCAGGTCCCCGTCGTTCTCGTAGTAGATCACCGACATACGTGCCGCCTCCTGTACTGGGTCTGATGCGGCCATTGTAGCAGACCAGGCGGCCATCGCGGCCTCGGCAGCCCGCACTCAGCGCCCGGTGGTGAAATAAATGTATCATTGTCAATAAACGAAGTTCACTGAACGAGAGGGGTTATGCTTTATGGACGTGATCGAAATTGACCGCCTGCGCCTGCGCTGCATGATCGGCTTCAGTGCGCACGAACTGAAGGACAAGCAGGACGTGGTGATTGACCTGCGCATCGGCACGGACATGCGGTCCGCCGCGCTCAGCGACGACCCCGACGACGCCTTCAACTATCGCACGCTGACCAAGGCCATCATCGCCCATGGCGTTACGCGGACGTGCTGGCGCTGTCGACGGTGTATTAATCGCCGCCCTACAGCTTCGCCGATCAGCCGGACTTCCTAGACGTGGCGGTCAAGCTGCGCACGGGGATGGGTCCATATGAGTTCAAGACGCGCGTCCTGGACGTGATCGAGCGCGCGTCGGGGCGGGTGCGTGCCCATCAGCAGACGAAGTACGGCCCGCTGGAGCTGGACCTGGACATTCTGCTGTGGGGGGACCGTGCCTTTGCCTACGGGGAAAAGCCCTGGCAGGTACCGCACAAGGGCATTACACAGTTTGCGGCGGTGGCGGTGCCGCTGGCGGAAATCGCCGGGACGCTGCGCCACCCACGGACCGGACAGACCATCGCGCAGATTGCGACGGGCTTCAGCGCGGAAGCGCGCGCCGCTGTGGTCAAGACGGCCTGGTCGGTGACCTAGGTTTAGGGCCATGGCACGTCACCTATCTTAGGATACCGTTGTCTGTATCATAGCACAACGCAAAAGCCCCCGGTCATTGGGGACCGGGGGCCTGCGGGGTGAAAGGGTGCGGCGTTTGGGGATCAGCGCGCGCTAGTCTTCGTGCTCGTGCTCATGATCGTGGCCGTCATGCTCCGGGATTTCCAGGGCGATGAGCTGTTCCACGAGGTCACGCATGGCCGGTTCTGGCAGGGCACCTGGCTGGCTGAAGACGATGTGCTTATCTTTAATCATCATCAGGGTGGGGATGCTCATGATCTGGAAATGCTGTGCCAGGCCCTGGTTTTCGTCCACGTTGACCTTGGCGATGCGAATCTTACCGGCGTATTCTTCGGCCAGCTTGTCCAGGATGGGGGCGACCATACGGCAGGGGGCACACCAGGGTGCCCAGTAGTCAATGACCACGGGCAGGTGATGATCTACCACTTCTTCCTGGAAGGTCTGGTCGGTCACGTCAACAGGGGTCGTATCCACGAGAAGCTTATCCTTTGCTACTTGTGCGGCTTGCGATTGAACGGAATCGGGGGCGGCGTCCGGCTGCGCTGCGCCATGATCGGCGGCGACGACGGGGGCGGCGTCCTCGGTGGTGCGCGCTTGTTGTGCAGCACGAATGAGGTCAACGGCTCCGCTGACATCCACCCCCCAGGGGCGGCTGCGGCGCAGGACTTCCTCACCGGCCAACCAGCCGATCAGCAACGGCTTGCTGCCCAGCTTGAAGCGGGCTTTGGCCTGTGGGCTGCTGTCAGGGTTGAGGCGGGCAAAGCGAATGTCCGGGTGGCTCTCAGCGGCCTTGTTGAAGGCGGTGCTGAAGTCACCACGCAGCCCGTCGCCATTGCTCAGCAAGAGCAGCAGCGGCGCGGCGTCATTGAGCAGGGCATCCAGTTCTGCATCCGTTACGGTGGTGATGTTGACCATTGTTTCCCTCATTCAAATCCGGCGATTTCCGGCGCTGAGATTCAACAGGCTTGCTGTGCTCAGTAGTCATGACGCGGGCGGCTGCGCAATGCTTACCTACGGGATACAGATTGTCCATCATCTCCGACGCGATTCTGATGTGCAGATGAATGCGTGCCAGGTCCTATTGATATTTCATCACATTTCGCGTACCCTGATTCTGAACAAACTAAGCGCAAACTCAGGCTGAGGACATTATGCCCATTGAGACCACCCACATTGAAGCGGGTCTGCACTGCACCCGTTGGACCGGCAGCATCAGCTACCAGGACATGCTGGATGCGCAGGACGCTATTCGTGCGCACTTTGACCGCCAGCGCACGCCACAGTACGTACTGATCTTCGACATGAGCGCGCTGGCCGAGCTGCCGCTGACGCCGCGCCAGACCAGCCGCCTGATTATGCCCGATGACCGGATGCTGCGCACCGTCATGGTGGGCGCGTCGCAGCGGGTGCGCCGCATCAGCGACACGGTGAGCACCATCTTCAAGCAAACCCAGGCCATTGAGCATGACGTGACGATGGAGCAAGCCATGGCCCGCGCCCGTCAGATTCTTCAAGCCCACAAGGCCCGCACATGAGCGATCCGCGTGACAAAGACCGCCGCACAGCCAGCCAGCTCATCAGCGACAGCCTGAAACGTCGCGACCCGACCGGCTGGTTCGAACAGCTCTATGCCGGGGCCGAGCAGGACGGTGACCGTGTGCCCTGGGCGCGGATGCAGCCCGACCCAGACCTCAGCCGCTGGCTGCACGCCAACCGCGTCGAGGGGCAGGGGCGGCGGGCGATCGTGATCGGCTGCGGCCTGGGTGACGACGCGAAAGCCCTGCACGACGCGGGCTTCCGTGTGACGGCCTTTGACATTTCACCGACGGCCATTGACTGGGCCACGCAGCGCTTCGCTGACTCCGGCATCGACTTCCAGGTGGCGGACCTCTTCGCGCTGCCTGCCGAATGGCGCGGGGCCTTCGACCTGGTGTTTGAGAACCGCACCATCCAGGCCCTGCCCTGGGACATGACCGAGGCGGCGGTGCGCGGCATCGCGGACTGCGTGGCACCGGGCGGTGATCTACTGCTGACCTGCCGGGGCCGCGAGCCGCACGAGGACCGGCGCGGCATCCCCTGGCCGCTCTCCCGCGAGGAACTGGCTCTGTTTGCCCAGCACGGCCTGAGCGAGCAGCGCTTTGTATCACACGGGCAGTACCCGCACCGCCGCTTCTGGGTGGAATATCGCAAAGCCACTTGAAACGCGGTACCCTCTGGACGTATCAACATCATGGACGCAGTGCGCTAAATTCAGGAGAAACTTATTGTGAAAGCCTTGATTCAGAAGCTGGTCGAAGCTTGGGGGCCGTCCGGCTATGAGCACCAGGTCCGCGCTTTGATCCAGGACGACGTGGCCGAGCTGGCGGATGAGATCACCGTGGACCCGCTGGGCAATCTGATCTGCCGCATCGGGACGGGTGGCACCAAGGTCATGATCGACGCCCACATGGACGAGATCGGCCTGATGGCGACCTACCAGGAACCCGAAAGCGGCTATCTGCGCTTTGTCCCCATCGGCGGGCTGCTGCACAACACTTTAGTCGGCCACCGCGTGCGCTTTGAGAACGGCATCACCGGCGTGATCGGCGTGCACGATACTTGGGGCAGCGGGCGGCGCAATCTACCGGAGCTGGACCAGTTCTACATCGACGTCAGCGACGGCAGCGACACCTCCCCCGTGGAGGTCGGCAGCCCGGCCACACTGTGGCGGCCCTATGAGGAGCGCGGCACTCGCCTCATCAGTAAGGCCATGGACGACCGCATCGGCTGTGCGATTGCCATTGAGACGATGCGCCGTGTCAAGGCAGCGGGCACGCCCAACACGCTGTACTTTGTGTTCGCCGTGCAGGAAGAAGTCGGGCTGCGCGGGGCGACTACGGCGGCCTACGGCGTAGACCCGCACGTGGGCATCGCGCTGGACGTGACGCGCACGGGCGATGAGCCGAAGAACAGCAAAATGGCCGTCAAGCTGGGCGCGGGCACCGCCATCAAGATGCAGGACCCCGGCTTGATCGTGCCGCCGCAGGTGCGCGACTGGATGGTCGAGACCGCCCAAGCCCAGGGCATCCCGTATCAACGGGAAGTGTTGGCGGGCGGCAGCACCGACGCGGCGCGGATTCAGCTCGCGCGGGCAGGTGTGCCCAGCGGCGTGATCTCCATCCCGACCCGCTTCATCCACACCACCAGCGAGACCGTCGATCTGCGCGACGTGCAGGCATCGGTGGACCTGCTGACGGCCCTGGTCAGCGCGGCGGTGCCCTTTGCGGCGGCGGCATCGGCGGGGTAAACTGCACCGAAGCGTGTAAGGGTGTAAGCGCACAAATTAGGGAGTGAGCGAATTTGAACGAGCATTACGAACAATGGGACGCGCTGGCCCCGCGTGGGCTGGCCTTGATCGGCTTTGGCATGAGCATCACCGGGCAGGCCATCGGGGCCAAGGCCAAGGGGAAACCCTTCTGGCGCTGGTTCCTGGTGGGCACGCTGGGCTTGATCGTGCTTAACAGCGGCGTGGCGATCTTCGGTGAGGCGGTCAAGCACCGCGCACTCTATGAGTCGCAGCTCCCGCAGAACCAGCCAAGCGACGTGTAAGCCAGGCCACCGGCATCATCACACACAGCGTTATCACGCGCCGCCTGGAGTCGAGTCCAGGCGGCGTGTTTGCATTGGGATACGGGGGAGCTGACAGCATGAGGAGCAGCGGCGAAAAGCGTTAAGCCTTAATGCTTGTGAAGGTGAAAGGGTGCTATGCTGAAAGCATGGAGCGGCTTACCGGAATGCCGACAAGCCTTTAGTTTGAGGAGAAACACCCATGGAAACCTTGTGCTTAGATCCCAAAAACCGACAAGAGACCCCCCCTCGCGGCCCTTCGGAGCACGCAGACGCCACCGGGCAAATGTCAAGTTACAATGACTACATCGAAAATGGCCTGCGCCTGCAACTGTTGGAATTGATCGACGCGATGCGCTTTCCGCACCTGCCGCTGGTTGCCACCACGCATGGCTATACGCTGTACGAGGTCGAGCTGGACGTCGCTTATGAGATATGCCGCGAGGATGGCTGGTTGCTGCCCGCCGGGATCACGCTGCCTGATGGCAACAGCTTCTACGTTTGCGCCAATGTACAGCGGCAGGCACAAGAACGGAGTGCCATGCTGGAAGCGATCCATCGGCTGCGCGCAACCCCCCTGCATTGACCTCCTTCACGATCAAAACCGTTGCGCTGCCCGACCTTAGTTTCGGGCGGCGCGTTTTGCTTTGCGCGCCATAGCCCCCTGTAATTTGACGCTCCAGCGAAAAGCCGAGTACAATAGGCGAAAAGTACCAGCCGCTGTCCCACCCAAACACAAGCGGAATTGCAAGCAAGAAAGAAGCTGACCCCCATGAGTGAGCGTGTAGAACAGCGCAGACGGGCACCAGGGAATAAACCCATCTCCGTGCTGATCGTAGACGACCATGAGCTGTTCCGTGATGGCTTACAGCGTGCCCTGGAATTTGAGGATGACGTGGTAGTCATCGGGCACTGTGAAGACGGTCAAACCGCTGTGAGTCATGCGCAGGAACTCAACCCGGACGTCGTGCTGTTGGACATCAACCTGCCAGGTATGAACGGCATCCAGGTGGCGCGCCAGCTCACCATAGAAGGAACACGCAGCGCCATCGTGATGCTGACGGCCTACCATGACGAGCAGCAGGTGCTGCATGTGATGCGTGCTGGGGCGCGGGCCTACTGCAATAAGGACATCAAGCCCGAAGTCCTGGTCGAGACCATCCGCGCGGTATCTCAGGGGCTGCGCGTGGTAGAGGACCGCCGCCTCGACGAGAACAGCTTCCAAAGCTGGCTGGCCGGGCAGATCGACCGCTACGCCGGACCCTACAGCGTGGACAGCGAGTCGCACTTTGTGCCCCTCAGCCCGCGCGAAACCGAAATCCTGGAGCAGGTCACACGCGGCCTAAGCAACAAAGAGATCGCCGCGAAACTGGGCATCAGCCAGCAAACGGTCAAAAACCACATGACCTCCATTCTCAACAAACTGAACGTCAAGGACCGCACACAGGCCGCCGTCACCGCCCTGCGGCGCGGTTGGGTGCGCATCTGATGCTGGCGCGGCTACGCACAGGCGCTGTCTGTTGTATGATGGTTATATGATTGAAGAAAAGGCAGCCGTCACGCTGCGCGGTGTACACGCGCCGCTCAGCCCCTATGCTTTGGCCTAGGCTATCATTATGGAGAACCACGCATGGACATGGATTACGACAGCACCTCAGTCAGCGACGACCCGCGCGATGAACTGATCCGCCAGCTTACCGAAGAGATGAACGCGGTAAAGTCCAACCTGGCGGAGATCCGCGGGCAGATCGAGCAGCAGCAGACCATGGTCAGCCGCGAGCAGCAGCACTACACCGACCTGGCCGCCGAGCTGAAGACCATCGAGCACAACCTGGACACCGTGCCGCGCACCGACATCCGCGACAAATACAACGAGGCGCTCGTCACCAACCAGCGCCTGCTGACCATGCGCGGCCAGTTGGAAAAGTTCCAGTCCAACCACGACTACCTGGAACGCCAGCAGCAGCTCTTAGCCCAGATCATCAGCAAACTGCAAGGCGTGGAATTCGTGCCGGAGAGCGACGAGGACGACGGCCCAGCACGCGCGGGCGGGGCCAATATCATCCGCATCGTGCAGGCCCAGGAAGACGAGCGCCAGCGCCTGGCCCGCCAGATGCACGACGGCCCGGCCCAGTCCCTGACCAACTTCATCTTGCAGACCGAAATCTGCCAGCGCCTCTTCGACAAAGACCCGGCCCGCGCCGCCGAAGAGCTGGGTAACCTGAAGACCGCCGCCGGCATCACCTTTCAGAAGGTGCGCGAGTTCATCTTCGACCTGCGCCCGATGATGCTGGACGACCTGGGCCTGGTGCCCACCGTGCGCCGCTACGTCGATTCCTTCCGTGAGAAGAATGACATCGAAATCGAGCTGGACATCACCGGTGAAGAGCGCCGCCTGGAAAACCACCGCGAAGTGCTGCTCTTCCGCGGCTTGCAAGACGTGATGGGACACGCCCGTGACTACGCCACGCCCACCACGCTCAATATCCGCCTGGACATGGGCGCGGCTAACATCACCATTGTCGTCAAAGACAACGGGCGCGGTTTCGACACCAGCGTGCTGGACGAAGAAAGCGAAGACCCGGAAATCCACGAAGGCGAAATGGACCCGCGCGCGGGCAGCCTGCTGACGCTCAAAGAGAAGTATGAGCTGGTCGGTGGCCGGGTGCAGGCCGTCAGCACCGAAGGCGAAGGCAGCGACGTGCGCCTGGAACTGCCTTCCGGCGAGTAGTCGTCGGCCCAGTCCGCCGCACTTGCCAAGCACTTGTTACCAAGTTGTAAAGACAGCGTAGGACCTGTCGGTGATTGGCGGGAATCTGCGTGCGGCTTATACTAGATACACGAGAGTCGAAGGTGCGGCCATGGTTGGGCTTGAGGGGCATCGCGTTATATTTTAATAACCTGGTGACTTCTTTTGGCACGCAGCAGACGCACTTAGGGTAAGATGTGGTACATGCCTTGATCGTCAATAGGGAGAACACCTGATGAATGTGAGACTCATCATTGTGGCGCTTGTCGTCATCGCCATTGCGGTTGCAGCGGCCCTGCTGCTGCCGTCCCTGCTGAACACCCAACCCGCTGCGGACCCCACGCCGGCGGGCCAAGTCGGCCAGGAAGCCACCACCGCGCCCAACGTACCGACCAATACCCCACGCCCGGTCGCTACAGAAATTCCCACGACCACCATCATCGTGGCCGTGCAGCCCATCGGGCGCGGCCAGGAAATCTCGCCCGATCTGGTGGACTTCCGCACCTGGCCGGTGGAGTACGCGCCCATCAGCGCGCTGTCCAACCCTGAAGACGTGATCGGCAAGATTGCCCGCGTGGACATCTTCCGCGAGCAGCCCATCCTGACTACCATGATTACCGAGAACCTCAGCGAGCTGGGCGCGGTCGGCTCGGACGCAGGCGCGCTGCTGCCGCAGGGTACGCGCTTGGTGGCCGTCCCCATGGACCGCATCACCAGCGTGGCCTACGCCATACAGCCCGGTGACCGGGTGGACATCATCGTCTCTATGCTGTTTGTGGACGTGGACCCCGACTTCCAGACGCTGGAACCCAACACGCTGCAACTGCTGTCGATCAACCCCGAAAGCGGCACCTTGTCCTTCGGCCCGGAGATTGACGGCAAGCTGGAAAGCCGCGTGATCGCTGGCTTCACCTTCGGGGCCATGATCGGCCCGTCGGAGCAGCGCCGCCCGCGCCTCGCCACGCAGATGACCGTCCAGGACGCGCTGGTGGTCTACGTCGGGGACTTCCCTGAAGACGGGCGCATCTTCCAGGAACCGACCGCCATCCCGGTGGCAACCGTGCCCGTCGCTGCTACGCCAGGGGCCACGGGGCGCACCACCACCACCACCCAGACCCTCACCATCGAAGAGGTCCGCCCCGACCTGGTGTCGCTGGCGGTAACCCCGCAGGAAGCGGTCGTGCTGACCTACTTTATCGAGAACAAACTGCCCATGACCTTCGCGCTGCGCCCGGCTAACGAGATCGGCACCAGCAACGTCGAGCAGGTCAACCTGGAATACGTGATGAACACCTACCGCATTGAGCTGCCGCGCAAGATTCCGTACTCAGTGGAGCCGGCCATTCGCAGCATCCGCCAGTTGATCGCGGGTGAAGTCATTGAGCTGAGTCGACCTGTTGAGCTGCAAGCGGAAACGACCGAGACGACCAACTAAACGGCGGCGCGTCGGCGGCACCCTGTGGCACCGGTCGGGCCGGGACTCCCCTCGCGGCCCGACCGGTGCCGCCCACCCCATGCGGCGTGACCCCGCCGACATGTCCAGAAGATGGTGATCGAGATAGGGACTGAGCCATGAGTGATACCGATCAAATTACTATTTTACTCGTAGATGACATTGCGGAAACGCGGGAGAACATCAAGAAACTGCTCTCCTTCGAATCCGATTTCAAGGTGGTCGGCACGGCAGGCACCGGCCTAGAGGCCATCAAAGAAGCCGAAGAACACCGACCCGACATCATCATCATGGACATCAACATGCCGGACATGGACGGCCTGGAAGCCACCCGCCGCATCACGCAGTCGGTGACCAAAACAGGCGTCATCATCATGTCCGTGCAGGATGACGTGGACTACTTCCGTCGCGCCATGTCCGCGGGTGCCCGTGACTTCTTGTCCAAGCCGGTCAACATGGACGAGCTGTACAACGCCATTCGCAAGGTCAACGACCTGATGGTGCCCATCCGCGTGGCCGCAGCCAGCCAGGGTTTGTCCCCGGCGCAGGCCATGGAAGCCGCCGAACGCCAAGCACGCGGCGGCCAGCGCGAAGGCAATATCATCATGGTCTACAGCCCACAGGGCGGCGCAGGCACCACCACCATCGCCGCCAACCTCGCCATTAAGCTGATGAGTGAGGACGTCAAAGTGCTGCTGGTGGACGCCGACCTGTACTTCGGCGACGTGGACACCCTGCTGAAGCTGCAAGCGCAGACGACCCTGGTGGAGCTTATCGGCGAAGACATCGACGAAATCGACATTGAGCACTTCGATAACATGACGATCACGCATGACAGCGGCCTGAAGGTGCTGCTCGGCCCGGCCCGCCCGGAGATGGCCTCCGAGGTGGTGCTGAATTCGACCGTGCCCGCCGACGTGCTGGACCTGGTGCGCGGCAACTACGACTACATCGTCATCGACACCGGCCACGGGCTGGACGACGTGACCCTGGCACTGATGAACATCGCCACGCGCATCGTGCTGGTGACCACCACCTCGCTGACGGCCATCAAGAACGCGCGCTTCGTGCTGGACATCTTCGAGAAGCTGGAATACCCACCCGACAAAACCGTGCTGGTGCTGAACAAAGTGTGGGACGAACGTCAGCGCAAGAACGCGACCCTACCCGTGGACCGCATCGAGAGCTTCCTGAAGCGCAGCCCGGCAGTGCAAATCCCGCAGGTGGACGAGCGCCTGATCCTGACGGCCATCCTCAAAGGGGTGCCCGTCACCATCTTCGAGCGCGACCAGAGCAAGCCGCCCGTCAAACAACTCAGCGACCTGGCCGAATTCATCGACAAGGACCTGCACGGCGGTGACGAAGACCTGCTGGACGATGACTCAGAAGCGGCGAAGAAAAAACGCGGCGGCCTGGGCCTGCGTCTAGGACGCTGAGCCGCAGCAGCACCGCAATCGACCAAAGTAAGGTGAGAGACAAGGAAAACACGCGATGTCATTGTTAGGACGCATCAACAAAGGCGGCAGCAGCGGCGGTGATGGCGGTGATGGCGGCAGCGGCAAGAAACCCAACCGTCCACAGCAGGGCCAGCGCCCCGCCCAGCCCCAACAGAAACGCCCACAGCCCAGCAGCGGCAGCGCTGAAGGGGCCAGCACATCCCAGCGCATGGCCGGCACCAAGAAGCCCCGCCCCAGCGCGGTAGATGGCGACAACAGCAAGCTGAACAACCTGCGCAGCCAAATCCAGAGTAAGCTGTTGGCCGAAATGGAACAGTACGAAGGGATGGAACGCGCCGAGATCAAAGGCCACATCGAAGAGCTGTTCAACAGCATCTTACAAGACCAGAGCATCGTGCTCAGCCGCCCGGAGCGCAACAGCCTGTTTGAGACTATTGTGGCCGACATCCTAGGCCTAGGCCCCATCGAAATCCTGTTGGCCGACGAGTCGGTGACGGAAGTGATGGTCAACGGCCCCAAGAACGTCTTCGTGGAGCGCAAAGGCCACATCACCCGCGCCGCGACCGTCTTCGAAGACGACGACCATGTGCTGCGCATCATCGACCGCATCGTAGCACCGCTGGGCCGCCGTGTGGACGAAAGCTCGCCCTTGGTGGACGCGCGCCTGCAAGACGGCTCGCGCGTGAACGTCGTGATCCGGCCTATTGCCCTGGTGGGGCCGACAATCACCATCCGTAAATTTTCCAAGCAGCCGCTGACCTACGAAGACTTGATCCGCTTCGGTTCGATGACGCGCGAAATCACCGACTTCCTGCGGGCCACGGTCATCGGCGCGCTGAACATCGTGGTAAGCGGCGGTACGGGGTCAGGCAAGACCACCCTGCTCAACGTGCTCTCCAGCTTCATCCCCAACCACGAGCGCATCATCACGATTGAAAACGCGGCGGAGTTGCAGCTTCAGCAGGAGCATGTCGTGACGCTGGAAAGCCGCCCGCCCAACATCGAAGGCCGCGGCCAGATCACCATCCAGGACCTGGTAATCAACAGCCTACGTATGCGCCCGGAGCGCATCGTGGTCGGGGAATGCCGCGGCGGTGAGGCGCTGGACATGCTTCAGGCCATGAACACCGGCCACGACGGCTCGCTGACGACCCTGCACGCCAACACCCCGCGTGATGCCATCTCTCGCTTGGAAGTCATGTGCTTGATGGCCGGTATGGACCTGCCCGTGCGCGCCATCCGCGAGCAGGTCGCCGGTGCGGTGGACATGATTGTCCAGCAGCAGCGCCTGCGCGACGGCTCGCGCAAGATCACCTACATCACCGAAATTCAGGGCATGGAAGGTGAGATGATTACCATGTCGGACATCTTCGAGTTTGAGCATACCGGCATGGAAGACGGCAAGATCGTCGGGCGCATCGTGCCCACGGGCATCCGGCCCAAGTTCATTGAACGCCTGGAAGACGCCGGGCAGTACCTACCACCCAGCGTGTTCGGCGTGGGCAAACGACGCAGTTAGCCGCGTGACAGCGTAACAGTACACGAACCCATTCCCAACCGCCCAGCGGGGGCCGCCTGCTTGACGCCCCCGCTGTGAAGCTCATACAATAGAAGCACAGTGAAATGCACGCTGGCGTGTGAGGAGTATTGTTAGCCAATGACCCTAGACTCAACGACTATCTCATTTTTGATCCTCGGCGGGGGCATCCTGGTGGCCGTCGTGATCGTGGCGGCGGGCATCATCAGCGCCCGGCGCGAAGCCGACCTGGTGCAGGACCGCCTAGGCAGCCTAGTAGGCGACAGCGACTTTGACCCCTTCGAGGCCGTTGAAGAAGAAAGCAGAGGCGGCGGCCTGCGCGAACGCGGTGCGGCCATTGTCGCTATTGACAACATCCTGGCAGAGCGCAGCTTCGGCAAGAAGTGGCGGCTGAAGCTGGCCCGCGCCGACCTCAAGCTGACCGTAGCGGAGTTCTTCTTGCTGCACTTCGTCGTCATGAGCGTGCTCTTCGGGCTGGGCTACTTCCTACTGTTTGCCGGGGACTTGATCTTCAGCATCGTACTGGGATTCATCGGCTTCTTCGTCCCACGCATCTTCGTCACGCGCAAGATCAGCAAGCGCCTGCGCGACTTCGAGGGGCAGCTGCCCGATACTCTGGGCCTGTGGGTCAACGCCCTGCGCTCTGGCTACAGCGTGCTTCAGGCCATGGAAGCCATCAGCCGCGACGCCCCCGAACCGACTTCCACCGAGTTCAAGCGCGTGGTGCAGGAAGTGCAGCTCGGTATCGACATGGACGAAGCGCTGGACCACCTGTTGCAGCGCGTGGAAAGCCCCGACCTTGACCTGGTGATCACCGCGGTGAACATCCAGCGCGAGGTGGGTGGTAACTTGTCAGAAATTCTGGACGTGATCTCCAACACCATCCGTGAGCGCATCAAGCTCAAGGGCGAGATCCGCGTGCTGACCTCGCAGGGGCGCGCCACGGGAGCGCTCATCAGCTTCCTGCCGATTGCGCTGGCCTTGTTCCTGAACGCCATCAACCCCGGCTACATGGGGCCGATGTTCGAGAACCAGACCTGCGGCTGGCCGATGTTGGGCGCGGGCCTCGCCTTGATCGGCATTGGCTCGGCTATCATCCAGAAGATCATGGACATCGAAATCTAAAGACGAGGCTGAAACGCTATGGACCCCATTCTCATTGGTATGTTGATTATCGGCGCGTTGGTCATTGTGGGCGGCCTGGTGTACATGGGCCTGCGCGATGACATGGACCGCGACCCCATGGCCGAGCGTCTCTCGCAGTACGGCGACAACGCCCTGCCCGAATCCTTGGAAGAGCTGGAAATGTCGCTGTCCTTCCGCGACCGCGTGCTGCTGCCGGTCATGACGTGGTTTGCCAACATCATGACCAAGTTCACCCCACAGAGCCAGATCGAAAGCACGCGCCGCAAGCTGGAGCAGGCCGCCATGAACACCGAGCCGAGCACCTTCTTCGGCCTGCGCATTATTGCCGGCATCATCTTCTTCGTGCTGGGCATCTTCCTGTTCTTCATGCTTGAAGTGCTGGGCGAAGACACCTTGCAGAACGGCCTGGCGCTGGCGGCCTTTACCTACCTGGGCTTCTACTTCCCGGTGATGTCCGTCAACAGCCGCATTCGCAAACGTCAGACCAACATCCAGAAGGCCCTGCCCGATGCGCTGGACCTGCTGGTGATCTGCGTGGAGGCCGGCTTGGGCTTTGACATGGCGATGGGTAAAGTATATGACAAATGGGATAACGAGCTGGCGACTGCTTTTGGCCGCGTCCTGCGTGAAATTCAGCTCGGCAAGCCGCGCCGCGAAGCCTTGAAGAACATGTCAGACCGCATGGACGTGCCCGACGTGAACGCCTTCGTAGCGGCCATCATCCAGGCCGACCAGCTCGGTGTGAGCATGTCCAAGATTCTGCGCGTGCAGTCGGACCAGATGCGCATCAAGCGCCGCCAGCGCGCCCAGGAAAAAGCGCAGCAGGCCCCGGTGAAGATGCTCATCCCCATGGTGCTGCTGATCTTCCCGTCGATCTGGATTGTGCTGCTGGGGCCGTCGGTGCTCAAGGTGATGGGGTCCGGCTTGGACTTCTAGCACGCGCATGGCACTGTCGGCGGTCATCGCGCGTGGCTGGGACCTGGTGTTCCCGCCGCACTGCCTGCACTGTGAGCGGGTCGGGACGCTGTGGTGCGACCACTGTACCCAGGCCCTGGACGCCGCAGCGCTTCAGCTTGACCGGCAGTACGCCCAAGGCCTGCACACCCTGTCCACTGCACCGCACACCGGCCTGATGCAGGCCGCGGTGCAGGCCCTGAAGTATCACGGGGTGGTCAGCCTGGCACAGCCTTTAGGCCAACGCCTGGCACACGCCGCCCACCGCAGCTTGAAACGGCTACCGGACCTGATCGTACCCGTGCCGCTTTCCGCTGAACGTCAGGCGGCGCGGGGCTACAACCAGGCCGCGCTGATCGCCCAGGCGCTGAGCACCCAGCTCGGCGT
>CAYWGJ010000057.1:0-15929 GCA_964457835.1 uncultured Anaerolineaceae bacterium
GGGGTCGCGGCGCAGCGCCATGGCGACGTTCGTCAGCGGGCCGAGGGTCACCAGGGTGATCTCACCTGGCGCGGCGTTGATCCGCGCGACGAGCTGATCCACAGCGTGACCGGGGGCGGGCGTGCGGCCATGCAGCGGCAGGCCAATGTCACCCATGCCATCACCGCCGTGGACCTCCTGCGCCGTGTCCAGCACGCGGATCAGCGGTGTGTGTGCCCCACGATACACCGGCACCTGCGCGCCACACAATTCGACCGTGTACAGCGCGTTCTGCACGCCTTGGTCCACTGGGACGTTGCCCGACACCAAAGTAATCGCCTCGACAGTCACATCCGGGTGGCGCAGCGCCATCACCAGGGCAACGGCGTCGTCGGATGCGGTATCGGTATCAATGATGAAACGATGCATCGCAATTCTCCTTTTCGGCTTACAACCCGCGCTCAGTGCGGATGTAGTCCAGCAGGGCGCGGCTGCCCAGCGCCACTAGTCGGTAGGTGCGATCAAAACTGCCATCGTAGTACGGATCAGGCACCTCAGTGTCTTCGGTGAGACCGGCGCGATTGGCAAAGCTGAGGAACAGGTGTAGGTTCGGCTTAGGACCGTTCAGGCGCTGCATGTTGCGCAAGTTGGAAGTGTCCATCGCCAGCAGATAGTCGAAAGCGTCGAGGTCGTCACTGCTGAGCTGGCGGGCACGGCCCTCATAGGCGATGCCGTGCGCCTGAAGCGTCTGGCGGGTGCGCGGGTCGGCCAGCTCACCGATGTGATAGCCAGCGGTCCCAGCGGAATCGACAACGATCTGGTCGGCCAGGCCTTCTTCAGCCACCAGATGCCGGAAGTAACCATCGGCCATCGGCGACCGGCAGATATTGCCCAGGCACACGAACAGCACGCGGATCGGGGTGACGCCCACGGTGTCAGTCTCTCCCTGTGTCGGCACTCAAAAGCGCGGATCACTGCCGTCGTTGTCGGCGGCGTCGGCATCATCAGCGGCGAGAACGTCGTCCACGGCACTGAGGAAGTCCGGCTCGCTGAGGGTGGCCGCGTCGTCTTCCGGCAAATTACCATCTTTGTCGCTGAGATCGCCGGGCGCGGTGTCGGTGGTTTCAGCGGGCACGGTGTCGGTGGTTTCAGCGGGCGCGGTGTCGGTGGTTTCAGCGGGCGCGGTGTCGGTGGTTTCAGCGGGCGCGGATACCGCCTCATGGCTGACCATGGAAATCTTGCCATCGATGAACGCCCCCTCTTCGGTGCTCAAGGCACTGGCGGTGATGTCGCCCCACACGCGGCCTGTCCGCAGCAGTTGGACCTTCTTGCCGCTGACGTTGCCGTGCACCGCCCCCGCGATGGAGATGTTCTTGGCGTTGATGTCGGCGGTGATTTTAGCCGTTTCACCCACCAGCACGTTACCGTGAATCTCCAGGCTGCCGGTGAAGGTGCCGTCAATGCGGACGTTGGCGTGGCTCACCAGGTCGCCTTGCAGCGTGGTGGACGCGCCCAGCACGGTTTCAAAGCCGATGGGCTGCGGCGGCAGGCTCTGCGCTGGGGGCTGGTTGATAGGCGGCGTGGATGGCCGCTCCGGTTCGGGGTCAGGTTGGCGGCGGTTGCCGAAAAATGACATAGCAAATCCTCCATGAAATACCGTCGATTTGTTCAGCACTTAGTATAGGCCACAGCAGAAGGGTATACAATGGCCCCATGAGCCGCACAGCGACTTCGAGCCGAGCCATCCCACTTTTCCCCACCTGCCCGACCGCGTGCCGGAAGCAGCCGTGACGACTTCGTTTACGCTCAGATTTACGCCTACCCACAGCCCCAAGCCCTGATGTATAACAGGCATCATCGTGATTCAGGCCATCCTGGACGAAAGCCGCCCCCGATGATCGAAACGAACCTGTTCAAGCTGCGCCACCCAGACGCCTATCGCTGCCACGTGCACCGCTATTACAGCGGTTTATCGCGGCTGTACCTGCGCGTCGCGCGCGAAAACGCCCCAGACGCGCCGCCCTTTTTTCTGCTGTTCGCCGACGTGGGCTACTTCGCCGGGCCGATGACCTGGCAGGGCGCGGACGTGTGCATTGCCCCGCGCCAGGACGCCATCGACGTGATGCTGCACAGCGGCATGATCGGCGAGGCAGTCCGCCAGTTCCCCAAAGCCTACGCCGCCCTCACCGACTACGTGCAGCTTTACGTCATTCCTACGACGCAGCAGCAGCCGATACAGATCATCGCCAGTGCCGCTTCCCTGCTGCGCGACCTACCCGCTGACCTACGCTGAATCCGCATCAAAGGGCGGAGTGCGTGCAGCGAACAAGCGTCGGATTTCAGCCACGGCGTCCCAGCAGGCGGCAGCCTCTACATGGCTGAGGCTCAGTGCGCGGAATTGGTCTTCATCCAGCAGGTGCACCGCCCCATCCGGCAGCAGCAGCAGATCAAGCGCCAAGTCATCAGCCTGGACGATCCCCTGCGCGCTGTCAATGATGGCTGGACGGGTGATGTTGCAGTAGTAACACTTCAGCGCGTCGTCGTCCACGTCGTAGACCGCGAAGACGTTGTACCAGCGGTCTACGTAATGCCACTCGCGCAGCCGATCCCCGCGCCGAAAGACGATGCCCGCCGCGATGGGGTGATCGTTCAGGGCAAACACCGCGTCCATGCACAGCCAGCCGAGGCCAATGTCAATCACGACGCCGCTGTAGCGCACGCGCTCGCAGCCCTGATGGTCGCACTTACGCACGGTGACGGGCGCGCCGGGGGTCCACATGAGCTTAAGCCCGCCCTACCGTGTGTACCAACAGCAGCAGCCCTGTGTCCAGGGTGACGCGGGCGTGAGCGGTGGTCATTACGTTGCTGATGCCGCGCGCTGGGCCAAAGCGCAGTGTGTCGGCGTGTAGGGGATAGTGCAGGCCCTCGGTGGACGCCACCCGCGCCGCGCCATCCAGGGGCAGCAGCGACACCGTATCGCCAGCAGCGCCGTCGATGTTATGTGTGCCAGGGCGCAGCAGGCGAATGGCTTGTTTGCCCGCCACCAGCTTAACGCAGTGCGGCATCAGGTCTGGCAGGGCTAAGAGCTGCACGTTGGCCAGGGTCTGGTCGAAGCGATCGCCAATGCCGCCCACGATCACGATGCGGCCTGACGGCACAAGCTGTGCCGCCGCCCATACCAGCGCCAGCTCCAGGTCGGTTTCGTCTTTCTCCATCGGGTAACGGTCAATGACGACGCCCTGCGCTTCCAAGCGGCGCAGGTCATGCGGGGCCAACGAGTCCAGGTCGCCGATAACGCGCTGGGGCCGTAGGCCGAAGTATCCAGCCACGCGCGCGCCGCCGTCTGCGGCAATCACCAGCGGCTGCTCAACGGCGTCCAGGGCACGGCGGACCATCGGCCCGTCGTTGACATCGCCATTGGCAAAGACGAGTAGGTCACGCGATACGGGGGGCGTGGGGGCAGCCATCAGCGGTGAGGCCGACGCCAGCGCTCTTTCGTCACGATCTCCGCGCCCAGCTTCTGCTGCTCCAGGAAGTGCCCCAGCACCTGGAAGAAGAGGTTGTTTTCCAGCATCGGGAAGTGGCGCACGCCGGGCATGTCATGCTGCACCAGGGGCGTCTCTTTCTCGTCCAGGTAATCCCAGATGGCCTCGGTGGGCGGCTTGTAGAGCGGGTCCTCGGTGCCCTGCACCATCACCACGGGCATCGGCAGCGAGCGGATGATGTCCAGGGTGCGGCCTGGGTTGTAGCGTTCGGTCGTGCGGGAGAGCACGGCGGGATCGGTCTTGTTGACGTCTTGTAACAGCTTGCTGTAGTGCGACTCGGACTTCTTGAAGCAGCGACTGAGCAGGGCTTCGGGTTCGCTGCGGCCTACGCGCTGATACAGCGGGTTGCTGGTGTCGGTGGTCGGGATGTGGTGCACGGGGCGTTCAGCGGGCAGCAGGGACGCACCCAGTTCGCGCTCTGCCTTGGCTTGGGCTTCTTCGCGCAGGCGCGCACGGTCAATCAGGCGGCTGTTGATGATCGTCTCGTCGTGATGCGCGGTCATGGCGGGCGGGCGGCTGGGCAGGGTGGCATCGCCATTGGGCGTGGACGGCGCGCGCGCGCTGCCATCGGGCTGCACCAGGATGTCCGGCGGCGGGGTACGAGTCGCCAGGTCGCCGGGGTCAAACAGCGGCGCATTGATGAGCATCAAGCGCGCCACCGAGGCATGATAGCGGCGGGCGTATTCGGTCAACAGCAGCGCCCCCAGGCCATGTCCGATGAATGCCGCCTTGGAAATCGTGAGCTGCGACATGAATTCTTGCAGCAGTGCCACCTGCTGGTCCAGGTTGTACAGGCGCTCTGCTTTGGCCGAGTCGCCAAAGCCGAAGAGGTCCACGGCGTACACGCGGAACTTCAAGTGAAGCTGCTGCATCGTAGGGATCCAATAGCGCCAGGAGCCGACCCAGCCATGGACCAAGACCACAGCCCGGCCACGCCCCAGCACTTCGTAATGGATCAGGTCGTCGTTCAGCTTAATCGCACTCATTCATGTCCACCGTTTCTGTTTTGCGATTTGTCGGCGGGGTGATGGGTCTCACGCACTGCCGATCTGTTCCAGTATTTCCGCGATGCGCCGGGTCAGTTCATCGGGGGCAAAGGGCTTCAACACGTAGTCGATGGCCCCCAGTTCCAGGCCGGTTTGGCGCTCTTCGTCCTGGCCCTTGGCTGTCAGGAAGACTAACGGAATGTCCTTCACGCCCTCCATGCCCTTGAGCACTCTACAGGCCTCATAGCCGGTCAACTGCGGCATGCGCACGTCCAGCATAATCAAGTCCGGCATGACCTGCGGGGCCAGATCCACCGCTTCCTGGCCGTTTTTCGCCATGGTGATGGTGTGCCCGGCAAAGGTCAGCGTAAAGTTAATCAGTTCGCGGATGTCGCGCTCGTCTTCTGCAATGAGAATGTGTGCCATGGTCGGCTCAGTCCTCCGTGGGGTTGTTTGCGTCGCCGTTCACCTGCTGCATGGACTGCGTGGCGCGCTTGACGATATAGGCCGGCTGTTCGACGGGCAGCACCAGGTGAAATACTGTGCCCTCGTTCAAGCGGCTTTCAAACCAGATGTCGCCGTGATGCTGATCGACCATCTCTTTGACGATGGACAAGCCCAAGCCGGTGCCCGCCACGTCCAGGTCCAGCACATGCGGCTCATAGCGTTGGAAGCGCAGCCAGATGTCCTCTTTGAAATCGTCCGGGATGCCTACGCCGGTGTCGGCCACAGTCACCTCGACGCGCTCGCTGCTGGGCTGCACCTGCGCGGCAATGCGGATGCTGCCGCCGTCGGGCGTGTAGTTGAAGGCGTTGTCCACCAAGTTACTGAGGATGCGGTTGAGCTTGCTCACGTCCGCCTCGACATGTGGCAGGTCGTCGGCAATCTCCAGCGTCAGCGCGGTGTTGGGCTTCTTGCCGGTGTGGCGCTGCTGCTGGCCGACCACTACCTTACGCAGCACCTCGGCCAAGGACACCGGCTCCACCTCTAAGCGGTCGCGCCCGGAGTCAATGCGCGAGATGTCCAGCACATCATCCACCAGCACAGTCAGGCGGTCTACGTTGTCCTTAATCATGCCCAAGGACATGCGCTGCTGGTCGCTGATCGGGCCGCCCGCCCCCAGCAGCAGCATCTCGGCAAAGCCCTTGATGGGCGTCAGCGGGGTACGCAGCTCGTGGCTGACGTTGGAGATAAACTCGCTCTTCAGGCGGTCCACTTCCACGTCGCGGGTGATGTCGCGGAACACCGACACCATACCGATGAAGTTACCGCCTGTGTACACCGGCGAAAGCTGCACGTTAACCACTTTGTCACCCAGGGTCAGGCGCTCGTCAAAGAAGACCTCGACGTCATCGGGGCTGTCGCTTTGGGCCTGGATGGCCTGCGCCCAGGTGGTGGCCTCGCCGCCGTACAGGCCGGTGAAGCGCGTCATGGACTGGCCGATGGCCTGTTCGCGTGGCAGTTCCAGGATACGCTCGGCAGCGGTGTTGAACTGCACAATCTGACCTTCAGCATCTGTCAGGATCACGCCGTCGGCGATACTTTCCAGGATAGCGCTGTTCTTCTCGGCCTCTTCCTGCTCGGTGCGCAGCATCACGCCCAGGCGTTCAGCCTGGTCGCGGATCAAGCTGTAGAGATCGGCGTTGTTGGTGGCCGCCGCGACCTGGTTGGCCGCCGCCACCAGCAGGCGCTGCTCTTGCTCGGTGAAAGCCTGCGGGCGCGTGCTGAGCACCACCATGACGCCCTGTGGGTCGTTCTGGTTGCTTTCCAGCACCACGGCCATGGCGCTGCGCCAATCCGCAGCGAAGGGCTGGGTGTGGTCCCAGCCAGGGAAGGTGTGCAAGTCATCCACGAGCACGTCGCTGTCGTTTTCCAAAAGCCACATGCCCAGCGTAGCCGCCGCGTGCGACTGCTGACCGTCCGCGCGGGTGAAGAGGGTGTTGGGGTTCAGCGCCGCCTGTGCATAGAGCTGATCCATGATGGGGTCCAGCGCCAGGATCACGCCGTCGTCGCCGTGCACAGCCTTGACCACCATGCCCAGCGCGCGCTGCTGCAAGCGGTCCATGTCCAGGGTGCGCGCCAGCTCTGAGGTGATCTGGTAAAGCGTGTCGATGCGGTCGCGTTCCTGCTCCAGCTCTTCCGTGCGCAGCTCCACCTCGCGCTCCAAATCCTCAGCAAAGCTGCTGATCTGGCGCACGTAATCGGCATTCTGCAAGGCCGAACCCAACTGCGAGCCGATGGTCTCCATCACGCGGCGGTCGGTCATGGTGAAGGCCGCCTTGCGCTTGGAGTCCATGATGACCAGTGCGCCAAACACCCGCTCCGCGGAGGCCACCGGCACGCCCATGTAGCTCAGATAGTCCACGCCTTCACCGGCGCTGATGCCCATGCTGCGCCGTAGTTCCGCCGGCTGGAAGTAGTCCGCACCCAGGGTGAGGAAGCGGTTCTTGGTGATGATGAAGGACACTTCGTCATCGCCCAGGGCGCGCGGCGGCAGGCTGATGGGCGCGCCATCGCGGGCGGCCACCGGGAAGGTCACCGCTTCTTGTTCGGCTGCGCCATCCCGCAGCGCCAAATAGACGTACTCAGCGCTGGTCACACGCGGAAGCTGCGTGCGCACGATCTCCACCATATCCTCGGTGTTCAAGGTGCGGGACAGGGCCTGCGTGAGGTCGTTGATAAAGAGCGATTCAGAGACCAGGGCCTCCATGTCGCTGCTGAGGCGGGCGTTTTGAATGGCAATCGCCACCGTGGACCCCAGCGCATTAGCCAGACGGATTTTCTGCTGGGTCATCTGTCGGCCATCCGCCACATACTGTTTGAGCAGGATCATGCCGATCGCCTGGTCGCGCACGACCAGCGGCACCATCATGTGTGCCGCGTGCCCTTGGTTCTTCAGGCGCTGCGAGGCGTCCATGAAGCGCAGCTCTTCGTCGATGTGCTGAAGCACTACCGCCTCGCGGTTCTCGGTCACATGCTGCCACGCTTCGTACTCTGACAGCTCGTAGACACTGCCCACTGGCAGCAGCAGACGCTCGTCTTCGGAGCGGCTCACGTCGATCTCTACCGTCAGCGCATAGCCCACCTGCATCCGGCTGAAGATCGTGCACTGATCCATCTCCAACTGGGCCAGCATCAGCTCCACCACGATGCGGAACACTTCGTCGAGGTTCTGCGCTAGGGCCGTGACCTGCGCGGCTTCCAGGACCGTCCCCAGTTCGTTGGTGCGGTCGAAGGTCTGTTCGAAGAGGTCGGCGTTGCTGAGCGCAATCGCCACCTGACTGGCAAAAGCGAAGGCGATGTTCTGGTCATCTTTGTTGTCATAGCTGTGTTTGTCGCTGTGGTTTAGCGTAATCATGCCCACCACATGCGACTGACTCACCAGCGGCACGCCCAGCCAACTACGCGCCGACTCGCCGCTGGGTATGGCCTGTGGGCCGAGCGGCGTGTCGTAGTTGTGGGCCACCACGCGCTTGGTATCGACAATCAAGCGCACGTCGCTGAAGTCGCTGATGCGCAAGCGCACCTCGTCTTCGCTGTCTACTTTGTCCACGCCAGACGAGCCTTCCAGGACCATGTAAGAGCCGTTACGCCGCCACAAGGACATGGTGTCATAGGGCATCAGCCACTTCATCTCGCTGAGGGCCAGCGACACCACCTCGTAGCGTTCCAGCGAGGCGGTGATGCGGCTGGAGACCTCAGTGAGGGCCGCAAGCTGGTTGGCGCGGGCTTCCATCTGCTTTTCCATTTGGGCGCGCTCGGTGACGTCTTCCACCAGGATCACCGCGCCACGCACCGCGCCTTCGCGCCGCCCGTCCCCCTCTTCACGCAGGGGGTACAGGTAGAAGTTACGGGCAATCATGCCGCGCCCGGTGTTGGGGTCCATCAGTTCCTGGTTGATGCGCTCATACGAGACGCCGGTGTTGAGCAGGTCGCGCAGCTCAGTGCCGATCACCTCCGCGATGGCGGGCCGGTACTCGAAGATGTCGCGGCCCAGCGCGGCCTGGGTGTCCCAGCCGTAGCGCTTCAGCACGCTGTTGAGTGCGATGATGCGCCCACTGCGATCCAGCACGATGATGCCCTGCTGGATCGACTCAATCACCGACTCGTTGAGCACGCGCAGCTCCACTGCTTCCTGGAACAGGCGCGCGTTCTGCACCGCCCCGGCGAAGAGCTGGGCCGTGCGCCGAATCGTGAGCTGGGCGTCCTCAAAGTTGGAGGTCTCGTAATCGTCGCTGCTGAGATACACCGCGCCGAAGGTCTCGGCACCACTGATGAGCGGCAGCGCGATGCCGATCTGTTCCCCGGCCTTCTGCCAACTGCGCAGGTCGTCGTAGCGCTCGGCGTCCGGCAGCCCGGCGTAGTAGATGCGGTCCAGGCCCTCGCTGATGGTGCGGCCCAGCACGGTGTGTTCCAGGGTGACGCGGCGTTCTTGGATGAAGGCGGGCGCGGCGTCAGTCGGGCTGGGACGGTCCACCCGCAGCACGTTAAAGCCGCTTTGCTGCGGGTCCTGCAAGGCCAAGATCACGCGGTCGAAGCGCACCACGCGCTGCATCTCGCGGGCCAGGGTCTGGATCATCTGGCCGATTTCCAGCGACGAGGACACCGCTTCGATCACTTCATTGATGAGCTGTTCCTGCTCGGCGTTGCGTAGGCTGGCCATGTACAGGCGGTTGTTTTCCAACGTAGAGGCCACCTGATGGGCGAAGATTTCCAGCACCTGGATGCTGGTGTCGCTGGGGCGCTGGTCGGTGTAGGGGCGGTCCAGGCTGATGAGTCCCAGCAGTTCGCCGTTGGCACCGGTCAAGGGCACCAGCAGCATGTCGCCATCGCGCCAGCCGTCACGGGCGTTGAAGTCCACGGTGCGGTTGCCTTCGAAGTCGGCACTCAGCGCGCGCACCTCCTCGGCGTACCAATCTTCCAACTGTTCCACGGGGAAGAAGAAGCTCTCGCTGATGCGGTAATTCTCACGCAGCAGGCGGCCCAGCGCGTCCATGCTGATGGTGTGGTGCTGGCTGGCGTGGAACATGGGCAGGGGCATTCCGGCCTGCGTGACGCGCCGCATGTGCCCCGCGTCTTCGTCCAGCAGCAGCATCAGCACGGTGTCATAGCCCACGCTGGACTGAATGCGATAGGCCACCGCTTCGAGCATGTCGGTGGGGTCGATGTTGCTGTGCAGCATCTGCCCTAGTTCAAAGATGCCGCTGAGCTGTTTCACGCGGCGCTGAAGGGTTTCGCTGCGTTCTTGCTGTTCAGTGAAGCGCACCCAGTTGCCATAGCCCAGTGAGGCTTTCGACGCCAGTGTCGCCAAGAAGGACGCATCGCGGTCGTCAAAGCGGTTCGGCTCGGTGTGGTAGATGTGCAGCACACCGATGGGCTGCCCAGCGTAGACGATGCCCGCTGTCACCGCGGAGCGCGCCTCCGGCGGGGAGGCGGCCAGGTCCTGGGCTTCGTAGTTGACCACCAGCACCGTATCGCTGCCACGCCACACGCTCTCGCGCTCCACGTCGGCAAGCCAGGTCATGACGGCGGCATTGCCCAGGCGGCGGTCCATCTCCGGGGCGTCTGGCTGTGCCCACTGCCTGACTGGGCGCAGCAGTGCGACGGTGCTGCCACTGGCACCGGTCGTCACCAGGGCCTGCTTGCGGATGATGTTGAAAATCTGCTCAAAGTCCAGCGTGTTGGTCAGTGCGTTGCTCACCTCGCTGATGGCGTCCAGCTCTTGCATACGGCGGTTGAGGTTCTGCCCCGTCCGCTCGTAGAGCATCAGGCGTTCCAACGCCGACGTAATCTGCGCGGCGATGCCGCTGAGGAGTTGAATGTCAGCGTCGGTGTAGCTGCCCTGCCGGTTGCTGACGCCCATTTCGCCCAGGCTGCGCTCACCCACCACCAACGGCACGACCAGGCTGCTGACCAAACCGTAGCGGTCGGCCGCATCCCGGTAGCTGTCGATGAGCTTGGTGTGGGCCAGATCGTTGCTGAGGAAGGGTTTCCAGGAGGCCGCCACGCTGTACTCAAAGCTGCGGCTGTACACGTCGTACACCACCGGCTCATTGAGCTGCACGCCATAGACCCAGTTCGGGTAAGCCACCAGGTTGCCCATCTGGTCGAAGACGTTGACGAAGATGATCGGGCTGTTCATCAGGGCGCTGATCTCGCCCAGCAGTTCTTGCAGGCCGTCCTCACTGGTGACGATGGACCCGGCCATTTCCGCGATGCGGCGCAGCTGCTCGGCCTGCTCGGATGAGCGCTGCACCTCACGGAAGAGTCGCGCATTCTCGATGAGGGTAGCCGCTTGCGTCGCAAAGATCGCCAGCAGACGCCCGTCGCCTTCGTCGAAGGCCCCACCGCTGCGCTTGTTAGCAATCTGCACAGCACCCAGGCGGCGGCCCCCAGAGGCCATCACCGCAAACAGCGTGCGCGTGATGCCGATGCGCCCCGCCAGTTCGTCCAGCTTGGCCTCGTAGACCAGGGCGTCGGCCTGCACACGGTTGCTGAACCAGAACTGCTCGCTGTCCCACAGTTCCTCGAAGACGGTGCCGGGGGGCAGCGGGATGCTGTAGCCGCTGATTTCGTCGTCGGCCACGCCGTAGAAAGGCAGTTGGCTGATGAGTTGGGGCGTGTCGGCGTCCGTGCTGTAAAGCAGGATACCGCAGATTTCGATGTCCATCAGTTCCGCGATCTGCTGGGTGATCTGCGAGTAGAACTCGCTCTCGCGGTCCAACGCGCCGACGGCGTTTGCCATCTTTTGCAGGCCGGCCAGCTCGGCATCCAGCCGCCGCTCGCGTTCGGCCAGGCGTAGGTTTTCCACCACGATCGCCGCCTGCGTCGCCAACACCTGCAAGTTCTGGATGTCCATGGGGGTAAAGCCGCCGCCGCGCCGGTTGGCAACCACCAACATACCGAAGCGCTGGCCGCTGACCTGCATCGGGAACCAGGCCGTGTTGCGGATGCCCGCCACGTTGACCAGGCCCTCCAGGCCTAGGGCACTGATGAGCGCTTCGTCGGCGGCACTGTTGCTGACCCAGTAGGGCTGGTTGGCCCAGATGTCATGCTGCGGGCTGTCTTCTGGCAGCGCGATGAAGATGGGGTACATCAGCGCATCTGGCAGGCCGTGGAAGGGCAGAGCCGGCACCAGGCCCAGCCGCTGATCGTTGTAGAGGAATACACCGCTCATGTCTACCTCGGCCAACTGCGCGATACGCTGGTTCAGCGCGGCGTAGATGCGGGTGCCTTCGGCGGCATCACTGCTGAGGCCGGTTTCGTCGGTACTGGTCTCTTGCACGACCTGCTGAAGGGTCGTGAACTCTTCTACACGGCGCACCTGCTGAGCGTAAAGCTGCGCGTTGCGGATGACGGTCACCATGGGTTTAGCGACCGCTTGCAGCAGGGCCTGGTCCGCCGGGCCAAAGACACCTTCGGCGTTGGCGGCCAGTTCCAGCGTACCGATCACCTCGTCGTCGAAGATCAGCGGCGCACCGATCACCGAGCCGTAGATGATGCTGGTCACTTTGGGCTGAGCGGCGCGCACTTCGTCGGCATTGCGCAGCAAGATGGCGGCCTGGTGGCGCACGATCCAGCCGGTGACGCCTTCGTCGATGCGGTAATCCCCGCCCAGCTCGCTGAGTTCCACCAGGTAAGCGTAATCACCCACCCAGCCCAGCGGTTCAAAGCGACGGCTGTCTTGCGGGTCGCGCAGGTTAATCTGCCCGGCGTCGAAATCCAAGGCGCTGCGCAGGATGCCCAGCAGGGCTTGCAGCACGCTGGAGACGCCTACCGTGACGTCTACGTTGTCACCGATCTGGTGAATGATGCTCAGCGCCAGTGAAAAGTCCAGCACGCTGCGGCGCTGCGAGTCGGTGCTGGTAGTACCGGGGGTAGCCGCGGCGGTAAGAGGGCGCATGATGACGACGGTGCGCACTTCACCAGCGGCGGGAATGCGGTGGGACGAGGCCTCGACCCAGCGCTGACCAAGTTGGAAAGAGGTTTGGCTTTCGTCAGCAAAAAGTTGAAGGAAGTGGTCAACGGGTTGGATAAGGCTGGCGACCTGTTCAAGGTTGGGGTCGCCGCCGTTCATGCCCAGCCAGCGCCGGGCGGAACCGTTGGCGTAGATCAGTTGGCCGTACTCGCGTGAGACCAAGATGGCGTTGGCCCCATCTGCGTCGGGGATGTCTTGCAACATCCGCTCCACGTCTCCGGCGGCCTCTGCCTCTTCAGGGTGCTGACGCGACCAGAAGTACAAAAAGGCGAAGAGGACCACGCCTCCTACGAAGATAATCACGGCGACATTCATCGGCGGGTTACCTGCATCTCTCTATCCGTATTGAAAAGGTGCGGCTGCGGGGACCGACCCCCTGCCATAGCGCACCGGGCAGTCGGTGGCTCACCAGGACGTGGGCATCTGTCGCCCACTGTCCTCGTCCACGTCGATACCGGCCTGTCGGCGGCGGCGGTCTTCGGCGGCCAGCTCGGTGATCTCCCGGATGTCGGAAAAGCGATGCGTTTCCGTGGAGACCGTGCCCGCGGCCAGGGTCATCAGCGGCACCTGCTTCTCGCCGCGCGCGCCGTCCGGTACCAGAATATAGCCGCGCTCGCGGTCGATGAAGGAATAGTGCTGCTTCACTTCGTCGGCAAAGCGCGCGGCCAAGCGCTCGGTCAGGGCAGCAACCTGGCTGCTGTGAGTAACCACCACGAAGTTGTCGCGGCCTGGGTGCCCGGCGTAATCGTCCGGCGTACCCAGCTCATCGACGACCTCGTTAATCAGGATCGCCATGAAGCGGATCAGCTCATCGCCGGCCACAAAGCCGTAGACCTCGGTGAAGTCATCAAAGGCGTTGATCTTGAGGTCAACGTAACTCCAAGGCTGACTGCTGCGCATCAAGCCGCGCAGATGATCCTCAATCAAGCGCCCGGTGGGCATCTTGGAGCGCGGGTCGATGTTCGCCACCTGTTCAGCCGAGGCGATAGCGTTCTGCACACGCAGGCTCAGCTCTTCGATGTCGAAGGGCTTGGTCACATAGTCATCTGCGCCCAGCTCCAGGCCAGTGATCTTGTCGCTGCGCTCGTCCTTCTGCGTCAGAAAGATGATAGGAATGTATTTCGTGCGCGTGGTACTGCGCAGCTCACGACACACATCGTAGCCATTCATGTCTGGCAGCATGATGTCCAGCATGATGAGGTTGGGGAGCTGCTTTCTCGTGAAGGAAAGGGCTTCGGTGCCACGCGGTGCCACCTGCACTTCATAGCCCTTGCCGGTAAAGTAAATCCGCAGCATGTTGGAAATATCGAAGTCGTCTTCAACGACTAACAAACGACCCTTGCTCATGCTCGCCTGCCCCTTATCGCAATCGATGGAAATGCCCGCGCTGTGCAGCGGTCCCGGTCTGCTGGGCTGGCCCTGAAGGGCGCTGCCCATGCGGTGCCAGAGGTTTACTTACGCTCGCTCAGTGTAATATACACCATCCGCGCGGAAACTGCACGCTGCAAGCGTGGCATCCGCTGGACAGTGCTGGGTGGTGCGTATGGCCTCGCTTTTTGGACAGGACCATACACCCTTATCATACGCTAGTTCCAGCCCCTGTACCCTTAGGGTTGGGGTCACTAAGCCTATAGTACCCCGGATACCGTTCTTGCGCACGGTGCACACAGTGCTTAGGCCCTGCATCCGCGCCACAAAAATGAGCGCTTTATGAGCAAGACCCACTCAACACGCCGCTTTTTCCGCTGCACAAGGCGGAGTCGTACGGGTCTTAGGGCAATTATTGTTTCAGGATTAAAACTTTTTGCGCTGCACGCTAAACCTCATGCATACGCAGGCTATTTTGCAGTATAATGATGCGTGGAATACATCAATGGCTGGCAGTAAGTGGGAACTGGCATATGGATTTTCCGCGCATTATCACTGTAGACCCAAGTTTAAGCATCTCGCGGCTCCTGCGTTCAGCACTGGACCTGCTGGACCTGTCCGTGACGCAGGTCGATGTGCCCAACAGCAAGCAGGCCATGGCCGAACTCAAGGCCGGGTGCGACATGGTACTGACCGCCTTCAGCGTCGATGAGCATACCCGCGGCTTTGAACTAGCCGCGCGCATCAAGATGGAATCGCCCGCCACCGCCGTCATCGTCTTGGGCGACCTGGGCGACCCGGATGAGTTCGACGAAGAGACCGCCGACGAGTCCCCCTTCGTTTACCTCAGCCGCCCGCTAGACCCCAGCGTACTGCTGCGGGTCATCGAAGCCGGGCTGGATGGCCGCGACATTAAAGCCGCGCTCGTCACCCCTGGCACCGCCGCCACCCCCACCACCACAGACCTCGGCCCGGTGCCCGTACTGGATACCAACGCCGCGCGTCCTTTGATCGACTCGCTGCTGGGCGATGTGACGGCCATGGGCGTCATCTTGGCCGACCGCGAAGGCAGCATCCTGGTTGAATCCGGTGCGGTGGGCTACGTCAACCGCGAGCAGCTCACCGCCTCTGTTATTCCGGCGGTGCTCTCCACCATGGACGTGCGCGACATCGTGGGTGGCAACATCAGCACCGTGCAGTTCTTCGACGGCGACGACTACGACGTCTTCGTGCTGTCGGTGGGCCTGCACCACTTCATGTGTGTGCTCTTCGACGGTACCAATGGCAGCCGGCAGTTTGGCGGCGTCAACCGCTATGGACGCCGCGTTGCCGAGGACCTCGTGGCCCTGCTGGGTGCCAACGCCTTCATTGTTCAGCGCGTCAAGCCTGAAGAGAAGAAACGCCGCACCCGCACGTCCCCGCAGGCCGTCCCCCAGGAAGAAGAGTATCACCCCCTGGAGCGCGCTGTGTTGGACGATGCCGCCAGCGGCGAAGCCCTCCTCACGCCTGAACCCGAACCACAGCTTGACCCCATCGCGGCCAGCGAAGATGACCTAGCGGCTCTCTTTGGCGGCGGCGATGTCTCGGTCGACGATGACCTTTTCGACCTGGACGACCTGGAAGAACTGGCGAAGGAAAACCTCGGCTCGCGGCGCGGCACCATTGGCCGCAAGCAAGCGGAAGAACTCGACCTGCTCTAAGCCTTACCAGGTGCCATACCAACGCTTATCCCTGGCCGTTGGCCCCCATGAGCCAACGGCTATTGGCTTCTTCAGCGCCTGCGCCAATAACGCCATCAACCCTTGATCCGCACCCGCTGCGGCCTCAATCGGCATGAACACCGGCTGGCAGCCCTTGAGCCGCGCTGTCAGCGCGCACTGCCACGCCCAACGCCCGGACTGCGTCCCCGCATATGGCCGAATGCTGCGCACCGATCCGGCGTCATCACGGGCGGCATCGGGCATCATGAAGAAGCGTGCGTCATCGGGCGTCGGCAGGCAGATGTAAGCCGTCACCACCTTCAGCGGATGCAGCGCCGCCGCCCGGTCCAGGTGCGTCAAGGCCAGCGCGTCC
>CAYWGJ010000058.1:0-1433 GCA_964457835.1 uncultured Anaerolineaceae bacterium
GCCCATCACGCCGACCCGCTGCATCACTGGGCCGATCATCCGCACGCGGCACTGTTGGCCCGCTTACAAGCCGCCGACGACTCGAATTAAACCGACCCTGTAAGGAGGAAACACCCCATGGCAGACGTATCCGTAGCCCTGCTGGGCCTGGGCAAGACCGGCGTCAGCATCGGCTTGGCGCTGAAGCAGTACAGCCGCCAGAGCGACGCCAAACACCAGTTCCGCATCACGGGCTATTCCACCAACCCCGCGCACGATAAGTTGGCCCAGGAACGCGGCGCAGTCGATGAGATCGCACCACATGCCGACGCCGCCGTGCAGGGCCGCGACATCGTGGTGATGGCGATGCCCTTCGCCGAAGTCGAAGTGACCTACCAGCTCATCGGCCCGGCACTGCGTTCCGGCGCAGTCGTGATTGACCTGAGTCCGTTGAAGGGGCCGAGTACGCGCTGGGCGGAGCAGTACCTGCCGCAAGGCGTGCACATGCTGGGTGCAGCGCTGCTGGTCAAAGGCGCACAGCTCTTCGAGGGCGTGGACCAGCCCGAACACGCCAACGCCGACCTGTTCGACGGCGGGGCCATGCTGCTAATGCCCAACGTCAAGTGCATCAAGGAAGCAGTGGACCTGGGCAGCGACTTCGGCATCATCCTGGGCGCGCGTGCGCAGTTCGTGGACCCCGCCGAATACGACGCGCTGACGGCCTCCACGCATCGCCTGCCCCTGCTGCTGAGCAGCGTTTACGGCAGTATGCTGATGCGTTCGCAGGGCTGGCCGGATGCGCAGCGCGTGACGAACCCGGCCTTCGGCATGATGACCTATCCCTATTTCGACACCCACCCCGACGACCTGCGCGATCTGCTGCTGGCCGAACGCGACGACCTGCTGCGCCACACCGACGCCTACATCAACACCCTGACTGCCGTGCGCGAGGCCATCGCCGAAGGGGACCGCGAGGCCATCGAGAGCCTGCTGAACGCGGCGGCGGTCGAATACGAAGGCTGGTACAATCGGCGGGTAAAGCTGGCTTGGGTACAGGACGATAAGACCCGGCAGCCCGACCCCGGTAACCAGTTCATGAGCAGCTTTCTGGGCGGCTTCCTGGCAAATCGGCTGGGCGGGCGCAAAGATGACGACAAATAAAGCACGCACGCAAAGCATACACGGAGCACGTCCCATGATCGCAACGACGGCTAAATTAGCCCGCCCCCTGCTCTTTGCCGACGGCATCCGGCAGACGCGGCGCAACCACGGTTTGGAACACGCCACCATTCACCTGCTGGCGCGCCGCGTCAAGAACCTGCGTGTGGCCGGGCGCAGCGACGCCACCGGCTTCTACATCTTCGGTGACGTGGAGACCGCCGCCCTGGAACGCGCCGCCCACGACGCCCTCAACCGGATGCTGACCAGCACCACCGGGGCGGAAGCCACCGAGT
>CAYWGJ010000058.1:1443-15743 GCA_964457835.1 uncultured Anaerolineaceae bacterium
CAACCGGATGCGCAGCGGTGAGCACAAGCTGGCCGTGCATCCCAACTGCGGCACGAATCTGCTCACCACGGCGGGCATGACCACGCTGGTGGGCGTGATCGGCTTGGGGGGGCGCGACCGCGCGCTGAGCTACAACCGCATCTCTTGGACGATGACCGCCATGCTGGGCGCGCTCATCCTGTCGCGCCCGCTGGGGATGGCCCTACAAGAGCACTTCACCACCGAGGGCGACCCCGGCGACCTGGAGATCAGCGGCGTGACACACAATGAAATACGCCTGCCCTTCACCCAAGCGCCGCTGACCGTACACCGCGTCAGCACCACAAGGGGCTGACCCCATGGCCGACGGTTCAAACGACAAGCAGGGCGGCAGTCCGGTCGCGCGGCAGGTGGCCTACAGCATGATCCTGGTTGTGACCGTGGCGCTGGCCGTCAGCTTCCCGGCCTCACTGATGGGCAACTGGTCCCTGGTGGGGCAGGTGTGCATGGGTTCCGGGGTGCTGCTGGCGCTGATGCTGTTGGTCGGCGGCCTGGTCGTGGCGTCCAACCGCGAGCGAAACGCCGACTAGCCGCCGTACTTCCAGGCGCGCAGCCCCAGAAACAGCGGAAACTCGCGCTCGGAGGCGTTCTCGCTGCGGGCGCTGCCTTGGCCGGTGCGCTGCGCCTTCAGCGAGGGCAGCTCGACGATGCGATCCACCAACAGGCCGTTTTCCCCCAGGCAGTTGACGTAAGCGTTCATCGGGCGGTGAAAGCTCACAGTCACCCCGCTGCCGCCGCTGTAGGCCTTCATGGGCACCTTGAGCGGGTTCAGATAGCGGTCCACACGGCGGAAACGCAGCTTGCGGCCTTCGTCGAAGCCCCAGCCGCTTTGCCGTGGAACGCGGAAGCAGGGGTGCGTCATCAACAGGACCAAACGCCCGCCGGGTTTCAGCGCCCAGGCCGCCCCCCCCAGCGCGTCCTCCAGCGGGTTGATGTCCTGGATACTGAGCAGGAAGGCCACTGCGTCAAAGCTGGCCGCGTTCAGGCCGGGCACCGCGTCGAGCTGGCAGGCGTCCCCTTCGATGAAGCGCCCCTCATCCCCGTGGTGCGCCTTGGCTAAATCCAGCAGGCGTGGGCTGATTTCGACGCCGGTATAGACCGCGCCGTGATCCTTGGCATAGGGGGCCAGCACCCCCTGCCCCGCGCCGATGTCCAGCAGGTGCTCCCCGGATTGCAGCGCCAGCAGCTCCAGCAGAGTCGGCAGGGCCAGCTTGCGGTGATGCTCGCTGCCCTCATGCCCCACCCAGCCGTCATACCAGGCCGCCACCGAGTCCCAGCCCTTGCGCGGACGCCCCGCGTTGCGGCGCGTGTGATTGCGGTTGCCAGGGCCTTTGTGCGGCGCGGATTTGCGCGATGACTTGCGTTTGGGCGGGCGCTTATCGGCAGAATCCTCAAACGACATAAGACTAGTCTTTCTAGCAGCTCAGCATTGCAGTGATTATACTAGACAAGTGCAGCATAATGAGAGGGTCATTAGTGTGGAAACCGGGCGCATCGTAGTCAAAGTCGGCACCAGTACACTCACGGCAGGAACGCCCTACCTCAAGCGACAGCGTATGCTGGAGATCGTGCAGCAGATGGCCGCGCTGCACGCCGAAGGCTATGCACCGGTGCTGGTCTCCAGCGGGGCACAGGCCGCCGGGCGCGAGCGCCTGAACTTCCCTGACCTGGGCCGCAGCGTTCCGGCCAAGCAGATGCTGGCCGCTGTGGGCCAAAGCCGCCTGATGGCCCAATACACCGCCCTGTTCGACATCTTCGAGATCGTCGTAGCCCAGGTCCTGCTCACCCGTGCGGACCTGAGCGAACGCACCAGCTACCTGAACGCCCGCGACACCCTGGGCACTCTCATCGAACGGCGGATCGTGCCGATCGTCAACGAGAACGATACCGTTGCCACCAACGAGATTCGCGTCGGTGACAATGACAACCTGTCGGCGATGGTCGCCAGCACCATCGACGCTGACCTGCTGGTGATCCTGACGGACACGCCCGGCCTCTTCACCGCTGACCCACGCCGCCGCCCCGACGCCGAGCTGATCCAGGAAGTGGAGCGCATCAATGCGGAGACTTACGCGCTGGCGGGCGGCACCGGCACCAAGCAGGGCACCGGCGGCATGGTCACCAAGATCGAAGCCGCGCAGACCGCCAGCCGCAGCGGGGTGCCCACGGTCATCGCGCAGGGCAGCGAGCCAGGGGTGCTGCGCCGCATCCTGGCCGGGGAGTCGGTCGGCACGCGCTTCAGGGCCGTGACCAACGCCATGGAAAGCCGGAAGCGCTGGCTGCTGACGGACACGCCGCAGGGCCTGCTGCGCGTCGATGCGGGCGCAGCGCGGGTGCTGCGCGCGAAAAAAGTCAGCCTGCTGCCGGTCGGTGTAACAGCAGTTGAAGGGGACTTTCCGCGCGGGGCCGTGGTGGCTGTCCTGGACCCGGACGACCAGCGCATCGCCCACGGACTCAGCAATTACCCCAGCGCAGACCTGGCGCATCTGTGCGGCCAGCACTCCGAGCGGATCGCGGTGCTGCTGGGCTACAGCTACGGCAGTTACGCCATCCACCGCGACGACATGGTGGTGCTAAGCTAACTCGCTGAGCGCCTTCTGGTACACGACGTAAGTCTGCTGGGCGGTCTTGCGCCAATTAAAAGCGGTGGCACGCGCTAAGCCCTGATTGATCATCTGGTCACGCAGCGGCTTTTGCAACAGCAGCGCGATGATCGCCCCGGCCATACGGCGTGCGTCGTCCACCAGGTAGGCCCCGTCCCCGCTGACCTCCTGCATCACGGGGATGTCACGCGCTACGACCGGCGTGCCGCTCGCCATGGACTCCAGCACCGGCAGGCCGAAGCCCTCGTATTCACTGGGATACACGAACACGTCCGCCAGGCGATAGAGCGCGGGCAGGTCGGCGTCGTCCACCGGACCGATCCACTGCACGGCATGGCCGATGGCGAGTTCATCGACGTAGGCGCGCAGGTCCGGAAAGCGCGCCCCGCCCCAGGTGTCCGGCTCGCGCCCGGCCAGCACCAAGGGCACTTGATCGCCCTCCGCCTGCGCCACGTAGGTATAGGCCAGCAGCAGGGTATTGACCGACTTACGCCGGTCGAAGCCGCCGAGGTAGAGCACGAATTGATCCGGGAGCTGATACTTGCTGCGGATGTCTTCATCGCGCTCAGCGCCGAAGCGGGGATGAAAACGGTCATCAGCGGCTAAGTGCGTCGGCGTGATGCGCGCTGCCGGGATGCCGATGTGCTGCACGATGTCCGCCTTGGCCGCTTCACTGAGCGTGAGCACCTGGGCCGCGCCGCGCGCTGCGGTCGTCACCAAAGAGGTATAGAGCCGCGCCCCCAGGCCGCTGCTGTATTCCGGGCGGGCCAGCGGGATCACGTCCAACACAGAGGCGACCACCGGCACCGGCGAGGTCAGCGGCGGTCCCCAATACGGGACGTGTGCTAGGTCTGCACCCAGCTTGGCGGCTTGGGCCGGGAAGGTGCGCTGCTCAAACCAGACTTTACCCAGCTTGCCCTTCGGCCCGGCGGACGAAACTAAGTCTACACCGTCGGGCGGGGTGCTGGGGTTAACGTGCGGCGGCAGCACCAGCGTCAGCTTAAGGTCGGGGGCCACCTTGCGCAGCCCACCGACCAAATGCCGCACATAGCGCCCGCTGCCCGTATACGGCTGACCCCAAAACCAGCCGTTGATTGCTACATGCATGTCGTCATCCTGACTCTGTAGCGGTCTTAACGGGCTGCATTCTAACGCAGAAGCGCGGGCGGTGTGAGTGCGGACTGCGCTAGAATAAGGGTATCTGCCCGCGCTGCATCACGCAGTGCACCCATGGAGGCACACGCCCATGCAAACTGAAACCCTCACCGCCGCCGACGGCACCGCGCTCTACACCGCCCGCTGGACCGTCAGCACGCCCAAGGCCGGCGTCTTTATCGCGCACGGCATCGGCGAACACAGCGGACGCTACGCCCACGTCGCCGCGTTCCTGAACGCACAGGGCTTCAGCGTCTACGCCATCGATCACCGCGGCCACGGCCAGAGCAGCGGCGAACGCACCCACTTTGACAGCTTCGAGCAGCCCGTGGCCGACCTGCACCGCGCGCTGGACCTGGCCCGCACGAACCTACACGCTGCTCAGCCGCAGGCCAAACTGTTCCTCTTTGGGCACAGCATGGGGTCGCTGATTACCACGCTCTACGTGCTCAAACACCCGGAATGGCTGGCGGGCTATGTGTCGTCCGGGTCCCCGCTGATGATCGACTCGACGCAGCCCGCAGCGGTTCGGCTGCTGGGGCAGGTGATGCAGCACATCGCGCCTAAGCTGCGTTTCGTAGCACTGGATACCGCCGGGCTGAGCCACGACCCGGCCGTCATCACCGCCTATGAGTCCGACCCGTTGGTGGACCATGCACCGGTGCGCATCGGCATCGGCACCCTGCTGATGCAGCGCGCCATCTACGCCCGTGAGCAGGTGCAGCACATCACCCTACCACTGCTGCTAATGCACGGCAGCGACGACCCGCTCACCCCGCTGAGCGGCAGCCAGTGGTTCTACGAGCACGCCGGGTCCACAGATAAGACGCTGAAGGTCTACGAGGGGATGTATCACGAGGTGCACAACGAAACGGAACCGACCCGCACGCAGATGCTGACCGACCTGGCCGAATGGCTCAGCGCGCGGGCCTGAGTGCATCGGATAGCGACAGCCTGCACATTGTCTGCTACAATATAGTGAAAGATCATGCAGCCTGTATAAAGTACGCACTGCAAGGTCTCTCGCTAACCCACAAATGATCGATGTATGGCTTTTGAGTTTCGCGTCACCCATCGTGATAGCCTCGCCCGTGCGGGCGTGCTGCACACCCCGCACGGGAACATCCCCACCCCGGTCTTTGCACCCGTCGGCACGCAGGCGACGGTCAAGACGATTCCACCGCGTGACCTCTACGAACTGAACGCCTCGCTGATCCTCGCCAACACCTACCACCTCCACCTGCGCCCCGGCAGCGAACTGATCCACGAGCTGGGCGGACTGCACCGCTTCATGGCTTGGGATCGCCCCATCCTCACCGACTCCGGCGGCTTTCAAGTGTTCAGCCTAGCTGGGATCAACCGCATTGACGATGAAGGCGTGACCTTCACCAGCCACATCGACGGCAGCAAACACCGCTTCACCCCGGAGGTGTCCATGCGCATCCAGGAAAACCTGGGCGCGGATATCATCATGGCCTTTGACGAGTGCCCGGTGCCCACTGAACGTGACTCGGTGGCACGCGCCGTGGACCGGACCCACCGCTGGGCGGCACAATGCCGCGAGGCCCACCCCGACGATTCCGTACAGGCGCTGTTTGGCATCGTGCAAGGCGGGGTGTTCCCGGACCTACGCGCCGAATCCGCGGCGTACCTACAGACCCTCGGCTTCCCCGGCTACGCCGTGGGCGGGCTGGCCGTGGGCGAAACGAAACAGCAGATGTACGCCACGCTGGACATCACCGTGCCGCATCTGCCCGACGACAAGCCGCGCTACCTGATGGGCGTCGGTGACCCAGATGACCTCGTAGAGACCACACTGCGCGGCATCGACATTTACGACTGTGTGATGCCCACCCGCGTAGCGCGTCACGGGGCAGCACTGACGCATGACGGGCGCGTCAACGCTAAGCGCCTGGAATTCGCCCGCGACGACCGCCCCATAGAAGAAGGCTGTACTTGCTACGCCTGCCAGCACTTCAGCCGGGCCTATATCCGGCACCTGCTCAAAGCGGATGAAATTCTGGGCCTTTACCTGCTGAGCCTGCACAACGTCCACTTCTTGATCCAACACATGCAGCGTATCCGCCGCGCCATCGAAGCCGGGCGCTTAGCCGAATACGCCGCACAGTTCCTCGCCCGTTATCGCGCAAAGGCGGCCCCATCCCCCAGCAGCCGCCCGCCGCAGAACGGTTAAGCCACGCCATGAGAACCCCCAAGCGCGCCCTCCTCATCGCCGCTGTGACCACCCTGGTGAGCTGTTCATCAGCGACCACGCCCACGCGCACCCCGGTCATCAGTTACACGCAGCCCCTGCGCATCTACACCACCAGCGTCACCCGCCCCCTCTTCACTGACCTCAGCAACAGCTACAGCAGCGCCTATCACCTCAGCTTTGAAACCCGCACCCGCAGCGCCCGCGATGCGCTGGACGCCCTCAGCAGCGGCGAAACGCCCTACGTGCTGACCAATTACCTGCCGCCGGACTCGCTATTTTGGGCCGCGCCCATCGCCGAGGACGGAATCGCCGTGATCGTCAACCGGGGCCTGGGCAGCCCGGACCTGAGCCTGAGCCAGTTACGCGACCTGTTCCAAGGCTACACGGACAACTGGCAGCAGCTCGGCGGCCCGAATCAGGCGGTCGTGCTCGTCAGCCGTGAGGACAGCAGCGGTACCCGCGCCGCTTTCGAGGCCCAGGTGATGGGACTGCGCAGCACCAGCCGCAGTGCCCGCATCGCCAGCAGCAGCGAGCAGATGCTGCGCATTGTTGCCAGCACGCCCGGTGCCGTGGGCTACGTGTCGCTGGCGCAGGTGGATACCCGCATCAACCTGTGCACGCTGGACGGCCAACGCCCCAGCCGAGAATCGGTCAACGCCGACCGCTACCCGCTGCGCATGACCCTTTACATCACTGCCCTGGCCGAACCCGAACCCGGCCCCCTGCGCGACTTCATCGCCTGGGTACAAAGCCAGGACGGGCAGACGGTGGTGGCACAGCGCTACAGCCCGCTCTTCGCGGCCCTGCTACCAACCCCCTAACCGCCACACGCCACAGCTCAATCCTCACCGAGAATCTGCGCGCTGCGGTCCAGGCTGCCGACGCTGTAATACTTCGCGTCTGGATGATGCACGAAGATCGCCGCCGTGGACTGCTCCGGGACGAGCTGGTAGCTCTCGTCAGTCAGCGTCAAGCCGATGTCGGCCACTTGGGGCAGCAGCCGGAACACGGTCATGTGGTCGTGTAGGTCCGGGCAGGCCGGATAGCCCCAGCTATAGCGCTTACCCCGTCCTGCGCCCAGCTTCAGCTCGCGCCGGACGTGGGCGGTCATAGTGTTAGCGACCGCTTCCGCCGCCTGTACCGCCAGCCCATGGAAGAAGTACGCTTCGCTGTATTGATCCGCGTTTTGCAGGCGGTCAAAGGCTTCCGTAGCCACTTCACCGACCGTCACGGCCTGGAGCTGCACCACGTCCACCTGTCCGGAGCCAACGGGCGCGAAGTAATCACTCAGGCACAGGTAGTCGCCGCCTGGCTGACGCGGGAAGCTGAAGCGCGCGATCTCTACGCGGTCGGGCGCGGTGCCGTTGGCCTCGCTGAAAGGGGCCGGGTCGTAGACGATAAGGTCATCGCCACTGCTGGCCGCCGGGAAGTAGCCGTACACCGCCTGCGGGCGCAGCGTGCCATCACGAATGGCAGCGCGGCTCATCTGTTCCAGGCGCGCTTCAAATTCGACCTGGATGCGCACCCAGTCGTCACCGTGGGCGTTCTTGGCTCCCCAGCTCAAGCGGAACAACTCGCGCTTGTCCAAGTGGCGCAGCACCACGTCCAGCGGCAGCGACTCCACGCGACGTGATCCCCAGAAGGGCGGCGTGGGCAGGTCCGGCGCGGGCGTGACGGTCTTGGCGGCCGGTCCACGGGCCGCACGCTTAGCCGGGCGTGGGCGCTCCAGTTCCGCATAGGCCGCATCAACCGTCTGCTGCAAGAAGGCCGCCCGCCGGGCCGCATCGCTGAGCTGGTCCATCACGGCCAAGCCTTCGAAGGCGTCCTTACAGTAGAACACGCCCGGCGGATAGGGCTGCTGCGTGTCGTCCAAGAAGAGGATGCGCTGCCCGAAGCGCCGGTTGATGGCCGCACCGCCCACCAAGACCGGGTAGCTCAGGCCGCGCCGCGCCAGCTCATTGACCACCAGCGGCATCTGCTTGGAGGTGCTCACCAGCAGCGCGCTGAGGCCGATGGCGTCGGCCTTGTATTCGACTGCCTTCTCGACAATCGTGTTCACCGGCACCTGCTTGCCCAGGTCATGGACCGTATAACCGTTATTGCTCAGGATGGTCTTGACGAGGTTCTTGCCAATGTCGTGCACGTCACCGTAGACTGTCGCCAGCACGACGACGCCCTTGGTGCTGCCTTCCAGCTTTTCCATGAACTGCTCTAGGTAGGCGACACTCTTCTTCATCACCTCAGCGCTTTGCAGCACAAAGGGCAGGATGAGTTCACCCGCACCGAACTTGTCGCCGACCTCCTTCATGGCGGGCAGCATCACCTCATTGAGCACATGCACCGCGTCATGGCGCGTCAGGCAGTCGTCGATCAACGCCTCTACGCCGTCCTTCTTGCGGTGCACAATCTGCCAATGCAAAGCGTCTTCAGCGTCCATATCGGCGGTGGGGTCCACGGTCTGCTTGCCGCCGACGGCCACGTCGTTGTGCTCAAAATACTGAATAAAGCGGGCCAGCGCGTCCTCGTCTTTATTAAAAATCAAGTCATTAGCGATCTGGCGCTGATCTTCCGGGATTTCGGCGTAGGGCGTGATGTGTGCCGGGTTCACGATGGCTTGATCCAGGCCAGCCTGCACCGCGTGATACAGGAAGACGCTGTTCAGCACGCCGCGCGCCGCAGGTCCCACGCCGAAGCTGACGTTACTGACGCCTAAGGCCGTCAGCACGCCGGGCAGTTCTTGCTTGATGAGCCGGATTGCTTCGATCGTTTCAATCGCGTCGTTACGCAGTTCGGCCTGGCCGGTCGTCAGCGGAAAGGTCAGCGTGTCGAAGATCAGCGCACCGGGCGACAAGCCGTATTCTTCCGTAGCGATCTGCGTAATACGGCGGGCAATCGCCAGCTTTTTCTCACGGGTGTGGGCCATGCCGTCTTCGTCGATCGTCATGCTCAGCACTGCGGCACCGTACTTCTGTGCCAGCGGCATGATCTGGTCGATACGTTCGCGCCCGTTTTCGAGGTTGTTGCCGTTGATGACACCTCGCCCCGGATACAGCGCCAGCGCTGCCTCAGCCACGTCCGCCTCGGTGGTGTCGATGATCAGCGGCACCTCTACCGCCATCGCCAGCTTCTTGACCAGGGCCTGCATCTGCTGCTTCTCGTCGTCGCGCTCGGTGAGGGCCACGCACACGTCCAGCATATGCGCGCCGCTCTCCACTTGATCCACGGCAATCTGCACGATGGAGTCATAGTCGTCGGCCAGCAGCAGGCGCTTGACCTTGCGGCTGCCCTGGCTGTTGACGCGCTCACCGATGAGCGTGGGGCCGGGGTCCTGGACCATGGGCGTGGCTTTCATGCCACTGGAAGCCGCCACCACGTAATCCGGGTGGCGCGGGGTGGGTGCCGTGCGCGCGGCCCCCTGTGCCAGCGTTTCGGCGTAGCTGTGCCCGTGTACCGCGTGGTAGAGCCGGTCCAGGTGCGCGGGCGTCGTGCCACAGCAGCCGCCGACCACGTTCACGCCCCAACGCGCGAACTCCGCGACCGCCTCGCTGAAGGGGTCCGGTGCCATCGGGTAGACCGCTTCGCCCTCCACGTTGATGGGCAGGCCGGCATTGGGCAGAACACTGATAGGGATCGGGCTGTGTTCAATGAGGTGCTTTATCGGCTGGCTCATGTACTCCGGGCCAGTGGAGCAGTTCATGCCGAAGACGTCCACCGGCAGCGCCTCCAGGGTGGTCAGCGCGCCGCCGATGTCCGTGCCGAAAAGCATCCGCCCGGAGGTATCCAGTGTCACCTGCACTTGCAGCGGAATGCGCACGCCCAGGTCATCAAAGCAGCGGTTGATGCCCACCACAGCGGCCTTCACCTCCAGGATATCCTGCGAGGTCTCGACTAAGAGCAAGTCCGCACCGCCTTCGATAAGCCCTTGGGCCTGCTCATAGAAGAGGTCCGCCAGTTCGTCGAAGGTGATGTTGGACAGATCGGGGTCGTCGCCGCTGGGCAGCTTGCCGGATGGCCCAATGCTGCCGGCCACGAAGCGCGGGATGCCGGTTTCTGCTTCGTATTTGTCGCAGGCGCGGCGGGCGATCTGCGCGGCGGCGCGGTTCAGCTCCAGCACGCGCTCGCCCAGGCCGTACTCGCCCAGGGTCAGGCGGTTGCCACGGAAGGTGTTGGTTTCCACCACTTCGCTGCCTACCGCCAAGAAGGACTCGTGAATCGCCTGGATCACTGCGGAGCGGGTGAGGCACAGGTAATCGTTGCAGCCGTCGTACTGCACGCCGCCAAAATCCTCAGCCGTCAGGTTATAGCCCTGGATACTGGTACCCATCGCGCCATCAAAAATGACAATGTGGTCCTCGATGGCGTCCAGGTAGCGGCGGTTGGTGAAAATGCGGTCAGTGGGGCGGGTGATGCGGTTCATACGATAAGGCTCTCTCTGGTCATGTCTGGGGCGGTCGGTGTGGCAACATATTATAACACAGGCCGCCCTCACCGCGATGCCCCTTGTCTGCTACAATCAGGCTGTACTCATTCGCACGTATAAACGCGAGGACGCCGTGAACCTGCTGCCCAACGCCCATGCTGAACTCATCCGCCAGGCCGTCACCGCTGCCCAAGCCGCCGGGGACCTGCCGACCTTCGACCTGCCGACCGTGGAGATCAAGCCGCCTAAAAATGCCGACCAGGGCGACTACGCTTACGCCGGAGCCATGGCCCTTGCTAAGGACGCCAAACGCGCGCCCCGACAGATCGCCAAGGCCATCGTCCAGCACCTGCCCGCCGCCGATTTTGTCGACTCGGTGGAAATCGCTGGGCCGGGATTCATCAACTTCCGCCTGAGCCAGACCTGGCTGCGTGACCAGGTAAAGGCCGTCATCGCAGAAGGGGACGCCCTCGCTGCGCTGGCGCTGGGCGCAGGCAAACGCGCCCAAGTGGAGTTCGTCAGCGCCAACCCCACCGGCCCACTGCACATCGGACGCAGCCGCGGCGCGATCGTCGGCGACACCATGGCCCGCCTCTTAGAGGCCGCCGGTTACGCCGTGCAGCGCGAATACTACTTCAACAACGCCGGTAATCAGATGCGCAACCTGGGCGAAAGCCTGCGCCTGCGCTACCTGGAGGCCGTCGGCGAAGCCAGCGACGCCCAGCCGGATTATCAGGGCAGCTACTTGATCGACATCGCGCAGGCCCTGGCCGCTGACCCCGACCCCGCCCTTACAGAAGCCGCCCGCGCCGGGGACTGGCAGCCTTTCAAAGAAGCCGCCGAAGCGCGCATGTTCGCGCAGATCAAGGCCACGCTCGCCCGCATCGACATTGTGCACGATCACTTCTTCAACGAGCAGTCACTCTACGAGAGCCGCGCCCTGTGGGATACCCTGGCCCAACTAGAAGGGCGCGGCCACGTCTACGAGTCGGCGGTGCGTGAGGGTGAAGGTGCCGCTGTCCAGGCAGAAAACGCAGACCTGGCCCCGGCCAAGTGGTTCCGCAGCACGGCATTCGGCGACACCGAAGACCGCGTGCTGGTCAAAGGCGACGGCAGCCCGACTTACACCCTGCCTGACATCGCCTACCACGTGGACAAGCTGAAGCGTCAATTTGACCTGCTGGTCAACGTGCTGGGCGCAGATCACTTCGTGCAGGCACAGGTGGTGCGCCGCGGCCTGGAAGCCCTGGGCTATGACCCCGATCCGCTGCACGTCATCTTGATGCAGTTCGTGCGTTTGATCCGCGACGGCAAAGAGCACAAGATGAGCACCCGCGCGGGCAATTACGAGACCCTCGACGACCTCATCGACCAGACCAGCGCGGACGCGGTGCGTTATATCCTGCTGGCCCGCAGCACCGACTCGCGCATTGACTTCGACCTGGACCTGGCCGTCAAGAAGAGCAGCGACAACCCCGTCTACTACATCCAGTACGCCCATGTGCGCTGTGCCGGCATCCTGCGCGAGGCAGCACTGCGCGGCCTGGACGACAGCGACGCGGACCTCTCGCTGCTGGACGACGAAGCACTGGCTTTCCTACGCAAGATACTGACTTTGCCCGAAGAGATCGAGCGGGCGGTGACGAACTTCGCGCCGCACGGCATCGCCTTCTACGCCCTGGACCTCGCCAACACCTTCCACCCGATGTACGACCGCGTGCGCGTCTTCGGCGAGGGCGTGCCGCAGGACCTAGCCGCCGCACGTCTGCACTTTTACCGGGCAGCACAGGTGGCCTTCAAGCGCGTGCTGACGCTGATGGGCATGAGCACCCCGGAGCGCATGTGAGCACCGAGTGGGACGCTTTCGTGCTGGGGCACCCTCACGGGCACCTGCTCCAGCTCAGCGGCTGGGGACAGCTCAAGGCGGCCTTCGGCTGGTGCGCGCGGGTGATCCACAGCGAGACGACCCCGATTCAATGGGGCGCATTGGTGCTCACGCGCGCGCTGCCCTTCAAGATGGGCACTATGGCCTACATCCCGATGGGACCGCTGCTGCCCGCAGATGCGCCCGCAGCCGCCTTCCGCGCGCTGATAGACCGCATCGCCCGTGAGCTGCGCCCGGCTTTCGTCAAGATCGAACCGGGCTTCAACGCTGCATTCACGGATCAGCTCGTGCCCGCTGAAGCCGCCCTGCGCCCCAGCCCACAGACCATCCAGCCGCCGCGCACCGTGCTGCTCGACCTGCGCGACGGCCAAGACGCGCTCTTAGCCCGCATGAACCAGGGTACGCGCCGCAAAATCCGCACCGGGCCGAAGAAGGGCGTCACGGTACGCGCCGCTGCCCTCCCCGACCTCGCAGCCTTCAGCGCCCTGATGCAAACCACCGGCACACGCAACGCTTTCGGAGTGCACAGCGCGGAATATTACGCCATGGCCTATGAACGGTTCGTGCCGGATCACGGCACACTGCTGCTGGCCGAACACGCCGACGATCTGCTGGCAGGGGTCTTCGTGTTTGCGGTGGGCAGCAGCGCCTATTACCTCTACGGCGCATCGTCAGACCTTAAGCGCAGCCTGATGGGCAGTTACGCGGCGCAATGGGCCGGGGTCCAGTGGGCGATTCAGCGCGGCTGCGCCACCTACGATATGTGGGGCGTGCCCGATGCAGACGAGGCGGTGCTGGAAGGCGCATTCCAAGAACGAAGCGAAGGCTTGTGGGGCGTGTACGGCTTCAAGCGGGGCTGGGGCGGTGCAGTCATGCGGACGGCGGGCGCTTGGGATTTACCACTGAACCCAGTGATCTACCGCGCGTATCGCCTGGCGCTGTGGGCTAGAAGCGGCGCACTCAGCGGGTAGGCGGCAGCGGCAGCGTGATGGTGAAGGTGCTGCCCTCGCCTAAGACACTCTCCACGGTGATCTGCCCATTATGGCGCTGAATGACGCTGCGCACCAAGCTCAGGCCGAAGCCGGTGCCCTGGGTATCCTCCACGGCCCCAGCGCGGAAGTCAGCATCGAAGATGTGCGGCAGGTCCTCCGCGCTGATGCCGATGCCGCTGTCCGTCACGCTGAAGACAAAGGTTGTCGGCGTGCGCTGCGTGCGTACCGTGATGCGGCCCCCCTCCGGCGTGTACTTCACCGCGTTTCCGATAACGTTCTCGAAAGCCTGTTGAAGCAGCACGGGATCACCCAGGATACGCAGACGCTCATGGACGGCAGAGGCTACCTCTAAGCGCTGCTGCTTGCGCTCCGCCACGGCCTGCTGACTCTGCCAAGCTTTGCGCACCACTTCGGTCAGGTCTACGTCCTCCAACAGTTCTAGTGTGGAACGGCTGACCTGCCCGACGCGCTTGATGCCGTCCAGCATGGTGTCCATGCGTTCGGCAGCCTCCAGCACCCCCTGGACGTACTCGCCCAGTGCGGCGGCATTCGTTGCATCGGCGATGTCCATTTGCAGCAGGTCAGCGTAGCCAATGATGAGCACAATGGGCGTGCGCAGATCGTGCGAGGCCATGCGCAGCACCTCGTCCTTGAAGCGTCCCAGGTCGCGCAGAGCGGTCACATCACGCATGACGATCACGTAGCCGGATTGATCGGGGACGTCGCTGCGGGGACCGTCGATCTCCCACACCGAAATGCTGACGAGATAGTCCTGCTGGCGCTTCTCAGAGCGAGTCTCCAGGGACCAATCACTGAGGCTGACGGGGGGCTGCTGCGTGATGCGGGCAATGGGCGCAAAGGCGGCGTCCCGCGCGGCGAAATCCTGCACGCTGCGCCCGATCAACTGCGCGCGCGTCAGGCCGTCCAGCAGCGGCACCAGCGCGTCTGAGGCCATGATGACGCGGCCCTGGCCGTCCGTGACGATGAGCAC
>CAYWGJ010000059.1:0-15583 GCA_964457835.1 uncultured Anaerolineaceae bacterium
GCACGCGCTCCGTCGGCAGCGAGCGTACCAGGAGCAGGGCGGCGGGCAGCAGCAGCAGCGGCACGATGGCGAAACTCAAACGGTAATGATAGCTGTAATTAAAAAACCAGTTCAGGAAATACGGCGCGGCCAGCAGCAGCCCCCAACCGACCACCGCCGCGTCACGCTGGGCCTGGGCCGTGCCATGACGCCGCAGCCAAGGCAGCAGCGATCCGGCCATCACCGCCGATCCCGCCGCCAGCGCTGCGTATTCCACCGGGACCATGCGGCGCGGCGTACCCAGGTGATGCAGGGTCAGCGTAGGCAGCAGTGCCGCCAAGATCAGCGCCAGGCCGCCGACCACAGGCAGCAGCGGCGGGCGTGTGCGCAGGGGGCCGAAGAACAGGTAGGCTGTCAGCAGGGCCAGGGTCAGCAGCGGCCAGCCGAACTCCACGCCGCTGCGCTGTGCCTGTGTCAGCCAGAACTCATCCGGGAAGACCAGCGGCGGGTGTCCCAGGGCGATGTTGCGCAGGTACCAGGCTGCGCCTAGGGGCAGGCTGGCCGCGCCCACCAGCGCCGCCATCACGAAGCGCGCGCGGAAGCTGGCGAGGTCGCGGCGGGTCAAGGCCAGGACCCCGGCTACGGCCACCAGCGCCACCACACCTAGGATGAAAGCCCCGGCGGTGGGCTTGGTCCACGTGGCGACGCCCAAGAACAGCCCGCCCAACGCGGACTCCTGCCAGCGGAGGGCGCGCGTATGGCGGATGAGGGGGCGCGTCCAGGCGCTGAGCGTGAAGGCCGCCGCGCCGGTAAAGCCGTAAGTGACGGGAATCTCCAGGTCGCCGACGTGCGCCCACAGCGCCACATGCGGGTAAAAGGCCCACAGCGCCGCCGCGAACACTCCGACTCGGCGGGAGAACAGCCGCCGCCCTAGCACGTAGGCCATCAGGATGCTGCCCAGGTGCACGAAGGGGATCACAGCACGCGCGGCATGGTCGTCGATGGCCCCGCCCGCCGCGAGCTGGCCGTAGGCGTACTGGAGCTGCATGAACTGCGGGTAATAGCCCACCTCCGGCGAGATGAAGCCCTGCAAGGTCCACAGCCGCCCCTGATAGCCATACACCCACAGCGGGTCATATTCGATGAAGGGCCAATAGCTGATCGTCAGCCACCGCAGCAGCCAGGCCAGCACGATGAGTCCCCACAGCAGGCGCTCATCAAAGGCCCAACCGCGCACCGTCTGTGTGACGGGCTGCGTGATGCGCAGGCGCAGCAGCGCTAGGCTGAGTCCCAGCGCGGCCAGCACCAGGCTGCCGGTGAAGGCGTTGGGCCAGGTGAGCCGGGCCGCTGCCTGTGCACCGCCCAGCGTGCCCAGCACGAAGAGCCAGGCGGTCATCAGCGCCGGGCCGACGCTCAGTGCCACTGCGCCGACGCTCAAGCGATCGGGCCAATCGCGGCGGGGCAGCAGGGCAAAGGCCCAGGGCAGGCCCAAGCCCAGCGTCATCCACAGCACAGCGGGCAGCGCGTCCAAGGTGGAGTCCAGCCAGTAGAGATGGGGCATGGGGCGGTGTGTCCTCGTTGATCCATGGCGAAAGATGCGGTGGCCGATCATAGCGCGGCCCGGCCCGGCGGTGTAGGGTGGCCTGCGCGGGGCGCGGATTTTGTGGTAGAATGCGCCGCGTTGATCGCAAAACGAGGACTGTCTATGGCGGCGGATTTAGGGATCGTCATCCTCAATTGGAACGTGCGCGACCTGCTCAAGCGCTGCCTGGAGACCGTGATGGCCTCACAGGGCCGCGACGGGAACCCCATTCATCTGCGCGTGGTGGTGGTCGATAACGCCTCCAGTGACGACAGCGCCGCCATGGTCCGCGAGCACTTCCCTGACGTGCACGTTATCGCCAGCCCGACCAATGACGGCTTCAGCGTCGGCAACAACCACGGGCTGCGCTGGCTGGGGTATCGCGGGCCGGGCGACGTGGACGCCGACGCGCCGCGCTATGCCCTGCTGCTGAACCCCGACACGGAAGTCGGGCCGCACGCGCTGTATGACATGGTGCAGTACATGGACGCTCACCCGGACGTGGGCATCGCCGGGCCGAAGCTGGTGCTGCCGGATGGCTCGCTGGACCTGGCGTGTCGGCGCAGTTTCCCCACGCCGACGGTGGCCTTCTACCATTATTCCGGGCTGGCGAAACGCTTCCCGGACAGCCCACGCTTCGCCCGCTACAACATGACCTTTGCCGACGTGGACGCCGAGATTGAGGTCGATTCGGTGGTGGGGGCGTACATGCAATTGCGCAAAGAAGCGGTGGAGGCGGTCGGCCTGCTGGATGAGACCTTCTTCATGTACGGAGAGGATTTAGATTGGGCACTTCGAGTCAAAAAGGCCGGGTGGCGCGTGATGTATTATCCGGGCGTGCAGGTCAAGCACGTCAAGCGCGCGTCCAGCCGCAAGAGCCAAAAGGCCCAGTTCGAGTTCTACCGAGCGATGCTGATCTTCTATCGCAAGCACTTTCGGAAGACGACACCGCTCCTGGTGCACGGCCTGGTGCTGGTCGGGCTGCTGTGGAAAGGGGGGCGCGCGCTGTGGCCGGAACTGCGGCATCCCAGCCCGCTGACACAGCAGTCCTAGCACCGCTGCCTTCGGCTTCGCGGACGATGCGCTTCAAGGACTTCTACACGCAGCTTCTGCTGCCCCTGGACGTGCTGGCGCTGAGCTTGGCCTTCTATCTGGGCTACGTGTCGCGGCAGACCCTGCCCTTTTTCCCGCCGCCCGACCGCGTGCCCGATTTCAGCTTGTACCTACCCACCATGGCGCTGCACGTTGTGGTGATCGTGTTCATCGCGTATTTGTCGCGCTTGTATCACCCGCGCCGCACCTTCTCGCGCATTGACCTGGTGCGGCAGATCGGCGGCACGGTGACGGTCGGCGCGGTGCTGGCCTTTGGCAGCCAGGAGCTGCTCTTCCGTGACTCGATCTTCGGCGTGGGCTACCCCCGCTCGATGTTCTTCTACATCTGGATGTACAGCATCGCGCTGGTGGTGGTGCTGCGTGAGCTGCACCGCGTGCTGCTGTGGCGCATCCGCAAGGCCGGGCGCGCCCGCGATAACCTGATTCTCGTGGGCACCGGGCGCATTGCCCGTGACATCATGGCGAAAATCCAAGCACAGCCGGAGCTGGGCTACAACGTCGTCGGCGTCGTCAACAGCAGCCCGCATGCCCAGAAGATGGACGCGCCGCTGCTGGGCGTCTACGCGGACTTGCCGCGCTTGATCGACGCGCACGAAGTCGAGCAGGTTATCATTGCGCTGCCCGATGCCCGCCGCGCCGAGATCACCGAGCTGGTGACCTTGTGTCAGCGCGGGCGTGTGGACATCAAAGTCTACCCGGACCTGTTCAGCTACATGGCCGGCGACTTGAACGTCGATGACCTGGGCGGTACGCCGCTGGTGACCGTGCGCGACATCGCGCTGCGCGGCTGGAAGTTGAGCGCCAAGCGTGCCCTGGACCTGTTCGGGGCCAGCGTAGGGCTGGTGCTGCTCAGCCCGCTGCTGCTGCTAACGGCGCTGTTGATCCGCCTGGAGTCGCCGGGGCCAGTGTTCTACAGCCAGGAACGCATGGGCCTGGACGGGCGGCCCTTCCCGATGATTAAATTCCGCTCCATGCGCAGCGACGCCGAGACCCAAGGCCCCGGTTGGACGGTCGAAAATGACCCGCGCGTGACTCGCGTCGGCAAGGTGATGCGTAAGACGAACTGGGACGAAATCCCGCAGTTGGTCAACGTGCTGCTGGGACAGATGAGCCTGGTTGGGCCGCGCCCGGAGCGACCGGTGTACGTCCAGGAATTTCGTGAGACGATCCCGCGCTACATGGAGCGTCACCGCGAAAAAGCCGGCATGACCGGTTGGGCACAGGTCAACGGGCTGCGCGGCGATACTTCTATTCCAGCGCGCACGGCCCATGACCTGTGGTACGTCGAGAACTGGTCGATGTGGCTGGACATTAAGATCATCCTGCGCACGGTCTGGCAGACGATCACACGCAGCAGCCCGAACGCCTACTAAAGCCAATCAAGGACGTGCCCTATGCCCCTCCCCGCGACGATGCGCGCTATGCAGCTCACCGGGTTCGGCGACGTGGACCGGCTTCAGCTTGCTGAGGTACCTGTGCCCACGCCCGCTGCCGACGAGCTGCTCATCCAGGTGAGCGCCTGCGGTCTGAACAACACCGACCTGAACCTGCGCACTGGCTGGTACAGCGCCGGGGACGATCAAACCGGCTGGCAGCAGACCCCGCCTGCCTTCCCGCTGATCCAGGGCGCGGACGTGGTAGGCCGTGTGGCAGCCGTCGGCGCGGACCTGGCTCCCAGCCGCGTCGGGCAGCGCGTGATGGCCAACCCGACGATTTACACCCGCGATCCGAACGACCCGACCGCGATTGACTTCATCGGCAGCGAGCGGCCCGGCGGCTTTGCCGAGTACGTGTGCGTGCCGGACTCCAACGTCTATGCCATCGACAGCGCGCTTTCCGACACCGAGTTAGCGACCTTTGCTACGTCCTACTTGACGGCCTGGCACATGCTGGAACGCGCGGCTGTGTCCGCCGGGGACACCGTGCTCGTCACTGGGGCATCCGGCGGCGTTGGGTCGGCGCTGGTGCAGCTCGTCCGGGCGCGCGGCGGGCAGGTGATCGCCATGGTTGGGCGCGGCAAAGAAGACCAGGCGCGCGCCTTAGGGGCTGTGCGGGTGATCCCGCGTGATACCGCCGACCTGGCCGCTGCGCTGGCAGATACGCCGTTTCAAGTCGTGGCGGATGTGGTGGGCGGCCCGGCGATCCCGGCCTACATGCAGGCCATCCAACCCGGCGGGCGCATCGTCACGGCGGGGGCCATTGCCGGGGCCTTCGTGGAGATCGACCTGCGCACCCTGTATCTACGCCACCTGACGCTCTACGGCTCCACCTTGGGCACGGCCAGCGATTTCGCCGCGCTGGTCCGCGTGATCGAGTCGGGGCAGGTGCAGCCGCTGCTGGCGCGTGCGTATCCGCTGGCGGCGCTGCGTGAGGCGCAAACGGCCTTCGCGGCCAAACAGCACTTCGGCAAGATCGTGATTCAGGTGGCGGGGGATTCTTGCCTGACAGATGCTTGAGAGGACATCATGCCAACACACATTGAGGGAAATCAACGGATTGAGGTTGCCGGTACAGTTTACAGCTATCATGGCAGCCTGGAACAGCAGCTCACTGACCTCTATCAACGTGTGAATGTGTTTCGAACGCTGGTGGGCACCCTGCAACCGGCTGCCATGCAGAAGCTGCGCGATACCTTCCGGCTGAAGGACATCTACAATTCCAACGCCATCGAAGGCAACACCCTGACCATGGGCGAAACGCAAATGGTCATCGCGGAGGGCATGACCATCACCGGGCGGCCCCTGCGTGACAGCATCGAGGCGCGCAACTTGAACTACGCGCTCGACTTTTTCCATGAGCTGGCCGATCGTGAGGGTCAGCCGCTGACCACCCGTGATCTGCGCACTATCCATGGCGTGATCCTGAAGGGTATCGACGACCGCAATGCCGGGGTCTACCGCAGCGTGCAGGTCAAGATCGGTGGTTCGGCCACGACCCCACCGGAACCGGCCAAGGTCCAGCCGGAAATGGACGCTTTCGGCCAATGGCTGGAGTCGGTGTCCGTGCCCAGCCAGAACCCGGACGTCCGCGATCCACTGGTGCTGGCTTGTGCCGCGCACGCCTGGTTCGTGTACATCCATCCCTTCATCGACGGCAATGGCCGTACCGCCCGTCTTTTGATGAACCTCATCTTGATGCGCTACGGGTACCCGCTGACGATCATTACCAAGAGTGACTGCCAGCGCTATTACGATGCGCTCCAAGAAAGCCAATCCACCGACCTGACGCCCTTTATCCGCCTGGTGATGGAGTCGGCCTTGGAGAGCATCGAAACCTATGAAGATGCTGGTAAAGAACAGCTTGAAATCGAACAGTTCGCGCGTAAGCTGATTGATGCCAACGAAGAACGCTTTAAGCCCGAATACGAGGTGTTCCAGGGCGCGATGAAGATTTTCATCGGTGCGTTCCGCCAGGTAACGGAGGCCGCAGGCACAGATGCGCCACGCCTAGCCATCAAGGACTTTGGCATCCTGGAATACGAGAAGTACCACACGCTGCGTCAGGGACAATCCGCTAAGCAGACGTGGTTCTTCCGCTTGACGGTGTACCGTGAAGGCCAGGACCCCTCAGAAGCGCGGCGTTTCATGTTCTGGTTTGGCTGTGCCAGCCGCACCCTGGGGCGTATCCTGGGCGACAAAGCCGTCACGCTCTACGTCTCTGCGGAGACCTATCCCTACTACTATGAGCGCCTCAGCGAACTGCCCACGGCGGACCAGCCAGACGTACATGAGGTCGGTTATTTGGCCTCAGAAGAGCGGTTCGTTTACCTCGACGCCGCCGGTCAGACCCACACTGATCGCGCCGAGGCCATCGCCAAACGTTTCATCGAGGTGGCTTATCAGTTGAAGTAATCTTCCCTAAGCCGACCGCCGCCCCCACACCGCATACAGTGGGTCCGCGAAGCGGCGGGTGGTCTGTTCGGCGTGGATGTCCGTCCAGCCGCCCGCCGCTTCAAAGTAGCCCACGACCGTCGCCAGGTGCTGCGCGTCCGTGCCCGCCAGCCACAGCGCCACCGCCTTGGTCGGAAAGCAGCGGTTAGAGAAGCTGACGATGAACACGCCGCCCGGCTTCAGCACGCGCCGCACCTCGCTGAAGACCGCCGCCGGGTTCGTCAGGTACTGCACCGACACGCTGCACAGGGCCGCGTCAAATGCAGCATCGTCGAAGGGCAGCAGCGGATTCTGGTTCAGGTTCTGCACCAGGTGTTCGCTGAGCTGGGGGTTATCGGCCATCTCGTCGGCGTTCATGCCCAGGCCTACTACCCGCGACGGGTTCAGGTCCTCAGGCAGATGCGAGCGCCAACTGCTCATCAAGTCCAGGTAGGCACCGCCGGGCGGCAGCAGGGCGCTGAAGTGCGTGCGCAGCGCCTTGATAGCGTGATTGTCGATGTGCACCACCTTACGCGGGAAGCTGTAGAAGTAGCCGTCGTCGCTTTCGTCTTGGCGGCGAAAGGCTTCTGGAGGAAAGGTCATGGTCATCGCGATTCGCTTTCTGCTATACCCATCCAAACACAGTCGCTTAACAGTCTTCCACACGCCCCTGAGTCTTGTGTGAAGGGCGCTTGAGTCTTGCGGCATCGGCCAAAGCAGGCTACACATAAACCAGACCGCCGGTACACCCAAGGACCCCGCCCCATGCGCCGACTCACGCTCATCGCCCTGCTGCTGACGCTCAGCGTGTCGATTTACGGCCAGGATGCCGCGCCTTTCACGCTGACGCAAGCCTGTGCACCGCCCGAAAGCGAGGCTGGGCGGGCGGACTTCCCCGGTGTGCTGCTGGGCTATGCCGTGGCCGACGGCGTGCGCGCCTATCGCGCGGAGGTGGGCGTGAGTTATTACGTGGCCTTCGCAGGCAGCGCCTTTATTGATGGCGGCGCGGTCAGCCCGGACGGAAAATATTACGCCGTTCCTTATGGCCTGGTTCAGATGCCGACTGGCACCGACCGCCGTTATCATGCCTTTGAGCTGCGCATCATGGGCACCGACCGCTTAACCCAGCTCCGGCGCGTGATCGCGTGGTCGGCGTATTTCCAGGTGGGCGGCCCCGGTGACATTCAGCCGCTGCGCTGGCTGGACGCCTCGACCCTGGTGTATCCACAAGGGGACGTGCGTGGGTCGCTGGCGATGCAGACGGTAACGCCCTTCACCGAGACGGTCGGCATCACGCCCGCGCCGGACCTGGACGGCTACGAGGCCTTCTCGCCCGACTTCACGCGCGCCATCGGCCCGGACGCGGACGGCACCGCGCTCTATGACCTGCGCACTGGGCAGGTGCTGCGCCGCGTGGACGCGCTGCGGCGGATCACCTTTGCGCCTGGCACGGGCTTTGCCGCCGTGGACCTCATCGACGGGCGTAACCGCGCGCTGCGGGTCTACGATGCGGACGGCGCGCCGCTGGAGACCCTGCTGCGCTTCGATGCGGACACGTTGGTCTATAACCTCAGCTTCAGCCCGGATGGTGCGCGCCTGGCCTTCACCCGCTATGACCCGCAGCCGCACGAGAACCGCCTGGTCCTGGCCGACTTGGAGTCGCGGACGCTGCTGGACACCTGTCTGCTGCTGGACCCGCAGCATAAGGGCGGTCCGCGGGGGGGGGCGCTGGCCTGGTCCCCGGAGGGCGGCGCGTTGGCCGTGGTCGTGGCGGACAGCGCGTTGGGTCTGCCCACCCAGGTGCTGACGCTGGCCGACGAGGGCTTTGGCTTCCGCGGGCGCTATGGCCTCACTGGAGACATAGGCGCGCTGTTGGGCTGGTACACAGGCTGAAATTCGGAGTCGGAATCCGCGCCGCTTGCGTTTACAATGATCTAGCTGTATCGTCAGCTATGCATTGACCTGCCTTGCAGCCCCGCCCACGCGAAGGAATCCAGACATGCGCGAGATCACCATTGCCATTGTGCAGATGAAACCCAAGCTCGGTGAAGCCGAGGACAACCTGGTCAAGATGTCCGAGATGATCGCTACGATTGCCTCGCAGCAGCGCGTTGACCTGATCGTCTTCCCGGAGCTGATAACCAGCGGTTATGAGCTGGGCGTGCGCTTCACTGAGCTGGCGCAGCGCGTCCCCGGCCCCACGATCAACCTGATTGCCCAGCGCGCCAACGAGTACGGTGTGTACATCGCCTTTGGCATGGCGACCAAGGAGCGCGTCGAGAGCGTGCTGTACAACTCCGCTATCCTGATCGGCCCGGAGGGTGACCTGGTAGACGTGTACAACAAGATACACCTGCGCGGTGAAGAACGCATGGCCTTCCGTGAGGGCTTCAAGCTGAGCGTGGCCGATACCGAACTCGGCAGCATCGGCATGATGATCGGCTATGACCTGGCCTTTCCGGAAGTGGCGCGCAGCATGGCCCTGGAAGGCGCGGAGATCGTGCTGTGCCTGGCGAACTGGGAAACGGCCAACGTGGACGAATGGAAGACCTACATCCGCGCCCGCGCCTACGAGAACGCCATCTACATCGCGGCGGCCAACCGCATCGGCGAGGACGTGACGCTGAACTTCGGCGGCGAGAGCATGATTGTCGGCCCGCGTGGACAGATTTTCGCGTCGCTGGCGGATGAAACCGATCCCGAAACGGGCGAACCGCTGGAGGGCTTCACCGTGGCGCGCATCGATCTAGACGCTGTGCGCAAGAACCGTGAGGAATACCAGTTCATGCAGAACCGCCAGCCCGCCGTTTACCGTGCCATCGTCAAGAAGTACTAACGCGATCCGTCAGGCCTGTGCTGTAAGCCAGAAGCGAGTGAGACCATGAACCTGAGCAGCGAACCGAAATACAACCTCAGCCAAAAGCCGCTGAACGAGATTCAGTTCAACTACGGCGGTCAGGCGGTGATTGAGGGTGTGATGATGCGCGGCGCGAAAATCTACGCCGTGGCCGTGCGTGACCCGAATGGTGACATCGTGGTGCACGAAGAACCGATCAACGCCACGATGTATCAGGGCTGGGTCATCAAGACGCCCTTTGTGCGCGGGCTGGTGGGCCTGTGGGATGCCCTGGGCATCGGCACGCGCGCGCTGCTGTGGTCGGCGGACGTGTCCGCAGGCGAAGAGGTGGAGTTTAACGGCCCTATCGTGTGGGGCACAGTGGCACTGAGCCTGGTGATCGGCCTGGCCTTTTTCGGCGTGTTCCCGACGACCGCCGCCGCTGGTATCCAGACGCTGCTGGGCCTGGAGCAGGCCCCCTTTCTGGTGAACCTGATCGAAGGCCTCATCCAGATCACGATCCTGATCTTGTACATCTCGTTGATCGGGCGCATGGAAGACGTGAAGCGCTTGTTTGGCTATCACGGCGCAGAGCACAAGACGATCAACGCCTATGAGTTCGGCGCGGCGCTGACCCCGGAAGAGGCCGCCAAGTACCCGATTGAGCATCCCCGCTGCGGCACGGCCTTTCTGCTGACGGTGGCCTTCGTCGGCGTGCTGATGTTCTCGCTGCTGGGCCGCCCGGAGCTGCCTATTTTGATCCTGTCGCGCATCATCGGCATTCCGATTGTGGCGGGTGTGGCCTACGAGGTGATCCGCTGGTCCAGCAAACACACGAATAAACCCCTGGTGCGTCTGATGATCCAGCCGAATTTGGCGCTTCAGCACCTGACCACGCGCCCGCCGGAGCCGGAAATGCTGGAAGTGGCAATTGTGGCCTTTAAGCGTGTGCTGCTCAGCGAGGGCCTCATCAGCGAGGAAGAAGCCGCTGTGCCGCCTAAGAAATCGGCAGCCCCAGCGGATGCCGAGGCCGCGCCGGAACCGGAACCCAGCGCGGGGGATTAGATGATGGCGGGGCGCACACTGACACTCAGTGATGAATTAGTGACACGTTTAGAGGTCCTAGCACAGGCACAGGGCGTCAGCGTCGAGGTTTATCTGGACATCCTGACGCGCGCTCAGCCGCCTTTGCCGACAAGCATTGGCGGGTGGCTGGGCCTTAGCCGTGGCTGAGGCCAGGGCGGCGAACGCTGACATCACCTGGCACGATGAGCCGGAAGCCTCCACGCGCAGCCGTGACCACTACCACGATGCCGTCGCTGGCTTGAGACGCAGCAGGGCGACTAAGCGTACTCTTCCCAGTGCTTGTCGCAGGCCGCGCAGTGAAAATAGTGCGTGACTTCGGTGTCAGCGGCGGGGGTGAAGGGATTGCCGTGCTCCACGTTGCTGCCGGTGTAATAGACGCTGCCCGTCTGCCCACAATGACGGCAGCGTTTATCTTTTCTCAGGCGATTCTCTGACCCTTGCCCTTCAAAGCTCATCGCTCATGCTCCTGTTGTGTACTACGTGATGCGATCGTCCCTAGCGTAACCTAATCCCCCGCTTGGCGCATCTGCTGCGCATCGCTGAGCAGATCGCCCAGCGCCCCCTCGGTCAGCGATTCCACGTAGATGCACATATCCCAGGGGATAGCGACATCGGCCACGCTCAGGTCGCGGTCTTGCAGGGGCACGCCGCTGTGACGGATAACGGCGAAGGGCGTCGCTTCGTCGCGTTCGCCCATGACCATCTGCGCGCACACCGTCAGCGAGTCGGCAATGCCTACCTGCGTCACCTGCATCGGGTTGCCGAAGAGGTCCGCTTTGCCGCGTTCGTCCTGCACGGGCGCAAAGCCGGATGCTGCCAGTGCGATGCCCGTGGTGCCCCAGCGCCCCGGCACCAGCCAGCTGTCTGTCAGGATGACACCCACCTGCACGCTCAGTGCTTCGCGCACGCTGCGACGGATGGCGGCGGCGGTGGCGTAGGGGTCGGCGGGGAAGAGCACCACCTGCCCGCTGGGGATGTTGGAGCGGTCCAGGCCGGCGTTGGGGCTGATGATGCCGTCTTTTGACGTGAGCAGAAAGCCCAACTGAATCCCGCCGAAAACGTGGTCGGCCTCTTCGTAGACCAACTGCGCTAGGCGCGGGTCCATGTGGTAGCGCTGGGCCAGGGCCGCACCTGGCGGGCGGACGGTCACGGCGTCCAGGTGGCGCACGCGGCCCTCCGCGATGGCAGCGTATTTGCTGCTGACAGCCAGCACGTCCCCGTTTTGCAGGGTGAGGTCGGCGGCGCGCAGGGCGTCGAAGAACGTGGGCATCAGCGGAAAGGCGGCATCCTGGATGGGTGCCTGCACCGGGTAAACGGTCAGCGGGGTGGGGGGCATGTGGTGGGTCCTTCATTCTGTGGATCAGCTGCGTTGTGGTCGGCATTGTAGCAGGGATGCCATGTCAGGACCAGGCGGGCTACCAATTTACTTTTGCGGCGGTCTCCAGTACACTAGCGTCCTAAACTTTAACGTTACCGCATCCCAGCCTTGGAGTAAGGGCACATGGCCCGTCGCAGCAGCAGTTCTACCCCCCCCAGCAGCAGCCGAACCGTGCAGCGTCGCGAGCAGCGGCAGCGGCAGCGGCGGCGGCAGCAGTTGACCATCGGCGCGAGCATTGCGATCGTCGCGCTGATTGCGATTACCCTGATCGTGATTATCAACCGTCCATTGGAGGCCCCGCTGCCGGATACAGCCCTGAGTCGCTACACCGGCCTGCCGGTCGGCTTGGAAGCGCGCGGTTTCCCACGCTTGGGCGAAGCAGAGAACAGCATCCGCGTGCAGCTCTTTGGCAGCTTCAGCAGTGAAGCGAGCCTGGCCTTTTACCAGGACGCCTATCCCGCCTTGTTGGAGCGCGTGCGGGCCGGGCATGTGAGCCTGGTGTTCTTGCCAGTGGATACCCTGGGCAGCATCCCCAACGCACGGGCCGCGGCGCAGGCGTCCCTGTGCGCGGCGGATCAAGAGGCCTTCTGGCCTTACCACGACTCCTTGTTCGCCTGGCACGTGCAGTACGGCAACCAGGCCTTCCCCAGTGGGCGCTTGATCGCCGGGGCGCAGGCGCTGAACCTGAACATGGGCAGTTTTAACGCTTGTGCCGCCAGCACCGAAACGCTTCAGCGCCTGGAAACTGCGCGCGATCAATTCGTGCGCGCGGCGGGCGGCCTGAATGACCTACCGCTGGTGCTGGTCAGCGGCGTGTCAGTCGGTGCGGATATTGACGACATCAACGAGTCCATTGACGACGGTCTGCGTCTGCTGGGCATTGATCCAGAGGCCACCCGCGAAGTCCTGCCGCCGACTGCGCCGCCGACCGAGACGCCCACCGAGACGCCGACTGCGCCGCCGACCGAGACGCCCACACTTGAACCCAGCACTGCACCGACCGAAGCAGCCACGTCACAGCCGACGTCTACCCCCAGCTTGGAGCCGTAAGCACAACGCTGGGGGCGTGTTTTGCATATATAATGTGTGTATCGCGAAGACAAGTGATGGAGCAGCGCACAACGCATGGCACAGTCCCCGGCATCAGAACGCCCAACCACGACTCCCGTCCCTGAACGCATCCCCTCAGGTATCCAGCCTGGCCCCCCGCCGATTAAGAACTTCTTCGGCGTGATGAAGCTGATGCGTAACCTGAACAGCGACATGTTGAACTTCATGCGGCGCAACCGCGCGCAGTTTGGCCGCATCTACCGCATTGAGATCATGGGGCAAACCCAGATCATCACCACCGATCCCGACGCCATGCACGCCGTGTTGGTCACCGAGAGCAAGCACTTCGACAAGGATAACGACTACACCGACGTCAAACGCGGACTGGCGCGATTCCTGGGCAGCGGCCTGCTCACGAGCAACGGCGACTTCTGGCGGCGGCAGCGCAAGCTGGTCGCGCCGGCCCTGCACGCCAAGCGCATCGAAGCCTACGCCGACGCCATGGTCCGCTACGCTGACGAGCAGGTGAGCACCTGGTCCGACGGCGAACAGCGCGACATCAGCCTGGAGAACAACCAGATCACGGTGCGCATCGTCGGCAAGACCCTGTTCAACATGGAGGTCGAAGCAGAGGTGGAGCTGATCCGCCGCTCGATGCAGGCGGTGCAGGAACGCTTCTCGATCCTGTCGCCCTTTATCCCCACCTGGGTGCCCACCCCGGTGGAGCTGCGCGCCCGCCGCGCCTCGCGCGATCTGGACGGATTCGTCTATGGCATGATCGCTGACTGGCGCGAGCAGGGCGAAGACACGGGCGATCTGCTGAGTATGCTGCTGCTGGCCGAAACGGAAGACGGCGAACGCATGACGGACAAGCAGGCCCGCGATGAAGCCCTGACCTTGTTCTTGGCCGGCCACGAGACCACCGCCAACGCCCTCAACTGGACCTTTACCCTGCTGGCCCAACATCCGGACGTGGAGGCCAAGCTGCACGCGGAAATCGACGCGGTGCTGGGCGATCGCCTGCCCACCCTGGCTGACCTGGACGCGCTGCCCTACACCGAGCAGGTCGTCAAAGAGGCGATGCGCTTGTATCCGCCTGCGCCTTTTGTCGGGCGGGTGGCTGCTGTCGACGTGGACCTGCCCACTCAGACGGGCGAGACCTTCCATGTCCCGGCGGGTGCGTCGTTGGGGCTGAACATCTATCTGCTGCACCATGACCCTGACCTGTGGCCGGACCCTGACCGCTTTGATCCGGAGCGCTTCAACGCCGACAACGAGCCGCACATCCCGCGCTATGCCTATTTGCCCTTCGGCGGCGGGCCGCGCGTGTGCATCGGCAACAGCTTCGCCATGATGGAAGCTCGCTTGATCCTGGCGACCGTGGCGCGGCGCTACCGCCTGAGCCTGGCACCGGGGCAGGTGGTGGAGCCGCTGCCCCTCATCACGCTGAACCCCAAGGGCGGCCTGCCCATGACCCTCCACGCACGTTAGCGTGACGGCACCGCTGCATGAGGCATCAGCCCCGGCTGGGTGCGGATGCCTCATGCATAACACATCTGCGGGTGCCCTAAACCTTAACGCTCACAGCCCCGAATCAACGTTAAGCTAGACTTATCTGTTATTGCGACCTGAAGTAGAGGGACCCATGAGCGACCCAGCCGCCGAAAAGACAGCCGCAAATGTTCGAGTCCGTGAAGACGGCATCCATGAGATCATCGTGCATGAAGGTACCCGCGCCGCCGTCGACATCATTTTCGATTACATGCTGAAAACGCACGCCGAGCACGATGGTAATGGGCCGATACGCTACCTGATCTTCCACCAGGGCCAGAATGACGTGCCGTTGAACTACGCCATGCACCGCACCCGCCAGGAACTCAAGCACATGCCGCATCCCTCGCGCACGGTGCAGATCAGCCCTAGCCGCACGCTGGTTCACATCGTTTCCCGCATGATGTCTACCATCCCCTTCCTGGGCAACAAGAAGACGCGCTACATGGACGCCAACCAGCTCGACGAAGCCGTAGCTTGGTTGTTGAGCGAGGACTGAGGGCGCGGCGCTGACGCTGGCCGCGGCGATTGCCATCACCTACCTGCAAGCCTGGGACTCGCTGCCGCGCAGCGTCGTCACGCTGATTGACCGGCACGGGCGCGACCTGTTCACCTATGCCAAGGTGCACACCTGTGACTTCGACGCCGAATGCTGGCTGACGCCGGTCGATGCCTGCCACGTTGGTGCACTGGACACCCGGCACGGCATGGTCAGGGCGGCGGTGGGGTGCTACACTGCGCGTACTTGAGATGATCCGTGTCTATGGAGGCAGCCCCTCATGCGCAGCCTATCGATCCGCCCCCTGGTGTGGTGGGGCATCAGCCTGACGGTGCTCATCGGCCTGCTTTACGCGGTGCTGACCGGGGCCAATGATCCGCTGACCACACTGAGCATCTTCAGCACGCGCTTTTTAGGCATCTTCATTGAGGCCGCGCCCTTCCTGCTGATGGGGACGGTCGTCTCCGGCTTGATTGAGGTGTTCGTGACGCAAGAGGACATCGTGCGGATGATGCCGCGTAACCCGGTGCTGGCGACGATTGGCGGGGCCTTTCTGGGGTTTGCCTTCCCGGTGTGTGAGTGCGGGGTGGTGCCGGTGGCGCGCCGCCTCTTCATGAAGGGCCTGCCGATGAGCGTGGGC
>CAYWGJ010000060.1:0-10551 GCA_964457835.1 uncultured Anaerolineaceae bacterium
GGGCCACGGCGTGCTCATCACAGTGCCGGTGCCAGAAGCTGACGCGCTCGACGCCGAGGTCGCTGAAGCTGCCATCGCGCAGGCCATCGCGGAAGCCGACGCGCAAGACATCAGCGGCAAGGCCCTGACACCCTTTCTGCTGGCCCGCACTGCGGAAATCACCGGCGGCGCATCGCGGCAGGCCAACACGTCCCTGCTCATCAACAACGCGCGCACCGCGGCGGCCATCGCGGCGGCGCTGTGTGAGCTGTGATAGGGTGCTTGCTCACATTTGCGTAAATTAAAATAAAGGAGCATTGCGTGTTTAAGCCTTTATCGCGCGCCCAGAGCCAGGACCGGCGGCTGCTGTTGTGGATGGCCGTCGTCGTGGTCTTGGTGTTTTTGCCCGCGGTGCACGTCGCGGTCATTTCGCCCGGGGCCTTTGCCGATTTCGCCGATCACCGCCGCTTTGCACAGGATTGGGTAGACGGCCTAGCACCGCCTTCTGCTAATCCCACTTATCACACCTTGGCGATCACGCTGTACCCGCTGCTGGGCTATGACATGCTGATCGCCTTCTACGCGCTGACGCTGCTGCTGTACGTCGCAAACGGCCTGCTGATCTACGGCCTGTATCTGCGGCCTGTACTGGGTCGGGCGGGCGGCTATCGCAAGTGGGCGGTGGCGATCCTGAGCGTGGTCAGCCTGCTGAGCGTGTCCGCGGTGACAGTTTTGAGCTGGGGCACGCCGAATATCTACTGGGGCTACATCGTCCCTAACGTGTATCACAGCCCCACGATGGAAGTGCTGCGGACCTTTTCGCTGCTGCTGTTTCCGTCGGTAGTGGCCGCCTTCGCTCCGCAGCGCGACTTCATCAGACGCCGCCCACTGGCGCTGCTGTTGACGGCTTTCTTCGCAGTGGCCTGTGTGTTCTCTAAACCGAACATGATGATCGCGCTGCTGCCGGCGGTGGCGGTGTTCGCCGCGTGGCGCTTGTGGCAGCGTGGCCCTGTGGACTGGCCCCTGCTGCTGGGCGGCATCGTGATCCCTGGCAGCCTGGCCTTGTTGTTTCAGATCATCTTTTTGCCCAGCAGCACCGGCTTAGCGGAGTCCGGCACTTTTGCGATTGCGCCCTTCGCTTTTGCCACCTTAGCGGAACCCGGTCCAGACATCGTGCTGCTGCCCAAGTTCTTCCTGTCCATCCTCTTCCCGCTGACGGCACTGCTGCTCTACCGGCGCGAAGCCCTGCAAGACCTGCCGCTCAAGCTGGCCTGGCTGACCTTCGCCGTGGGCGCAGGCATCAGCTATACCCTGGTGGAGTCGGGGCGCTTAGCCCATGGCAACTTCATCTGGAGCGGCCAAATCACCCTGTTCATGCTGATGGTGGTCTCGCTGCCTTTCTTCATTCGGCAGGTGTATCGGCCCGGCGAAAAACTGCGCTGGAACTGGCGCGCCTCCCTCACCTTGACGGCCTTTTTGCTGCATGTCGTCAGCGGCGTAGTGTGGTACCTCAATACAGTGGCCGCCGGGGCACACACCGAAGCCTGGTAGGGCCTCTACTGCGTGTCGATCAGGCCCAGCTCGCGCAGCCAGTCGCTGATGAGCTGCGCCACGACCGCGTTACCGTAGGGGTTCAGATGCATGTCCTCGGTGTAGTAGAGGTGTTCGCCGCGCTGCGCCCGTTCCTGGAAGGCGGGCAGCAGGTCCAGGCAGGTCAGGGCCAGCTCGTCACATAAAGCCAGGGTCGCTAGGCGGGTTTCGCTGAGGTTGGCGACGGCCTCCGCGCCCATGACCGGCGCAGTAAGGTGAGCGTAGACCTCTTCGCGGGTGGGCACCAGAAACACCACCATCTGCCCGCCCCAGCCCGTCACGGCGTCCTGGGCCTGACGCAGCGCGTCGCGGGTCATGGGCTGGCCGCTGCTGATGCGCGGGTCGTCCATGTTCATAGCGATCTGTTCGTACATCTGCCCAAAGCGCAGGACATGCGCCGTACCGCCGGGGTCAGCGTAGTGGACTTCGTAGGGCCGCGTGAAGTGGAAGCGCTCAAAGTCGCTGATGTAGGCCTCTTCACCCGTCAGCGCGATCTCCGCCACGACCCAGGCGACTGAATTTTCCCGCAGCCAGCGCAGCACCGGCCCGGACTCGTCGGGGTAGTCCGGCACCTGGGGGCCGACGTTAAAGGGGGCCGTCTCACCGCGCGTGACGGCCAGTTGGTAGTCCTCGTTGAAATCGTTGCCGAACCACTGCCAGATCACCAGCGGCGGTGCAAAGGGGCGCGCGACCGTATCCAGGAAGCGCCAATGACTCACGCTGCCGGTAGACCCCTGCGCCAGGTTCAGCGTGCGCAGGCCGGTGGCCTCGGCCAAACGTGTAACCCAGCAGCCGGCGTATTCGGTGAAGCAGAAGCTGAAGGAGTCGCCCACCACGGCTAAGTCGATGGCGTCACCGGGGGCTGCCGGCTCGGTGCGGAAACCCATGCGGCTGTCGAGGATGGGCACCGTGCTGACGCGGAAGACGACCGAGGCGTGCGGCCCGTAGAGCGCGTCTTGGATGCCGGGCTTCATGACGAAGTTGTGCTCGCCGTCAGTGGTCATCAGGCCGATACGGTTGATGTCCAGCGACTCGCCCGCGTAGACACGCTCCGCAGCTAGCTTCAGGGCGGGCGGCAGCAGCGGCACGCTGAGGCGCATCAGGCCCTCCAGCAGCAGCGGCGTGAGGATCAGCCAGACCAGCAGCAGCGGCAGCCAGCGCCGCAGGATGCGTCCTAAGCGGCCCATGGTTTACAGGTACCCCGCGATGCGTGCGATCACCATGGCAACCACCAGGGAGCCGCCCAAAACCATCCAGGCGATAGCGCGCCCGTTTTCCTGCCCGGCGTCCAGTGCTTTTTCCTCAATGCGCACCTTGCCCAACAGATCAACGTAAAAGTCGATGTTCTGGCTGCCGCGGTTCAGGCGGGCCATGTAGTCATGCCCGGTGATGCGCTGCCAGCCGGTCTCTTCGTCGCGCCAATGCTTGCCCAGTCGTTCTTCAATGGCGGCTTCCAGGATGGCGCGGGCTTCTTCTGCCGGGATGGGTTCAATGTCCTGTTCGTGGTCCTGCATGACGGTCTGTACTCCATCACTAATGACGGCGGTATTGTAGCATCCCCGGCGCGCATGTGAACGGTCAGCGTGATGTCCCCAGCGTTTCCTCCCGGAAGACCTGCACCCGCGCGCTGCCGTTCGGCGTCAGCAGCACCAGCTCATCGCGCATCTGCACGAGGTTCGCCGCACGCAGGCGCGTCAGCACACGCCGCATCTTACCCGCTGACCAACGGAAATGCCGGTACAGCTCCGCCGCACGGAGTTCATCCGCAGCGCTGGCGCTGTGCTGATGGTTATAGATGTGCCCCAGCACCACCTGGTCATTGAAGCGGCGGCGCTGATTGGCGCGGCGCAGCAGCGTGGAGGCCAAGCCGTACTTTGGGGACAGCACCCAGGCCAGCACGAAGAAGACGAAGCTCATCAGCACCATGGACGCCGAAATCGACGAGTCCCAGGTTTCGCCCAGGTCCAGGCCGAAACTGCGGTTCAGCAGCACCAGCAGATCGGCCATCTGGAACAGGCCCAGGACGCTGCCCCGCGCCAGCTCATAGCCGAAGAACGCCCCAGCACTGCCGATCACGGCGCTCAGCAGCAGCATGACCGACAGCCGGTCCGTGAGCAGGTAGGCCGCCGCCGGTGGGATGATGAAGAAGGCGATCACCAGGATGGACCCCACCGCGTCAAAGGCCCCCACCGCCACCAGGCTGACCAGGGTCATCAGCGCGTAGTGCAGCAGCCCAGGCCGAAAGCCCAGCGCCTGCGCCAGCGCTCCGTCGAAGGCCGACAGCTTCAGCTCTTTGTAGAACAGCCCCACGAATCCCAGCGTCAGCAGCGCCATCAGCGCTGTAACCGTGATCGACTTCGGCCAGGACACCAGCACCGGCTCGGTGTCCAGCAGGCCCGCCTGCCACGCCTGACCCGGTGTATACGTGCCGCAGTTGGTGCAGATTGCCTCGAACACCGCGCCGTCGTCGCGTGGGCTGATGCCTAGAGTGCGGCAGTTGCTGCACTGCCGCGTGATGTTGGCGCGCGGGTCGTCGGGGCTGATGTCAACCGTCACACAGCCGTCTAAGCAGTGGTTGTGGGTGTTGGCCCAGGCCAAGCCGATCTCGCCGACCATGACCGCGTCCTCGTCCAGATGCACGTCATCGACGAAGCGCGCCACCAGGATGATCGCCACGGCAAACAGCAGCGGAAAAGCCAACCCCAGTGCGGCGTCCTGGCGTACTAAGCCGGAGCGCTGAAGCAGTTCTGTCAGCACGACGGTCGCCACGCCTGCCGCCGCCGCGCCCACGATCAGCAGCGGGGAGGACAGGTCCGGCTCCTGGTTCAGCAGGCCGGTCATCACCATGAAAGCCACCACGATCCCCAGCAGCACCGTATGGCTGATGGCGTCACTCGTCAATGACAGCCCACGCAGCAGCAAGAAGGTCCCCAGCAGCGCGCCGGACACAGCGATCAGCGTGCCGATGATGACGGCGGTATGCTGTGGGTCACGCAGAAAGGCGTTGATCTCGTCGCGCGTAAAGACCTTCAGCAGCAGCTCAATGATGAAGCGTTCGATCTCGTACATCAGTCAGCCGCTCCTTGCATGTGCTGGGCTGCCTGCTGACGCAGCCGTTGCAGCGCGTCCTCTGGCAGCAGCGCGCGGATGTCCTGCTGGCGGTCTTCCGCGATGAGCGGCAGGCGCAGCAGGTCGGCGTAGAAGCGGTAGGCTTCCCACATGGATTGGTTGTCCGCGTCGCGTGCGGCCTCCGCGGCTCCTTGGGCCGTCAGCACCCAGTGATCGCCCTGGCGCTGCACCTGACCGCGCCGCTCAAGCTGGGGCAGGCCCACCCGTGCGTTTACGCTATCCACCCGGCGAATCCAGGCATCCGGCACCGGGTGATCGGCCTCACCGTGCGCGGTGGCATAGCGGTACAGGTCTCGGCGCATGATCTGCGCGGCGAAGCGCTGGCGGTCCCCACGCTGGCGCAGGCGCGTCCAGATGATGCCGCGTTCCGGCGCAAAGCTCATCGACAGCAGCACGATGGCAAAGGCTGCGACGATAACCATGGGGCCGGTAGGCACGTTGGCGTCTACCGCGCTGAGCACGGCCCCGGTGGACCCGGCAAAAGCCCCAAACAGCGCGCTGAGCACGACCATCTGCCCCAGCTTATGCGTCCATTGACGGGCGGCAATGCCGGGTGCGATCAACATGCCCACCATCAAGACCACGCCGGCCAACTGCAAGCCCAGGATGATCGCGATCACGATCAAGGTAGACAGCAGGGTGTTCAGCAGTCCAACGCGGAAACCATTGGCCCCGGCGAATGCGGGATCAAAGGTCACCAGTTTGAACTCTTTCCACAGCAGCACAATCACGACGAAAGCCGCCGCCCCGACCAGGGCGATCACCTGCACGTCACGCTCAACCATAGCCGCCGCCTGCCCGAAGATGAAGCTGTCCAGGCCCGCCTGGCTGGCGTCGGCGCGGGCCTGGATGTAGGTGCGCAGGGCGATCCCGGCAGCAAACCAGGCAGCCAGCACGATGCCCATGGCCGCGTCCTGCTTGATGCGCGTGGTACTCGTCACGGCGCGGATGAACTGCACGCCCAGCCAACTAGCGATGCCCGCCCCGATCAGCAGCGCGCCCAGCTCTCGCCCAGCCAGCAAAAAGGCCAGCGCTACGCCCGGCAGGGCCGCGTGCGACAAGGCATCCCCTATCAGGCTCTCGTGGCGCAGCACGGCGAAGCTGCCCAGCACACCGCTGACAACGCCCAGCAGCGCGCCGCCCATAGCAACGGTCCGCACAGTGTAGGTGTACTGTACGCCCAGCACGGCCTGGCTAAAGGGCACCAAGAGCAGCCCCAACAGCAGCACCGCGCCGATGACGGCCCAGACGCGGCGGTCTTGTGTAGAGACAGGCAGCATCGCGTCAATCTCCCACCGCTGTGATGGGGCGATCACCGTGCAGGTAGGCCACACGTCCGCCGTAGGTCCGCTGGAGGTTGTCCGGCGTAAAGGTCGTCTCGGTCGGCCCGACGGCGATCACTTCCACGTTGAGCAGGGTCACCCAGTCGAAGTAGTCGGTGACGGTTTGCAGATCATGGTGCACCACGATCACCGTCTTGCCTTGTTCACGCAGGGCGCGCAGAATGCCGACGATGGCGCGTTCGGTCACGGCATCCACGGCGGCGAAGGGTTCATCCATGAAGTAGAGCTGGGCATCCTGCACCAGGGCACGGGCCAGGAAGGTGCGCTGCTGCTGGCCGCCGGAAAGTTGGCTGATCTGCCGCCCGGCGAAATCCGCCATGCCGACCTGTTCCAGGGCGTGCAGGGCCAGCGCGCGTTCGTGGCGGCCAGGCCACCGAAACCAGCCCAGCTTCCCGTACAGGCCCATCGTCACCACGTCGATCACCGAGGTGGGAAAGTCCCAATCAACGCTGCCACGCTGCGGGACGTAGCCCACCAGCGCACGGGCTTGGGCGTAGGGTTTACCATAGAAACGGGCTGTGCCAGCCGCGCGCGGAATCAGGTTCAGCACGGCCTTGATGAAAGTACTCTTGCCGGCACCGTTTGGTCCGACGATAGCCATGAGCACGCCCTCCGGGACTTCCAGGTCCACGTCCCAGATGGCGGGTTTGCCGTTGTAGGCCACGGTCAAGTCATCGACGCTGAGCGCTGAGTTAGGCATTGGGCTGGGGGTCATAGGCGTTTCCTTTTGGACTGTGTGCATCCGGTCAAAAAGCGGCGGGGGCAGCATCTGCCTGCCCCCACGCTGTGGTGTCTATTCGCAGTCCACGTCCAGCAGACGGTCCTCCGGCACGGGTTCCAGGTCTTCCGGCCATTCGGGGATGTCCAGGTCCACACCAGCGCATTGGTAACTTTGCAGCAGGGTGTAGACGTTTTCGGCCAGCATCCCGACGTAGGTGCCGCCGAAGTCTTCGGGGTCGCCCATAGCATCAGAGTACAGCTCGCGGAGGCCGACGCGCAGCGTGCCACCTTCGTCCGCCACCGCCGCCACGACCGCTTCGACGGTATCCGGTGGCAGGCTGCTCTCAACGAAGATCACCGGAATGGCATTGTCGATCACGAAATCGACCGTCTGCTGGATGTCGCCTACACCGGCTTCATCCTGGGTGCTGAGGCCCTGAATGGCGGCCTGCTGCCAGCCAAAGGCCGCGCCGAAGTACTGGAAAGCGTCATGCGAGGTCACCAGGTAGCGCTGCTCCTCTGGGACGCGGCGCATCCCGGCGTTGGCCCAGTCAAAGACAAGCTGAAGCTGCGCGGCGTAGGCTTCGGCGTTGCTGCGATACAGGTCAGCGTTGTCTGGGTCCAGGGCTGCCAGGTCATCGGCCAGGGCCAGGGTAGCCAGCTCCCAGTTACGCGGGTCGAACCAGAAATGCGGGTCATCGACGTTCACCAGCGTATCAGAGAGGTCAAAGCCACCGACGATAAAGCCCGCGTCCTTGACGTATTGGCCCAGGGCAATCGTGACGATGCCCCGCTCGTTAAGCGCTTCGAACACGGTGTCAAACTGGCCTTCCAGGTGCAAGCCGTTGTAGATCAGCACGTCGGCAGCGTTCATCGCTACAATGTCCGACTCGGTGGCCTGATAAAGGTGCGGGTCCACGCCAGCCCCCATCAAGGCGGTGAGCTGCACGCCGTCTGCGCCATCGGTCAAGATACGGGCAATGTCAGCGGCCTGGGTCGTCGTGGCGACGATCTTCAGGTCTGCTCTGTGGTCCTGGGCGAAGACCGCCCCCGTCAGCAGCAGGCTGAGCACAAATAAAACCAAGAGAGGGGGAAGATAGGGCGTTCTTTTCATGAGTCCTTAGGCTCCGTTGTTCAGCTTTTTGACTCGGTCGCAGATTATAGACCGGGTATATTTTATTTTTAGCCTGACAAAAAAAATTTGTCAAGGGCCACGCGGTCCCAGATATCAATAAGCGTAAAGTTTTTATTTTTGTGCGTCTAAAAAAACCAAGTGTCGCGCAGCCCAAGACAAACAGGGTGCCCCTATTGCGGACACCCTGCTGCTGCTGCTCACCTACTACTGACGGGGCGGCATCACCCGCGCAGCACCGCGCCCAGGCGGTTTTCCGCCGCTTTGACGATCTTCTTGCGCACTTTGGCGACTTCTTTGTCATTCAGCGTGCGCTCGTCGGTCTGATAGGTCAGGCTGTAGGCCAAGCTCTTCTTGCCCGCCTCGACCGACTCCCCGGTATACAGGTCGAAGAGCGTGACCGCCTTGAGCAGATCACCGCCCGCCTGCCGAATCACCGTCTCGACCTCATCGGCGGACGTCTGCGCCGGGACCACCAGCGCGATGTCTTCGTAGACCGGCGGCGTGACAGGCAGGCCCTGCACCCGGAAGAGCGGGTCCACCGCGCCCAACAGCGCCTCCAGGTCCAGCTCCGCCACCAGGATAGGCAGCCCGGTATCCAGATCAAAGGCGCGCGCCACCAGCGGGTGCAGCTCACCGAAGCTGCCGATGACCCGATCCGCCGCCTTCAGCACCGCGGAACGCCCCGGATGCAGGCGCGGGTCCTCAGCGCGGGTGTAGCTCACGTCCGGCAGGTGCAGCCCTGTCGCGATCCCCTCGATCACGCCCTTCAGGTCGAAGAAGTCCAGCGCGGCGTCAGCGGGCTGGTTCCAACTGGCGGCCTGGCGCGGCCCGGTCATGATGATCCCCATGCGGCGCGGTTCATCAGGCAGAGGCTGACCCGGCTGCTTGTGATACACGCTGCCGATCTCGAAGGCCTGCACTGACTCCCCGTAGCGCAGGTTGTTGGCCGTGTCGATCAGCAAGTTCGGCAGCAGCGTCCGGCGCAGCACGGTCTTGTCCGGGGCGATCGGGTTGCGCAGCACTACGTAGTCACGGGCCACGGCGTTAGCGCCCACGCTAGAGCCAGGCACCATCAGCGCCTCGGTCTCCGGTGTGCTAAAACGGTAGCTGATGTGCTCCAGCAGGCCCAGCGCGACTAGGCGATCGCGCAGCAGTTCCTCGCGTTCGAGCGGGATATTGGCCCACTGATGCGGCATGGCGTCGTTCATGATCGTGTTCGGGATCATGTCGTAGCCAGTGATGCGCACGATCTCTTCGATCAGGTCAGCCTGGCCGATGACGCCGGTGTCCACGTCCATGCGGTGATCGGGCACGGTGACGTGCAGCACCTCGCCTTGCAGGGTCACGTCGAATTGCAGGCGGCCCAGGATGTCGGCGGCGGTCTCCAGGGGGATGTCCATGCCAGTCAAGCGGTGCAGTTCCCCGGCAGGCAGGTCGATCCGCACAGGTTCCGGGGGCAGGGGGTAATGGTCGAGGATGCCCTGTGCCACCTGGCCGCCGCCCCACTGACGCATCAGCTCAATGCCGCGCCGCAGACCGCGCTCCGCCATGGCCGGGTGCACGCCCCGGCTGAAGCGCTTGGCCGCGTCCGTGACGACCTTTTGTTGGCGCATGGTGCGGCGGATGTTGATGAAGTTCCAGGCCGCCGCTTCCAGCAGGACCGTGGTGGTCGTCTCGCTGATCTCGGTTTCCGCGCCGCCGATGACCCCACCCAAGCTGAGCACCCCGGCGCTGTCCGCGACCAGGATGTTGATGTCGCTGAGGTCGCGTTTCACCTCGTCGAGGGTCTCCAGGGTTTCGCCGGGTTCGGGCAGGCGGGTGATGATCGTCGGCGTTTGGCCGCCCGCACGTTCGACCAGCTTGTCGTAGTCGAAGGCGTGCAGAGGCTGCCCGATCTCGAAGGTGATGTAGTTCGTCACATCGACGAAGTTGTTGATGGGGCGCTGGCCGACCAGCTTCAAGCGGCGCTGCACCCATTCCGGCGAGGGCTTGACCGTCGTCCCACGCAGCAGGGCCAGGGTGAAGCGCGGATTCAACTCCGGCACGCGGATGTCCAGCAGGACTGCGCCGTCGATGGGCGCGCCCTCCATGAGCACGTCAGCACTCGGTTCGCGCAGGACTTTGTCGAAGATGGCCGCGATCTCCCGCGCGACACCCAGCACGCTGAAGCAGCGCGCCAAGTTGGGCGTCAGGTCGAACTCAAGCACGACGTCGCCCAACACATCCTGAAGCGGGGTGCCGGGGGCGGCGGGTTCGCCCGTGACCTGGTTCAGCGGTTGGTCGTGCAGCAGGATGACGCCCTCGTGTTCTTCGCTGATGCCCAGCTCTTTGTCGCTGCACACCATGCTGCGGTTCGGAATGCCACGCAGCGGTTTTTCCTTGAGGATCATGCGGCGGCGCGCTTCGCTGTGGCCGTCCCACACTTCCGCGCCTTCCGCAGCGAAGGCCGTCCACAGCGGTGAGTCCAGCGGCCCCTGCCCCCTATAGGCGAAGAGGTTGGGCGCGCCGGTGACGCACTGCTCCAGCGATTCGCCGCCGTAATCAACCATCGCCAGCACCAGGCGGTCGGCGTCGGGGTGAGGCTTCACTTCATGGATGGCCCCCAGCAGGATGCGTTCGCGGTCCCACACCAGGTGGTCGGAGGGCGGCACACGC
>CAYWGJ010000060.1:10561-15454 GCA_964457835.1 uncultured Anaerolineaceae bacterium
GGATGCGGGCGTCGGGGGTCTGCGGCACGCCAATGTAGGTCAGGCTGGTGACCTCCAGCCCGGCCAGGGTGAGTCGTTCGGCCAGCACTTCCGCCGGCACGTCGATATCTACGAAGTCCTTGAGCCAGGAAATAGGAATGAGCATGGGTTTGTCGTCCTCGGTTTACCCTAAAACTGCGCTAAGAATCGGTCGTCGTTGCCCCAGAAGTAGCGGATGTCGGTAATGCCGTGCTTGAGCATGGCGATGCGTTCCGGCCCCATGCCGAAGGCAAAGCCGCTCCATTCTTCGGGGTCATAGCCGCCGTTGCGCAGCACCACCGGGTGCACCATGCCGCTGCCCGCGATTTCCAGCCAGCCGGTGTACTTGCAGACGTTGCAGCCCTTGCCCCCGCACAGGAAGCACTCCGCGTCGATCTCCATGCTCGGCTCGGTGAAGGGGAAGTACGAGGCCCGGAAGCGCACCTGCACGTCGGGGTTGAACATGCGCCGCGCGAACTCGGTAATGGTGCCTTTGAGGTCGCTCATGTGGATGTTGCGGCCCACTGCCAGCCCTTCGATCTGATGGAACTGTGCCTCGCTGCGCGCCGTGATCTGTTCGTAGCGGTAGCACATGCCCGGCAGGATGACGCGGATCGGCTCGCTGCCGTCGCCGCCGAAGTCCCGCATGGCCCGTATCTGCCCGGCGGAGGTGTGCGTGCGCAGGATCACGTCGTCTTCCGTGGTGTAGAAGGTATCCTGCATGTCACGCGCGGGGTGGTGCGGCGGGAAGTTCAGCAGCTCGAAGTTGTACTCGTCGGTCTCGACATCCGGGCTGCGGTAGACCTGAAAGCCCATGTCGGCCCAGATCGCGTAGAATTCGCGCAGAGTCTGTGTGGAGACGTGCAGGCCGCCGCGCGGGCGCGGGCGTCCGGGCAGGGTGATGTCGATCTGACCTTCTTCCAGATCACGGGCCAGCTCCACGTCGCGGATCGCGGCCTCGCGCGCCATGAAGGCGGCGGCCAGCGCTTCTTTGACCTCGTTGGCGAGCTTGCCGAAGGCGGGGCGTTCTTCTTTGGGGAGCTGGCCCGTGCTGCGCAGCATCAGCGTCACTTCCCCTTTTCTGCCGATGTATTGACTTTCCCAGGCTTGCAGCGACTCGCTGTCGTTGATCTGGGCCAGGGCCTCCAGCGCTTTGTCGCGCAGGGCGTTGAGTGCGTCCAGCATGATGATGCATCCTCCAAGCGTTCGGTATGCTGTAGTGCGCGGTGCAGGTGGGCGGGCGTCAGGCAGAAAAAAAGCGCGCCGCCCCCGTTGTCGCAGGGACGAGCGCGCGCAACTAGTCACACCCGTGGTACCACCCTGATTAGCAGTCAAAGGCCTATGTGCCGATGGCCGCTCACTCATTGGACCCTGTAACGCCGGGTACAGCGGAGCGGACTACTGAGGCGGCGCATGTGCGCTCCGGCCCGTTCACCCGTCGGCTCTGGAGTGAATTCCCCCGGCGGCATCCTGCCCGCGCTTACAGCCTGTGGCGCGTGGCTCTCTGGTGAATGCGGGATGCGGGAGACTGTCTCCGTCACAGCCTTTGTGCTCTGTGATTAGCCGCTATTATGCGGTGCGGCTGGGGTGCTGTCAAGGGATCACCCGCCCGCGATACACAGCGGACGCAGGCCGCGCGCTTTCGGCTCAAAGCCTGGCGGCAGCTCAATCAGGATTTCGGTGGCTTGGTCGTTGTACTGTGTGTCGCTGTCAGCCACATGGACCGTCAGCGGTGGGTTGAACACGTCGCCCAGAGTTTCGAAGGTGTTCAGCGCTTCGCCGAAATCGGCCACGGCACCGATGAGCGATCCCAGCAGGGTACCCAGGAAGATGAAGAAGGCCAGGCGTCCCAGCGAGGGTTAGTCCTGGTCATCCACGACGATTACTCAGTATAAACCTATTGGTGTTGTGGCTGTACAAACCAGCCGCAGTATTGGGGGGATGTGGTTCCGCGTGTAGCTTGCCCGCCTACCGGCCGCCTTGTACAATCAGTCCATGGACAAAGCAAAAGTACGCAATTCAGTAGATGATCTGCAACGCCGCCAAGCCAAGGTGACCCCGGTACGTGACACGCTGCGGGCGCATTACGGCATACTGGAATGGCGTTACAGCACCGATCCCATGGACGAACTGGTGAGCTGTATCCTCAGCCAGAACACCACTGACGCCAACCGCGACCGGGGCTTTTACGCCATGAAAGAACGCTTCGGCACCTGGGACGCGGTACAAAACGCCCCGGAAGCCGACCTGATCGACGCCATCCGCCCGGCGGGACTGGCTAACCAGAAGGGGCCGCGCATCCAGCGGGTACTGCGCCGCATCTATGACGAGCGTGGGGCCTACAACATCGACCATCTGCGCGACATGCCCCTGGACGAGGCCCGCGACTGGCTGGTGTCCTTTGAGGGTGTTGGCCCCAAAACCGCCGCCATTGTGCTGTGTTTCGCCTTTGGCCGCCCGGCCTTCCCGGTGGATACCCACGTCAACCGCGTGAGTAAGCGCCTGGGCATGGTGCCGGAGTCTTTCAGCATCGACAAGGCGCATGTGCTGATGGAGGCCATCGTGCCGCCAGAGGATCATTACGCCTTCCATATCTACCTCATCCGCCACGGGCGTGACACCTGCCGCGCCCGCTCGCCCCAGTGTGAACGCTGCCCGATCAAGGCGCACTGCGACTACTACGCGGCACTGTGAACGCACACCGGGCCGCCTGATGCGAAAGCGAATCCCCAATGCCAGACCCTACTTCGAATACTGATGGGCCGCCGGTCAGCGCCATGGAGATCGCCAACATGCAGCAGAACCTCAAACTGCTGCAAAGCCAGGTACAGGCTGGGCGCATTGACACGCAGTTTCTGGACCGCCAGTTGGGCAAGCTCAGCACCCTGCTGACCCGCCTCAACCAACAGCAAGCACAGGGGCAGCAGCGCGGGCGCTTTTACGCCCTTTACGAAGTCAGTAAAGCTCTAGGCGCTTCGCTGGACCTGCAAGTTGTGCTGGATCGCGTGTTGGACGCCGTGATTCAGATCAGCGGCGGGCAGCGCGGCATCCTCATGCTGATGGACTATGACGGCCAACTGCGCGTCAAGGCGGCGCGCAACTTTGACCAGCAAACCCTGGCCGACGCCGACCAGAATTACAGCCGCACCGTTGCTAACGCCGTCCTGGACAGCGGTCAGCCCATCCTGACGACCAACGCCGCCGAAGACCCGCGCTTTAAGAGCCAGGCCAGCATTGTCACCCAGGCCCTGCGTTCTATTATGGCGACTCCTCTGCGGGCGCGCGGCAGCGTTATCGGCGTGGCCTACGTGGACAGCAGCATGGCGGCGGTCGTCTTCAGCGAGGAAGACCTGGCCGCCCTGGACGCACTGTCCGGACAGGCGGCAGTGGCGATTGACAACGCGCTGCTCTTCGAAGCAACCGACGAAGAACTCAGCCGCCGCGTCGATCAACTGCGTCAACTGCGCCGCATTGACCTACTGCTGAGCGAAACCCTGGACGCAGACAAAGCCATGCAATACACCCTGGAACGCGCGGCCCAGCTCATGCAGGCGGGCAGCGGTGCCCTGGCCCTGCTGGAAGGCCAAGCAGGGCGGCAGCATCTGCTGGTACAGCAGCGCTATGGGGAGGGCGCGCAGTCCCTGACAGACCTGGGCGCGGCCTATCCTCGTGCCTGGGACGTGGTGCAGGCCGGCGAGCCGCTGAACTATCACGACCCAGACGCCGACTGTACGCTCTTCCTGGTGCCCATCCGCCGCGAGCAGGCCGTGATCGGCGTGGTGATGCTCAAGCGGGCGGGTGACGCGCCCTTCAACATTGAGCAGGAAGACATGGTAGAGCGCGTGGTGGCCCGGGCGGCAGTGTCGATCGAGAACGCCCGCCTGTACGCCGCCGTCCAAGCCGCCGACCGTGCCAAGAGCGAGTTCGTCGGTGTGGTGGCCCATGACCTCAAAGCGCCCATGACCAGCATCGCAGGCTATGCAGCGTTGATGGCAATGCGCGGCGACCTCAGCGAAAAGCAGCAGGATTATGTGCAGAAGATCACCGATACCGTCAAACGCATGGAGATGCTCGTCAGCGACTTGGCCGACATCAGCCGTATTGAGGGCAGCCACTTCTTCATGGACGAAATGCCGGTCACCGTGGCCTACGTCATGCAGGGCCTGCGCGATGCGGCCCAGCCGGAGATACAGGCGCGCAGGCACACTTACGTCGAAGAGGTCGCGGCAGGCCTGCCGGAACTATGGTGTGATTACTACCGTCTGCTGCAAGTGCTGACCAACCTGGTGAGCAATGCCTACAAGTACACGCCCGACGGCGGTACGATCACCGTCAGCGTCGCAGCAGACCCCCACGCCCCGCTGCGCCTGCGCTTCAGCGTGACGGATACTGGTATCGGCCTTTCAGATGAAGCCATCGCTAAGCTGGGGACCAAGTTCTGGCGCGCGGAGGACCGTTACACCCGATCGCAGCCCGGCACCGGTTTGGGCTTTGCCATCACGCGCAGCTTGGTCGCGCAGATGGGCAGCCACATCGACATTGAGAGCACGCCCGGCGAAGGCAGCCGCTTCAGCTTCAGTGTGGCCGTCTATGACCCGGCGCGACATACGCAGCGTTCCTAAGGAAGGATGGCATGTACCTGTGTCTCTCTCCTCATCCGGATGACGTGCCGCTGAGCATCGGCGGCCTGGTGGCTGGCCTGACGCACGCGCCGGTCGTCATGCTGACGCTTATGGCCGGGGACCCGCCCCAACCGCCGCCGGATACGCCGCTGACTCGTGACCTGCATCAGCGCTGGAACCTGGGCGACTCACCGTCTGCCCGCCGCCGTGACGAGGACCGCGCCGCTGCCCGCGCCCTAGGGATAGGTGAGGT
>CAYWGJ010000061.1:0-15383 GCA_964457835.1 uncultured Anaerolineaceae bacterium
GGCGGCGGCGGCGGCGGCGGCTTCGGTGCGCCCGGCCTTGATGACGATGATCGGCTTACTGCGCGTCACTTCACGCGCAGCGGACATAAAGGCGCGCGCGTCGCCCACCGATTCCATGTAGATGACGATGCTGTGCGTGTGTGGGTCGTTGCCCAGGTAGGTAATCAGGTCGCCCCAGCCTACATCCAGCATGGAGCCGACCGAAATAAAGGCGCTGAAGCCCACGTTTTCCTCAAAGGACCAGTCCAGCACGGCGGTGTTGATGGCCCCTGACTGGCTGATGAAGGCGACGTTGCCCGGACGAGCCATGGCCCCGGCGAAGGTGGCGTTCAGGCCGTTGCGCGGGGTCATCACGCCCAGGCAGTTGGGGCCGATGATGCGCATCTTACCCTTGGCGGTCTCCATGATCTGGCGTTCCAGCTCCGCGCCTTCTTCGCCGATTTCTTTGAAGCCCGCCGAGATGATGATGCAGCCGGTCACGCCTTCGTCGACGCATTCCTGCACCAGGCCAGGCACCAACTTCGACGCGGTGACGATCACGGCCAGGTCCACTTTTTCCGGCACGTCCTTGATGCTGGGGTAGGCGCGGATGCCCAGCACGCTGCTGCGCGTAGGGGTCACAGGGAAGACTGTGCCGCCGAAGGGGTTGCTAATCAGGTTCCACAGGATGGTGCGGCCCACACTGCCGGCGCGCTCGGTGGCACCGATGACGGCCACGTTCTGCGGCTTGAAGATGGGGTCCAGTTCGTGGCGCTCGTCGGAAACGGTGTAGCTCAGGTCGGCTGAGTCTTGTTGAGTCATTGCGGGTGGGTTCTCCTCATTCTATGGGTGCACAGGTCGGAGGATGACAGCTTATATCATACCCGCAGCGGGGAGCCGGTAACAGGGGGAGTGGGGCAACACCCACACTGCCTGGACGCGCCGTGTATAATGATCCGCAGGACGATAAGCCGACAGGAGACGCTCGACTTCATGCGCCCGCTGATGCGCCCGCTGCGCAAATACCTGTTCACCCGTGAAAACCTGCTGGCGCTGGCCCTGTGCCTGCTGATGATCGCGCTGCTGATCTTGACGGCGGACAGCGCGCCGCCCTGGATTTACCAGGGATTCTGAGCTGATGACGCTGGAGCAGATCGCCTTTTTCGTGGTGCTGGCCGCCGCCTACCTGCTGATCCTGCCGACGCGCTGGCGGCCCTGGGCGCTGATGGGAATCAGCGTGCTGGCGATTTACGGTTTGCAGCCCGCACTGCCCGTTCGCTGGTTGGATTACACGCTGCCTACCGCTACTCTGATGCTGACGGTGGCGGGCTGGTGGGTCACGCGCCCGGCGGACACGCCCGTCAGCGCCCAGGACCGCGCTGCCCTGCTGCTGACGGTGAGCCTAGCCCTGCTGCTGAGTGCGCCGCGCTATCTCGCGCTGCCGCTGACGCTCACGACTCGCCCGCCCCCGGTCGAGATGACGCTGGTCGCGTTGGCGGTGGTCGCGGCACTAACGCTGGCCCTGGGACGGCTGCGCTTCCGCATCGGCGCAGCGCTGGCGGGGCTGCTGCTGCTCTTCATACTGGTGAAGACTGCACCGTTCAGCCAAGCGCTGGCGGCCCTGATCCGCACGACGAGCGGCCAGGACCCGGCGTTGGCGTCCCCGCTGGATATCGGCGGCTGGCTGGGCTTTTCCTACGTGGCCTTTCGGTTGATCCACACGCTGCGCGACCGACAGTCCGGCCTGCTGCCCGCCCTCAACCTGCGTGAATACCTGACTTACGTGATCTTCTTCCCTGCGTATACCGCCGGGCCGATTGACCGCGCCGAGACCTTTGTGGAGGAGCTGCGCAGCTTGGCGACTCAGCCGCCGCGTGATCCGGCGCGCGTCAGTGAGGCTGTCGGGCGTATCGCGCAGGGGCTGGCGAAAAAGTTTGTCATCGCCGACAGCCTGGCCCTGTTCAGCCTGGATACCGCCCGCGCTGCGGAAGCCGACTCGGTGCTGGGGCTTTGGCTGATGCTGTACGCTTACGCCTTCCGGCTGTTCTTCGACTTCGCTGGCTACACGGACATCGCTATTGGCATCGGGCTGTTGTTCGGTGTGCGCCTGCCGGAGAACTTCCGCGCGCCCTACCTCAGCACCGATATTGCGACCTTCTGGCAGCGTTGGCACATCACCCTGGGGAACTGGGTGCGTTTCTACGTCTATTCGCCGCTCTCCCGCGGGATGCTGCGCCGCAAGCCGCCGCCACGCATCGTGCGCATCCTGTTGATCAGCCACCTGAGCACGATGCTGGTCATGGGCCTGTGGCACGGCGTAGCGCTGAACTTCGCGCTGTGGGGCCTGTGGCACGGTCTGGGGCTTTTCGTGCACAAGCTGTGGAGCGACCGCACCCGCCGCTGGTACCGGGCACTCAAGAAAGGGGACCCGCGCCGCTTCCGTGCCTGGCAGTTCATGGCTTGGGCGTTGACCTTTCACTTTGTCGTGCTGGGCTGGGTGTGGTTCACGCTGCCGGACCTGGGGCTGGCGCTGCGAGTCTTTGGCGGCCTGGTCGGACTTGGCTTCAGCGGAGGGGGCATCCTGCCATGAGCCAACAGTCCACACACATAACCTGGGCCTTTCTGCTGCGCGTGATGCTCAAGGCGGGGGCACTCTTTCTGCTGGCGAACCTGATCTTCGCGCTAGTGGACCCACTGCCCGCCCTAGGTCGACTCAGCGTCTACAACAGTGGGCCGGTCCCTGGACGCCCGCGCCTGCCCTATGGCGAACTGCCCGACGCTTACAACCTCAGCCTGGACAGCTTATCGGCCATGTTCGCCGCGCACCGCGTCAGTCAGCCGTCCGCGGGCGATGACGCCCTGCGCGTGCTGGTGATCGGCGATTCCTCGGTGTGGGGCGTGCTGCTGGACAACGCCGACACGCTCACGGGGCAGCTCAACGCCATGGCACTCAGCACCGCTGATGGCCGCCGCCTGGACTTCATCAACCTGGGGCACCCCATCCTCAGCGCCACCAAGGACCTCATGCTGCTGGACTACGCCCTGACCGTCAGCGAGGCTGATCTAGTACTGTGGCCGCTGACGCTCGACTCGCTCGACCTGCGCACCCAGCTTGAGCCGCCCCTGGTGCAGGCCAATGCCGCCCACGTCCGGGATTTGATCGCACGCTTTGCCCTGCCCCTGGACCCCGCCGACCCGCGCTTGGCGTCCGCGCCAAGTCTGCTGGAGCGCACGCTCATCGGTCAGCGGCGCGCCCTGGCGGACTGGTGGCGGCTTCAGCTTTACGGCTTCACCTGGGCGGCCACTGGCGTTGATCAAGCCGACATCGACTGGACGCCCACGCGCAATGACCTGGACCCCGACCCCACCTGGCGCGGTTTGACGCAAGACAGCGGCCTTTCCGCTGACGCGCTGGCCCTGGACGTGATCGCGGCGGGGATCACGCGGGCGGCGGTGCCGGTGCTGCTGGTCAACGCGCCCGTGTTCCGTGCCGACGGCGAGAACAGCGGCCTGCGCTACAACGCCTGGTATCCGCGCTGGGCCTATGACCAATACCGCGCACAGATGGCCGCCGCCGCTGAAGCGGCAGGCTGGGCCTACGTGGATCGCTGGGACGCGGTGCCGCCGGATCAATTCACCGACAGCCCGGTGCACCTCACGCCGGCGGGCACGCGCCAACTGGCCGAGTCCCTGGCCGCGCCACTGATGGCCCTTGCAGACGGTGATGCTGCCGAATAAGATCATCCGCACAGTGACCGACAAGCGACACCGTGAGGGCATCCCTGATGATGGACGAAACGACCGTGCACGAGACGCTGCGCACCTACATCCTGGACGAACTGGTCCACGACCCCGACTATGACCTGGACGATGACGAAGGCATCATCACCGGCGGCCTCATCGACTCCTTTGCCTTGGCGCAGATCGGCGTTTTTGCCGAGCAGCAGTTCGGCGTCTACATCCCGGACCCCGACCTGACCGTTGCCAAGATGGACACGCTGAACTTGATCGTCCAGCGCGTGATGCGGGACCTGGATTGATGCTTAGTCTGGCGGCGCGCGCTGAGTATGCCAGCCTACTTGACGCAGCCGTGCTGCACGCGGATTACACCGCCATCACCTACGTCAGCAGCGACGCCGCCCCGGTGACCGTCAGCGCGGCGAACTTTCGCCAGGAGTCGGCGCGATACGCTGCCGGGTTGTCCGCGCTGGGGGTTGAGGCGGGCGACCTGGTAGTCATCGCGCACACGCAAAGCTTGGAGAGCATCTACGCCTTCTGGGGCGCGCTGCGGCTGGGCGCGGTGCCGTCGATGTTCCCCACGCTGACGGAAAAGCTGGACCCGCAGGTCTACACGCGCAGCATGGCCGAGCTGGTGCAGCTCAGTCAGGTGCGGCTGGTGCTCACTACGCCGGACTTTGCGCCCACGCTGGCCCAAGTTGTTACGGGCTGCCCGGTGGTCGGCGGCCTGCCCGATGCCGGTTCCGCGCCCCCGTTCCACCCCGACCCTGACGCCATCGCTTTCTTGCAGCATTCCAGCGGCACCACGGGCCTACAGAAGGGCGTCGCGCTGAGCCACCGCGCGGTCTTGAACCAACTGGCTGCCTACGCCGACTCGCTGCGTCTGGGTGCGGATGATGTGATCGTGAGCTGGCTGCCGCTGTATCACGACATGGGCCTGATCGCCGGGTTTCTGCTGCCGCTGATGCAGGGGATTCCGCTGGTGCTGATGTCCCCGTTCGGCTGGGTGCGGCACCCGGCTCTGCTGCTGCGCGCCATTGCGGACTATCGTGGGACGCTGTGCTGGCTGCCCAACTTCGCCTATAACCACATGGCGCAGCGCATCCGTGAGCGCGACAGCGCCGGCCTGGACTTAGCGTCCATGCGGGCCTTCGTCAACTGCTCAGAGCCGGTGCGCTACGACAGCCAACGTGCCTTTGTCCAGCGCTTCGCCGAAAACGGCGTGACCGCGGCCATGCTCAGCGTTAGCTACGCCATGGCGGAGAACGTCTTTGCCGTCACGCAGACGCCGCCCGGTCAGCCGCCACACCTGGACTGGATCGACCGCGCTGCGCTGCAATCCGCGCTGCGTGCCGTGCCCGTGGCCGCTGACGCCGATTCTGCGTGGGCGCAGGTGTCCTGCGGACCGTCGATTCCGGGCACACAGGTGAAGGTGGTCGATGCGGACGGCCAGGCGCTGCCGGAACGGCATGTCGGGGCGCTGCTGGTGCGCAGTGACTGTATGCTCAGCGCCTACTACCGCCGCCCCGACTTGCAGCCCTTCGACGCGGACGGCTGGTATCACACCGGGGATCGCGGTTACCTGGCCGATGGCGAAGTCTACGTGGTGGGCCGCAGCAAGGACTTGATTATCAACGCCGGGAAGAACGTCTTCCCACAGGACGTGGAGGCGGTGGCGAATCAAGTGGCGGGGGTGCATCCGGGGCGGGCCGTGGTCTTCGGCGTGATGGACCAGTCGCAGGGGACGGAACTTATCGCGCTGGTGGCGGAAGTCGATACCGACGATCCCGCCGCGCACAAGCGCATCAAGCAGGAAACCCGCGCTCGCGTCGCCCGTGAGACCGATGTCACGCTCAGCTATGTGACGCTGGTACCACGCGGCTGGCTGCTGAAGACCTCCAGCGGCAAGATCGCCCGCGCCGCCAACCGTGATAAATGGCAGTCGCAGCGCGGATAGGGAGTGACCACCACTCATGCTATAATCCCTCATGATCCGCACCCGATCCCGGAGACGCCCCTGATGCGCCGACTTGTGCTGCTCTTCGTCTTACTGCTGCTGCTGCCGACCGCTGCCACGCCCCACGCCCAAACGCACCCCACCCTGGATGATTTCTGGGACGGGCGCGCCGAATGGGTCGTGGATGTCTACGACGTGGGGCTGCCCATCGGCGAAAGCGACACGCTGCCCATGGGGGACGGCGTGTTCTGGTCCTACCTGCACGCCAGCGATCAATCCGCCGGGGTGATGGACCAGTGCGGCGAACCTGTAGCCTTTCCCGGCTGTCTCACGCGCTGGGTCAGCATGGATGGCGGGGCCAGCTTCAGCTTACCGGCGGCGCTGTGCAGTCTGCCCTGCGAAAGCTGCCCCTGTGAAGATCAGCGCGATCACCTGGGCCGCACGCCTGAAGGCGGAATCGCCGCTGCGCAGCAGTACCCGCGCGCAGCCCGCGCCGACGACGGCACGCTCTACATGGCTTACGAGTGGCACGCGCAGACTATCCTGCGCCGCAGCGACGACGGCTTGGTGTGGTCGGACTGGGCGTATCTGCGCACGCCCAGCGGCACCTGGCCCAGCAGCGTCTTTCCCTGCACACAGGTGGAGCGCATCGGCCCGCACCCTAACATTCGCGGCGAAATACACGACTGCCTGGTGGGTGCACCGCCCGGCATCTATGTGGAAGGCGATACGCTGTACGTCTTCGTGGCGGCGGGCAGTGCACCAGGCCATATGCGCTGTTACAAGGGCGACCGCCACGGCGATCTCTCCGCGCTGCGGCTGTGTGACAACGACCCACTCTTCGAGGGTGCGCGCGAGTACGGCCCGGTGGACCTGCTCGGCCCGGACGCCAACGTCTACTTCGACTTTCGCTACGTCAGCTCAGCGGACCTGCTGCGAGTCGGCGAGCGCTATTACATGGCCTATGAAGGCATCCGGGGGCCGGAAGCCCTGGAAATCGGCATGGACACCCAGTTCGGCCTGGGCTTCGCGCGCAGCGTAACGGGCGCGATCGACGGCCCGTGGGAAAAGTGGCCGGGCAATCCCGCTGTGATGGACATGGGCTTTAACTGGGGCATCGGCCACGCGGACCTGCTGGTCGTGGACGGCCAGACGATCATGTACAGCGCCACCTCGCAGGAAACGCGCGGGCGCTATGTGTTGGTCTGGAAAGAGTCGCCGTAAACGAGGCTCACCCTGCACAGCGCGCGGCCATCTGGTGATAATAGGGGCCGAACCGAGTTTTAATATCAGGACAGGACAGCCATGGACAGCTTCAACTTCAATGCAGACTTCAGCGGCAAAACGGCGATCGTCACCGGCGGCGGGGCCGGGATCGGGCGGGCGGTGGCGCTGGCCTTGGGCCGGGCCGGGGCGGCGGTGCTGGTCAACGACCTGAACCCCGACCGCGCCGAGACCGTCGCCCAGGCCATCATCGACCCAGGCGGCACGGCTCAGGCCAACCAGGGCGACGTGTGCAACCGCTTCCAGGCGGCCAACATGATCGAAGAGGCGCGCGCCGCATATGGCCCCGTGCACCTGTTGGTCAATGCTGCGGGGGTGTATAAGGGCGGTCCGCTGCTGAACCTCGATGAGTGGGACTGGCGGCGCGTGCTGGACGTGAACCTAACCGGCGCGTTCTTCTGCACACAACTGATGGGCCGCGTGATGCAGGACGAAAACACGCGCGGGGCGATGCTCAACTTCGCCTATGACGCGACTTTCGCCCAAGGAGTCGGCTATGCAGCCAGCAAACAGGGCGTTATCGGTTTGACGCAGCAGGCCGCCCGTGAGTACGGCCCGGCGGGGATTCGGGTCAACGCGCTGATTCCGGCCAGCATCCAGGACGACGACATGCCCGATCCCGCGCCGACGGCCTTGGGCCGCGCGGGGATGCCCGATGAGGTGGCGTCAGCGGCGCTCTTCCTGCTGTCGGACGCGGCGCGTTTCATCACCGGGCAGGCGCTGCGTGTAGACGGCGGCGCGGGGATGGTGTGAGCATACAATGACGTGCCGATGCTCAATGACATCCCAGCTTACCCAGCCACGGCGGATACGGCACAGTTCCTGCTCACTATGGTATCATCACTCTAACGCAAACCTGGACGAGGCGCAGCCGTGAGTCAAACGCCCCCGGAACACACCCCCGAACCGCTAGAGATCGACGCTGAAATCAGCGCGGACCCTTTGCTGGGGCGGGTGGTGCGCAATTATCCCAGCAACCGCCTGCGCCTGGTGATCGTTGGCGCGTTGGTGTATGGTGTGGTCGGGATGCTGATTAACACCGCCTTTCTGCCCTTCGACCCAGACACCGTGGCCCCTTATGCCATCGGCGCGCTGAGCGTACTAGCGCTGAGCGTGGGCTGGTTCGTGCTGCACCTGTGGAACCGGGAGGTCGTGGTCTACGAGCGCGGCTTTAGCTACCGTCAGGGGTCCCAGGTCGGGTTCTTTCACTTTGAGAACATCCGCAGCATTCACCTGCGTGCGGAGCGCATCAGCTACTTCGGCGGCCTGGTCAAGCGCGAGTACCGCGACATGCTGCTGGTCAGCGATCTGGATGAGCAGATGCGGCTGAACCGCTGGTACAGCTCCATTGACCTACTGATGCGCCATCTGGAACGCGAGATCACGCCACGGCTGCGCGATGCCGCCCAGGTGCGCATGGACGCGGGGGGTGCGGTGGATTTCGGCGGTGGGTTGACGCTGGACCGTGACGGCATCCTGCTGGAGGGCCAGCGCCTGTCCTGGGCGGGCTTCAGCGGCGTGCAGGCAGCAGGCGGCGCGTTGATCCTGCAATCAGCAGGCGGGGAATGGGGCCGCGTCCCCCTGGACTCATTGGAAAACGTGATGGTGCTGGTGGTCTTGCTGCGCGCGCACCTGCCGCCACAGAAGGCGTCCTCAGAGGCATAAAGCGGAGGGCTGAAGCGATGACGAATCGCGTGTATGAAATGCATCTCTACGTCCCCAAGCCGGGCAAACTGACCTCCCCCATGCTCGACTGGCTCTACGAACACGGCCAAAGCCAGGATCAGCCGGAGGCACACTGGCCTGTACGCCGCATCCGGCCACGGGCACTGGCGCGGCACCTGCTGCGTCTGGACCCGACGCTGGTGGCTTATCCCGGCCCTGGCGATGACGTGGAGCTGCACATCCCCAACGATCAGCTTGGCATCGTGCTGTACGTGCATGAGCGGGGTGTGATCCTTTTCTTTCCGTACATGGCCTACAGCGTCTATTCCCGGCTGGTGCTGGGCATTTGCTATACCTTCCTGCGCTACCTGTATGACAGCTACGGCTTCTGGCACTATGACCCGCAGCTTAATATCATCTCGTATGCCGACGACTTCCAATCTTTGGAGGACACAGCGCGCTTGATGGATCGCATCATGCCGCGCTTACTGTCTTCATAGCGCACGGGGCGGGTGGGCCGGTGTTGCGGCGGGTTTTCCTTTAAGACAGTTATCAGGTTCCTGTTAGCATATTATCGGGTGGTTAAGCGCTTTCAGGCTGTCTTCAGGCAAAGATGAGACGGCCATTGGGAGTGGGCGCGGCACTTTGTGCAATTTTTCCCCTGATTTTGGGCATGGATTTGTTGCCTTGACGGGGGCGATGTGGTATTCTCACCACGAATTCAGACTGTGGATTTATAGTTCACAGGCTGAAAGCTGCAAGCGGCATCACACACACTTAACCTCTTTACGGGGTGTTAATGGATGATGCGGCTTAAGGCAGGGTCGCGGGCTGCGTGCGGCCTCCTAAACAGTCAGCATATTGGCGTGTGCTGACAGCAGTCACTTGTTAAGGCGTTTGTTTGTATACAGAAAGGCGCATCAGAATGAACAAGTACTCGCGTCTGCTGGCGCTCGTCCTCGTGACGGCGCTGGCTCTCGGCCTCGTTGGTCTTGTCGCTGCCCAAGATGACCTGCCCAGTGCAGGTGAAGGCGGCGTCGTCATCGAGGGTAACCAGCGTGGTTCCGGTAACCTGGGGCCGCTCATGCCGCTGCGCTGCTCCGGCGTGGACTGCTCCAACCCCAACGGCTTCATGTACCCGGGGCTGATCGGCGTCAGCCCGCAGACCCAGAACTTCGAAGTCGGCGTCCCCAACACCCTGGCGACCGGCTGGGAAGCCAGTGAAGACGGCTTGACCTACACCATCACCCTGCGTGACGACCTGACCTGGAGCGACGGCGAAGCCATCACCGCTGAAGACGTCTACTTCGCCTGGGAAGTGCTGCAAGCGGGTGAGACCGCTGGTCTGTCCAGCAGCTACAGCTCGCAGGCATCGGCCTTGGTGGGTGCAGAGATCATCGACGACTACACCATCACCTTCAGCTTCGAAGCGCGCAACTGCGACGCCGTGCGTCAGCTGGCGCTCCCGGTTGTCCCGGCCCACGCCTACGGCTATGAGGTCGGCGCGGACTTCGACTTCGGCACCCTGGTCGATCACCCCATCGACACCGAGCCGACCGTCACCCACGGCCCCTTCAAGTTCAGCCGTGTGGAACCCGGTACCGCCGTGTACCTGGAAGCGGACCAGAACTACGCCGACGCCCTCGACGGCTTCGTGCGCCCCGAAGGCTTCGTCTACCTGGACGTGCCGGATGAAAACGTGATGGTGGAGCGCTTCCTGTCCTTCCAGCCCGGCGAGCCGAACTTCGTCCGCGAGCCGGATGGCAACCTGATCCCGACCATCGTCAACAGCGACGCCCAGTCCCTGGCACAGCCGGGCCGCCTGTGGCACTATGTGGCCGTTAACGTGGCCGACCCCAACGCCCCGGCCACCGGCCTGGACGAAGACGGTAACGTGGTTGACCAGGGCTTCCACCCGCTGCTGGGTGACGTGCGTGTGCGCCAGGCCCTACAGCACGCTACCAACATCGATGAGATCGTCGACGGCCCGCTGAACAGCTACGGCACGGCCATGGTCTCCAGCACCATCCCGGGTGCTTTCACCATCCATCCTGAGCTGGAGCGCCGCGCCAATGACCTTGACGTGGCCGCTGCGCTGCTGGACGAAGCCGGTTTCACTGACGCCGACGGCGACGGCGTGCGTGAGTGCAACGGCTGCCTCTACGCTGAAGAAGGCACCCCGCTGAGCATCGAAATGATGAACGTGGGCGACATCCGCGGCGACGTGGCCGTCATCCTCCAGGACCAGTGGGCGCAGGTCGGCGTTGAGGTCGTGGTGCAGGTGCTGGACTTCAACACCATGTACGACACCAACATGGGCGCGCAGATCTTCGACACCGCCGTGGCCGGCTGGCGCGGTTCGCTGCCCTTCGACCCGGATCAGCGCAGCTTCTTCGGCGTTGAGAACGACATCGCCAGCGAGACCGCTTACGGCTTCAACTTCGGCTCCTTCTACAACCCGCGCATCGAAGAGCTGGGCGAGCTTGTCGCCACTGGCTCCTGCGATCCGGAAGAAATCAAGGAAGCCGCCTGGGAAATGCAGGAAATCTTCTGGGAAGAGCAGCCCTATATCTGGCTGTACGCTTTCGACAGCCTGTACGCCACCACCCCGAACATGGCGAACTTCGCCCCGCTGCCCAACTTCGGCGACTGGAATATCGATACCTGGGCGCTGGTGCAGTAAGCAGGTGTAACATCAGCAGCTTGTGCTGAGCCGAGATACACAGCCCGTGCTGCCCCAAGGCCGGTGACGCGCAACATGTCACCGGCCTTGTCCTAAGGGATCGTGCCACGGCTCGATCCCCAGGCCCTATACTTACAAACCCAGACTTATTGGCTTGTTTCTTCCAAGGCGAACCCCAACACGGTTTAGAATCCCACCGCTGGCTGGGGACGCAGACAGTGGCGTATGATGCAGGTCGAATGACCACGCATTGGTCTAGCGACCGCGCATTGGTTTGGCAACCATGTTTTGGTTTATCAAGTGAGTAGGACCCATGATTAAATTCACATTACGGCGTGTGATCCAAGCGATTCCCACCATCATCGGGGTCACCATCCTGTCTATGGTCATCATGATCCTGGCCCCGGGCAACCCGGCCAGCCAGTTGATGTCCCAAAACCCGGACATGACCCCGGCCCAGCGCGAAGCTATGATCGAAGCGATGGGCGTCAATGCACCCATCCACGAACAATACGCGCGCTGGCTCATCGGCGATGCCCCGGTGACCTTTGGCCCGCTGGGCTTTGGCCTGGTGACGATCGGCACCTGTAAAGAGGACTTCACCAACCCCAACGCCGACCACGTACCCAACCCCGCCTGTGAAGGTGTGATGTATCGCGGTAAGGTCAGTGTGGAGGAAGGCACGCTGCTGGTAGGCGGTGAGCCGACTGCGGTCAACGGCGTCGTGCAGGCCATTACTGGCGCGGACCTGGATGCTACGCCCGATAACACCCTGACCTACAACGGGCAGCCCCTCAATTTGAACGAAGCCGCCCTGGACGCCAACAACCGCGACCTGGACGTGCAGCGCGACGTGGTCAAAATTCGCAACCGCGACCTGATGCCCGACGACCTGCTGCTGGTCATCAACAACGAGATTGTCAGCCGTAATGGCAATATCGCCACCAGCAACGCTGAACTGCTCTTCGTCGATGGCGCGCCGCTGAGCATCCTCACCACTATCAGTCATGCCACCGGCGGCGTGGGCCTCAAGGTCGATGAAGACGGCAACCTGACCTACCGCGGCGACACGATCACCTACCCGGAGGGGTTCTTCACCATCACGGAGGATGAAACCGTCCTGCGCAATGGCGAAGAAGTCACTCGCGACGACGACCTGATCTATGTGGACGGCCAGCTCTACATGTTCAACGACGAGCCAGCGCTGGAAGGCAGCACGGTGCAGTTCACCGACACCCGCATTGAGGTACGCCCGGACGGCAGCGTCTTCGACCTAGAAGGCCAGGAAATTGACCTCAGCGTGCCCATCTATTCCGTGCTGCGCAGTGAAATGAGCGTCAGCGGCGGCGCGCTGTCCTTCATCAGCCCCGACGGCGAGACAATCCCGGTGAACGTAGACGGCGAAGTCGTGACCCTGGTGGAAGAGATTATCCGCGTCAACGGGCGCACGATCAACCCTGACACCGCTGTTACCTTGCTGAATGACGACATCATCGCTTTTGATGGCACCATCGCTGTGCAGGATAACCTGCTGCCAGTCATCGATGGCGAGGTGTGGTACGACGACCTGCACATCATCAGCGGCACGACCCTGTGGGGCGGCCAGGTGACGCTGTGGGCTGGGCGCGAAATCCCCGTGTTCGACCGCCAAGGCAACATCATCGACTACCAGGTCGGCGGCCATGCCCAAGGCGTGCTGCGCGGCGACTTCGGTCAGTCGCTGATTTCCCAGCGCCCGGTGATGGACGTGCTGACCGAAAAGCTGCCGGCCACCGTGGAGCTGGGCCTGCTGGCGCTGCTCTTCGGCACGCTGATCGGCCTGCCCGTGGGCGTGCTGGCAGCCGTCTACCAGGGGAGCTGGTTCGATCAGGTAACGCGCATCGGCGCGGTGGTCGTCAGCGCTATTCCGGTGTTTTGGCTGGGTCTCATCTTGCTGGTGGTCTTCGGCGTGTGGCTGGACCTGCTGCCCATGGGCAACCGCTTCCCGGTCAGCGTGTCGGGGGAGTATACGCTATGGGACCGAATAGCGCACTTGATCCTGCCGGTGTTCACGCTGTCCAGCTTTACCATTGCTACCTTCTCGCGCTTCATGCGTGCCTCCCTGCTGGACGTGCTGAACCGCGACTACATCCGCACGGCGCGGGCTAAGGGCCTTAGCAACCGCCGTACCTGGTTCACCCACGGGATGCGTAACGCCTTGATCCCGATTGCCACCATCTTCGGCCCTGCGTTGACGGGTGTCATCAGCGGTGCGGTGCTCACCGAGACGATCTATTCCTGGCCGGGTATGGGCCGCTTCGTCATCGAGTCGGTGCAGCAGCAGGACTACCCGGTCATCATGGCGACGGTCATCCTCTTCTCCATCGCTACGGTGATTGGTTTCTTGATTTCCGACCTGCTTTACGCGGCGCTTGACCCGCGCATCCGCCTGAGCTAGACGAGGAAGAGACATGAGCACTTCACAGAACTCACAGGACACGGCGCAGCAGGTCATCAGCTTGCAGGACGAAGAAATCCTGTCCCGTAAACCGGAGTCACTGCTGCGCACGGCACTGCGGCGGCTTTCCCGCGATTACCTGACACTGGTCGCCTTCGCTGTGTTGTTGGTCTTAGCGACGCTGGCGCTGCTGGCTCCCAACATCACCGAGGCGCTGGAGGTGTCCTACACGCTGACGGCCCCGACCAGCAAGTTTTTGCCCATTGGCACCGAGGGGCACGTCCTGGGCACCGATCACCTGGGCCGTGACGTGCTGGCCCGCCTGCTCTACGGGGGCCGCGTCTCCATGGTGATCGGGCTGCTGGTGGGCGTCTTCGCTGTGACGATCGGTGTGTCGCTTGGCCTGCTTTCGGGCTATTACCAGGGGTCGCGCCTGGCGATCATCGACGACGCGCTGATGTGGTTCATCACCACCCTGGCCTCCATCCCCAACCTGATGCTGCTGATCTTGATCGCGGCGGTTTTCGAGCCGACGATCCCGACCCTGATCGGCGTGCTCACGTTTACATCCTGGGCGGGCACCATGCGTTTGATCCGCGGCGAAACGCTCTCGCACCGTTCCAGCGACTTCGTGCTCAGTGCGCGGGCGCTGGGGGCCGGGCCGGGGCGTGTGATGTTCGTGCACATCCTGCCCAACACGCTTTCTATCCTGCTCACTGACTTGATGATCCTCATCGGCACGATCATCCTGGTGGAGGCGGCGCTGAGCTTCCTGGGCCTGGGCGTGCGCCCACCGGAGCCGAGCTGGGGCAACATGCTCACTGGCGCGCAGAACTTCGTGCGGCAGGCCCCGCACATCGCCATTCTGCCCGGCCTGATGATTACCACCACGGTGCTCAGCCTGTACCTGATCGGCGACGGCCTGCGCGACGCCTTCGACCCGCAGAGCACTAAGTAAGCCACGTCAGGACTGAACAGCATGTCAGTGACTCCAGGGGATGCTGCGCGCGCGGTGTCCCCTGCTGCGTTTGTAAAGGGGAACAAGGACAGCCATGGCCCGCCTAGACCTGCGGCCCGCCCAGCTCAATGAGATGGCAGCGATCGGGGCGGGCATCGCCCGTGCCTTTGACCTGGACTCGCAGGCCGCCGCCTGGATGCGTGAGCGCTGGCCCTCGCTGAAGCCCAAGCGCCCCGGCTTTGCCTTGGCTCAGCATCGCGTTGGCCTACTGCACGGACAGATCGTAGCACACGCTGAGGTCACCTTCCGCGTGCTGCGCTACGGTACCGTCACCCTACAAGCGGCGGGCATCGGCAGCGTGTACACCGAGCGCGGCTACCGCAGACGCGGCTACGGCGCACAGGTCACGCAGGACGCGCTAACCTACGCCATTGAGCGCGGCGCGCACATCGCGCTGCTGAACGGGCTGCGCGGCTATTACCTGCCCTTCGGCTTCCTGCCTGCCTTTCCCACCACTTACGCCGTGTTCCAGGCCGCTGACTTGGCTGTGCTAGAACAGCCCTTGCATTTACGCAGTGCCCGCGCCGATGATCTGCCCGCTCTGGTGGACCTCTACGAGCGGCATTGGGGGCCGCGCGTGTGCTTCACGCGCAGTGCCCGGCTGTGGTGGTGGCGCGTCACG
>CAYWGJ010000062.1:0-15134 GCA_964457835.1 uncultured Anaerolineaceae bacterium
CCGGCCCGATGATCCTGGCGGTGGCCCACGACGCGCGCGTGGCCGTGGGGCGTGGCATGGCCCACAAGATCAGCGTGCGGCGCTTGCTAGCGGAGGACTGAGCCGATGGTCGCACCCGCTCTGCACGCCGATTCTCTCGTCGCGTTGGCTGGCAACCCCAATGTCGGCAAGAGCACCCTCTTCAACGCTCTGACCGGCGCACAGCAGCACGTCGGCAATTGGCCCGGCGTCACCGTTGAGAAAAAAGAAGGCGCGCTCACCCTGGCGGAGCGCCGCCTGCACCTGGTAGACCTGCCCGGCACCTATTCCCTGAACGCCTACAGCCTGGAAGAGGGCATCTCGCGCGATTTCCTGCTGGACGCGCAGCCCGCCGCCGTCATCGCCGTGGCCGATGCGGCTAACCTGGAGCGCAACCTCTACCTGGTAACGCAGCTCATGGCGCTGGGTCGCCCGCTGGTGCTGGTGCTCAACATGGCTGACATCGCGCGCAGCCGAGGCCTACTCATCAAGGTGGACAAGCTGTCCTGGGCGCTGGGCGGCGTGCCTGTGGTGGAGACTGTCGGCACGCACAAAGACGGCATCGATGCGCTGAAATCGGCGCTGGACGCGGCTCTGTCCGGCACGCAGCATGTGGCCCAAGTGGACTACGGCCCAGCCCTGACGCCGGAAATCGACGCCCTGACGGCGCTTATCGCCGCGCTGCCAAACCTGCCCGCAGGCTGCCCGCCGCGTTGGCTGGCCCTGGCCCTACTGGAAGGTGACACCGCCCTCAGTGAACGCGCCGCGCGCCTGGACCCCACCCTCATGAATACGGTGCAGGCCGCGCAAGCACGCATCTTAGCCGCCACCGACGAAGACGCCGAGACCCTCATCACCGACCGCCGCTACGCTTTCATCAATCAGGCGCTCAGTGGGGCACTGATCCGCACCGCGCGTGACTACGAGACGCGCTCCGACCGCATTGACCGCGTGCTGACGCACCGCGTGTCGGGCGTGCCTATCTTCCTGCTGCTGATGTGGGTTGTGTTCCAATTTACGGCCAACGTCAGCGCACCGCTGCTGGACTTCATCGACGGCGTGGTGACCGGGCCGCTGTCCCGTTGGCTGATGGCGCTGCTAAGCGCGGTCGGGCTGGGCAGCACCTGGGTCGAGTCGCTGCTGATTGACGGCGTGATTGCCGGGGTGGGCGGCGTGCTGGTCTTCGTGCCGGTCCTGATGTCGCTGTATTTCGCGCTGGGCGTGCTGGAGGATACCGGCTACATGGCGCGTTCAGCCTTCGTCATGGACCGCCTGATGCGGCGAATCGGGCTGCACGGCAAGAGCTTCCTGCCCATGCTGGTGGGATTCGGCTGCACCGTGCCCGCCGTCTACGCCACGCGCACCCTGGAGGACCCCGCCGACCGCAAGCGCGTAGGCTTCCTAGTCAGCTTCATGAGCTGCGGCGCGCGCCTGCCGGTCTACGTCGTGATTGGCTCGGCTTTCTTTGGCGCACAGGCGGGCGCATTGATCTTCGGCATGTACCTGCTGGGCGTGGCCGTCGCGGTGCTCACCGGCTGGGTGATGAAGCGCACCCTTTACCGCGACCAGCCGCTGCCGCCCTTCATCATGGAGCTGCCGCCCTATCGCCCGCCCAACTTGCGCTTGATCTGGGGCCAGATGTGGGAGCGCACGCGCGCTTTCATCGAGAATGCCGCGACGATCATCTTGGCGATGTCTGTGGTGCTGTGGCTGTTGATGGCTGTGCCGCTGCCGGGGGCTGGCAGTGGCGGCGCGGACGGCGGCTTTAACGCCGTGGCCGCGGAAGACAGCCTCTTTGGGGGCCTCAGTCGGGCCATTGCGCCCGCATTCGGCCCGGCAGGCTTCGGGGAATGGGAGGCATCCAGCGCCCTGATTACCGGCTTCGTCGCTAAAGAGGTCGTCATCAGCACCATGAGCCAGGTCTTGCTTGGCGAAGGCGTTGAGGATGCAGACGCCCCTGAGTCCGCTGCTGCACCCACCTTCAGCCAAGACCTGGCGGCCATCGGCACCGGCCTGGCGGAAGCCGTCGTGCTGACCGGGCAGGAAGTGGTCAACATCGTGCCGCGCACCCTGAACATCGTGCCGGGCATGGCCGTTCCGGAGGCGGATTGGCTGGGCACCGACGCAGACGCAGACGAATCGACCACGGCCCTGGAGCGCGCACTGCGGGTACTCTTCACGCCCTTGAGCGCGGTGGCCTTTACCGTGTTCGTGCTGCTGTACACGCCCTGCATGGCGACGCTGGCGGCCATGCGTCAGGAATTCGGCACGCGCTGGACCCTGGTGCAGTCCGGCTACAGTTTGGCCGTGGCCTGGGGCGGCGCGGTGCTGGTGTATCAAGGCGGGCTGCTGCTGGGTTTGGGGGGCTAGCGCGATGGCGAGTCCACTGCGTGAAGTACTGGACCACTTTGAGCCGGGCGCGCCGCCGGTGTCGCTGCGGGGGCTGGCGCGTGAGATGGCGCTGGACCCCGGCGTCCTGGAGGAAATGCTGGCCTACTGGGTGCGCAAAGGCCGCCTGCGTGAGGTCAACGGGACCACGCACCGGGCCTGTACACAGTGCGGCGTCAAGCGCGCCTGTCCTTTCGTCTTGGCAATGCCGCGTTATTACGAACGGGTCAGCGATCAAGACCCTAGGACGCTCGGCCCACCCTGCGCTGTGGACGATTCCTCATCAGCATAAGACCTTCGCACAAAACCCTATCAATTTCCGCACAGCGCGATTCCGCCCCTGTGGTATCATGAAATTACCGTTGTCAGGTGTGAAAGCGAAGTTGATGGGATCGAGCGATGAAACGATTCTTGCGTAAGATCATCGCCATACTCGACGGGACACCCACCGTGTATGGCGAAAAGCAGCGCGGTCAGAGTTTGGTAGAGCTGACCTTGACCATCCCGATCCTGGCGATCATGTTCGTCGGCTTGGTGGAAGTGGGCTGGTTTGCTCAGAATTACTTGAACCTGCTGGAAGCGTCCAAGGTCGGGGCACGGCGTGGTCCCTTCCTGAACGACAACAACAGCCCGGCGGCCTTTTTTGACCGCTTCACCCTAGAAGGGGAGGATGCTTGGCAGCCCCCCGACGACATCTTCACGCCCGGACAGACCGATATTCGCTACACGTCGCGGGGCATCGGCGATAATGGCTGTAACGACATCCCCGCCGATCAGTTCGGCTTCTACAACTTGATTAGCTGTACCGTGCGCGACGCCCTCGCGCCGATGGAGTTCCGCAAGAACGGCCTGGATGACATTGTGATCTCGGCTTTTTCGCTGGAACACGTCGATATCGGCACTGACCTGGACCACGACGGCGGCTTCTATGCAGGCCTCAACAACGCCGACGAGTTCGAGGATGGCCCGCAGGTGATCGTGGTGGGGCGCTGGCCGTCGCTGGCAAATGAATGCTTCGGCAGCGGCATCTTGACGGAAGTCAAGGACGAGCGCGATCCCTTCGATTGGCTGGAAGATGGCGACCTGAACGTGCATCACGATCACACTAACCTGCTGGTGGAGATGCACTACCTGGATGATCTAGGCGACCCGCAGCCTTACTTCGACAGTGGGCGTGAAGACCAGCGCGGCTGGATGCTCTACGGCCAGCGTGAGATCGAAACCAGTGACGGCCAGCGCAGCGAGTGCTTTGGCTCTAGCTGGACGATGACCGAGATGCAGGACGCGATGAACCTGAAAGACTTCATCGACGCCCCCGCTGCGCCCGATGACGCTGAGAAATTCCTGCCCAGTCAGGGCGTGGTGCTGGTAGAACTGTTCTGGGACCATGACCTGATGTTTGAGGACTTTCCGCTGCTGTCGTCGCGTTATTCCCCCTTCCACTACATGTTGGGGAACAACGACCCGGAAAGCACCGCCTCCGTCCTGTACGTATGGGCGGCCTTCCCGGTGCCCAGCGCTAAGCCCAACCTGCTGTTCCAGCCTGTGGGCTAGGCGGCACAGAAGCGATTGAGTGAGGACAAATCACCCATGGAACTGCTGCAACGACTTTTCACCGGGGCCTTACGACGGGCCAACCCAGGCCGGGGGGGACATCCCGGTCAATCCATCGTCATCCTGGCGATGGGCTTTATCGGCTTAGTGGGCTTTGTCGGCATCGTCACGGACGTCTCCGTGCTGTTGATCCGCTACAGCACGTTGACGCGCGCCCTGGACAGTGCTGCCATTGCTGCCTCGTCGGAATGGCGCGCGGAAGGCGACCTGAACAGGACCTACGCCGAAATGAACATCGCCGCCCGCCAGATGATCGAGCTGCACGGCATCAGCCCGGACATCGTGCGCGTGGACACCTGCGAATCGACCAAGGACCGGATGGGTGCCAGCCCGGAGCTGGAAGAGATCAACGCCTTTCTCTGCCGACCAGGTAATGCTACCCGTAAGCTCGTGATGGTCAGCGCCAAAGTGTCGTCACCGACGCTGTTCATGCGCGTGTTAGGCTGGCAGGAGATCGTACTGGAGGCCAGCGCCCTCTCTGAAACGGCGGTGTTGGACGTGGTGATCGTCATGGACGTGTCCGAGTCGATGCTGCATGATACCACCTATGAAGACTGGGCCAAGATCGGCCTGGGCAAGGTCTACGTGCCGCCGCACTGGCAAAACGACGTCTATGCCACGGAGGACGCCGCCGACGGCAGCGCGGACGGCGTGCTGCAATCCATGCTGGGCAAAGACCCGGCTAAACCGGGCAAGCCTGCTGGTGAAATCCCGGACATTGCGCAAATCTGGCGTGATGACTTCCTGCTGCCGCATCCGCAGGAGGTGTCGCTGCGGTTGATGTACCCTGACGCGGGTGACGTGGCCGGGATCAACGGCAACGAAGCGGCCTACACCGTGGACACCATCGACCACCCGACAGCCCCTGTCGGCGGTGGTGCGCACAGCCACCCGCGTGAGAACTGCCGCGTCCGCTTCTGGCCCTATTCCACGGCCATCAGCATCCCGGATCACATCTGGGACCTCCCCGGCTACCAAGCCGCGTGGAGCGGGTCCACCAACCAATACGCTGGCTTCGCGCCCGCCTTTGACTTCTACGGCTGCTGCAACGATCCCACGTCCGGCGGCACCGTGGACGAAGACTACAACCTGACCGCCCTACCCGGCAACACGCTGGAAACTAACGGCTTCGACAACAACTTCTCTGACTTGATCTGCCAACCCTTCAAGCAGGCGCGCGACGCGACCCGCTTGTTCGTGGACCGCATCGACTTCGCCAGCGGTGACCGCGTGGCTTTCGTCACCTTCGACCGCGGCGCGTTCATCGTGGACCCCGACGGCTCGACGGGTGGCGTTGAAGGCAGCGAGCTGTGCGACTCCGAAGCGCCTGCGACACCCGGCGGTACCACCCAGGCCGCGCACATGATTACCTGTAAGGCACGCGCCCTGGCGACGCTGGATAAGGACATCGGTGTGCGTGCGGAGCCGAACTTCTACGAATGGAAAGAAGACGGTGGCGGCTGGGTCGGCTACGCGGCGGGTTTCGACGAAAACGGCGACCCGCGCCAGGTTGATTACTACCCTGCACCGGGCCAGTACAGCACCGAAGCGGCCAACAACGCGCGCAACACCTATCCCCTGCGGGACAACTGCCCGTATCAAAACGCGGCGTTGGGCGGCTTCTTCAGCCTGTACTCGCTGTGGGATTGGACGGAAGTTGGCAAGACGGTGAACCCGGAAAACTGGATGATGTACTACGGCAGCGGCCCGGAACCTGGTCTGGTGCGCACCATGAACCCCAACCTCAGCGACGCAGGCTGGGCCGCCACTGATATCACCTACCTCAACAGCTACGAGTTGTGGGCGTCCTGCCGTGGCACGAACTTCGGTGCGGCACTGCGTGAAGCCAACAACGCCTTCGTTGATCCGCGCACGATCCGCCGTGACGGTGCGGTGTGGGTGATGGTCATGCTCAGCGACGGCGCGGCAGGTGCCAGTGACCCAGTGCGCATCAACGGCACGAAGGCTGTCGCCTCGGACCCCTACTTCGACCGCGGCCCCAATCCCTCTACGGACAATTGGGCCGAATGGCCGTCCGGCAGCGGGCAGGAACTGCTGCGCTTCGGTACGGGCGGGGACTACGGCGCGTTTGGCCTTTGCCCCATGGGCACGCCCAGCCAGCCCGGCCAGCTTACCCGTGACCGCGCGCAGGCCGTGTTCCCCTTCTGCTCCGACGAAGACCCGGCCAGCCGCCACTTCTGCACACCACAAAACGACGGTGACCTGGAGACGGTGGGCTATGAATGCGACGGCGGCGGCAGCCTGGACGGCACCGGTCGTCTGCTGCCCGGCTTCGCGCCTGGCTCTAGGGACGGCGATTACGAGTGCGAGCCGCCCCTGGCGGACGCTGACCTGGACGGCAGCGGTGACCTCAACGAGGGCGAAAAGCTGACCTACAACGTGCTGGAAGGCAACGTCTATGACGTGGACATTGGCGTGTACGGGCAGGTGGGCAATAACTGCGACCTGATGTACGACGTGGACGACTACGCGCGTGACTGGGCGGACTTCATCGCACTCAGCGAGACCGGCGGCGGCAGCGAGCTGCTACCCACCATCTACACCATCGGTTTCGGCCTGAATTACCTCACTGGCAGCAGCGGCGGCAGCCCCGGTGATGAGAGCTATGTGCCCGGCACCGCTGCTGAGAACGTGCCCGATCACCTGGGCGAAGAACTGCTGCGCTACATCGCCGACGTGGGCGACGACAACGAGCTGGACACGGACTATCAGCAGGACTACCTGGATAACGGTCTCTTGGACGGCTCGGCTGACTTTGGACTGCGCGGCAAGTGCGAGACCAGCGACGGCGCACAAAACGAAGCCGATCCGCTGCCGCCGCGCGTGGACTGCGGCAACTACTATAACGCCCCCAACCAGGACCGCCTGGCGCAGGTGTTTGACGACATTGCCTCGCGTATGTTTACACGCCTGGCCCCCTAACGTTCGCAGCGCAGGGTCGGCAGCCCCGACCCTGCATTCTATGCTTAGTAAAGCGAGGTAAAGAGATGGAGAAGCCAATGCAAGGCGAACTTCAGCACAGCCGCAAACGCGGTCAGGCGCTGGCCGAGTTCGCGCTCACGCTGCCGATCCTGCTGCTGCTGATCTTCGGCATCGTGGAGTTCGGGCGTCTGTTCCAGTCCTGGGTGTCGATCCAGAACGCCGCCCGTGCTGCCGGGCGCTTAGGCAGCGTGGGCACGGTGAAATACGAGATTTTCAACCTTTTCGATGTGGGTGAAGAATACGACGCCCGCGAAGCCGAAACCCGTGCCCTGAAAGATGACGACGACAGCGCCCGCTCGCTGGTGCCCTGCTACAAGGATGACCAGCGCGGCACCCCATTAAAGGTGAACAACGTGTTCAGCTATGATGGTAAAGAGGGCTTATTCGCCACCTTCTACGACGGCACCGACTGCGACCCGGCAGACCCCAATCACCGGCAGATGCGCAAGGACCTGCTGCGCTTAGTGTCCATCATGCACGAGGCGCGCATCAGCATGACGGCCCTGCTGGTAGAGGACAACAAGTATGAAAACCTGGTCCAAGGTGATGTCGAAGCGCTGCTGATGAGCGTCTTCACACAGCCGCTGCCAGGCAACCACACCGAACCGGGCTATGTGGACGTGCAGATGTGCGCTTCGCGGCCCTTCCTGGATGAGCTGTCAGGACGCTATTATGGCGAGCTGGACGTGCGCTTCGTCAGCGTGCTGGACAACCAGGCCAAGACTGAGCTGTTGGCCGCCAAGCCCAACGCCCCCGACTACCCCACGCCCTACTGCATGATTAACGAAGTGCCGCCCATTGACTCACCGAACATGGACAACACCGGCGCACGTTTCCTGGATGCAGGCGGCCCCGGTGACACGCTCAGCGTCTTCGTGCGTTACAACCACCCGCTGATTACCCCCATCGGCGAAGAACCCTACATCTTCATGGATGCGCGGCGCAGCACCGTCAACGAGTCCTTCCGCGCGCCTAAGGGCAACCGTCAGTACAGCGGCGGCGGCACCGGCGGCGGTGGTGAGGACGACGACGTAGGCGTGCGCCCCAACGCTGGCAATGACTTCTACACCATCCCGCAGGGGGCTACACTGTCGGTGCTGAGTTTGGGCGACGTGCCCAACACCGGCAACAACGAAGGGGCCAGCGTGCTGGATAACGACGGCGACCCCAACGGCGATCCTATCACCGCCGCTACCGGCGACCCGGCCGACCCCAGCGCACCCTTCCAGCTCTACGCAGAAGACCCAGACGGCAACCCGATCCCGATGGACGTCGCCACGATCGAGTTTGCCTACGGTGGCCGCACCTTCACTGACGACGGGGCCTTCCGCTTCACGCCGCCCATCAACTTCTACGGCACGGTGACCTTCATCTACCACGTGATTGACGACCCCGATGCCAACGCCAGCGATATTGCCACGGTGACCATCACGGTGACGCCGGTCAACACCGCTACCTTTACGCCCACGTCCACCAACACACCCGAACCCTTCGCCTGTGAAAAGCTGGGCCTTGAGTGGGACGACAACCCCTTCCAGGGGCAGCAGTTCGCACTGCGCCTGACCAATGACAACATCGACGCGGTAGAACTGACCTACATGGAGCTGCGTTGGAACGACCTGGAGGCCTTCCCTGGCATGTACTTGGGTCTAGCAGACCTGGGCAACGAGGCCTATTGGCGCGGTGGCGCGGTAGCCAGTCCGCCCCAGGTTGAGGTCATCACGTCCAAGACTAACGATCCCGGCGATGACGGCAGCAACAACGACTGGCTCGGTTACGCTTTCCCAATCGTGGGTGGCGAAGACGAAGAGACCTGGACCGGTACCTTCCTGGCCGGCCCCAACCAGCTCGACGCTTACATGAACCTGTGGGACTTCAGCGGCGGTCGTTTCGCGGTGACGCATCAGGCCACCGGCACCGTGTGTGACCTGATGTTCCCGGTGGTGGAAGTGCCGATCCCGACTGCCACCTTGACGCCCACTGAAGGCCCCTCCCTGACCCCCACGCGCACCTGTGTGGACCCGGATGAGCTTCAAGTGCGCGTGGACGACGACTTCCCGGCCTTCGGCGGCTGGATGGCCTTTGAGTTCATCAACAACACTGCCCAGCCCGCGGACCTGATGGGCGTGAGTCTGGTGTGGCCGGATGCCACCCATCCAGAGGTGAGCTGGCCCAGTGCTGACAACTACGCGCTCACCGAGGTATGGCTGGGTGGCGAGGCCCCGGGTGATATGATCAGCACCCAGCTGTGGCAAGGCAACGACGTCAGCGGCAACACCAAGACGGACATCCCCTTCAATATCGCTACTGACGCCGGCCCCACGGGTGCAGATGGCACCTGGATCATTGACGGTGTGATCCAGCCCAATACCATCACGCGCCTCTTCCTTCAGTTTGACTTTGGTGGTGGCTTGTCCAGCTATGACATGGAACCCTGGCACTTCCACGGCTCCATCTTCAACATCGGCTGTGCCGACTGGCGCGGCGGTGGTGGCGGTGGCGGCGGTGGCGGTGGCGGTGGCGGTGGCGGCGGCAGCGAAGACGGCGAAATCGGTGTCACCTACCCGTCCCCGACGCCGACCAACACGCCCAAGCCAACCAACACCAAGGGGCCGTCCTTGACGCCCTCCAACACCAAGATACCGCCGACGGCTACGCCTATCGTGCCGACGAACACGCCCACCGAGACGCTCACGCCGCTTCCGGCGACCTTGACGCCTTCGGTGACGCCCTTCGGCTTCACGCCGCCGCCCACAACGGGTGGTGGTGAGTAAGGCCCAACTCAAGCCCCCGGTCAGAACCGGGGGCACCCGCCCTTGTTTCAAAAACGCCCCCGCTGCGTCACATGAGCGGGGGCGTCGTCTTTTCTACGTCGGTTCGTAAATGGCACTGCTCAGGCGGAGTCAACTTCTTCGATCAACTTGCTGATGCCCCGCAGCAGTTCGTCAATGCCCACCGGTTTACACAGGTACACGTCCACGCCGGAGTCAATGGCCTGTTCCATCTTGTACTCAGCGGTGGCATGGGTGACAGCCATCAGTGGCACGTTCAGCCCGTCCGGGCGCTGGCGCAGGTAGCGGATGAACTCAATGCCGTCGCGGTCTGCCAAGCGCAGCTCGGTGAGTACCACGCGCGGCATCCCGTAGTCGTCCATGTGGGCGATGGCTTCGCGCGCGGTGCCGACGATGCGTACCCGGAACCCGGCCTGTTCCAGCACGGAGCCGATCACGTAGCCCACGTCGGCGTCATCGTCGATCAACAGCAGACGCTCGCCAGCCCCCAGGTGCGGAATCTCGAAGTTGACCGGCTCGGTGCGGTCAAGGTCTTTGCTGGAGGGCATCACGCTGAAGAAGACCTGCATGTCCAGGCGGCCTACGGTAATCGTGTCGCCGTGGCGCAGGCGGTAGTCTTTATCGTGTGAGAGCGGGTGACCGTTGAGGTAGGTGCCGTTAGCACTGTGCAGGTCCCGGATGAGCAGGCGGTTGTGATGCGGGAAGATCAGCGCGTGCCGCCGCGAGACGCCCATGTCGTGCCCATTGAAGGGCTGCATGTCAATTTCCGGCAGGCGGTTAAGTTTGGGGTCACTGCGCCCGATTAGCATCTCGTCGCTGACGCGCACCTGGATCACGGATGCGGTGCCGACGATGCGCAGCTCAATGACCCAGGGCAGCGCGGGGTCCAGTGCGCCGGTGGCACCCGGATGATCGGTGGTTGTCGGCATGCGGTCGCGGGGTTCTAAGCGGCGCGTTCCCCGCGATCGCTGTGGTTCAGTGGATGGGCGGGGGGCGTTGATGTCGTCAATCGGCTCGCTCATGTGCGCTATTACCCTTTAAGTGACAAGTTGAGGGGCCGATATTGTGTACGGACCCTCTATTCATTCTAAAGCAAAAAGGCGAGTTTCAGTGTAAACGTCCTGTGAAGGTAGGACCATTTTCACACAAGGGCGCCATCAGCCCGGTATCCGCAGCGAGTCCACGACTTCCGCCGCCAGGTGGTACTTGCCAAATGACGGGATCACGTAGGCCCCGGCCACCAGGCCGCGTACCTGGGTCAGCAGTTCCTGCGCGATACGTACCCCTTCAGCGGGTGCGTCGTCTCCAGCGGATTCGATGCGCGCCAGGATGGAGTCGGGAATGTGGATGCCCGGCACTTCGTTGTGTAGAAACAGCGCATGGCGCAGGCTGTAGAGCGGCATGATGCCCATCAGCACGGGCAGGCGCAAGGGCTGGCCTTCGATCTGCTCGTAGCGCCGTAGAAAGCCTTCGATCTTGTGCGGCTCAAAGACGGCCTGGCCCAGCGCAAAGTCCGCCCCCGCGGCCAGTTTTTTACCCAGCACTTTGATCTCGCGGTCGATGTCGTCGGCGAACATGTTCAGCGCTGCGCCCACGGTGAAGGCGGTCGGCCCGCCGATGCTGTTGCCCGCTTGATCCTGCCCAGCGTTCATGCGCTGCTTGACCACTTCGATCAGCTTGCTGGGCACGATGTCGTAGCTGTCGCTGGCGTCGGGGTAGTCGCCGATGCGGGTAGGGTCACCCATGGTGATGAACAGATTGCGCAGGCCTAAGGCGTGCGCGGCCAGCAGATCGCCCTGCACGCGCAGCAGGTTGCGGCCCCGTGTAGGGAAGTGCAGCACGGTGTCGATGCCCACGCGATCTTGGATGAGGTGCGCTACCGCCCAGGGACTCATGCGCATTCGGGCGGCAGGGGTGTCGGCTACGTCCAGCACATGTGCGCCGGCATCGCGCAGCAGGCGGGCATTGTGCAGCAGGGCCTCGGCACTGAAGCCGCGCGGCGGGGCCAGCTCCACGGTGACGGTGAACTGCTCGGCGGCCAGGCGGCGTGCCAGCTCGGTGTGTGGCCCGGCGTCCGGGGTGGCGTCCGGCAGTAGGTCCGGCGTCGCGTCCAGTACTTCGACGCGCGGCAGGCTGGGCGCGGGCGCGGCATCCAGTGCTTGACGCATGGCTGCAACGTGTTCTGGGGTGGTGCCGCAGCAGCCGCCGATGATCTGCGCGCCGCTGTGCTGGAAGATCAGCGCATACTCGCCGAAGTAGGCTGCCGTCGCCGGGTACATCACGCGTCCGTTGACCGTCTCTGGGTAGCCGGCGTTGGGCATCACCGACAGCGGCAGGTCGGGCACGGAGTCAGCCATGCCTTGCAGCAGCTCGGCGATCTGGGCTGGTCCCGCCGAGCAGTTGACGCCGATCACGTCAGCCCCGGCGGCGTAGAGGTCTGCGGCGACCTTGGCCGGGCTGTAGCCGGTGAGGGTCTGGCCCTCGCGGGAAAAGGTCGCCTGGCACACGACCGGCAGGTCGGGGGCGGCATCGCGGGCGGCGTGTAGGGCTTCCAGCAGTTCGCGGTGATCGGCGAAGGTCTCGAAGAGCAGCAGGTCCACGCCAGCCTCACGCAGGGCAGTGACTTGCTCATGGAAGGTGGCGCGGGCCTCGTCGCTGCTGAGTCGTCCGTAGGGGCGCAGGGTCTCACCCGTGGGGCCGATGGACCCGGCGATGTAGGCGTCATGGCGCTGGGTCGCGTCCATGGCGTGCTGCACGATCTGCACGGCGGCGGCGTTCACGGCTGCGACCTGATCGCCCAGGCCATGTGCACTGAGCTTGAGGCGGTTGGCCCCGAAGGTATTGGTCTCGATGAGGTCGGCTCCGGCTAGCAGGTAGTCGCGGTGGACGGCCTGCACCATGGCCGGGGCGTTCAGGTTGAGGGCTTCAAAGCAGGCGGTGAAGGCGGCCCCGGCCTTGTGGAGCTGGGTGCCCATAGCACCATCGGCCAGGAGGGGTGTGGGCTGGTGCAGCCGTTGGCGAAAAGGCAGCTTGGTCATGGTTACGGCACATTCGAACAATCAAGCGGAAAGTGCCGGTAGTGTAACGCGGGCAGGTCAGGGCGTAAAGGGCGGTGCGGTGGTTCTCTCCCAAGGCAACGACTCCGGCAGCCCGCATCCATTTCAGGTATCATAGAGGCGTTTGACGCATGGCATAGTTGGGAGTAAACGTTTTATGTCTGCTGAAGTGATGCAGGAAATCGCCGACTCGATCAAGTACGGGGATAAGCAGCGCGCCCGCGAACTGCTGGCCCCCATTCTGGCCAGCAGTCCCACTGCCGAGGCCCACTACCTGGCCTCTCAGCTTACGGACTCGCCGCAGGAAATGATCGCTGAGCTGCGCAAGGCTGTTGCGCTGGACCCGGATCACGACACCGCCAAGCGCGCCCTTGACGCCATGGAGTCTATGTATGGGAGGGAAGCGGATGCGGCCCCTGCCCCTGATGCTGAATCCGATGCGGCCCCTGCGCCCACCCCGACACCCGAACCCCAGATGCTACGCAAAGAAGGCACCGCCGCCGTGTATCACAGCGGCACCTACGAGATGCTGTGGGATTGCAAGTTCTGCGGTACGAAGAAGCTGCTGGGCAAGTCGCAGAAGTTCTGCCCCGTGTGCGGTGCGCAGCAGGACCCTGCATGGCGCTACTTCCCGTCCGACGAGGAAAAAGTGGCCTTGGAAGATCACGAATTTGTCGGCGCGGACCTGCGCTGCCCGGCTTGCGACACGCTTAACAGCGCGGACGCCACCTACTGTATAAGCTGCGGATCGCCGCTGGAAGCAGGCAAAGCGGTCGGTACCCTGGGTGCACGCGAGGGCAAGAAACTCGACACCGAAGACCTGGACCGCCGCCAGCAGTTGGAGACGGACCAGCGCATCGGGCGCGACTCGATCTATTCGCAGCAGGCCCGCGCTGAGGCTGAGGCTAACAAGCCCAACCGCGTGATGCAGGGCGTCATCGGCGCAATCGTGCTGGCCGTGATCGGCTTCGGCATCTTCGCGCTCACGGCTCGCCAAGAAGTGAGCGCCTTCGCCACCGGCTTCACCTGGGAACGCAGTATCGACATCGAACGCTACGAAGCCTTCAGCCGCAGCCGCCAATGCCCCGCGCCCGCCGGTGCCTACAACGTCACGCAGCGCCGCGAGGTCGTCGGCCAGGAGCGCGTGCAGGTTGGCGAGGACTGCCGCAACCGCCAGGTCGATCAAGGCGACGGCACCTTCCGCAACGAGCGCGTGTGTGATCCCGTCTACGAGAACCGCGACGTGATGGGGGATATGTGCTACTACAGCATCAACGAATGGGACGACCAGCGCACCGTCGAATCCAGCGGCACCAAGGCACAAACGCCATCCTGGCCGGACGCGAACCTGGCGTGTACCGGGCAGCGTCTGGGCTGTGAGCGTGAGCGCAGCCGCGATGAGCGCTACATCATCCAACTGGCTGGGGATGGCGACCGCACGCTGGAATGCGACGTGGACTTTGACCTGTGGCAGGCTACCAGCGTCGAGACGCCCTTCACCCTAGACATCATGACGGTGGGCGGCGGCGCGGATTGCAGCACGCTGCAACGGGCACGTTAGGGCTGGGTGATGGTCCGCCTTCAGCGTTACGGGCTGTTCCTGCTGGCGATCTACCTGGTCTTTATCGGTGGCAGCAGCTACTACACGCAATTTCTGGAGGTACGCTGGCTGCATCATGGCTTGATGACAGTACTGGGGGCCGCCTGGTTGATCCAGCGCTGGCGCAGTGGGCGCGGTATCCCAGTGACGCCGCTGAACCCGGCGCTGTACGCGCTGCTGGGCATCACCCTGCTTGCCACGCTCGTCAGCATTGACCCGCGCATGGCGGCGGAAACGGCCTGGTTCGTGCTGCTGCACCTGTTGGTCTTCTTCTTTGTCGTGAACCTGTTTCAGCAGGGGCGCGGGCGTTGGGTCTTTGAGGCGCTCTTCATCGTCGGCGCGCTGGTGGTGATGCTGGCTGTCGCTGAGCTGGCGAGCTGGCTGGGTCCCTGGTGGGCCATCGGCGAGCTGATCCCGGCTTCACTGCCGCCGCGCCTGTCCTGGCCGCTGACGAGCATCAACTGGACGGCGGCTTTCACCGCGCCGCTGGTGCTCATCACCGGGGCCTGGGCGCTGACTCTAGGCAAGCGTCGGCTGCGCCCGCTGCTGTGGACCTTGGCGGCTCTGCTGTTGGCCGTGCTGCTGCTGACGGTGGCACGCGGCGGCCTGCTGTCCCTCGCGGTGGGGCTGTCGGTCTTCCTGCTGATGCGCGGCCTGCACGCC
>CAYWGJ010000063.1:0-14934 GCA_964457835.1 uncultured Anaerolineaceae bacterium
AGGGACGGGTTTAGGACTGTCGCTGGTGCAGTCGATCGTGACGGCCTATGGCGGGCAGATTCGCGTGGAGAGCACCGGACGCGGCCAGGGCACCACGGTCACGGTGTGGTGGCCCATGGCCCCGCCTACACCACCTGCGCCTTGAGGTCTGCCCAGTAGGAGTCATCGGGGTAGGCCATCAGCTCGCCCAGACGCTCCAAGGTCTTATACACGCCCTGGGTGATGCGGGCGTTATGCGCGTAGAGCTGTTCGCAGAGGTGTTCAAAGGCCACGCCGTGCTCGTTGTGTTCCAAGTAGTGGCGCGCAGCCTGGAGGTCGGCGTCAGGTAGGGCGGCGGACAGTGCCAAGAGCAGACGTTCGAGGTGACGGCGGACGGTTTCGTCATTGCTGGTTGCAGTCGACATGATGTGGAGTCCTTGGTTCTTATCAATCATTGTATGCTCAGCGTAGCAGAAAAAACGCGCTGAGGAAGGTACTCAACGCGAACTCTAGCCTGCTCCGTGCCAACTTGGTACGGACTCCAAACTTAGGCGTGTTTCAGTCGTTCCCTTGTTTGTTTTCGTCAACCCACACCGGCAGGTGCCCCAGCGCCACGATGTCCGACCATTTGGCGCGGTCTCCTTCGGTGAGGATGGCAGCTTCAGCGGCGACTTGTGCCCCGGCCTTTTGCAAAATCAGGCGGATGCCCTGAAGCGTGCTGCCGGTGGAGATCACGTCATCGACGATGATCACGCGCTTGCCGCCGATCAAGGCGCGGTCTTTTTCGTCGAGGTAGAGCGTCTGCGGTGCGCCGGTGGTGATGCTGAGAGTCTCGGATTGCACGGCCTGGCCCATGTAGGGCTTATAGCTCTTGCGCAGCACCACGTAGGGCAGGCCCATCACCGCGCTGAGGTCGTGGGCCAGCGGGATGCTCTTGGCTTCCGCGGTGACGATGGCGTCGGCGTCCACGCTGTGCAGCGCCTTACCCAGATCACGGGCGGCAGCGCGCACCAGTTCGGTGTCGCCGAGGATGTTGAGGATCGCGATGGTCACGCCGGGCGCGACTTCAAAGCGCGGCAGTTCCCGGTGGACCCCTGCGATCACGATGCTGTGGGTGTCGCGTGTGTCGGTGCTCATGTGGGGTTTTCCTCTTTGGTGAAGACCAATCGCTCGCTGCTCAGTTCCAGTGTATCACCCACGCTGACGGTGTAGGGCGTGCTGACTTCCTGGCCGTTGATCCGCGTGCCGTTGGTGCTGTCTAGGTCTTCTAAGATCAACCGGTCAGCGACGCGCTTGAGGTGGCAGTGGAAGCGCGACACGCCCCGCGCCAGCACAGCGATTTCATTGTGGGTGGAGCGCCCGATGCGGATGACGTCCCCGCTGAGGGTGAAGGTCTGGCCTTGGCCTTCCCAGCGCAGATGGGTGGGGGTTTCGCCGCTGCTCAGTGCAGCGGGTTCGACCGCCTGCGGGGCGGCCTCGCGCTGGGCCTCGCGCACGCGCAGCACCATGGTCTGATCGTGGCGGTTGGTCATGGTGTAGAAGGCCTGGGTGGACATGGTTTTGCGGGCGTATTCGTCGTATTTACCGGCACCGGCTTGGATTTCGTCGGCCTGCTGCTGAAGTGCGCGCCGCTCTTCGTTCAGTTGGCTGTCGTCGGTGATGCCGCTTTGGTCAATCTCGGCGACCATCTCGCGCAGTACGCGGGCGGCGTCGTTGTATTGGCCCTTGTCGGCCAGCTCGACCGCTTTACGCCGGGCACGGGCCGCCTTCAGCAGCAGCACATTGCGCCGCACATCGGCATTGACGGCGCGCGGTTTGTCGTCGGCTTCTACTACGCGCAGGGTCAGCGGCAGCGTGAACGCTTTGTGTTCTGTGCCGCCTTCACCCAGCGCCTCATAGCCGAAGCGAATGTTGGCGAGGGTGTATTCGCCGGGCATCAGCACCGGCCCCACGTGCAGCGCCAGCACGATGGCTTTCACTTCACTGCCGAAGAGGTCGCCGAGGCGGTAGGTGGTTTGCGCGCCGTCGTGCTCAGTGGGATAAGCGTTGAGTTGGTCTACGCTGCTGACGTATACGCCGGTTTCCACCTGGACGGTCAGGTTCTGCCCGACCAAGCTCAGCAGGCCGCGCAGCTCTTCGTTGAAGATGGCCGGGGTTACTTCGGCGCTTTCGATGAAGTAGTACGCCCCGCCGCCTGCGGAGGCCATCTCCATCAGCAGGTCCTCGTTGAAGTCCGCACCCAGGCCCATGGTGGTGGTGCTCACGCCGGTCGCGCGCTTTTGGGCTACCATCTCCACAATCTGCTTGGGGTCGGTGACGCCGCGGTTAGCCAGGCCATCACTGATGAGGATCACGCGGTTGAGGCGCTCGACCTGGTGGTTCTTGGCGACTAGGGTGCAGCCTTCCAACCAGCCGCCGCTGAGGTTGGTGGTGCCGCCGGGGCGAATGCGCCCGATCTGATCGTTGATGGCGTCTTTGCGGCGCACGGGTTCGGGCAGCAGCAGCGTTTCTACTTTGTCGTTGTAGAGCACGACCGACAGGATGTCGCGCATACCCAGGTTCTGCACCAGCAGTTGGGCCGCCTGGCGGGTGTAGTCGATCTTGTCACCGGCCATGGAGCCGCTGCGATCAATGACGAGGCTGAGGTTGAGTGCACGGCGGGTGTGGTCCCCGTGGGCGGGGCCAGCCGTGACATAGGCCATGACGTAAAGTGTCTGTGCCTGCCCAGCCAGCAGCACCTCGTGTTCAAGCGCGAAGTTTGCCTGCATAAGTCGTGTCCCGTTAAGCTCAGCCTATTGACGCTGGCTGTATTGTAACACAGTTCCGTACCGCCGCCGGGGCGGGTATGGCTGCCCTTTTAGTTGGTCATCAGCAGGCGGCGGATAGTCAGTGCCAGGTGCAGGGCCAAGCGCGTTTCTGGGCGGTTCAGGTCAATGGACGCAATCTCGTTGATGCGGTTCATGCGATACAGCAGGGTGTTGCGGTGCACGATCAGCAGCTCTGCTGTTTGTGACAGGTTGCCGTGACAGGCGAAAAAAGCTTCCAGGGTCTTGACCAGATCGGCGTGCTGGCGCATGTCGTATTCCAGCAGGGTGCCCAGCGTCTTCTCGCAGAACTCCGTTAGTTTGTCGCGGTCGTTGAGGCCGAGGATAAGTTGGTACACGCCCAAGTCACCGATGTAAAGTGGGGCGTTGGTCTGCAAGCGGATGGCGAGCTTACGGGCCTGCACCGCGTCGTGGTAGCTGTTGCGCCAGTTGCTCACTTCACGCGCGGGCTGCCCCACGCCAATCGCGACGTTGTTGTGCGGGTACTGCCGCTCGATCTCTTCGGCGAAGGCCTTGGCGACTTTCAGCGTCTGGTCGATGGGGTTCTCGCTGTCGGTGGCGTGGAACACCAGAATCTCGTTTTCGCGTTCGCGCTGCCAGACCAGGGCGTTGCTGCGCTGGCTGCTCACAACCCCGTTGACCAGGGTTTCCAGGCGGCGGTTTGAGGGCGGTTTGTCCCCTTGCCAGGTAAGCACGATGGCGATGTGAGTCGCGGTCATGTCATGGTCGAAGCGTTCGCCTTGGCGTACCGCTTCCTGGTGGCTCACGTCGCCAATCAGCAGGCGATCCAAGAAGGTCCCGCGCAGGCGCTTTTCGGTATCGCTGATGGCTTTTGCCTTGGCCATCTCTAGCGCACAGGCAGCGGAGCCGTGCTCGGCCACCAGCAGGTCGATGTCGTCTAGGTCGTTGTCGTAGCCGATGATGCTGAGGTAGCCGCGCCCGATGTCGCGGGTGATGATGGGGGCCACCAGGCGCGCGATGCCGGGCGTGGGCAGGGACTGCATCTGCACCACCTGTTCGGCCTCACTGACGCGCAGCCGGTCCTGAAATTCGATCGGCAGGTTATCGGCTTTCTTCAGGAAGGTCTCGAAGTCCTCCCAGTAGGCAACAAACTGCGGCTGCACCGTGGACACCAGCACGCGCAGGTGTTTGTCCTGGACGATAACGGCCTTGTTGGTCAGGCGGGCCATGGCGTCTACCAGTTCAGACATGCCCTCGTTGCGCGAGGAAATCTGCGTGAGCTGGCGGTAGATTTGTGTGCCGCGTCGCTCGATCTGCCCTTTGCGGTCCACCAGCAGGCTGACGACCGCTTTCTCCACATCGCGGATTTTGCTGCTTTCAGGCAGGGCCAGCAGGGGCAGGTTGTAGGCTTTGGCCTCAGCGATGAGCGGCTGAGACACGGTGTCGTACAAGACGATGGCCGCTGCGTGCTGTTCGGCAGCCCAGCGCACCAAGTCCGCGTTCTTGACGATTAAATCGGGAGAACTGGGTGGGGCCAACAGCACAATTTCGTCGGCTTGCAGGCTTTGGGCCAGCGGGGTCTGTTCGGCGTAGATGACGGTCGTCCAGGCTACGGGGCGGTTCAGCAGGCCATTGCCGACGATCACGCGCGTGCCCAGCGGCAGCGCCAGTTTGCGCACTTCTTCCAGGGTGATGTGCTGGGATTGGCTCACCGTAGCGTTTGAGTCGGGTGTCATTGAAAAGTCGCTTGAGTCTTTCACGCTGCTCTTCTGCATTCACTAAAGCTCAACAGAGTCGCAATAAGGCACTAACTTGAGGAGACCAAAGATGTTTAGGTGCAGCTTGGACGGGTTCTAAAAGTTCTTTTGCGCTATTTTCGCGCATTTGACGTAAAAACACAACTCACGCTTGCCCGCGGGCACAACACCGCCCTGATTGCGGTATACTGTGGGAGATGTTTTGCCGTGTTGACACTGCCCGTGCATCCACAGAGAGGACGCCCCTGTGATGAGGAAACGCGACTTGGCCTTGAGCTTGCCCGTCCCCCGTGTGCTGATTGCCCTCAGCGTGCTGACCGCCCTGCTGCTGTCCGGCTGTCAAAGCGGTAGCGCTGGCGGCCCCACCCCAGACCCCAGCCTGGCCCGGCCTGACCTCGTGGGTTTGATCGACTGGGACCGCAGCCCGTCTACGGTGATCTTCCGCGCCGAAGTCGTGGGCAGCACGGGCGCTGCCGATGAAGACCTGCTGCTGCGCAATGAGGTCCCCTTGTGCAGCGTCTACGGTGACAACCGTGTCGTGTGGACCACCGCCAGCGGGGAACGCGAGGACGCTGCGGTGGTGTGGGACCGCGTGTCTGACGAAGACATCCGCCTCTTCATTGAGGAGTTGTCGATCACTTACGGCCTCTACGGCTACGGCGCAGCCAGCGGCACCCCCACCCCGGAACCCGACCCTGAAGAAGGTGACAGCGCGCCGGTTGTCGAGCGCCTGACGCTCTTCATCAACGACAACGTGCACCAAACCACCGCGCGCGATGGCTGGCCGGTGGACCTCTTCCCGAACGTGCTGGAACGCTGCCGGGTCATCAGCCGCACGCCCATCCGCTACGAGCCGCCCGGCGTATGGCTGACGGTGCGCGCGCTGGAGACCAGTGATTTGACAGGTGTGACCTGGAGCCAAACGGCCAGCGGCCTGGACCTGGCCGCCTATGCGGGCGGCAGCGAGCGCCAGTGGGTCAGCGGCGATAACGCCTATTACCTGTGGGAGATCGTGCGCACTTTTGGCCGGGACGTCGTGCTCCAGCAGCGCGACCAAGCCTTCCAGGTGGCGGTGGAGGCCCCCGGCGTGACCACGCTGTCCCCGCCCGCCCCGTAAGCATCAGGTCAATGGATGGAGAACCTCATGGATAATCCAATGCAAATCAGCGTCCCTGAAAGCCTGGCACAACGCCTGAAGGCAGTCGCTCAACAGGAAGGCACCACAGTCAGTGAACTGCTTGAGCGCTTGCTCAGTCGCTATACGCCCACCGGTTCCCTGGCGTCAATGGCGCAGAACGCACTTGAGGCGGGATTGGCATCAGATCAACCCGTCGATACTGCCAGCCGCAGCCGTGAAATACTCAGTACTGAGTATGCAGACTTACTGAAACGTCGCATGACTCCGGACACAGAAGATGATAATCACGGACAGTAGCTTCATCTATGCATTGTATAATCACAAAGATGCACATCACGCAGAGGCAATGCGCTTTGCCAAATACTATACTGGATTAAGCATCGTGCCTGATGTGGTTTTGCCAGAGGTTGCTTACCTATTTACACGTGACCTGGGTTATGAGGGCGTACAGCGTTTTCTGGGACAGTTCAAAAGCTTGAAACCCAACCTGGAAGCCCTAGAAGCCTCAGACCTCTACCGTGTGCACGAGATTTCTGTCATTTACGGTGATGCGCGGTTCGACATCGTAGACTGCTGCATCATGGCATTGGCGGAACGCTTGCAGGTCACACAAGTCGCTACATTTGATCGTCGGGATTTCAGCGTGTTTCGGCCCAAACACTGCGACTACCTAACCCTGCACCCGTAAACTGCGCCCCTTGCCGCCGAGCCGTGTATAATCCATCAGCGCAGTACACTACACACCGGAAAGGGCGCGCAGCATGAAAATTCTCGTTACCGGCGGGGCAGGCTACATTGGTAGCCACGTCGTCCACCTGCTGATCGAAAAGGGCCATGAAGTCGTGGTCTACGACAACCTCTGCGCCGGTTTTCGCCAGGCAGTGCATCCCCAGGCCGATTTCTACCAGGGCGACCTGCTCAACGAGGGCCAGCTCGCCAATTTCTTCCAACAGCACGCGCAGCAGCGCGTCGGCCCCCCCCCCTTCGACGGCGTGATGCACTTTGCCTCGCACATCCAGGTAGGCGAGAGCATGAAGACGCCTTTTAAGTACCTCAAGGACAACATCTACGCCACCACCAACCTGCTGGACGAAGTGACCAAACACGGCGTCGGGCGCTTTATCCTGTCCTCCACGGCCAACCTCTACGACGCGCCGCAGCGGGTGCCGATTGACGAGGACGAGGCCTTGATCCCTGGCAGCGTCTACGGTGAGACCAAGTACGTCGGCGAGCGCCTGCTGCACTGGATGGACCGCGTGCACGGCCTGAAGTACTGCGCGCTGCGCTACTTCAACGCCAGCGGTGCCCACCCCGGCGCACACATCGGCGAAGCACACAACCCTGAAACCCACTTGATCCCGATTGTGCTGCAAGTGGCCCTAGGGCAGCGCGACAAGATGATGATCTTCGGCGATGACTACGACACCCCCGACGGCACCGCCATCCGCGATTACATCCATGTGATGGACCTGGCCGAGGCGCACATCCTGGCGCTGGAAGCCCTGGCCGATGGCCGCAGCCGAATCTACAACGTGGGGACGGGGCAGGGCTACAGCGTGCGTGAGGTAATCGACACCTGCCGGGCGGTCACCGGCCACCCCATCCCGGTGGAAGTAGGGCCGCGCCGTGCAGGGGACCTGCCGCGCCTGGTGGCTGACAGCCAGCGCATCAGCGCTGAACTGGGTTGGGAACCGGCTTATAACGACCTGCGCGCTATTGTGGAGACCGCCTGGGCGTGGCATCAGCGGCACCCCAATGGCTACGCTCAGGCCGACACCCCGTAAGCCGCTGCTATAGCTGCTACAGGCGGGCCAACACCATCTCGGCGGCCTCCAGCCCGCTGAGCACAGCGGCCTCCACGCGCGGCCCGGTCAAGCAGAAGGCATCGCCGCCGAAGACCAGCGTCGGCAGCCCTTGAGCCAGGCGACTGTGTCCTTCGTGGCGTGTGGCTGGGCTGGAATAGCGCCAGCGCTTGATCTGCGCCTCAACAATTTCGGCTTTGTCGGGTAAGAACATGCGCATGTGCGTCAGCAGGGCTTTGGTGACGCGCTCGTCGTCATCATCCCAGAGCTGAAGGCTGTAGTCGGCGTTGGCCTGGGCAGTGAGGATCGTCTCGCCGGAGATACCCTTCTGCTTGTTGTTGGCGATGAAGCTGACGGGGGCGTCGCGGCGCTGGATGGCCCCCGGCGCGGGCAGGCGCACGCTGCCCTTGATGTGGAACAGGCCCACGACACAGCGGTTGTAAGTGATGGCTTCCAGGGCGGCCTTGTCGTCTGGATGCAGGGTCACCTGCCCGGCGCGCAGCAGCTCCAGGGTTTGCGGGACGGGCGGCGTCATGATGACGGCGCGGGCGTTGTATTGACCGCCTTCGCTGTCCTCCACGCGCCAGCTATCGCCTTCAAAGCGCAGCGCACTGACGCGGGTGTTGACGTAGATGCTTTTCAGGTCTTGGCCCATGCGCTGGGTGAGGGCGTTCATGCCGCCTTTGACGGCGTAGCGCGGGTTGCCCTCGCGGGAGGGCGCGCTGAGGCTGTTATCGCTGAAGCCGCGCGACCACAGGAAGACCAGGCCCTCTTCTAACCAGCCATCGACCATCTGCTGAAACACGGGTTCGCGCACGGTGAAGAACTGCGCGCCGTGGTCAGCAAGGCCGCTGCCGATGCGGCGGGTCGCCATACGGCCCCCTACGCTGTGCCCCTTGTCCAGAATAACAACGTCCTTACCCGCGTCTTGCAGCTTGCGCGCGGCGGTTAAACCGGTCATACCTGCACCGACGATGACGACATCGGCCAGTTCAAGTCTTGTATTCATAAGATGCGGATTCCTCTTAACTCATCAATGGGAAATACGACTGCTACTATACACTATCGTCTGACTATGATACACTGTGTGTAGATAATTCGTGCAGAGTCACGGTTTATCGTCGAACGGGGGTGAAATAGGTTCGACATGGGAGGCTGATTTTGCGTGGCAAGCCGCAGCGCCTAACTGCGTTAAAATGGGCAAGCACATTAAGTGCCAACGACAACACTCCTGCTTACGCCTACGCCGCTTAGTCGGTAACTAGGTGAAGCAGCCAGGACTGCGTGAGCCTGGCCGTCCATCCTGACCGTCTGCGTCCGGGCAGCACCGATGGATGTCATAAAAGGACGTTAGTGCGAGGCCGCCGACGCCGATACCGCGGCCCCAAGTGTAGATCGGCTGGCTGTGGGCGTCCGGGTCCCTTGGGGTAACTCACAGCGAGAATGAACAAGAGACTAAGCTTGTAGAAGCGTAAAGTCGAGTTTCATGGACGCGGGAGGCAGAGCCCGCCACCTCCATCACTCACGCAAGCGCGCGCGGTGTTCCGGTTAACGGGCACCGCGCGCTGCGTTGTGTGTGCTGAGCTGCTTTACTTCTTCGGTGTGTAGCCCAGGTAGGTGCCGCTGGGTACGGTCTTGTTGTCGAAGATACGGAAGTCCTCGTGGCTCTGGTCCGGCCCCATGATGACGCCCCGCCCTACGGTGAAGCCTGGCGGCACGTAAGTGGCCTTGCCCACGCAGGTGATCCCTAGGCCTTCGCCCTGGGTGCTGCCCACGCGTGCCCCGGTGCCGATCACGGCGATCTTGTCCACGATGCAGCGCTCGACAACGGCGTTGGCCTCGATGTAGGCGTCGTTCAGGATCACCGAGTCGCGCACGACAGCCCCCGGTCCCACGTACACCCCCGGCGACAACACCGAGCGCTCCACGACGGCATTCTCCGCAATCGTCGAGCCGTCAGTGATGAGGCTGTCGCTGATTTCTGCACCCTTTAGGATGCGCACCGGTGGGCGTTCCTCGCTGCGGGTGTGGATGACCCAAGTCCGGTCGTTGAGGTTCAACGAGGGCGGGGAGGACAGCAGGTCCATGTGCGCATCCCAGTAGGCATCCAGCGTCCCCACGTCGATCCAGTAGCCGCCGTAGGGATAGGCGAACACGCGCGCCTGCTGTTCGATCAAACGCGGGATCACGTTGGTGCCGAAGTCGTTGCGGCTGTTGGGGTCCAGTTTATCGACACGCAGCGCGTTTTCCAACACTTCGTAATTGAAGACGTACACGCCCATGTTCGCCAGGGTGCCCGGCGGATTAGCCGGTTTTTCGACGAACTCCGTGATGCGCAGGTCGTCGTCGGTCGCCAGGATACCGAAGCGGTGCCCTTCCTCAATGGGGACGTGAATGGTGCAGATGGTGACTTCCGCTTCTTTCTCGCGGTGATAGTCAATCAGCATGGAGTAGTCCATCTCGTAGATGTGGTCCCCGCTGAGGATGAGCACGTATTCCGGGCGTCCATGGCGCACGAAGTTGAGGTTCTGCGAGACGGCATCGGCGGTGCCGGCGTACCAGTCGGTGTCACGGCGGCCTTTGTAGGGCTGCAAAAGCTGCACACCGCCGGTAAAGCTGCGATCCAGGTCCCAGGGGCGGCCCTTACTGATATGGTCGTTAAGGCTGTGCGGGCGGTATTGCGTCAGCACCAGCACGTCGAAGATGTCGGAATTGACGCAGTTGCTCAGCGCGAAGTCGATGATGCGGTATTTGCCGCCGAAGGGCACGGCAGGCTTGGCACGCTTGGCGGTCAGGGCAGCTAAGCGTGTGCCTTCACCACCAGCCAAAATCACTGCTTTAGTACGCATAGTGGAAGCTCCTTAAAAGCAAAATCTTTTCGTATGTGGGGCAGCACACGCTGTACCGCCCCTTCTAGTGTAACGCAGCCGGGCGCGCTGTGGGACATCATCCGGTTAAGAGACCTTTAACCTCTGCTGCGTGCATTTCGTCAGCCGCTGCGTTTCTTGCGGATGGCTCGTTCGTAGAGGGCGATGTATTCGCGGGCACTTTTATCCCAGCTAAAGTCGTTGCGCATGGCGCGGTCCTGCATCCGCCGCCAGGCATCGCGCCGTTGATGGAAGGTCTCCACCGCCCAGCGCAGCGTGTTATACACCGCGTCGGACTGCTCCCAGGAGAAGCTGAAACCGGTGCCGTGGCTGGCGTCGGCGTTGTCGTAGTTCTGCACCGTGTCGGCCAGGCCGCCCGTTTCACGCACGAGCGGCAGCGCGCCGTAGCGCATGGCGATCATCTGGCCGATGCCGCAGGGTTCAAAGTGGCTAGGCATCAGGAAGATGTCGCTGCCAGCGTAGATGTGCTGGGCCACTGCCGCGTCAAAGCCGATGAGGGTGCGCGCCCCCTTCCAGCCCAACTCCCAGCCGAGCTGCCCCAGCTCATGCTCAAAGTGTGTGTCGCCGGTGCCTAGGGCCACAAACTGCACGTCGAAATCTTGCAGCAGGCGGCGCATGGCCGGCACCAGCAGGTCGATGCCCTTCTGCCACACCAGGCGGCTGACCAGGCCGATCACTGGCACGTCGTCGCGCTGGGGCAAGTTGAGCTGGTCTTGCAGCAGGGTTTTGTTGGCCGGGCGCTGATGATGCACGCTGTCCACGTCGTAATTGGCCACCAACGCCGGGTCCTTGGCCGGGTCCCAGGTCTCCACGTCGATGCCGTTGAGCACCCCGGCTAGGTCCGGTAAGCGGGTGCGGATGATCCCATCCAGGCCGTAGCCCTGGTGCGGATACTGAATCTCCACGGCGTAGCGCGGGCTGACGGTGGTAATCACCTGGCCGTAGGCCAGGGCCATCGCCATGATGTTGTCGGTCTTGTCTTGATAGACCAGGTGTGGGTTGTCGCGGATGGGCACGCCCGCCTGATACATGAACCAACCGGCGTAATCGCCTTGGTACTTCATGTTGTGGATGGTGAACATGGTGGCAACCTGGTTCCAGGGCGGGGTGCTGCTGGCGTGTTCCACCAGGAAGGGCACTAGGCCAGTGTGCCAGTCATGAGCGTGGATGACGTCCGGAAACCAGCCCAGGCGCTGATTCAGCTCCCAGGCCAGCGCCAGTGTCGCCTGACTGAAGAAGGTGTAGCGCGGCATGTCCCAGCCAAACTCGGTGTAGACGCCGCCCTCTTCGCCGAAGTAGGGCCAGCCCTGCAAGAAGTAGAAAGGCACGCCCTCGTAGACGGTGCTGTACACGCGGATTTCACTGGTACCCTGCTCATGGGTGAAATTGAAGGTGAACAGCGGCTCAATGCCATACTTGAGGTGTTCAATGTAGCCGTAGCCTGGCATCAAGACGCGAACGTCCACGTTCAGCTTGCGCAGCGCAATTGGCAGTGACCCGACAACATCGGCCATCCCGCCGACCTTGGCGAAGGGCACAGCCTCCGCGCTGGTCATCAGTACTTTCATCAGCAGCGACCCCCTGCGGTGAATGGTTAAGCAGCGTGAATCTGCTGCTTATTGTAACACCGCCGCGCTGCAAATGCCTACACACCCACGGCAGCAAAAGTCGTCAAGGTGCGCAGCAGCTGCCCCCGGCTGACGGGCTTGTTGAGAAAGGCTTCTGCACCCAGGGCCTGGCTGCGTTCCATCGTATCGCGGGTCATGTCGGCGGTGAGCACCACGACGGGAATCTGCGCAGTAGCGTGGTCCTGGCGCAGGCGGGCCAGCACGTCCAGGCCGTTGATGTCGGGCAGGTCCATGTCCAGCAGGATCAGGCGCGGGCCTTCGGTTTGGGCCAGCGCCAAGCCTGTCCTGCCGTCAAAGGCCTTGAGCAGCTCGCAGCCGAAAGACTTCAAGGAGCGCTCGATCAGGCGCATGTTCAGCGGGTTATCTTCGATGTAGAGGATACGGTTCTTCATAGAGATGAGGCCTTGTCAACGCGGTAGATGAAGGCGCGGCACTAAGGCCATGGAATGTTGACTTAGTACCTACGCTATCAGTGACTATAGCATTAAATTACAAGATGCACATGAGTGCTTTGTGAACTTTTCCGCAAATGCTATCTCGCCTTACCGCCGCACTAAGCCATTGACCCAAGTGACCTCCGCGCGGCTGGCATCCGGCGTGGACCACACCCGCAACACCTGTGTGATGTCCAGCATATTCAGCAGTCCCCGCAGTGATTCTGGGTCGTAATACGTGAAGTGCCGCCCCTGCGCGTCCCGTGCTTCGCCTGCCCCCGCCTTGTAGGACAGGAACAGCAGGCCGCCCGGCACCAGCGCTCGCAGCAGACGTCGCAGCGCGTCCGGCTGTGACGCGGCGGGCAGGTGCAGCAGTGAAGCACAGGCCCACACGCCGTCATAGCGCGACTCGGCCTTCAGGTCCGCAAAGCGCATGTGCCACACGCGATCCGCGCCCAGGCCGGTATAGCGCCGCGCTTCCGTGACCATGGCCGCCGAGGCGTCGAAAGCGTCCAGGGCGTAACCGCGCGCTATGAAGGCACGGGCATCCCGGCCACAGCCACAGCCTGCATCCAGCACACGCCCACCAGTCGCTACCTCCGCTAGGAAGGGCGTGTACAACGCGGACAGATCGACCTGGCGCGTGGCGGCGCAGTAGTCGGCGGCGTGTGTGTCGTAATAGGCCAGTGTGGGGTCGTCGGTGGGGGGCATCAGGCCAGCTCCCCGCGCACCGTTTCCAGCAGGGTATCCGCGCGCAGTTGAGCCAGGGTGTAGCAGGGGCCGTCCAGTTCATCCGCCAGGCGCTGCGCCAGGCCCTGGTCAAAGGCGATGTGCTCCATGTTGATCGTCACGGTGCGAATGTCAGCCTCACGGATGAGGGCCGCCACGCGGTGTGCTTCTTCCTGCGGCTGCGCGCCTTCCACCATGCTGACGTTGCCTGCGCCGTCGGTCAGCAGGATGATGAGGGGCAGCGTGTCCGGCTGATGCAGCAGTTCGCGCTTGACCGTTTCCAGGGCCAGCAGCAGCCCGGCGGACAGCGGCGTCTTGCCGCCGACGGGAATATCGACGAGGGCGTCTTTCGCCAGCACCACGGAGTTGGTCGGCGGCAGCACCAGGGTCGCACGGTCCTTCTGGAAGACGACCAGGCCCACGCGATCACGGCGCTGATAGGCATCGGTCAGCAGGGACATAATCGCGCCCTTGGTGGCCTGCATCCGTTCCGCGACGGCCATGCTCCATGAGGCATCCACCACGAAGAGGATGAGGTTAGCCGCTTTGCGCACGCGCACCTTGCGTTGAAGGTCCTGGCGGTGCAGCGCATAGGCCATGCCGCTGGCGGCTTTTTCGTCTTCACGGCGGCGTTGATAGGGGGCGGCGGCGCGCAGGGTGGCGTCAAAGGCGATGTCCTGCGGTTTATCCCCGGCGGGTACAGCGCGGATGTAGCGCCCACGCTTGCGATCGGTGCGCGTCTGCGAGCGCCGCCCGGACTGACGGCGCTTCTGCTGGTCCAGCTCCGATTGCAGCTTCTTGGCGCTGAATTCGTCGGCGGGGTCCACCTGCTGGCCGCCCTCCCACCAACTGCTGCTGTCGGCAGCGAAAGGATTGGGCATAGAGGGCGGCACGTTCTGCGTGTCTGGCGGCTGGGTCTGCGGTTGGGCGTCGCTGGGCGGCTGATTAGGGTCTGCGTCTACCGCCTCCGGACTTTTTTTTTCCCGCTCTCGGCGTTGGCATCGCCTTGGGCGCTGTCACCGGTGGTGGGGATGGGGTCGCCGTTATCGTCGATTTCGGCTTCGAGCTGTTCCATCTCGCCTTCCAGCGCGGAGAAATCGACCATGGCATCGGCGAAGGGGCCGCGCTTGAGCCGGTGCGGGATCGCCAGTTCCAGCGCCAGCAGGATGTCACCGCGGCTGATCTCGGTGCGGCCTTCGAAGGCGGCATGAGCGCGCGCAGCCTTGAGCACCACCAGGTCGGCGCGGTGGCCGTCGATGTGCATACTGCTGGTCATGCCCGCGATCAAGCGCAGGTCGCGGCGGCTGTACTGTACTTGATCGACCAGGTCGCGGGCGGCAGCGATCTGGTCACTGAGGGCCTGCTCTGCATCGGCCCACTGTGCGTGGAAGCCTTCGGCATTGTCTTCGTAGGCGATGTGCCGCTCCAGGATGTCCATGCGCTGTTCGGCCTCTGTGATGCCGTGGACTTCCACGCTGAGGGCGAAGCGGTCCAGAAGCTGCGGGCGCAGGTCGCCTTCTTCGGGGTTCATGGTGCCCACCAGGATAAAGCGCGCCGGGTGGCTGAAGCTGATGCCTTCGCGCTCCACCACGTTGATGCCCATGGCGGCGCTGTCCAGCAGCAGGTCCACGACGTGATCGTCCAGCAGGTTCACCTCATCCACGTAGAGGATGCCGCGATTGGCCGCGGCCAGCACGCCGGGGTCGAACTGCCGCTCGCCCTTCTGGATGGCCTTTTCAATGTCCAGGGTGCCGACCACGCGGTCCTCGGTGGCGCTGACGGGCAGGTCCACA
>CAYWGJ010000064.1:0-5138 GCA_964457835.1 uncultured Anaerolineaceae bacterium
GATGGGATAGGCCAGCGCCAGTGGCAGGCTGATGAGCAGCAGGCCCACCGGCACCAGGCTCACGAAGAGCCGCAGCACCAGCAGCACGTTATCCGGCTGTGCCACCGCTTCCCCGGCCACCTCCGGGTTGACGTAACCGGCGGCCTCCAACACGAAGTTTGACAGCGCCAGCCCCAGCGAGAGGCCCAGTTTCTGCAAGAACACGAAGAAGCCGTAATACACCCCCTCACGCCGCTGACCAGTGTGCAGCTCGTCATATTCGATCACGTCCGGCAGCATACTCCAGGGAATGAGGTAGGCCACCGACACGCCCGTCCCGGCGAAGAAGGCGACTAAGTACATGGGCGTGATGCTGCCCTGCGGCACAAAGAAGAGCGCGCCCAAGGTCAGCATCCATACCGTGGCCCCGATGACGTAAGTCTGTTTCTTGCCGCGCCGTGCACTGACCGCCGACCACACGCCCAGGAAGCCGAAGGCCGTCACCTGCAAGATGAGCACCAAGAGCGTGAAGCTCTCCTCTGCGCCGATCCAGTAGCGCACGTAGAGCAGCAGGTTAACCTGCACGACCTGGATAGTGAGCCAGCTCAGCAGGTAGATGCCGGTCACGTAGAGGAAGGGCCGCGTGCTGAGCGCGATGCGCAGCCCGGCGAAGAATCCGGGCGCGTCGCTCTCGGCGTCGGCGGCGGGGTCACGCGGGTGCTCGAAGGTACCGGCGAAGGCCACCCACGCTGACCCCGCGATGAAGACCGCCCATACCGCCGCGCTGATGGCGTGGCCCGTCTGCACGTCCTCCCCGGCCAGGCCCACCAGCACCGGGTGCAGCGCCACCGCCGCCACGCCGCCCAGGATGCTGAAGCTGAAGCGGAAGGCGGTCAGGCGGGTGCGCTCGTCATAGTCCTGGGTGAGTTCGGGGGTCAGGGCGGTATAGGGCACGTTGACGGCGGTAAAGGCGGTTTTCAGCAGCAGGGCGACCAACAGGTAATAGATGAACAGGCCGTTGGGGTCCAGGTCCGGGACCAGCCAATGCAGAAAGTAGGCCAGGCCGAAAGGCAGCGCGCCGAAGAGCAGCCAGGGGCGGCGGCGTCCCCAGCGGCTGCGGGTGCGGTCCGTCAGGCTGCCCACCACAGGATCGGTCACGGCGTCCCACAGGGTGCTGACGAAGAAGATCACGCCGACGACACCCGGCCTCAGCCCGGCGACATCCAGCAGAAAGGCGTTGAGGAAAAAGCCGGTCAGGGCGGCGACGATGGCCGCGCCCAGGTCCCCGGCCCCGTAGGATAGGCGCACGCGCAGCGAAAGGCGCGCATCCGCCGCGGGTGTGTGCGAAGAGGCTGCTGCTTGCATGGCAAAAATCCTTTTCACTTGAAAAAGTTAAAGGCTTAACTATCGGCCGCTGGTATAATGCTAGACGGGCTGTATGCACACAGCGCGCACCGGCATCCCCACTACCTTGAAGCTGTCAGCAGGGGGTCAGAAGTCGCCGTATTCTTCGTGCAGCGCGTCCAGGTATTCCTGGAACTGCTGCTGGTCCACGGGGTGGATGTCAAACTCGCGGATGCCCATGTACAGCCGCCCACCGGGTTCCATCGTCACGGGGTCTTCGTAGGGGTAGAACTCAATCAGCCAGCGGCCATCGTTCTCTTTGATGATCTTGCCTTCGCGGTGCAGGCCGCCCAGCTCGGCGACGACGAAGACCTTCTGGCGGTGGCGGCGGCGCTCACGGTATAGGCGTTCCAGCGCGAAGTAATCGATGATGTCCATAAACTGTACGTGCCTCTTGATTGACTCTTCAGGCTATCCCTATTGTACCGGAAAAGGGTGTCGCATAAAGCCGCATTTTGTACGCCAATCGTTAAGGTTTTGCGTCTGGACCCTGTGGTATACTGGCCGCCGCCTGTTGGCCGTCCGCCGTTGATCTACCGCCGAGCACATAAAGGATGCACCGATGCTTTTTAGCCAAGACAGCCTGCAAGACGACCTGCGCGATTACTTCGCCGCCCTGCCCAGCACCGGTGAGGACGTAACGATTGAGGACTTCACCGCGCTGCAATCCGGCTGGGCCAGCAGCGTCTACCGCTTTGGGCTGCGCTACGCCGAGGCTGGGCAGACTGTCCGCCAGACCCTGGTGCTGAAGACCTACAGCGACAGCAGCGAAGGCAAGGATCGCGCCCTCAAGGAACGCCACGCCCTGCACAACCTGCGGGTCGCCCGCTACCCGGTGCCCGGCCCCTTCACCGTCGAGATCGACCCGGCGCACATCGGGCGGCCCTTCGTCGTCATGGACCATATCGACGGCCAGCCGCTGATGACCGCCCTGGAATCGGCGGAGGCCGCCCAGGGTGATGATCTGCTGCGGCAGTTCGTCGGCCTGCTGACGCACCTGCACGGCATGGGGCCGCAGGTCCTGGTGCCCAGCTTCAAGCCTGGCAGCGCGGCTATGCTCGTCAACCGGGAAGTGCACACCCTGCGCGGCTTCGTCCGCGAGTACCCGCGCCTGGCTGTGCTGTCTCCCGTGGTGGAGTGGTTGTACACCCAGCGCAAGACTGCCGCCGGGGGCACGCCGGTTATCACCCACCGCGACTACCACCCCTGGAACGTCATCGTCAGCCCGCAGGGGATGCTCTACGTGCTCGACTGGGCCTGGCAGATCAGCGACCCACGCTTCGACCTGGCCTGGACTGTCACCCTGCTGCAACGCAGCGGCTACCCCACCCTAGCCGGACAGGTCCTCATGGAGTACGAGCGCGTCATGGGGCAGGCGGCACAGTTCCCGTACTTTAGCGTATTGGCGACGACGCACTGGCTGATGACCATCCTGCGCTCGCTGTACACGGGCGAGGCGCTGCGTGAGGGTATGGCCGCGGAGTTCCGCCTGGCGATGCAGCGCCCGGTGGCCCTGGCCCGCGACCTGATCGTGGCCGAGACCGGTGTCAAGGTCCCGGAATCCTCCGTGCTGCTGGCAGAATAACCCGGCTGGCAGCACCGCGTTTACCGCTGATGCTGGCGCATTCGACGTAAGCGCAGCCACGCCCGGAAGCGCCGCCGGGTGCGCCGCAGTGTCCAGCGGATGCGGCGGGTGCGGCGGTTCTGCTTGGCGATTGCGTCGTGGTCCGGCTGTGGCTGATACCCCACCCAGGCGTGCCGCGGCGCGGTCTGCTGGGTGCTGTACAGTCCGTTCAGGCCGAAGCAGCTCAGGGTGTGATCCATGGCGTCGAGCTGCTTGGCGCTGAAGCCCTCGCGCCATTTGTCCAGCTTACGGATGGCCTCGGCGGGCGGCGTGGTCCCGCTCCAGGTGGTGGCGCTGGGTATGCCGACGGCCTGCATTACGGCGGCTTCGTTGTAGGGCAGGTTCAGGCGTTCGTAGAGCGGCGGCAGGGTCTGCCCCGGTTTCAGCACCAGGTCCTCATAGCGCACCACCGGCACGGACGCGGGCAGCGCGTTCAGCAGCACGAACTGCACCGCGCACCAGATCGCCAAGCGCCGCGTGAACTCGTCATCTGCGTGTTTGAGCAGGGGCAGCACCGGTTGCAGTGGGCCGTCTGTTAATGGCGCTTGACTCAGCAGGCGGGCTTGCTGCACGGAGCCGTCGCCCCATTTCATGCGCATCTGCGAGCCGATCACTGCGCCGGGGTGCCGCAGGATGTAGACCAGCGGCATCTCTGGAAACTGCCGGTGCAGCCAGGGCAGCATCAGGTTCAGGCGGATGGCTTTCACCAAAGGCGGGCGCGGGTCTTGGTCGGCGGGGCGGTCTTCGTATTGATCGGTCCAGGCGTTGTGCTGTGCCCCGCTGAGGATGTCGGCGATGGCGTCGCGCAGGGTCAGGTCGTCGGCATCGGGCGGGACGTAGCGGCCATTGGGCAGGCTCTGCGCCAGCGGCAGTCCCTTGTCCGGGTGCAGCGGCTCGAAGAGCACCCGCCGCGCGCCGTCCACGTTGAGCAGGTCACCCAGCCAGGTGGTGCCGCTGCGCCCGATGCCGGCGGCCAGCAGGGTCAGGCTCAGGTCCGGGCGCGGGTGATTAGTCGTCGTCGTCACGGTCGGCGTCCTCGTGGGGTGGGGCGCTGCTGGTTGCTTCTTTGATCCAGCGCCGTGCTGGGATGATGATCTGTCGGCGCAGCACCTGCTTGACGACGAAGGTGTGGCGCTCCATTTTGTAGCCCGGTCCTGCCTGCCGGATGCGCTGTGTGAGCAGGTCGTTGGCGTAGGCGTAAAGCTGCATGTCCAGGGCATTGACCTCGCGTGCCAGCTTGAGCAGCGCGTCGTCGTCATGGCGGGGGCGGTTGGGGGCCACGTTCCGCGGCACTGTGGTGTAGACCCGCGTCCAGCCCAGCGCGCGCTTGAGCAAGACCAGTGAGTCGGCGTAGCGCTCGATGATGAAAGGTGCGGCGAAGTGTTCGCGTAGGTTGTGCTTGGCCTGTTCCAGGTCGGCTTTCGTCAAACGGCGGGTGTCTTCTGGGTCGCGGCCTGCCATCACGCGCGTTTGCAGATTGCGCCCCAGTGCCGGGATCGCATCGCGCGGATTGCTGATCTCCTTAGTGAAGCGCGTGTAGCGGTGATGATGCGGCGTGCGCAGGATGTGGTAATAGCGCGATAGCGCCCGCTGACCGGGGTGGCGCAGTGCCCCGACGTACCAGTAGCGCCGCTGGCCGTTCAGGTATTCATGCACCCCAAATTTCGCCATGTGTGCAGAGATCATGTCGTAGTCGTAAGGCCGCTCACGCAGAATCTGCCCGACAGCCTCGAAGTTGCCTTTGCTGCCGTGTTTGTTCACGCGGATGGAGCGCTGCGCCCCGTAGGCATGGGTCAGGATGCGCAGCAGCGTGGTGCCGCCCGTTTTGGGGATGTGCAGGAAGAGAACCAGCGGGTCCGAGGTGGGTTGTGCTTGGGGCATCACGGTCGGGCAAACTCCAGTCAACTGATCGGGAACAGGGCCTTAGGTTTCGTCGTCGGGGTCCGGGGCGGTGGCCTGTGCCGTCTGACGCTGCTTGCGCCAGGCCTGCTTCAGTGCGAAGGCGCGGCGGTCGATCTGGTAGCCCAGGCCTGCTTCCCGGATGCCGTTTGCGAGCAGCTCCTGCGCGTAGGCATAGAGCTGCATGTCCAGGGTGTTGACTTCGTGGGCCAGCGGCAGCAGGGCGTCGTCG
>CAYWGJ010000064.1:5148-10217 GCA_964457835.1 uncultured Anaerolineaceae bacterium
GGGGCGGTTGGGGGCCACGTTGCGCGGCGTTGTGCTGTAGACGCGCGGCCAGCCCAGCGCGCGTTTGAGCAAGACCAACGAGTCGTCGAAGCGTTCCAGGATGATAGGCGGGGCGAAGTGATCGCGCAGGTTGCGCTTGGCGGTCTCTAGGTCGGCCTGGGTGGGGACTTCCCCGTGACCGAGTCCCGCCATGATGCGCGTTTGCGAGTTGCCCTCCAGCGTGCGGATGGCCGCGTGCGGGTCGGTGATTTCCTGGGTGAACTGTACATGGCGCGGGTGGGAGGGCTTGCGGATGATGCGGTAATAGTTGGAGAGCGTGCGCTGGGCCGGGTTGCGGAAAACCGTCACGTAGCGGTAAGGACGTTGGCCTTGCAGCGCTTCATGCACGCCGAAGCGTTCCAGGTGTGACGTGATGGCGTCGTATTGGAAGGGTGTTTGGCTGAGGATGCGCGCTACTTCCGCGGAGTTGGCGCGGTTGTGTCCAGCTTGGATGCGCACTGCCCGTTGTTTGCCGTAGGCCATCGCCAGGATGCTTACCAGCGTGGTGCCGCCCGTTTTGGGGATGTGCAGGAACAGGATCATCGGCGTGCTGTCGTGCTGGCTCATGCGTCGAACTCCGGGAATAGTTCAAAGAGGATGCGCTCGTGCTGGCGGACCCAGGCTTTGGTTTGCGGGCTGTAGTAGCGTTCCCATTTCTGGGCGTCGCTGCGCCCGCCGCGCTTGGGCATGATTTTGCCCTGTTCCAGGATAAAGGCGATTTCGCCGGCGGCATAGCCCATCTTCAGTAGAAAAGCGTGCAGGTTCTGGTTCAGGTTGGCTGTGTCCAGCAGGGTGATGTGCGGCGTCATCTGCGCGCGGAAACCCTTGGCATTGAGTGTGTCGGGCCTCAAGCGGGTGTAGGCTTCCGGGTCACGGAAGTAATAGCCCGCGATCTGTGAGGTATGGCGGCCCGGTTGCATTTCGTCCGGGATGCCCTGCACGCGGCGATGATTGAAGAAGCGGTTGCTCATCGCCACGAATTCGTCGAAGCTCAGGTCGGGGAAGTGCGGGTAGGCGCGCAGCAGGCCGTCCATGTCCCGGCCTTCACGCTCCGGGTGCAGCGCCCACCACCGAAACTCGTATTGCGAGACGTAGCGGTCATAGGGACTGCGCACCGTGCCCAACACTGGCTTGTGGCGGTGCCCGGCGGGAATGTTGGCGCAGATGCCGTGCTGATTGTATTCACCGCTGGGCTGTTTGTGCATCACGTAGAGGAAGGTGCCGCGTCCACGTACCCGCTGCTTGAGCGCATCCCGCCAGCGGCGCAGCGTAGGCTGCGCGTCCAGCTTGTCGGCTTGCACGCGGCGGACGCTGTCCCCGCGCGCTTCGTGAATCTGCTGGAGGACTTTAGCGACGAAAGTCCCGCCGGTTTTGGGCATGTGCACGTAGACGAATTGGTCCGTGATAATCATGCTTGGGCGACCTCGGCGGGCTGGGCGTCGATCTGCCAGTCGAGCATCGGGGCCAGCAGGCCGCCGCGCCCCTTAACAGCGTACTCGCGGTTGGGGATGTCTAGGATAATTTCGACCGTCAGGCCGCGCAGCTCAGCGACGAGCTTTTCGCGCAGGTACAGGTGTACCAGTGGGTTGACCGTGTAAGTGCCGCCGTTGAGCCAGCCGCCGGGGATTTCAGTGCGGAAACACAGGGTCTGCGGGCCGTCAAAGGGCGCGTCGGCGTCGTTGAGCACCGTGGCCTGCGTGTCGTTGTAGAAGGACCGGAAGAGCGGCACGTTGTCTTGGTTACGCAGCTCAAAGCCGATTTTGAGGTTGGGCATGGGCGCGTCGAAGCGGCAGGTCAGCTCTACGGTCAGCGGCGCGCTGCTGAGGTACTGCGCGGCGGGCTGACCGGCGGCGTCCAGGGTGCGCAGCTTCAGCAGCTTGAAGGGGCTGTCCGCGTCGGGCACGTTTTCGTACAGGCGCTCCATGGTGCAGATTGTGCCGGACTCGGCGGTGCTGCTGCTGAGGTAGGCGTTGACGACTTCCTGCGGATCGCCGACCATCATCAGGCGGCCCTTGTTGAGCCACATCACACGGTCGCTGCGGGCAAGGATGGCGGCCATGTTGTGGCTCACCAGCAGCACGGTGCGCCCGCCCCGCGCGACTTCGCCCATCTTGTCGATGCCGCGTCGTTGAAAGTCGGCGTCGCCTACGCTGAGCACTTCGTCCACCAGCAGGATTTCCGGGCGGAAGTGCGAGGCTACCGCGAAGGCCAGGCGCACGCGCATCCCGCTGGAATAGCGCTTGACCGGCGTGTCGATGAACTGGCCCACTCCGGCAAAATCGACGATCTCGTCGAAGAGTTGGCTAATATCCTGGCGCTTCATGCCCAGGATGGCCCCGTTGAGATACACGTTTTCGCGTCCGGTCAGCTCCGGGTGGAAGCCGGTGCCCACCTCCAACAGCGAACCGACACGCCCGGCGATGCGCGCGCGGCCCTCTGTCGGATAGGTGATGCGGCTGAGGACCTTCAGCAGGGTGCTTTTGCCGGAGCCGTTGGCCCCGACGATGCCGAAGACCTCGCCGCGCTGCACCTCAAAGGAGATGTCGCGCAGTGCCCACAGTACCTCGTCGGCGGCGAAGGGATTGCCCCGGCGCAGCAGCGACCCCAGGCGTTTCAGCGGCGACACGGCATCACGGGCGAGCTGGCCGACGGCGGTGTCGGCGCGCTTTTCGGTGCTCGCGATGTAATAGCGCTTGCCCAGCGCTTCAACTTCGATGGCGTTGAGTGAGTTCATGCGTGTCATACCACGTCGGCGATGTTCATTTCAAGGCGGCGAAAGGTGAAGAGTCCAGTCAGCAGGATGCCCAGGCTCAGCAGGCCGGCTAGGGCCAGCGTACTGAACGTCGGCGCGCTGCCCACGCCCAGCAGCGCCCAGCGGTAGCCCTCCACGACGACGGCCATGGGGTTCAGCGCGTAGAGCACGTCCCAGGGGGGCGGCAGCAGCGTGCTGGAATAGACCACCGGCGTCAGGAAGAACAGGCCCTTAGTAATCAGGCCGATGGCGTAGTTAGTGTCGCGGAAGCGGGCGTGCAGCGCGGAAAACCACAGCCCGATGCCCAGCGCCAGCGTCAGCGCGATGAGGGTGTAGAGCGGCAGCCATAGGGCGCTCAGCGTCAGGCCGTAGCCGCTGACGAACATCAGCAGCAGCAGCACCACAAACGCGATGGCGAAATCGACCAGGGCCATTGCCACTGCAATCAGCGGGAAGGCCAGGCGTGGCACGTAGATTTTAGTCACCAGGCCGCTGTTGCTGAACAGGCTGGTGGAGGACATGCGCACGCTGGCGGTAAACAGCGTCCATACGGTCAGTGCGCTGAAGGTGAAAACCGGGTAGCTGATCCCGCCGTCGGCATCCAGCCCGGCCAGGCCGCCCAGCAGGATGCTGTAGCCGATCATGGTCATCAGCGGCTCGTAGACGGCATAGAGCGGGCCGCCGACCGTCTGCCGGTACTTGATGCGAAAATTGCGCCGCACCATGTTGACGATCACGCCGCGATAGGCCCATAGTTCGCCCAGGTTGGGCAGGGTCCAGCCGCGCGCCGGGGCGATTTCGGTGATGGCGGGCTGGGCCGTCGATACGATGGCGGCAGGCGCTTGGTCTTGGATCGAATCATGGGAAGCCATGCTTGTGTCCCTGGTTAGTCGTGTGTCCGATTGGGAATCATAAACCGCGCTGCGGCTGGCGACAAGCCAAAGTTTGGCGAGCTGCCTAATAACCCAGGGCGTCCAACTCTGGGCGGATGAGGGCCTCCACACGCGCTAGTGCTGCTGAGCTGAGCTGATCGCGCCAGCGCTGGGCATAGGCCTCGCTGACCGGCTCGCGGGTGTGGACATGGATGTCTTCCGCGCCCTGGTTGACCCACGTCAGGTTGGCGTTGGCCTCGTGATGGCGCAGCAGGGCCGGGTCATAGTCCAGGCCGAGGAAGGCGCACAGCGCGCGCATGGCAGCTTCGGGTTCAGCGGTCAGCGACTCGTAGCGCAGGTTGTGGACGCGCTGCGGGTGTGTCGCGGCCAGGGCCAAGCCTTGGCGTACCCGTGCCCGCCAGCGTCGCGCTGCGTGGGCATGGTCACGGAAGCGGGCCAGGTTCTGCACCATGGAGACGGCACAGGCGCGGCCATCGCGGTAGATGAAGACGAAGCGTGCGTCCGGCCAGGTGGCCGCGACTTGGGCGTGCCGGGGCAGCAGGTTGCCTTTCTTTAACCCAACGATGGCTGCGCCGGGTTTGGCCTGATCTCGGTAATGGGCCATCAGGCGGTCGATGACGTCGCGCACGCTCAATGACTGGGCGGTCTGCACTTGGGTGATGAAGGCCTGCGTGGGCAGCTTCCAGGCACGCAGCTTGTCGTCATCGCGCACGCTCCGCTTGAGCGCGTCTAGGTCGGGGCCGGTCAGCGGCGCGTGGGCGTCCGGAAACTGTTTGAGCAGGCGGGTGGCAAAGCGCACTTCTGGGGCAATCGCCAGTGCGGGGTGCTGGTTGAGCATGATTTGCAGCAGCGTGGAGCCGGAGCGCGCCGGATACACGATGAAGAGTGGGCCGTGGGTCATAGGTCGGGTCTCGTGCGGATGCAGGTCTGCGCGCATGATAGCCCCACGCCCGGTCCGCGTCAACGCCCTACCAGCCCTCCACCCACAGATGATGCGTCAGCGGCACGCTGTGATCGCTGACAGGCCACAGGTGCAGCGCGATGGCTCGGCTTTCGTCGGCGGCCAGCCGCTCCAGCGTGTAGACCCGGAAGCCGACTACGCGCTGCTGCGCGTCCAGCAGGGTGAGCAGGGCGTGGGGCGCGTCCACAGCCGAGTCGGCGGTCAGGGTGGCGTGTAAGTGATAGGCCCCGTCAGCGGTCAGGGTGCCCACTTCATCGTGCACACGCAGCGACGGCACCGAATCAGCGGCCAGGGCGGCGGCGGTGAGCAGCTCAAGCTGCGTCTGTGCCACACGGCTGCCATGCCACGGCAGGCGGGCGGCATAAGCAGCGGATTGACCGGGGGGCAGTATGCGCTGCGGCACCTGGACGGTTACGGGGGGACT
>CAYWGJ010000064.1:10227-10936 GCA_964457835.1 uncultured Anaerolineaceae bacterium
GAGGCGGCCATCGCTCCACAGCACGCGCAGCCGCAGTGAGACTTCCGTCACGGCCCCGCCGCTGAGGTTCTGCACGCGGCCCAGGCACAGCAGCGCATCGGGGTTTGTCAGGGTGCAGGTGGGCGCGCTAAACTGCATGGGCGCGATGGGTGTGCCGATGCTGGGCTGCGGGGTGATCTGCGGCGTTTGGAAGTGGGGCGTCAGGCTGGCGGGCAGCGGCGTCGGGCTGAGCCTGAGCCGCAGCGTGACGTTGAGCGGGGGGGTGGCGCTGGCTGTGCGCGCAGGGGGCACAGGCGGGGGAGTGCTGCACGCTGTAATCAGCACGCTGAAAACTAGGCAGCTTACAATGGCCCGCCAGCCCCAGTAGCTCATGCCGTCTGTTATCCCTCAGTATCCCAAATTGGGCGCTAGTTATCCCACATTATACCGGAAAGCAGGCGCTGTGGGGGCGAATCGGTGACCAATTTTGAGGCAAAATCAAAAGATGTAGAAAGGATTGAAAATGGATGTAAACACAAGGCTTGGAACAGCAGTCGGGCAGGCACTGCGGGCGCAGGGCGCGACGGTGGCGACGGCGGAAAGCTGCACGGGCGGCTTGATCGCCAGCCGCTTGACGGATGTCGCGGGCAGTTCCGCTTATGTGGTAGGTGGCGTGGTGGCCTATGACAACGCGGTCAAGGTGGGGCTGTTGAAGGTGCCCGAATCACTG
>CAYWGJ010000064.1:10946-14730 GCA_964457835.1 uncultured Anaerolineaceae bacterium
TGTTGATCGCGCACGGCGCGGTCAGCGCGCCGGTCGCGCGGGCCATGGCACAGGGGGTCCAGGCGCTGCTGGGCACGGATTACGCGCTGAGCGTGACGGGAATCGCGGGGCCGGGCGGCGGCACCCCGGAAAAACCGGTGGGCTTGACCTATATCGGGCTGGCAGGTCCAGGGGGCATGGTGCAGGTACAGCGTCATGTGTGGCAGTCCAGCCGTGTGGGTAACAAGCAGCACAGCACGGACGCCGCGCTCAGCTTGCTGCTGGACGTGCTGCACGCGGCACAGTGACCGGTTACGCAACAAAGCCTCCGCAGCAGATGCTGCTGAGGCTTGCGTTGGCGTGTTTGGCGATTGTCGCAGCCGACCCGGTTACCAGGTCGTCGGCAGGACCGCTAAGCGGTCGGTTCCTTGTAGATGATGTAGCGGCCCATGTCCTCGCCCATGGCGATACAGGTGGACATTTCCACCTTGAACTCATGGCCGCCGGACACCCAGCGCAGGCCTTCTTGCAGCAGGCCTTGGCCGGTGAAGCAGACCGGGCGGTCCGCCTTGCGGCCCCAGCACATGGGGCAGCGTTCCAGGGTGTAGATGATTTTGTCCGCGCCTTCTTCGTAGACGTTGGACACCTGGTCTGAGAACTGGTTGAAGATATTGGCCATGGCGGGCACGCCGATCTTCAGCTTGGCGTTGAGCGGCAGGACCTTGAAGGCGAGGTCGCCCACACCGGCCAGCGCGCCGAAGCCGCGCAGCGCATCAGCGAAGGTGGCACGCCCAGCGCGCAGCGCCAGGCCGCGGCCACCGCGCGGGCCGTACATGTCTTCCAAGGCGATCATCAGTGCCGTAATGTCGGCAAAGTCGAATTCCTTTTCCAGGTTATCCGGGGGGTAACTGCCGATATACTCGCTCAGTTGAGCGAGATTTAGTACGGCGTTAAGGCCATTCTGCCCCATCACGTCTTCCATCGCTTCGAGGGTGATGCGGGCAAACTTGTTCGGATAGTAATATCCACTCTTCTCAGGCATTGACCTGGTCCTCCAATCGGTGCGTGAACCAACCGTGATGGGCTGTGACCAACCCGCTGCGCGTTTATGACGGGGTGCGATTGCTAAACAGCGCGTCAACTAAGGGCAGTATATCAAAAAAACCAGGGCTTGCCCAATCCGCACCTGTTTATTGTACGCCCGAACTGCTGTGCTGCTAAAAGCCTTTAACTGGACCCGGATGGCATGGGCGCGATGACCAGGGGCGCGTCTTGGTGTTGGGCTTGGGGCACCCGCCCCTGCATACTGTACGGCCCCGTCCAGGTGATTTGCAAGTCCCGGACCTGCCCGCGCTGATCGGCATCGTTGGGAGCTTCCCAGAAGACCAGCTTATTCTGCGGCGTGCGCCCGCGCCATTTGCCTTTGTGCAGGTCTTCGATGAGCACCGGCACGGTTTGGCCCAGCAGGTGCCCGTTGATCTCGGCCATGACTTCGGCCATCAGCTCGTCGAGCATCTGGTGGCGGCGCTTCTTTTCGGCTTCGGGCACGTCGTCTTCCATGCGCCGCGCGCTGACGGTGTGCGGGCGCGGGCTGTAGCGGGCCAGGTGCGCTTTGTCCAGCTTGAGTTCGGCCAGCAGCTTGTAGGTCTCCATGAACTGCGCTTCAGTTTCGCCGCTGAAGCCGACGATGATGTCGGTGTTAATGGCAACCTGCGGGATGCGTGCGTGGATGCGTTCGACCAGGGCGCGGTATTGTTGATGAGTGTAGCCGCGCTTCATACGGGCCAGCACCGCATTGCTGCCGGCTTGCACCGGTACCTCGATGTGCGGCATCACGCGCGGCAGTTGAGCCACGGTGTCCAGCAGTTTGTCGTCCATCCAGTTGGGATGGCTGGTCAAGAAGCGGATGCGCTGTAGGCCGGTTTCTTCGGCCACGTTGTGCACGACGTGCAGCAGATCGGCCAGGTCGGGGCCGTCGGGGATATCTTTGCCGTAGCGGTCCACGATCTGCCCCAGCAGTGTCACTTCTTTAACGCCTTGCAGCGCCAGGCTGCGGACGTGCCCGACGATCTCGCCCACGCTGCGGCTGCGCTCCACGCCGCGCCGGAAGGGAATGATGCAGAAGCTGCACGCATGGGAGCAGCCGTAGACCACTGGCACATGGGCGCTGACGAGATGGCCTTGTTCGCCTTCAGGCAGGATGAGGTCGCCGTCCTGGATGGCGTCGCGCTGCTGGCGGGCCTGGGCTTCGGCGGCGATGACTTCCGTCTCCCAGCCGCGATCCTGTAGAAAGCTGACCATTGGCTCCGGCTCGCTGGGCGGCATGAAGACATCGACGTAAGGCAGGCGCTGGCGCAGGTGCAGCGGATCACGCACGCCTACTAGGCAGCCCATGACGCCGATCACGGTTTCGGGACGCTTGGTTTTGAGCTGACGCAGCAGCTCCAGGCGGTTGAAGGCTTTGTCCTCGGCGCTTTGGCGCACGACACAGGTATTGACGACCATGATGTCGGCTTCGTCGGGGCGGGCGGCGGCCTGATGCCCCATGCGCTCCAGCTCGCTGGCGAGACGCTGCGAGTCGGCGGTGTTCATTTGACAGCCAAAGGTCCAGATGTGATATTTCATAGTCAAGTGGGTTCCTACTATGTCGATCTTGCTTGATCTTGCAAATTGTAGCTGTGTGCCGGATGGGCGTCAATGTGAGCCTTGCGCGGGGAATGGCGCGTGTATAATTGAAGGGGCAAATTGTGTATCAAAATGTCAGTAGTTACTAACGATTTCTGTTTTTTACCTGTGCTACAATGTAAATGGTTTGAACTAGAAATGAGAGCGTAATGCAGCCTTCATTCTCCTTAACCCTGTTGATTGTCGGTGGTGGTGGCCGCGAGCACGCCCTAGCTTGGGCGCTGGCACGCTCGCCTCATGCGGAACGCCTGTACATCGCGCCGGGCAACGCTGGCACTGCCCAGCACGGCCAGAACGTCCCTATTGCTGCTGATGACATTGCGTCATTAGTGGCTTTTGCACAGCGTGTCCACATCGACCTAGTAATCGTCGGGCCGGAGGTGCCGCTGGCGCTGGGCTTGGTGGATGCCCTGGCCCGCGTGGGCATCCCAGCCTTTGGCCCCAGCCAGAAGGCTGCTCAGATCGAGGCCAGCAAGGGCTATGCCAAGGACTTCATGCGTGCTCAGGGCATCCCCACTGCTGACTACGCCCGCTTCAGTGACCTGGGCCAAGCCATCGCCTACGTTGAGTCCCTGACCAACGCGGCGGTAGTGGTTAAGGCGGATGGCCTGGCGGCGGGGAAGGGGGTCTTCGTGTGTGATACGCACGCAGAGGCCATTGACGCGCTGCGCCGCCTGATGCAGGATGAGGCTTTCGGCAACGCGGGCGGCTCGGTCGTGGTGGAACAACGCATCAGCGGTTCCGAGGTATCCGTGCTGGCCTTGTGTGATGGCGTGCACTTCGCCCTGATGCCCCCGGCCCGCGACCATAAGCGCGCCTATGACGGCGATCAAGGGCCAAACACCGGCGGCATGGGGGCCTATGCACCTGCCACAGACCTGCCCCCCGGCCTGATGGACCAGGTGGCACAGCAGGTCATTGCGCCGACACTCGCTGGACTCAACGCGGCGGGGACGCCCTTCGTTGGCGTGCTCTACGCCGGGCTGATGCTCACCGAGGCCGGGATGATGGTGCTGGAGTTCAACGCGCGCTTCGGCGACCCGGAGACCCAGGTGCTGCTGCCTCTGATGGAGGGCGATCTGCTGGCGGTGCTGCTGGCCTGTGTGGGCGGCACGCTGGA
>CAYWGJ010000065.1:0-6732 GCA_964457835.1 uncultured Anaerolineaceae bacterium
CGGTTAGGGTGGGGCCAAGCGCCACCGGCGAGGGCAGCGGCGCACGCGGCGGATGCGGACGCAGGCCCACGATCAGCAGCGCAGCCAGCCCCACCACTAGGCTGACTGTGACTCCCAGGCTTGTTGTGCTCAGCAGCAGGCGGCGCATTCGTCCTCACAGCGGGTTCATCGAGGTTTGCTGCGTATTATAACGCAGAACGACCGCCCAGCAGGTCTGGGTCTATGGGGCGGCGTACGCGCACAGCGCTAGGGTCTGCTTCCACCTTGCGCCGTGCCCAGGCGATGTAGGCGCTGTGTTCGCGCAGGGTGGCGGCCAGGCGGTTCATCAGGGCCACGGCCACCTGCGGCTGCGCGTAGATCAGCGTCATGAAGTCGGTGCGGCTGAGGCGGTAGAGGACACAGATATCCACGGCGCGCACACTGACGGCGTGCGGCTGGCCGTCCACCAAGCTGACGGTGCCGAAGTGGTCGCCCCCGCTGTAGGTGTCGATGACCGTCTCTAAACCTTCCGCGTCAGTGATGCTGTAGGTCAGCAGGCCGCGCGCCACCACGTAGAGGTGCGGGTCATGGGTGCCCTGCAAGATCACGCGCTGTCCCGGCTGATAGTGCCGCACGTCCAGCATCAAGGCGATGTCGGCGCGGTCCTCGCTGCTGAGCGGGTCGAAGAGGGCGCAGTGATCCAGTGCCGTGATGCGCTGTGCGACCCCCTGCGGGCTGAGCGAGTCGCGGCGGCGTTCCAGTTCCGCGGCCAGGCGCAGCACCGGCGAGTCGTCGTCTACCTGATGGTGCAGGCTGGCCCACACGCTGCTCTCCTCGCTGGGCAGCACACTGCGCAGCCACACCCAGTTATACAGGCCCATGTCGCTGCGCAGGGCATCAATCTGTCGTTCGATGCTCTCCAAGCGGGTACGCAGGCTGACGCGCAGTCTGGGGCGCTGGTTTTGGCTCAGTGCTTTGCGCAGGATGCCACGCTGCGACTGCAAGCTGATGTAGCGTTCCAGCAGTTCGGCACGGCGCGGCCCGATGCTTTCCAGGTTTTCGGCGATCACGTGGGCGATGTCGTAGGGGCGTGCCAGGGCGGCGGTTTCCCCGGCGCTGAGCGTGCTGTTCAGCTCGCGTTGGATAGCCCCAGCCTCGCGGCGCAGCGCGGTCTGAATCACCAGCACCAGCACGCCCAGTCCACCTAGGCCAATTGCCAGGCCCACCACGATGAGCAGCGGTCCGTCGATGAAGTTGGCGGCCAGGTTGTACAGCCCATGGAAGAGCATCGTCAGCAGCAGGCCCAGCAGGGTGCTGGCCGTGCGGCGGCGGCGGCCATGCACCACACTGACGCCGATCAGTGCACCGATGATCGCCCCGGTGAAAGCGTGCATCAGCCCGGCAGACAGCACGCGCACCAGGGTCTGCTGGAGCGTCAGGTCGCTGGTGATGGTGATGAGAAAGAGATTTTCGGCGATGCCAAAGCCCACGCCCACCGCGAATCCATAGGTGGCGGCCTGGGTGGTGTAGAGGATAGCCCCGCGCCAGGCCATCAAGATCAGGATGGCGGCCTTGAGCAGCTCTTCCAGCAGCGGCGCGCTGAAAAGCGATAGCTGCTGATAGTTCAGCACGTTGTTATAGAGCAGGTGGTTCTGCGCCACCGCCGCCACGAAGAAAGCGACCATGCCGCCGCCAAAGGCCGCCATGGACACGTCCCAGCGGCTGAAGGCGTAGATTTCCAGCGTCCAGATGAAGTAGAGAAACAGCAGGGGCAGCGCGATAGCGAAGGTGTAACTGAGCAGCATAAGTGGGTCCGGTGGGTCAGCTAAGGTGCGGCGTCAACGTTGAAGCCCCATGATACCCGATCTGCGCGCGAAATGCCGCACGCCGACCGGGCCATGTGGTGTGGAGGGCGGCTTACATGCCCCAGCCCTGTGGCAGCAGCGCCACACCGACGAAGACCAGCGCCAGCGCCACGACGACGCTGCCCAGCCCGGCAATAAAGCGCACGCGGTCCGGGCGCTTCTTTACCATGAAGTGGACGTGGGCCACCGCCAGCGCAATCGTCATGGTGCCCAAATGCGACCACACGTAGCTCAAACTCAAGTACTCGTTGATCGTCAGCGCGCGGTACACCGTCAGCACCAGGCCCAGCACCCATTGCAAGCCCACCAAACTGCTGAAGGCAGTCATGATGCGGTAGCTGAGCCGGTCGTAGTCGCGGGTCGTCACCAAGCCGTAAGCCATCCAGCCCAGCGCGATGACAGTGGAGAGCACCACCAGCCACCGCAAGCCGGAATGGGCGTAGAACAAGAAGTTATCCATGCTGCCGTTTTCTCCTCAGATTAGGCGCGAAGCACAGGTATCAGTGTAGTGCAGGACGCTGCCTAATTGAAGCTCTTCCCGGTGAAGAAGATGCGCAGCGTGGTACCGGGGTCGTTGTCCTTCAGGTAGGCGATGTGCTCGCCGCTGAAGGGGATCGCTTCCATGCCGAAGTGCTCGACCAGGGCGTTATTGGGCACGGTGTTGGGCACGGCCAGCAGGTCCAGCAGCGAGCTGGTCACCGGGGAGCCGGGCAGCAGGCGCTCCATCAGGAAGACGGGCGCGCGCAGCAGGCCCACCGGCGCGGGCACGAAGCGGTGGTGCCGCCCGATAGCTGTAATCACGCGGCGCTCGATCTCGCCCAGGGTCAGCGCTTCCGGGCCGCCCAGCCCCAGCTCTTGGCCGATGGTGGCCTCGTCGTCGATGCTGCGCACGGTAGCCTCGGCTACATCCTGCACGGACACGGGCTGGAATTCCGCCGTGCCGCCGCCAATCAGCGGGAAGAGGAAGGGCGTGAGCTGGGCCAGGCGCGCCAGCGAGTTGAAGAACTCATCCTGCGGGCCGAAGATGGCCGAGGGGCGCAGCGCGGTCCAGTTGGGGGCTTGTTTGACGACGTATTCCTGGGCGCGGCCCTTGCTGGCGAGGAAGCGGTAGGGCAGGCTGCTGTCTGCCCCGTTCTGGCTCATGTTGATGAAGCGCTGCACACCGGCGGCGTTGGCGGCGTCCACCACGTTGACTGTGCCTTGGTAGTTGACCTCTTCGTAAGTGCTGCCGCCTTTTTCAATGGCGATAGCGACCAGGTGCACCACGGTGTCGCAGCCCTGCATGAGCTGCGTGAGGCCGTCGCGGTCGGCCACGTCCCCCTGTACAACTTCAACGTGGTCCAGCAGGTCGGCCATGCGGCGCTGCACTTTCTCGACGTCGCGCACCATGGCACGGACAGGCTTACCCGCTTCGACCAAGCGGCGCACGGTGTTGTTGCCTACATAGCCAGAAGCTCCGGTGACGAATACGGTCATGGCTGCACACTCCCTTTGTTGGTTGATGTTTGCTGCTCGCGGTGTCAATTTTTACAGTTTAGCGCCGTGCTATGAGTGCGGGGTGAAGAGCGCTGCGGTAGATGCTGACATGCTTGTGCTGGGGTGAAAAAGAGAATCGGGATGCAGGATGCTCTGCTGGTGTCTTTGCCTGATAATGACGATACCCCATGAGCAAAATCACACACCCCGCACAGACCCATGCCGTGCGGGGTGCGTCTGGCTGTCTATAAAGCGCGGCTAACACACTTGGCACGTTTATTCTGCCAAAGTGAATGCCACCAGCGTGCCTGCCGTCAGCACACGGATGGTGCCGTCTTCGGTGATGCCGATGCTGCCCTGGCGCAATTCAGGCTGTGGCCCGCCCCAGTCATCACGGCTGAGCCTCAGCAGCACCTGCCGTTCCGTGGGGGCGGCGTCCAGGGCCAGCACGCTGAGCTGGAAGTCTTCGCCCAGGAAACCGACGTTGTGGACCAGCATCAGCCCGGTGCCCGGCACCACTAAAGGCTCCCAGTGCCGGTCATTGGCGTTGGGCGTATTTTCCATGCTGTAGAAGGCCTGGTTGTCAGCCACCGCGCTGAAGTCGGTCACAGGCTGTGCTGAGGCCGTCGTCACGTCCACCAGGTAGGTTATTGGCGTTATTGGCGACACCGAGCGCGTTAGGTCATTGCGCAGGCCCAAGACCAGGCGCTCGGCATCGACCCAGCCCAGGCCTGCGAAGGTCTCACCAAGCAGCAGGTCTGGCAGTTCGATCACGAAGTCCGGCAACCCGCCAGAGGCCGTGATCGCGCCCTGGTTGATAATCTGCGTCAGGCTGCCGTCGGTCAGGTCCACCGTCCAGACGGCCATGGCGTCCAGCCAATCGTCACGGTTACGCGGGCGCACGATGAAGGCCGCGCGTGTCCCGTCCGGGCTGACGCTCAGCGTGCCGTCTAGGGTGATCTCGCCCAGTTCGTAGAAGTCCGGTTCCAGGCTGACGGCGGTCAGGTCGGCGATGACTTCCGGCTCGGTGTCGGACGTGATTTCCGCCGCCGGGATGCGCATGATGCGCTGCGCGTAAGGGATCGCGTCCAGGCCGGTGCGCTGTAGGCGCATGAAGTACAGGTCACCGCTGACCGGGTCCCAGGATGGCAGCACATCCTGTGGCGGGAAGTCCTCGTCGCTGCTGCGCATCAGGTTGGCGTCGTCGAAGCCGTCGTCGGTGCGCACGATGTAGGCAGCGGCGGCGCGGTCGTACACGATCAGGTCGGAGTCCTGCAAGAGGCGGAAGAAGTCTTGATGCAGCACGATGTAGGCGCTGTCCGGGGACCAGTACAGCGGCCTGTCGCTTCTTGGTGCGCGCAGGTCTTCAGGGTAGGGGGTGCAGGCGGTGGCGTCGGCATCGAAGCTGTAGACGCACAGGCCCGCGCGTTCCACCCAGGCGATGTAGGCAGCGTCTGGGGAAAGGGTTAGGGTCTGTGGTAGGGTGCTGCTGTCCAGACCCAGGCGATCGGGGAGGTTCGCCTGCGTCTCGTAGCTGACCAGGGTCAGCGGGGCGCCGGTGTTCTGGGCCAGCGTCGGCGCGCTTAAAACCAGCAGCAAAAACAGCGGAATCAGTCGGTACAGCATCGTTTCTACGCTCCTGTGAATAGGGTATGCACGCTGCGTAGTATATCAGCTTGCCGACAGCCACGCCCGGCGCTACAGTGAGTGCATCACCGAGATCAGCAAGGATGAGCCGCCATGTCCTATGTCCATGAAGAGACGGTCCGCGTCCGTCACTATGAATGCGACCCTCAGGGGATTTTGCATCTGCCGGTGCTGCTGCATTACATGCAAGAGGCGGCGTTCGGGGCATCGACTGCCGTGGGCTTCAGCCCGGCGCGCTATGAACAGCTCAAGCTGCAATGGTTGGCCTATGAGACCGAACTGCGCACCTTGGCCCCCATCCGTTACGGGGACCGCCTGACGCTGCGTACCTGGGTGCGGGATTTCCGCCGGGTGCGCTCGCTGCGGCATTATGCGGTGTATCGCGGCGATACTTTAGTCGCGGAAGCCGATACCGACTGGGTGCTGCTGGACTTGGAGAAGCTGTTCCCCACGCGCATCACGGAGGACGTCGTGGCGGCCTATGCCCAGGGCCACAGCGTACCGACGACCGCCCAGGGCGCGCCTTTCGCCCCCTTCCCTAAGGACCCGTCGTCCGATGCCTACACCCACACGCGCCGCGTGGAGCCGCGCGACCTGGACCCCGCCGGCCACGTTAACAACGCCGTGTACCTGCAATACATCGACACCGCCCAGGCCGCTCACCTGGAGTCACTGGGTTGGGACGCGGCTCGTCTCGCCGCGGAGTCTGGCAGCGCGGCTTTGGTGACTCATGGGGTGCACATCGCCTACAAGCAGGCCGCCCGCCCTGGTGACGCGCTGCATGTCCAGACCTGGCTGGCTGCTGAGTCCACGCTGCGGCTGACACAGATCACGCGCGAGGCTGACGGCAAGGTCATTGCGCAGGCACGTACACGCTGGCGTCTGCGTGGGGCGGATGGCCGCTCTCAACCGCTGCCGGTGGCCCTGGCCGCGGCCATCCGCTTTGGCGGGTGAGGGGTGTATAATGACGACGACTCACAGCGAAGGACCTGACTATGCCTGATCCCTTGGAGATAACGGCCCTGATCCAAGAGGGCCGCTATGAAGAAGTCCGGGCGCTGCTGGACGCCGCCGAAGTGGACGGCTCCATGGAGGCGGACGCCATTCGGCGTTGGCGGCACTGGCTGCGTGAGTATCACCGCGCCGACCGCGCCCGCGCCGGCTTGATCGACCACGAGTACGCAGCCGCCAAGCGCGCCTATCATCAGCGCCACACCCTGGTGGAAGCCGGAATCGGCGGCGGGCTGATGCTGGCGGCCTTTTTTGTGGCGGGGGTGCTCAGCCTGCTGCTGCTGACCTCTGCGACCTGGGTCATCACTGGGCCACTCTTCGTTGCCATGCTGATCGTCGGTTTTCTGGGCTGGCTGTCGGCGGCGCGCTTGGTCGCCCCGCAGAACGGCCTCATGGTCGGGATGCTGATCCCCTTTGTGCTGACGATGATGGCGCTGAATCAAGGCGTGTTCTTCCTCTACTTTCCTGAGCGCGTGCCCACGCTGCCGCTGCTGCTCACCTTCGCGATGTATCTGCCGGGTCTGCTGCTGGCCGGATGGTACGGCGGGTCTTGGATCGCGCATCGCCTGACCGACCCCCTGGACCCCGACCTGCGCTACGCCAAACGCAAGCCCACCGGCCTGGATGACGACCGGTAGCGCGCGCTATTGCGCGCTGTAGCCGCCGTCCACGGGCAGCGCCACGCCGGTGACGAAGGCCGCTGCGTCCGAGCAGAGCCACACCACCGCCGCCGCGACTTCCGCCACGGTGCACA
>CAYWGJ010000065.1:6742-14672 GCA_964457835.1 uncultured Anaerolineaceae bacterium
CCAGCCGTCTCAGCGGATGCAGGCGTTTCATGGCCTCCAACGACACGCCCGACTCAAAGGCGCTGCGGGCCATGTCCGTGTCGATGACGCCGGGGTTCACGGCGTTGACGCGCAGGCCGCTGCGGGCGTATTCCAGGGCGGCACTCTTGGTCAGGCCCACGACGGCGTGCTTGCTGGCGGCATAGCCCGACAGCCCAGTCGCGCCGTGCAGCCCGGCTACCGAGCTGGTGTTGACGATCACGCCGCCGCCCTGACCTACCATCAGCGGAATTTCATGCTTCATGCACAGGTACACGCCGCGCAGGTTGACCGCGGTCACGCGGTCGAAATCGGCGGTGGGGTAGTCGTGTAAGGCGACGTTGGGGCCGTCGATGCCGGCGTTATTGAAGGCATAGTCCAGACGGCCAAAGGCGTTTACGGTGACCGCGATCATGGCTTTCACCGAGTCCTCGTCGGCTACGTCCACGCGGACGAACTGCGCCTGGCCGCCCGCCGCTTGGATGGCGGCGGCGGTCTGCGTGCCGTGCGTTTCGTCCAGGTCGGCCACGATCACCGCTGCGCCCGCCTGTGCGAAGGCGTGGGCTGTCTCTTGGCCGATCCCGTTGGCACCGCCCGTCACCAGCGCGACCTTACCCTGCATGTCAATTTTTGTCGTCATGTGCTGCTGCTCCTGGTAAGAAAAGGGGTTAAATAAGCCTGTTTCATCCCGCAGTATGCCGCAGCGCTGACAGCGCGGCCACATTCCCTTATGATGACCTCATCACGGGCCGAAGTGTGGACAGAGCGTGATATACTGGAGGTCACGTTATGGAGTGAAAGGCTGGACGTTGTGGCTGTTGTGAAGTCACCCATCTATGCTGAAGTCTATGAATTCCTGCTGTCCTCGCCGACAGCGGAGCAGGTAGTGGTCTTCAAGCCCTCTGAGGCCATCGAAGAGCGCGCGCGCGTCCTGCTGGAGGCCAACCGCCAGCAGCAGCTCACCGCAACGCGCTGAACTGGACGAGTTCGCCCAGGTGAATCACTTCGTCAGTATGCTGAAGGTCTATGCACGGCAAAGGCTAACAGGTCAGGAATGAGCCGACTCAGTGCTGCACTGCGGCGGCTCAACGCCGAAGCGCGTGTGGTTCACCGTCGTGCCCTCATTCCCCTCAAGCGCTACCCCTGCCCCTGACGCCGCAGCAGGTCGCGGGCATCCGCTAGGGACGTGGCGAAGTGCAGCGACTCTGGCATGACGTGCGGATACAAAAACTGAAGCTGCTGCACCATCACGCGGAAGGCCACCGGGGTGCCGACCAAAACCACAATGCCGCTCCAATTCGCGTTCGGACGCTTGACCAACTCAACGACTTCGCGCATCCAGTTATCCAACGTGGGGGTCTTGCTGTGCAGCACATCGACGATGACGTGCACCGGATGATCCACGTCGCTCATGTAAGTGTGTGCGGTGTTGAACGCAGCACGCAGCGCGTCCCAGGTCCAATGGCCGTTGAAGGTGTAGCGCAGGATGTCGGGGTGCGTGGGGTCGTCCCACTCGACAATGACGGTCATGAGAGTACCTATCGCTATATTGCGTTAGTGTGCAGCCTAGTATACGCCATCCTCCAGCTAAAATGTGTAAAAAAGGTCGCTAAGATTCACAAACACCGTGTCAAACGCGCAAACCCAGCCCCTGTCACCTGCCAAATGGTATCTTTGGCATATGAGTATCGGCATAATAGGGCATACTGCGCTTGACGAATTTTTCAAAATGCTCGTATAATCGCAGCGTAAACCTGTAAAAATCTACATTTTGTTGTTGGAATAAGTCGGGGCAATAACGATGTCTGCTAGTAGTTCAACCCAATCCACAGAAAATCTGGGCGTGGCCCGCAACGTCAAAATCGGTATGTTCCACCTGGGATCGGGCATGTCCGACGTGCTGACGACCGGGGTGTGGAACCGCATCATGATTAGCGACCTGGGCTTCAGCGCGACGCCGGTGGGCCTGCTGGTGAGCCTGCGCTACTTCCTGGCCCCACTGGGCGTGTGGGCGGGCCGCATGTCCGACCGTCACGCCATCGGCGGCTACTGCCGCGTGAGCTGGGTGTGGTCCGGGCGGCTGCTGATGCTGCTGAGCACCTTCATGCTCGGCTGGCTGACGGCGGGCTTGGCCGGAGGCATGGATGCTACCGCGCTGGTGTGGGTTGGCCTGGCAACGGCGCTGTTCATTTTCAGCTTGGGCAGTGCGCTGTCCGGCAGCACCTTCTTAGCCCTTATTTACGACCGCGCCCCGGAACATCAGCGCGGGCGCGCCGTCGGCATCGTGTGGACCTTCCTGCTGCTGGGTTTCACCGTAGGCGGTATCGTCTTCGGCATTCTGCTGCCCTCCACCGAGGCCGCCGACCTCATCGGCTACCTCGGCGCGGCGGGCGCGTCCCTGCTGACTCATGCCGAGCTGCTCATCGCCGGGCAGCTCAGCTTCAGTCCGGATACGCTGCTGACGCTTTTCATCGTAGGCGGCCTGGTGATGGGCGCGCTGTGGTTTTTCAGCCTGTTGGGTGAAGAGCGGCGCGTCAAGCGTGGTGCGCGCGTCTTGGCGGTGTCCGACGACCCGCAGACCTCACTGCGTGAGGACCTGGGCTTGGTGTGGCGATCGCGCCCTATGCGCTTTTTCGCCATGTACCTTTCGCTGTCGATGGCCTTTGCCTTCTCGCAGGACCTGGTGCTGGAACCCTTCGCTGGTGACGTTTTCGACATGAGCGCGAACGTCACGACGCGTTTTGCCGCTTACTGGGGCAGCATGGCGATCCTGGGGACGCTCTTCTTCCTGTGGCTGTCGCGCAAGTGGACGCGCATGAACAACACCGTCATGAGCTTCAGCGGGGTGGCCCTGCTGGTGCTGACCTTTGCGCTCTTTGCCCTCAGCGCTGCGCTGGAAATCCGTCAGCTCGTGACGCCCGGCCTTATTCTGCTGGGCCTGGGCCTGGGCATCTGGAACGTGGGCACGCTGGGCCTGATGATGGACATGAGTCCGGTGGAGCGTGCCGGCACCTTCCTCGGCTTCTGGACGCTGGTGGTTACGTTCTCGCGCGGCTTCGGCGTGTCAGGCGGCGGCATTGTGCGCGACATCGCGCTGAACCTGGGTTTGAGCGTCAACATGAGCTACGGGTTGGTCTTTGCGCTGGGCGTGGGCGGCCTCACGCTGTCGGCGTGGGCGCTGCGCCAGGCCCGCACCACCGAAAACAAGATGACCAGCATCCGTGCCCAAGACCAACGCACTGCCCTGGTCTTTGAAGGCGTGATGGACTAAAACACACAAGCTCCCTGCGGCGTCGAGGTCTCAGCTTGGGGCCGCAGTTCCTCCACTCCCTCTTTAACAGTGCTCGGAGTTAGTGCTCCAGCCATGTCGCGATCCGGGGCACACACCCCGGATCGTGAATTCATGGCCCCGGTTAGCCGGCCGCCCCCGCCGCGTTGAGCATCAGCGTCAGTGGGGCGGCCTGCTTGGTGGTCTGGTTGAGCACGGCTACCACGTACACACCGCTGTTGACCTCACGGCCCACGGCCACTCCCGACGCGCCCAGATGCCCCAGCAGCGTCGGCGTCTTGACAAAGGGCAGGCGCACCGGCGAACTCAGGCGCTCCAGCGCACCGCCGTACTGAATAGGCGACATCGCCGCAATGGGGAACAGCACGCCGTTCCACTGGGCCGTCATGCGCGCAAAGCGATCCGTACTGAACAGCTCCCCGGCGAAGTAAGCGCGCAGGAAAGCGAGCACGTCGTCCAGTGTGCTCACGATGGCCCCGTCCACCTGCATACTGCTCATGGCCTGGGGGATGTCCAGGCGCTTGTCAGCGTAGTAGAAGGGCAGCGGCTGTGGACCGGTGCTGGGGTCATAGACGCGGGTGTGTGCCAGGCCCAGCGGTTGGAAGATGCGCTCATGGTAAAGCTGCTGGATCGGCGTGCCGGTGATCGCCTCCAGGATCGCGCCCAGCACGCGGAAGTTGGTATCGCTGTAGAACGCGCGCGTGTGGCCTCGATCCCCTGGGGGGAAGGCCGCCGGCATCTTGCGCGCTGCGTCCAGGGCCTGCCTCAGGTCATAGGGCAGGTCCTCCCCCGCCTTCAGGCGATCAAAGTACGCCGGGCTGCCATCCGTGGGCCTGCCCTCGAAATAATCCGGCAGCCCGGAGGTCTGGTGCAGCAGGTGATGCACCTTGATCTGCGGCGTGTAGTCCGTGCCTTGGTAGACGTGCAGGCCGCGCAGCAGTTCGGCGTCTAGGTATTGGCTGATGGGCGCGTCCAGGTCCAGGCGGCCTGCATCCACGAGCTGCATAGCGAGCGTGCCGTGGTACATCTTGGTCACACTGGCGATGAAAAAGGCCGACTCCGGGGTGACGCCCTCGCCATACACGGCGCGGAAATCCAGCGTGCGGTCCTCGCTCTGGACGGCCAGCAGCGCGGTCTTGAAGGCGGGGTCACGGGTGGTCTTGTCGAAGTGCTTCTGAATGGCGGCGGTCTTTGTGGTGATGTCGGCCATGGTACGGGGTCTTCTCCTTATGTGTGGTGCTGCTTATGCGATGAATCACTTATGTGCCATTATACGGTAAAGCATGGCAAGGGGTTGTGCTATACTGGAGTAGACTCAGGTATTAGAAGCGTGGATTCATTGTGGCACAACCGCAGTTCCCACTCATGAGCGAAGACGATTACCTGGCGTTTGAGCGCAGCAGCCCGGTACGTCACGAGTACATCAATGGCTGCGTCTACGCGATGAGCGGAGCCAGCCTAAAGCACAACATCATTGCCGATAATCTCTTTGCATCACTGCATACACAGCTTCGGGCCAAGCCCTGTTTAGTGTTGGGTTCACATATGCGCGTCGGTGTGCGTGGTGCCAAGGCCTGGACATCAGCATTGACCTGCGCGAGTTCTACGCCAACGCCTTCTGAGCTACACCAGCCCCGCCTGCCGATACCAGGCCACAGCGTCCCGCAGACAGCGGTCCACGTCCACCTGTGGCGGCCCGAAAGCCTCCCACGCCGCGTCAAAGCGGAAGAACACATCGCGCGTACTCAGGCGCACTTGGTCGGCATCGACCGGCGTCTCCACGCCGCGCGCGCGCAGCCAGTCATTGCCCGCCGCAATCCACGGGATCAAGGCATCCGGTACGCTGAAGACCGGGCGGCCTACGTTCAGTGCCGCCGCGATGCGCGCGAAGAGGTCAGCGTAGCTGAGGTTGGCCGTCCCCAGGATGTAACGCCGCCCGTTCTGCCCGACTTCCGCCGCGCGCAGGTGCCAACGCGCCACGTCACGCACATCGACCACGGCCACGCCGCCACTCGTCAGCGGGGTCAGCCGCCGATAGACTGCCGTCTGCGTGATGAAGCTGCCAGAGATCAGGTTGCGGTCGCCTGGTCCCAGCACGACGACCGGGTTGACGATCACGACGTCCAGCCCAGCAGCGTGGGCATCCAGGGCGGCGCGTTCCGCCAGGGCCTTACTGTAGCCATAAGGAAAGTGTTGGGGCGGCAGGTTGAAGGGCAGCGACTCATCCGCCGGTGTGCCGTCCGCGCGGAAGCCAACTGCCGCCGCGCTGCTGGTGAGCACCACGCGCCGCACGCCCGCATCACGCGCTGCCGCCAGGACGTGCTGTGTGCCGGTGACGTTGGCGGCGAACATCGCGGACCGGTCCGCACGCCAGTAATCAGCGACGGCAGCCACTTGGAACACCCAGTCCACCCCATCCGCCGCCGCCCGCAGTGACTCAGGGTCCAGCAGGCTGCCGACCAGCGACTCCACGTCCAGGCCCGCCAGCGCGTCCCGCTTGGATGTGGCGCGGTGCAGCACCCGGACGCTGTGCCCGGCGTCCAGCAGAGCGCGCACTACGTGCGAGCCAACGAAGCCAGTGCCCCCGGTGACGAGTGCGCGCATCAGTGCCTATCCTCGTGTGAAGCGCAGCGGCAGCGATTCCATGCCGTGCAGCAGCAGGGTCTCGTTCCAGTGCAGGGATTCCGGCGCGGTGTTCAATGCCAGGCCAGGCAGGCGGCGCAGCAGGGTGTTGATGGCGATCGCGCCTTCCATGCGGGCCAGCGGCGCGCCTAGGCAGTAGTGGATGCCGTGGCCGAAGGCGATGTGGCGGTTTGGCTTGCGCGTGATGTCGAAGCGGTCGGGGTCCGGGAACTGGTCGGGGTCGCGGTTGGCCCCCAGCAGCGAGGCCGTCACCATCTCCCCAGCGGGGATCGTCACGCCGCGCAGCGTGATGTCTTCCATGGCCCAGCGCATCGTGGAGACCCCAATGGGGCCGTCGTAGCGCAGCATCTCCTCCACTGCCGTCTCGATCAAGCCGGGGGCGTCCTTCAGCTTTTGCATCTGGTCCGGGTGCTGCAACAGGGCCAGCGTGCCGTTAGCGATCAGGTTCACGGTCGTCTCGTGGCCGGCCACCAGCAGCAAGAAGACCATGCTCAGCAGCTCTTGATGGTCCAGGCGGTCCCCGGCTTCTTCTACCTGCACTAGCCCGCTGATGAGGTCCTCTTGCGGCTCGGCGCGGCGCGTGTCGAACATCTCGTGGAAGTACATCATGAATTCCAGCGCGGCCACGGCCAGGCGCTCCGACTCGGGGTTCTTCACACCGTCAAAGACGATGATCTGCGACCACTCACGGAACTTGTCCTGGTCTTGCTGCGGGATGCCCAGCAGTTCGGCGATCACGATCACCGGCAGCGGAATAGCGTACTCGTGCATCAGGTCCACCTCACCCGTGGCGCTGCTGAGCATGGCGTCCGTCAGACGGTCGGCAATGGCTTGCACGCGGTCGTGCATCTGGCGGATCATGCGCGGTGTGAAGGCCTTGTGCACCAAGGAGCGCAGGCGGGTGTGGTCCGGCGGATCAACGGTGAGCATGTGCCGGTTGATGGCGGCGGCAGCCTGGTTCATCGGGTCGGAGGTGTCGATGACGGCGTGCGGGCGCTTCACCATGTCCTTGGTCAGGCGCTCGTCAGTGAGCACGAACAACGCGTCGTCGTAGCGCGTGACGATCCAGGGGTGATCGCCCATCTCGCGGTGATGCGAGCGCAGCACCGGCGCTTCACGGCGCATCCGGTGCAGCACCGGGTGCGGGTTACCTCGCACGGACGGGTCCAGCAGGTCGTAGACGGTCGGTTCGTTGAGCATCGTTTTTCCTCATTCATCGGTCTTGAGATGCAGCGGATTTTTGCGCTACACTCGCTCATAATACACAGAATGGCGCATCAGTCCAGGCCGACACGGCGCGTATCCGCCGCAGACTCAGCCGCTGCTAACCCTCCAGCTTGGTCAAGCTGCCGAAGCTGGCCAGTAGGCGCTTAACGCCGTATTGCTTATCCTCGAAAGCCACGCTGATCTCTTCGTCGTCCCCGCTGAAGCGCGACTCGATGACCATGCCTACGCCGAACACCGGATGATGCACGCGCGCGCCACTGCTGAAGCTCGGCGTGCGTTGATGGTGCTGTGTGCCGGGAAAGGGCGTGATCTTGCCCCGCAGCTTAGAACTGCCGCCGGACGTAGCGCCAGACGTAGCGCCAGACCCCAGGCCGCTGCCTGCACCAGGGGCTGAGGGCGACGTGCCTGAGTCCGAACGCCAGGCCGTGCGCGGCTCCCAGCGCAGTGACTCACGGTAGGCAGTCTCGGAGTGCATCCCGGCGACGCGGGTGGGCATGGCCCCCTCGACGCTGCCCGGCGGCAGGTCGCCCAGAAAGCGCGAGGGGTCGCTGGCCGTGCTGCCGCCGTAGCTGGTGCGCCGGAAGGCATACGATAGGTACAGGCGCTCTTCGGCGCGGGTGATGCCCACGTAGAACAGCCGCCGCTCCTCTTCGATGCCGCCCGGCTCGTCAAAGGCGCGCGAGTGCGGCACCAGGCCGTCCTCCATGCCCACCAGGAACACCACCGGGAACTCCAGACCCTTGGCGGCGTGCA
>CAYWGJ010000066.1:0-5862 GCA_964457835.1 uncultured Anaerolineaceae bacterium
CCGCGCCGATGCGCCCGCCGCTGCGCGCGCTGACGGTGCCTGTGGGGGCATCGACAAGCAGGGCCGGGGCCAGGGCGGGCATCTGGCCGACAGTCTGGCCCAAGCTCAGCGCGACGCCGCCGCCTTCCAGCGTGGCGACTGCCGTCTTGAGCGCCTGCCCGCGCTGCTGCATCCGTGTGGCGAAGTCCGCGCGCAGGGCCACGGGCACGTCGCCGTTGTTGATGAAGGTGGCCTGTACGCCCAGTGCCTGCGATTCCATCACCCAGCAGACCAGTTCTAAGCGCAGTACGGCGCTGATTTCCGCTTCAACGACGGCCATGCCGGGCGCAAACCCGACGATGCGCGGCGGCCTGTGGTAGCTCTCGCGCAGGATGGCCGCACGCTGGTCAACTGTCCACACGGCGTGCAGACGCAGCATCTCCAGACGGCCCCCAGCGCGGGTTTGCAGGGCAATGGCGGGGTCTTCCCCCTGGCCTAAGCGCAGGTCCCAGGCTTGATCGTCGCGGTAGTCGGTGCGGCTCAGGCGCGCGTCGGCGGCCAGGGTGATGCCTGGTAGCTTGAAGTCGCGGCGGGTCAATAGGCTCATCTTCATCTGCCCCTGCGAATTATGAACGAATAAAGCATCTTGCTCCCTATTGTATCCAAAAGGATGCGGCGGTGCCGCATTCAGCCGAGCCGTGCACCTTAGTAGCCCAGCTTCAGCGTCACCTGCTGAATGCTTTCCGGCTTGCCGACGAGAGTCAGCTCGTCTTTACACTGGATGGGTGTGTAGCCGCTGGGCACAATGGTCTGTCCGGCGCGGCTGATCTCCAGGATGAGTACGTCAGTCGGCAGGCGTAAGTCGCGGATCAAGCGGCCATGCACGGCTTCGTCGGTGACGGTGATCTGCACGATGTCGTAATCGCGGTCCTGATGCATCATTAGCGCCGCTGTCTGGGGTGAGCGCACGCATTGATCCAGCAGGCTGATCATGGCGCGCGAGGGGTCCACGACGATGGCCCCTAAAGCCCGGAAGCGTTCCGCCTGGGCCATGTCGTTGACGCGCACCACCAGGCGCTTGATACCAAAATGCTTGGAGGCGATCTCCACAGCGCGCAGGTTGGCCTCGTCATCATCCAGCATGGTGACCAGGGCGTCGGTGGCCGGGGTGAGCAAACTGCCTAGTTGTTTGGCATTCACAGCGTCGATGTAGCGTTCGTCCACGTCTTCAGCGACCAAGCGTTCGACATGCTGGCGGGCGGTATCGGCCAGCACGACCTGCCAGCCCTCGGATTTCAGCTCGCGGGCCAATGCCAGCGACTGCGGCTCCACGCCCAGGATGACAGCATCGCGCACCACGTCGGGGTCGGCTGTGCCCGGCTCATTGGACTCCCCTGATTGGCGCAGGGCGTACTTCAAGAAGAGCGGGCCGAAAATCTCATTGAGCACGACCACGGCGATAATCAGCGTGGCGAAGGCGTCACCTAGGGTATCCGGGAACTGCACCGCTACCTCACGCGCTAGGCCCAACGCGATGCCTGCCTGGGTGATGAGACCGGCCCACATCAGGCGGCGGGTGGTGCTCGGCTCCCCGGCGATGCTGCTGCCCACGTAGGAGCCGATGAAGATGCCGCCCGCCCGCGCTGCGAAGAGCACCAGCGCGATCAAGCCGCTGCTGATCAGGATGTCCAGCTTCAAGGCCAAGCCGGTCAGGGTGAAGAAGGCCACGTAGACTAAAGGCCCCACGTCGTGCAGTAGTTCCTCAAAGGCCTTGCGCTGATCGGTGAAGTTGGTGACGAAGAAGCCGGCGACCAGCGCCGTCAGCAGCGGCTCGATGTGGATGCCCAGTTTCAGCTCGTCGAGGGTGAAGCTGGCCGTAAACAAGCCCGTGCCCAGCGCCAACACCAGCACAATCTTGAGCCACTGCGAAAGGGGCAGGCGCAGCACGAAGGCCAGCAGCAGGCCCAAAAGCGCCCCGATCCCCAGCGCCAGCGCTAAGTCCAGCAGCAGCAGCAGCACGAAACTGCTGTCGAGTACCGCATCACTGAGCAGCACCCCGGCGAAGGCCGTGCTGACGGCGAAGAGCACGATAATCACCACGTCCATCACCACCGTGATGCTGAGTACGGTCTTGGTGAAGGGGCCGCGCGCCCGCACTTCCTGGATGACAGCAATGGTGGATGCAGGCGAGAGCGCCAGCAGCACAGTGCTGCCCAGGAGGGCTGTAGCATGGCGCGCCGTGGGGCTGAAGCCTTGAGTGAAGGGGATGATGCCAGTCAGCACGTAGAGCGTGCCGCCGATGACCAGCATGGCGGCCACAACAATCGCGGCGTTGCTGAGCAGGATGGTACGCAGCCGCCCGCGCAGGTCTTTGAGGTACAGCTCGCTGCCTGCCACAAACGCGATCACCGACAGCGACAGGTCATCGACAATGCGCAGGTCGGTGCTCGCACCTTCAGGCAAAAAGCCGAGCACGAAAGGGCCTGCCAGCGTGCCCGCCAGCAGGTAGCCGGTGATCTTGGGCAGGCCGATCTTATTGAATAAGACTCCGACTTGATACGAGGCCAGCGCGATCAGCGCAAAACTGCTGAAGGTGCTCAGTAGTGCGAGTAGGTTGTCTGGAGGCATGGGGCTTGTCCTTTTTCAGAACTTCAGCCGACAATGAGAAGCATCGATCATACACCAAACAGCGGCTTGTGGTAGGTGCCGTTGGCAACCCTGCGCCCTGGGCATTCCCTCGCTTTTCGATCTACAGTGCCTAGGCTACAATACCCTTATGCTTTTTGATATGCAAAATAGAGGAGCCTTATTACGTGAAACTTCGCCCAAGGCATGTGCTGGTGATTGGGGTGCTCGCTGTGGCCTTTGTGCTGCTGATCCTGCCTTTTTTGATTCCGCTGGACAGCAGCGGCCAGGACCCGCGCAGCCTGGCCGACCCCGAAGGCCAGTTCATCGACGTGAACGGCCTGCAAACCTACGTGATCGACACCGACCCCGACGCCGCCGACACCCTGCCGGTGGTCTTCATCCACGGCTTGTTTGGCTCCACGTATACCTGGCGTCACAGCCTGAACGCGCTGCGCGACGCCGACGGCCTGCGCGGGATCGCCTTTGATCGCCCCGGTGCCGGCCTTAGCGCCAAGCCCATTGACGCCGATTACTCGCACCCTGCCCACGCCGACTTTAGCGTGGCCCTGCTGGATGCCCTGGGGATCGAGCGCGCGGTGATTGTCGGGCACAGCGCGGGGGGCAGCGTGGCGGCGCACCTGGCCCTGCGGCACCCGGACCGCGTGGCGGCGCTGGTGCTGGTGGATGCTGCGCTCATTGGGGCCAGCGGACCGCCGCCCTTCATTGGGGCGCTGGTGGGCTTTCCGCCGATCCAACGCTGGGGGCGCATCGGCGCGCAGGCTTTGCTCACTGAGGACAGCGTGCGCCAGACCGTCGCCAGCTTCCATGCCGATGCGGGTTTTGTCACTGAAGCGGACTACGCCGCCTATCTGCGCACCTTCCAGACGCCGGACTGGGACGCGGGCTTCATCGGCCTGGTGCGCGATTCCGGCCCCAACCGCCTTAGTGAGGACGACCTGGCAGGCATCAGCGTGCCTACTCAGCTCCTCTGGGGCGGACAAGACACCTGGACGCCGCTGGACGCGGGCGAACGGCTGGCGGTGGTGATCCCCGGCGCATCGCTGACGGTGCTGCCGCTGGCCGGGCATCAGCCCATGGAAGAAGCCGCCGCCGACTTCAACACCGCGCTGCTGCGGGCCATCGACGCAGCGCAGGCCGCGGATTGAGCGGCTGCCATGCTGAGCTGGATGCTCTATCAGCGGCTGCGCAAACCGGTAGCGCATCACCCGGTGTTTCGCTACATGCAAATGACCCGTCGTAACCCCAGCTTGACCTGGCTGTGGCCGGCAGGGGTAGCGCTGGTCAGCCTGCTGATTGTGGTGCAGCCGGGCTTGTTTGTGGCGCTGGTGGTGCTGACGCCTATCTTGTACGGGGCCTTTAACGTCAGCATTAACGCGCTGGCCTGGTCCGCCAGTGTCGCTGAAACGCTGTCTCGCCTGCGCCGCCGCCGCCAGTACGCCCTGCTCAGCATCACGCCGGACGGCCCCATGACCGTGAACTGGGTTATCCTCAGCGAGCGCCTGCACTACCGCGACGGCCTGCGCAACTCCGTATCGGACATGCGCTCCACGTCGGTGGTCTTGTTCATGTTCATGGGCTTTGTGCTGTTGGGGGCCATGGTGGAGGCGCGCCCGGACGCGCGCATGAGCCTCGTGGCGCTGGCTTTTATGCTGCTGGCGCTCAATGGTGGGCTGGTGCTGGACTACTTTCAGTCTCTCGCCAGCAGCAGCTTGATCGCGTTGTGGGTGGGCGACCTGACGACGCAGGAAAGCGACGCACGGCTGTGGGCCAGTGCAGCCTTCCTGACGGTGCAGGTGCTGTTCTACATCACCATGATCAGCAGTGTGGTGGGCGTCGGGCTGTTGTTTGGCCGTATGGACAGCGTGCCAGTGGTGGCGCGTTTTCTGGCCCCGGCAGCCCTGCTGAGTACCTATGCCGGGCTGCGGGAGCTGGTGGTGTGGCTGCTGTGGCGCAAGGTCAACCGGCAGCTTAACGGCGACGAATCGCTGGAACAACTCAGCCCGCCGCTGCATCGGGGGTGAGGCGTGGGTTTGAGTACAAGTTGGAGATGTGCAAAATTGCACAAGCATGAGAATCCTCTGGGTGTAACTTGCACACCGCGCCGTCTATGCTATGATAGACTCAACTTGAATAAACCATGCAGTGCGAACCTTCGGGGCGGGGTGAAATTCCCCACCGGCGGTAGACGTTGACTTGTGCAACGACAGCCCGCGACCCGGTGTTGTGCCAGCCACAACACCGGCTGATCCGGTGAAAAGCCGGAGCCGACGGTTAAAGTCCGGATGGGAGAAGGTGGCACAGGCGGATGTCTGCTGCGTCAGCACGCGCGCAGGCCTCTGCTTCTGTGGCATACCCATCGCCTTATGTCCCGTTGGCTGCCTGCTGACGGGATTTTTGTATGCAGATCAACCTCTCCCTCAGCCGTTTTCGCAGCGCCGACGCGGACCCCGACGCGCTGCTGCGGCCTGCACCAACGCACCACGAGCTGCACTTCGTCCGGCGCTATGCGGCTTGGATCACCGTTGCCTTGGTGCTGATGCTGTGGCAGTTGGCAAGCTGGGCCGCGCTGCTGCCGGAGTCGCTGCTGCCGCCGCCGCTGGCCGTCGCGGAGAAGTACGGCCAGGTCATCACGGATGGCCGCCTGTGGCTGCACACCCGCACGACCCTGGTCGAGGTGCTGGCCGGGCTGGGGCTGGGCGTGGCGGTCGCGGTGGGTTTGGGCTATGCCATCGCCCGCGTGCGCCTGCTGGAGGACCTGCTCTCGCCGATTATTGTCACCCTGCAATCCACGCCGGTGGTGGCCTATGCACCGCTGCTGGTGATCTGGTTCGGCGACGACGCTACCAGCAAGATTCTCATCTGTGCCCTGATCGTCTTCTTTCCCATGCTGATGAACACGGTTGTCGGTATCCGCAGCGTGCCCAGCGACCTGCACGACTTGATGCGCGTGTCGCAGGCGTCCTGGTGGCAGACCTTCACCAAGCTGGAGCTGCCCGCCGCGCTGCCGGTCATGCTCACCGGCCTGAAGACCAGCGCGACGCTGGCCGTGGTCGGCGCGGTGGTGGGCGAATTTGTGGCAGCGCGCGCGGGCCTGGGCTTTTGGGTCCGTGTGGCGCAGAACCAGTACGACACCGCCCTGGTTTACGTGGCGGTGATTACCCTGGCGTTAATGGCCCGCCTGCTTTACGGCGCGGTGTCCGTGTTGGAACGCCGCCTGCTGCGTTGGCAGCAACT
>CAYWGJ010000066.1:5962-7962 GCA_964457835.1 uncultured Anaerolineaceae bacterium
GGCGTAGCTGGCAGCAACTGGCGTAGCTGGCAGCAACTGGCGTAGCTGGCAGCAACTGGCGTAGCTGGCAGCAAATGGCGTAGCTGGCGGGCTTTTTCGTAATTTTACCGTTACTCAATACATACACTGGAGCGTTAACGTGAACACAAACCTGACTCGTATCCTGCGTTTTGCCCTGCTCGGCGTGCTGGCATTCAGCCTGACCCCGGCATTTGCCCAGGACGACACCGAGCCGCATCCCCTCAGCTTCTTCTTGTCTTTCGTGCCCAACGTGCAGTTTTCGCCGCTCTACGTCGGCATGGAGCGCGGCTACTTCGCTGAGGCCGGCCTGGCGTTGGACATCATTCACGGGGACGAAAACGTCGGCCTGGAAGCGATCGCTGCCGAGCGCTTCGACGCGGGCATGATCAGCGGTGAGCAGGTCATCCTGGCCCGCGCCAATGGCCGTGAGGTGACGTCGATCTATGAGTGGTTCCAGCGCTACCCGGTGGCCGTCGTCGTGGCGGATACCGCCGCCTACGCCGAACCAGCCGACCTGGCCGGGCTGCGCGTGGGCCTGCCGGGGCGCTTCGGGGCCAACTACACCGCCCTGACCGCCTTCCTGGACCAGGCCGACCTGGTTGAGCAAGACGTCGCCCTCAGCGAAATCGGCTTCAACGCCCCGGCGATCTTCTGCGCTGAACAGGTGGACGCGGCGGCGGTCTACATCAACAACGAGCCGCTGCAAATCCAGACCCTGATTGACGCGGGCGAATGCGGCGGCGTGACGGGCATCACGGTGGAAGCCGTGGCCGATTACGCCGACATGGTGTCTAACGGGATCGTCGTCAACAGCGCCCGCCTGGACGAGGACCCCGACACCCTGCGCGCCCTGACCACCGCCTTTGATCGCGCCCTGGCCGAGTCCCTCGCCAACCCCGCCCGCGCCTACCTGGACAGCCTGCCTTACGTCGATAACCTGCCCGCCGACGAATCCCTCATCGCGAACCTAGAAGCCGAGGCTGACGCTGTAGACGCGCTCATTGCTGAGGGGATCACCCTGGACGCTTTGGCCGAACGCCGTACCGCCTTCTTTGAGGCGTTGGCCGCCGATCACCCCGCCGCGGACCTGGTGCAGTTCCAGGTACTGCTGGCGACCCTGCCGCTGTGGGACGCGCCGCGTCTGGGTCTGGCTGACGCCGAGTCCTGGGAGACCACCCGCGCCGTGGTCGCGGCCTTGACCGGCACCGAGATCAGCGCTGAGGTGGTAGAAGCCGCCTTCACCAACGCTTTCCTGCCCCCGGAGGCGGAGTAGTGGCATCCGCCCTGGATGCGGATGGGCAGGTGGCGAGCGTGTCCGCCTGCCAGCTCACCCTGGCGGGCATTGAGGTGCGCTTCCCGATCTCCGGGGGGCGCAGCCTGCCTGCGCTTGGCCCGGTGGACTTACGCATTGACGCCGGCGAGTTTGTGTCGTTGGTGGGACCCAGCGGCTGCGGCAAAAGTACGCTGGTGCGCGTGATTGCTGGGCTTCAAGCGCCTACAGCGGGCCGCGTGCGCCATGACGGGCATCTGGTGCGTGAGCCGTCGCCTCGCATCGGCTTGATGTTCCAGCAGGCCAACCTGATGCCCTGGCGCAGCGTCCGCGATAACGTGGCGCTGCCGCTGGAGCTGGCCGGTGTCAGCAGAGCAGAGCGTTACGCCACCGCCGACGATCTGCTGCACACCTTGGGCCTCACCGGTTTCGCCGACACCTACCCCGGCGCGCTGTCCGGCGGGATGGCACAGCGGGTGGCGTTGGGGCGGGCGTTGGCCCAGTCCCCGGACGTGCTGCTCTTAGACGAGCCGTTCGGCGCGCTGGACGCCCTCACCCGCGAGCAGATCAGCTTTGAGCTGCTGCGTGCCCGTCGGCAGAAGACTGTCGTCATGGTCACGCACGACATCCAAGAGGCGGTGCTGCTGGCCGACCGGGTGGTGGTGCTCAGTCGGCGTCCGGGGCAGGTGATGGCCGACCTGCCCGTACC
>CAYWGJ010000066.1:7972-14615 GCA_964457835.1 uncultured Anaerolineaceae bacterium
TACCGCTGGATCGCCCGCGCCACCCGGAGCAGGTGTACACCCCGGCCTTCATCGACACTGCCCGCCGCGTCCGGGAAGCGATCAACCGGGCGTGACGGGCAGCGGGTCAGGCGTATGCAGTTGTCGGCGTATGGGGCTTCTACAGCAGGGCAGCCCACATCAGCGCGGAGACCGCCAGCAGCCCCAGCATGGCGGGCAGCCGCAGGCCGTCCGGCACGCTCAGCGCGATCTGGCACAGGTGTGTTTCGTCTTCCACATGAGCACGCTCGCGGCCACTGAGGGCCAGCAGTGCACCGTCGGCTTCGATCTGTAGGTGCAGAGTGGCCGGGCGGCGGCTGCTGTTGTAGGCCAGCACGACCAGCACCCCCAACACGTTGAAAACCAGGATCAAGGCAGCGGCCAGCCACGGACGCATCCCGCCGCGTTTCTCGAATTGGGCCATGCGGCGCATCGCCACGCGCTGTACCCAGCCGTGCTGCCCCAGCACATGGGCTGCCTGCGCGAGTGGCTCGGCGGCGGCTGGGGCGTGATGGGCATCGTTCCCGCTCCCGACCAGGCGCTCCCAGGTGGCAGCGGCCTGTCCGTTGAAGGGGCCGGTGGTCTCGAAAACCGGTATCAGTTGGGTCAAAGGCTTGGGTCCAGTGCCATGGGCCTGGGTCGTTGATTCAGGCGGCATGGTGCGCTCCTAAAGCTAATTGGACACACTCGTAATAAGCTAGGAAGCGCGCTGTTTTTGGGTGAAGGCGGCCCGCAACAGGATAACAGTAAAGTGTATTGTGCAGGCACCTTACACGCACATTATAGCAGAGTTTACGCCTATCCGTGCATAAGGGTTGTATAAACGCCTGTAAAGCGTTGTTTAAGCCGCAAGGGGCGCGCTTCAATCAAGCATTGCCGCGCCGCGCTGCCGTCAACCCGGAGCCGTGCACCGCCGCTGCAAGCGTCAGCGCGTAGCACAGTAGAAAGGCCAGCCCATACAGCAGCAGACCGCCCAGCGCCGTCATGACGTAGGCCGGGGACGCGGGCGTGTCAGTCGACAGGTAGCCCACCGTGGCACCGATCCATCCCAGGCCGTAGATCGTGGCCGCTACGCGCAGCCCGACGAACACATTGACACTCACTGATCCCGGCCAGTTCGTCAGTGTTACCAGCAGCGCCATGATCGTGTTCATCATGGCGTCCAATGCGGTCGCCAGCAGCAGCAGCCCGCCTAGAAAGAACAAGTCCAGGGCCGGGGCCGGGCCGCCCTGCTGAAGCTGAAGGACCAGCGCCAGCAGGCCCAGCCGCAGCACCCCGACAAACATGTGATCGCCAATGAGTGCCCGCAGCGAGGCCCGAAACTTCCCGCTGACCAGAGTCCGCGCGTCCATCTCGCTGAGGCGCAGCAGGTCCCAGGTGTGGGCGGTTTTTTCGCGGGTGATGCTGCTGCCCGCCAGCGCCAGCGAGATGAGCATGACCACCGGGTACAGCGCGATGTTCATCCCCAGCAGCGCGGCATGCAGTCCCAGCATGATGAAGTCACCCAGGGACTGCACCTGTGGCAGGCTGAAGACCAGCGTGATCTCTACGCCGAGCAGTGCCGCGCCGTAAAAGCTAATGGACGCCAGCAGCGCCGGGATGAGCATCAGCAGGGCCATGACGATCCACAGCCAACCGGCGCGGCCATTGCGGATGACGTAGCGCTGGTGCCGCAGTTCCGCCCAGGCGACGGGGTTCTGATCTAGGGTCATGGGTTGAGTTGCCTCCATTGCGCTAGGGCTGCGATAGGGCCAGCATAGGGGCATGGCAGTTCGGGCGCAACATGATAGTGACAGTTTGCACAAAATCAAGCCGCCGCCCTTCGTGAAGTCGATACATTGACAGCCGCACCGCCGCTGGTCACAATAGGCGGTGGTTTTCATACCTTATCGTCAGTTTGTTGGCGCTTAAAACGCTCAGAAAGAAAAAGGAACACCCCATGAACCAGCTTGACACGCCCGAATTCGCCCAGCCGGAGCCGCACCGCATTCCGGTGGCCGATTACCCAGCGCAAATGCAGGCCATTCCGCCCTCGCGCATGTTTGAGATCAAGAACGCGCTCAAGACCTACACCGAGGCCCACGGCGCGGATGCCGAGACGCACGACGCTTCACAAGGGGATGGCGGCGCAAGCCTGCCAGGGGTCCCCGTTGAACTGCTGGGCCGCGCCTATCAGCTTCAGGTGGAACACGGCACCGGCTATGATAAGCCCTTCGGCACGCCGCTGTTTCGCCAAGTCGCCTATGAGCAGTATTGGCAGATTGACGCCGCGTCCGGCTGGCAGCCAGAAAACATCCTTTTCACGCAGGGGGGGCGCGACGGACTCAACAAGGCTTATAACGCCATGATCGTACTGGGACACGGGCGCGTAGGCGACCTGCTGGTGGTGTCGCGTGTGCCGTGGATCAGCTACAACTGGGGGCCGTATGGCATGGGCCTCAACGTGCTGCGTGCGCCGGGCCGCCCGGAAGACAGCTGGCGCTACACCCCGGACTCGATCAAGGAAACAGCGGCTTTTGCCGAAAAACATGGGCGCAAGGTGGCCGGTATCGTTATCACTTCACCGGACAACCCCACCGGCTACACCATGCCCCTGGAGGATCAGATCGCGCTGGCCCGCGCCGCCCTAGAAAGTGGCTACCCCTTCGTACTCTTCGATTGGATGTATCACTACGTCACGGACGGCGGTCACAACGACATCAACGTCGTGTTGCAGGCCTTTGAACCGGCGCAGCGCGAGCGCCTGATGTTCCTGGACGGCATCACCAAGAGCTTGGGCGGGTCCAACGTGCGCAGCGCGCATCTGCTGGCCGGGGCGGATGTCATCAAGCACATCAACAGCCAGGCCTCACACGGCGTGATCCCCTCGTTCTTCGCGCAGGCGGTGGCTATTGCCGCCTATGAGCAGGGCTTTGAGCAGGCCGCCGCGCCCATCATTGAGCCGACCCGTGCCAGCCGTAAGGTGCTGCGTGCCGCCTTGGAAGGCTACGGCCAGCCCTTCATCATGGGCGATGGCTACTATGCTTTCATCAACCTGAGCCACTACATCCAGAACAAGGCCACGCCGGATGGTCAGCGCTTTGAAGACACCGCCGACCTGAGTAAGTGGCTGGGCGAGACCTACGGCATCACCGTGGTGCCGGGCGTGTACTTCTCTGACGCGGGCAAAGACTGGGTGCGCTTCAGTTATGCGCTGCCGCCGGAGAAGACGCAGAAGGCCGTGGACCGCCTCTTTGAGGGCCTCAACGCCATGGTGTAGGCGGTGTGGTATCGTAAAGTAACAGGGGGTGGCCGATGCGGTCCGCCCTGTTACCGGATATGCCCGCCCCTGCTAACGAAACGAGTGAACCCGATGTCTGAGCCGCGCCGTGTCGCCATCTTGATCTTTGACGACGTAGAAGTGCTGGACTTCGCTGGGCCGTTTGAGGTCTTCAGCGTGGCCCGTGACCCGCAGACTGACTCGCCGCTGTTTGACGTGTACACCGTGGCCGAACACGCCGCGCCGGTCTACGCGCGCAACGGACTCAGCGTGAACCCGCGCTACCACTTCGCTGACGCGCCGCCGCCTGCGCTGTTTGTCGTGCCCGGCGGGCGTGGTGTCCGCACCCAGGTGGACAACCCCGCCGTAATTGACTGGATCAAAGCCCAGCACGTCCGCGCGGAGCTGTCGCTGTCGGTGTGCACCGGGGCTTGGCTGCTGGGGCGGGCTGGTCTGCTGAAGGGTTTACGTGCCACGACCTATCACACTGGTTTTGAGCGCCTGGCCCAGATCGAGCCGACGGCCACTTTAGAACGCGGTGTGCGCTGGGTGGATAACGGCCAGGTTATCACGTCGGCGGGGGTGTCGGCGGGCATTGACATGGCGCTCTATGTGGTCGAACGGCTGTTCGGCACGGCACAGGCCCAACACACCGCCGATCACATGGAATATGAGTATTATACTAAGCATAAGCACGTTACTTGATCTTCACGGCCCAAAAGGGATTACAATAGAATGTACATATCCGCGCTTATAATCTAGGGAGGGACCGATGCACCGCTGGGAATACCTGACGCTGCAAAGCAGCAAGAACTACGGCACCACCAAGTTTTACGTCAATGGGGAGATGCAGCCCGCCCTCAAGAACCAGGAGATGGCCGTTGTGATGAATCAACTCGGCGCGCAGGGCTGGGAGATGGTAGGCATCGCTTCAGACACCGACGGCCTGACTTTCGTCTTCAAGCGCCCGACAGCCACCACGCGCCCGCTCAATGGCAGCGCCGGCGCCAGCCGTGCCGCTGAGCTGAGTAAGAAGGTCACGCAGCCGCTGGCCTCTGGCAGTGAAGTACCCAACACCGGCGAGCTGCGCCGCCCGAAGAAGCCCCAAAGCAGCGAATAAGCCCTGCCTGCTGCATACGCCTGAATATTACCCCCTGGCTCAACCGCGCAGGGGGCACAATGCGCGCTCAGACGTCCGGTAAGCTGACGGTTTAGCTCAGCCGCTCTAGGATCGTGCCGGTACCCAAACCCCCGCCGCAGCACATCGTTTGCAGACCCCAGCGCTTGTCGTGTGTTTCCAACGCATGGACCAGCGTGGTCATCAGGCGCGCCCCGGAACAACCCAGCGGATGCCCTAACGCAATCGCGCCGCCGTGCACGTTGACCTTGCGCATGTCAGCCTGATATGCCTGCTGCCACATACCCACCACCGACGCAAAGGCCTCGTTGACCTCAAACAGATCGATGTCGCTGAAGGCCATGTCGGTGCGGTGCAGCACCTTGTCGGTAGCGGCCAGCGGCCCGGTGAGCATCAGGTGCGGGTCACTGCCGACGGTAGCGGTGGCGACGACACGCGCTTTAGGCTTGAGACCTAGGCGTTGTGCGTGGTCCGCGCGGGTGATGAGCAGGGCCGCCGCGCCGTCGCTAATCTGGCTGCTGTTGCCGGCAGTAATCACGCCGTCCGCGTTGAACGCGGGTTGAAGTGCGGCCATCTTGGCGCGGTCTGGGTTGGCCCGGATGCCTTGGTCGCGGTCTATCAGCAGGGTGTCCCCGTTTTCGTCGCAGCCTTCCAGCGGCGCAATTTCCCTGCGGAACCAGCCCTGTTCGGTGGCCTGCGCGGCGCGGGTGTGGCTTTCATAGCTCAGGTCGTCCAGCGCCTGACGGGCGATGCCCCACTGTGCTGCGATCTTGTCGGCGGCCTGCCCCTGCGAAATGATGTCGTACTGGGCCATGATGCGCGCGGTGAAGGGCTGGGCACCCGCCAAGCTGGACCCCATCGGCACGCGGGTCATGCTCTCGCCGCCGCCTGCGATGACCACATCCGCCTGCCCTGAAGCGACCATGGCCGCCGCCAGGTGCACCGCCTGTTGGCTGCTGCCGCACTGAAAATCCAGCGTGGTCGCCGGGACTTCGATGGGCAACCCGGCGTCCAGCACCACGTTACGCGCGTAGTTAAAGGTCTGCTCTCCGATCTGGCTGACATTACCCATGAGCACATGGTCCACCAGGGATGGCTCCAAGCCCACACGCTTGAGTAGTTCCGTCAGGGCGTGGGCACCCAGCTGCACCGGATGCACCGCACGCAGCCAGCCGTTGCGTCGGCCCACCGGCGTGCGCACTGCGTCAATAATCACGATGTCGTTCATAGTAAAAACCTCTATTCGCTGTAAAAGGAGTCTGATGGCCCACTATACCGAATCAGGTACGGGATGCCGGACCAGCGCTCACGGAACGCTCAACAAAAGCACCCGCCCTCATGGTGTAAAGGACGGGTGCGGGCATCAGCGTCAGGACGGCAGGCGGGGCTTTATGCGCTGCGCCGACGGGTCAGGAAGAAGAAGAGCAGCAGCAGCAGCAGCAGACCGCCGCCGATTGCCAGCAGGAGCACGGTGGTGTTGTCCGGTTCTGTGTCCGCCCCTTGTGCCTCGATGTCTGTAAAGCCGACAGGCGTTACGGTCGGGTCAAAGACGGTAGGCGTGAGGGTCGGCGCGTCTGTGGCTTCGTCTGTCGCTGTGGCTTCGTCTGTCGCTGTGGCTTCGTCCGTCGCTGTGGCTTCGTCCGTCGCTGTGGCTTCGTCTGTCGCTGTGGCTTCGTCCGTCGCTGTGGCTTCGTCTGTCGCTGTGGCTTCGTCCGTCGCTGTGGGCTGAGCGGTGAGGGTGGCGGCGGCGTTAGTCGCATCCGTGTTTGCTGCGGCGATGATAGCCTCTTCGGTAGCGGCTTGGGCTTGGGCAGCGGCGGTTACTTCTGCGATGGTGGTGGCCGTAGCGAAGGCATTCTGGGTAGCGGCGGCATTCTGCGCGACTTGGGTCTGGCGCAGCGTGATGGTGGCTTCGGCTTCAGCAGTACTGGTCAGCACGATGCTGGTGGCTGCGGCGTTGGCGGCGTCTTCAGTCGCGGCAAAGGCTTCTGTGGCCTGGATTGCGGCCTCGTCGGTGGCGGCGCTGGCGGCCTCGTCGGTAGCGGCGCTGGCGGCCTCGTCGGTGGCGGCGCTGGCGGCGTCTTCAGTCGCGGCAAAGGCTTCTGTGGCCTGGATTGCGGCCTCGTCGGTGGCGGCGCTGGCGGCCTCGTCGGTAGCGGCGCTGGCGGCCTCGTCGGTGGCGGCGCTGGCGGCGTCTTCAGTCGCGGCAAAGGCTTCTGTGGCCTGGA
>CAYWGJ010000067.1:0-14466 GCA_964457835.1 uncultured Anaerolineaceae bacterium
CCCCCGCCGATCACCATCTCGGCCAACGTTACCGCCAGCCCGCCCTCGCTCAGGTCATGCGCGGCGTGCACCCACCCGGCTTGGATCGCCCGATGCAGCGCGCGCATCAGCGACAGGGCGTCCGGGTTAGGTTGGGGCACCGTCCCACCCTTGAGTCCGTGCAGCGCGTGATATTGGCTGCCGCCCCGTTCATCGCGGGTTTCGCCCACCAGGTACAGCAGGTTGTAGGGGGTCTTCAGGTCAGACGTCACCGTGCGCACGGCGTTGGGCACTTGGCCCAGCGCGGAAATCACCAGCGTGCCGGGGATGGCGTGGCGCTGACCGTCCGTCCCGAGGTATTCGTTATTCAGGCTGTCCTTGCCGCTGATATAGGGTGTGCCGTAGCTCAGTGCAGCGTCGTGGCAGCCCTGCACACAGCGGATCAACGCGCCCATGCGGTCGGGCAGGTCGGTATTGCCCCAGGCGAAGTTATCCAAGATGGATACCGTGTCTGGGTCCGCGCCGACGGCTGTCAGGTTGCGCAGCGCCTCATCTACGGCGGCCCAGGCCATGGCATAAGGGTCGATCACGCCGTAGGATGGGCACAGGCCGTTGCTGATGGCTGCGGCACGGGGTGACTCACTGTCGGCGGCCAGCGTCTCCAGGGGGACCAGCACCGCCGCGTCCGCTGGGCCGGTGCCGCGCACACCCACCAACGGCTTGACCGCCGTTCCTGTGCCGACCTCGTGGTCGTAGCGGTGGATCACGTCGGCTTTGCTGCGGATCACCGGGCTGCTGAGCAGGCCCAACAGGGTATCCGCCAAGACTTCATCTGTGGGGTACTGCTGCGGGCCGAACGCGGGGGGCGTCCACACGGCCTCAAGCTGGCGCGTCGGGATACCGTCGTGGAGGAAGTCCATGCTGATCTGGCCGACGGTTTCGCCTTGGTAGGTGATGTGCATCTGGCCGGTGGGCGCGTAAGTGCCGATGATGCTGGCTTCTACGTCCTGTCCGGTACAGATTTCGGCGAAGCGCGCCCAGTGCTGCTGTGGCACGGCCAAAACCATGCGTTCCTGGGCTTCGCTCAGCCAGATTTCCCAGGGGCGCAGGCCGGGGTACTTCAACGGAATGGACTCAAGCTGCACCGTTGCGCCGATCGCCGCGCCCATTTCGCCCACCGCCGACGACAAGCCGCCCGCACCGCAGTCGGTGATGGCGTTGTAGAGGCCTTCATCGCGTGCGCGCAGCACCACTTCCTGCACCTGCTTTTCATGGATCGGATGCCCGATCTGCACCGCGCCGCCGGAAAGCTGTGCCGTGCTGCTGTCCATCTCCATGCTGCTGAAGGTGGCCCCGCGCAGGCCGTCGCGCCCGGTGCGTCCGCCAATCACGACGATGAGGTCGTCGGGCTGGGCTGCTGTGCGGTGCGATCCATGCGGCAGCACGCCCAGGCAGCCGCAGAACACCAGCGGATTAGCCGTGTAGCCGGGGGCGTAGTAGATGGCCCCGTTTACCGTGGGAATGCCCATCTTGTTGCCGTAGTCTTCGATGCCGCTGACCACGCCGTCAGCGATGCGCAGCGGATGCAGCACGCCCTCTGGCAGCGCGTCGTGGGGCAGGTCTGGCGGGCCGAAGAAGAGCATGTCCGTATTGGCGATGGGCCGCGCACTGACGCCCAGTACATCGCGGATGACGCCGCCGACGCCGGTGTTGGCCCCGCCAAAGGGTTCAAGGGCAGAGGGGCGGTTATGGGTCTCCACCTTGAAAGCCAGGTCCCACTGATCGTCAAAGCGCACAATACCAGCGTTATCGACAAAGGCTGAATACACCCAGGGCTTTGCTAGGGTGTCGGTGGCAGCGCGTAGATAGGTCTTGAGGATGCTGCTGATGTGCTGCGTGACTGGCGCTGCATGGGGATCGGGGCCGGGCGGCGGGCCGAGATACGTTACATCCGCCTTGAAGGTCTTGTGCACGCAGTGCTCGCTCCAGGTTTGGGCCAGCATTTCGAGTTCAGCGTCGCTGGGGTCACGGCTTTGTGTGCTGAAGTAATCGCGGATAGCGCGCATCTCATGGACGTTGAGCGACAGGCGGCGTTGGCGACTGACGGCCAACAGCGCGTCGTCACCCAGGGCACGCAGCGGGATGATCTCGACGGTGGTGTCGGGCGGGTCGGCGGGCACAAAAGGTGCGCTTATGGGGGCATCAATGCTGTGGCGCTGGATAACCGGATTGCTGAAAACTTCCAGGGCTAGGCGTTGCAAATCCGCCGCGCTGAGGTCTCCTGTCAAGACGTAGCGGTGCCCGGCAGCCGCACGCTGCAACCCGCCCATGCCCAGCAGATGCCCGGCGCGGACTAAGTTCTCAGCGGGTGGGTCGGTGACACCGGGCAGCAGCGTGCTCTCGATGCAGTGTGCTTCCACCTCCAACGCGGACTCGCCGATGTAGTAGCCCTCAGTTACGGGGTCGCTCAGCAGGCGCGCGGCCAAAGCCTCTACCTGCTGCTGGTCGATCTCGCCTTGCAAAAAAAAGAGGCGTGTCTCCGTGCACGCCCTCAGGCCATGGATACCAAGCTGGTGCGCCGCCTGGACAAAGGGGGAGGCGCTGCCGTCTGCCTCGCGTGGGAAGATTTCAATGCGGAAGGTTTGCACAGGTGATCGTCCTCATGTGTCTGTTTATTGGCCCCTAGTATGCTGCTTAAAACTATCTTAAAAGCGGCCTTTTGACCATGGCAAATTGCGCCGCTTGGATCAAGATGGTTGCGTATATTTTATTAGGTGCAGGCCGCTAGGATCGCATTGGAAGCGGGTTTGAATCGTTGCACCTCGGTCTTTTGCCCTTACACTAGCAGTGCAAAAGAAGTACAGAAAGCAATGCGATGTGTTTTGTGATGCAATACAGCCCTGATACAATAGGAATAGAATCGAGCTATATACACAATAAAGTTTTGTCTGTTGAGTAGAGGTGAGGTATCGACATGATAATTCGCATGTCCCCCCACCGGCGGGTGAACGATGATAATGTACTGGTGTCCCACGGCATGCCCCCCATTCGGCTGCAAGTGGTACCGCGCTTGACCCTGCGCACACACCTGAAGTTCACTATGGCGGACGTTGCCTACGTCGAAGCCTTCGTCTTTGGTGAGACCGACCTGCACGGGACGCGCATAGACCGGCTGTTGGTGGTGCAGTTCGAGGGCTACTTGCCGGATAACACCTACAGCTATGATTACCCGGACATGGATGTTGTGAAGTTGGGCCAGCATGATTATCTGAGCGATGGCGGCGTGCTGAAGTTGGATGCGCTGCTGCGCCGTAGGCCCGAAGGCGACATCAAGCACTGGGTGATGGCGCTCAAAGCACAGGGCTATGATCCATTGCGTTGGAACGACTTGGCTTATCAGCGCTACGTGCGTATCCTGGACCGTGCGCGCCGCAGCGAGCTGCTGCTGCTCTACTTTGAAAACCTGGACTTGCATGGTCAGCGCGCTGACTCACTGCTGTACGACCCGGCACGCGCCGAGGACCTGCGCGCTGTGAAGGCAGCGGTTCGAGCGAGCGCGCGCCTTGCGTTTAGCGTGGTTCAAGGCTGAACCCACCATGGAGCGGACGCGCGCTTATGCGCATACTCATCATTCAATTGGCCGACATCGGCGACTTGGTCCTGGCGACCCCGGCCCTGGCTGCGCTGCGTGAGGCCTACCCTGACGCGCACATCACGCTGTTGGGTTCGCAGCACGCTCTCCCCATCCTTTACGGTACCGGCCTCATTGACGCGGCCATCACCATCAGCCGCAGCGGGCACAACAACACCCGGTCCATGCTCAACCCTAAAAACCTCGGCTGGGTGCGTGCGCTGTGGCAGGGCGGCTTTGATACCGTGCTGTACTTTCATCATTTCACGCTGTGGGCGGGGTCGTTGAAGCTGGCCGCTGTGGGCTTGCTGGCCCGTGCGCAGCGCCGTGTGGGCTTGGATAATGGGCGTGGCTGGTTTCTCACTGACTCGCTGCCTGACTACGGTTTCGGTGCCAAGCATCAGGCGCAGTATTGGCTTGACCTGGTAGGTCTGTTGGGGGCCGACAACGCTCCACGTTCTGCGCAGGTCAGCCGCGAAGCCTTCCCACTGCCTGCTGCTGAGGTCCCACGTGTCGTAATCCATGCCGGCAGCGGCGGATTCAGTAAAGCGCGGCGTTGGCCTACAGCAGCCTTCGCTCAGGTCGCGGATGCGCTGATGCGCGACCACGCTGTTCAGATCGTCCTGGTAGGCGGTCCCGACGATGATGCCGCTGAGGTCGAAAAGCTGACCGAAGCGCCTGTGATGAACCTCAGCGGGCAGACCCGCCTGGCCCAACTGGCCGACCTTATCGCCCAAGCCGACCTGTTCATCGGCGCGGACAGCGGTGTGATGCACTTGGCCGCCGCTGTCGGGACGCCTGTGCTGGCGCTGTTTGGCCCCAGCAACGCTGATGCCTGGTCGCCCTGGCAACCCGGTGGGCGGATCGTAGTGCTGCGCAGTGCGCCACGATGCAGTCCGTGCAGCTATGTCGAGCATACTCTGGCGGCACGGCACGGCTGTGAGGCGCGTACTTGTATGCATATGATTACGCCCGCACGGGTGACGCGGGCTGCCGCTTTCCTGCTCAGTGACGACACGCCCCCTAGTCCACCGCCAATGTCCGCACAGGACTCTGGACCTGACCGGGATTGTGTTGCCATCTTGGGGCTGGCCGTCGATGCGCTGACCTACGAGGCTTGGCTGGCACAGATCACCGCTTGGTTGGACGGCCCACCTGGACCTGCGCGGCAAATTTGCACCGTCAACCCGGAGTTCATGATGGTTGCGCAGCAGGACTTTCGTTTTCGGCAGGTACTGGCTCGCGCAGACCTGTGCCTGGCGGATGGCGTCGGCCTGCTGATTGCGGCGCGGATGCTGGGGCAGCGCCTGCCCGCGCGCGTCACTGGCTCCGACGGTGTGCCTAAGCTGGCTGATTTGGCCGCTGAGCGCGGCTGGTCGCTGTATCTTTTGGGTGCAGCCGAGGGCATCGCGGCACAAGCTGCGGAGGTCCTTCAGCGGGACAACCCCGGTTTGCGCATTGTGGGGACCTTCAGCGGCTCGCCCGCAGCAGCAGATGAAGACGCACTGGTGGCAAGGGTCAATGCCAGCGGCGCGGACGTGCTGTTGGTGGCCTATGGCGCGCCGAAACAGGACCTGTGGATCGCGCGTAACCTGCCACGCTTACAGGTCAAGATGGCGATGGGCGTGGGCGGCACCTTCGACTTCATTGCCGGGGTGGTGCCGCGCGCGCCCATGTGGATGCGCCGCGCCGGGCTGGAGTGGCTCTTTCGGCTGTACCTGGAGCCGCGCCGCATCACTCGGCAGATGCGACTGCCTCGCTTCATTTGGGCGGTGCTGCGACACGGTAAGCGTGGTAAGTTCCTGCGGACTCACCTACCCCCAATCGGTACCCGACCGAAGGCCTAGACATCAGCCGCGCAGAACACCGTAGAGCACTGACCCCGCGCAGAAGGCGAATCCGATCCCGGCCAGGGCTGGCTCGCCACCCGTGTAGAACACTGCCGACGCAATCAGCACCGTGCCGAAGAGCAGCGCGCGGGTCATGCGCTTATCTTGGTATTCCAGCTTCCGGAGCTGTGCCTTGTACGCCATGCTCGGCTCAGCGACGACGTGTACCTCACCGCTGCGCAGCGCTTCCAGGATTTGCATGGATGGGTTGATAGGCGCGGTGCGGCGGTTGACCTCTTTCACCACGTTGATGATCGCCTGGCCGCCGTTGCCGTTGAACAAGCTTTGGATGATCGAGGTGCCGTTCAGTTCGCCGGTAGACAGGTCTACGTCCACGCCGAAGCCCGCTGCTGCCAGCCGCTGCGCGTAAGGTTCTAGTTCATGCCAGGGGTTGAAGTTTGGGTCCAGGCTGGTGCTCATGCCGCTGAGGATGCTTACCGTGCGCCCCAGGTAGATGAAGTCTTGTGGCAGATAGAAGGGCATGGAGTTAATCAGGTCGCCGAACTCATTAGCGAGGTTGGTGGCGCGCTCGTAGTCCATATCGCGGATTTCGGTCATACTCATGCCCCACACTTCGTCAAAGGCCGCTTTCGCCGCTTGCTTGATCCGCGTGAGGTCCGCGCCGGGCAAAACAAAGCCCAGCTTGACATAGCTGTTGATGAGTTTATCCGGGTCACGGGCGATCACCGCCGCGAGCGTGTTCACCATGCCATCGGCAATTTCGCGCGTCAGCGTGCCGGTCATGCCGAAGTCGATGAAGATCAAGTAGAAGGGACGGCCTCCGCCCTGGCGCAGGTAGAGGGACGGGTCCGGCACAGGCAGGGGATACACGAACAAGTTGCCCGGATGTGGGTCCGCGTGGAAGAAGAAGTGCTCGAAAATCTGCTTGAGATAGGTGTCCATCAAGCGCTCGGCGACCTCTTTGCGGCTGATCCCGGCCGCCTCCAGCGCGGCGTAGTCGTTGATCTTGATGGCCGTCACGTCTTCCAGCGTCAGCACACGGTCGGTGGAATGCTCGCTGTAGATGTCCGGGATGTAGACGCCCAGGTCATTGCGGTACATCTCGTAAAAGCGCAGGCCGTTGTGCGTCTCGTGGTCGTAGGACAGCTCTTCTAGCAGCACGCGCCCGAACTCGTCACCTAGGGCCACCGGGTCCGCGCGGCGCGAGATGAAGCCGAAGCGCGCTGCGATGCGTGCCACGATGTTCAGCGTAGCTAAGTCGGTGTAACAGGTCTGACGGATGCCGGGCCGCAGCACTTTCACGACGACCCGCTCCCCGCTCAACAGACGTGCGCGGTGGGCTTGACCCAACGAGGCCGCCGCGATTGGCTCTTCGTTGAAAGACAAAAAGCGGCTTTCAATCGGCCCCAGTTCCTGCTCCACCTGCCGCTTGATCCGTTTGAAAGGCAGCGTCGGCACTTCGTCTTGTAGGCTTTCCAGCTCACGGACGATCTCTTCAGGCAGGGCGTCCACGCGGGTAGAGATGAACTGCCCTAACTTGATGTACACGCCGCCCATGCTGATGGCAAAGCGCCGGAAGCCGCGCGCCCAGCGGATCCAGCGCTTGAGGTTGGTGGCGTCTACGTAGCCCGGCAGGTAACGCCGCACGTACACCTGCCAGAACAGCAGACGGACAAACAGCGAGGCCGCGTAAAAAAGCCCCCGCACAAAGCGCACCTGCATCCGGATGGAGCCGGGGCGCGGGATGTTGTGTGGGTCTGACGGGACCTCGCTGTTGGGCGTGACGGTAGGCCGAGTCGCATGGGCCTCCGCGTAGCTGGGCGGCTTGGACGCCGTGCGCTCTCTGTTGGGCTGGGGGCCGCGCACGGTGTCCATCGCACTGTAGATGCCGGTAGGCATCGCGCTATCTGGGCTGCCATTTGTGCTGCTGGCACCGTTAGGCACAGCGTGACCGTTACGGGTGCCGTGGCTGTCACCATCGGCTTCACCATAAGGCGTGCTGCTGTTACTGTGACCGTTGGCCGCTGCACCGTTCGCAGCGGCGCGTCTCAAGTCGCTGCGGCCCCGGCCTTCCGGGATGACGACCCGGCGGCTTTCGTCCTCAGGGGCCTCATCCGGACTTGGTGCCAGCGACAGCGGTGCTATCGTCTTCGACAGCATCGGCTTCGGTGTTTCGGTAGAATCGGATGACGAGGTTCGACTGCTCGAATTTTGCATCAGCGATTTCCAGGTCCCATAGGGCATACGGTAAGACGACGTTGCGGCGGTATGGCCCCACCCGCAGCGTGATCTCGTCGCGCGAGCGGTAGAGGTCCATGTCGTTTTTGTCTGCGAAAGGCAGCGGCACTACTAGGCGGTAGGCCCCGTCGCCGTCCTCCACTTTTTCGATGCGGTGCGTTTGGCCGGTGAACATTTGCTCGGCGGGGTTTTTGTCTCCGTAGAGGGCATCAGCCAGCATGGACAGGCGCTCTTGCCCGGTAATTTCGCCGTTGAACATGGGCACCTGCATCAGCGGCAGGCCGCCGAAGGCCTCGCCGATGAAGCCCAGGTTTTCCTGTTGGTGTTGTTTCCACATCGTGAAGTAGGGGTCGGTCACTTCATCTGGAATCACGCGGTTGCAGATGATGGCGTCGGTGGCGTAGCCGTAGAGGTTCAGGTACGTGTAGGTCCGCTGCGTCTCTTTGATGACCATCTTTTCCGGGTTGACCACCAGGCGGATGGAGCAAATCTCCGGGTCGGCCATCAACGCGCGTACCTTGTCCAGCGTGTCGAAGAGTTGTTGGACTTCGGCCCATGCTTCTTCATCCGGCACGGCTTCGTTGGCACGGCCCAGCACCCGCCCGATGGGGCGCACCAAGCGGCGAATTCCCTGGAAGGTGCGCATCAAGCGCGTGACCCACCATTTCGTCACGTCTGGCAGGCTCAGCAGGCGCAGGGTTTCAGCGGTGGGCGCGGCATCGACGATGAGCACGTCATAGAAACCGTCCTCGAAGTATTTGTTGATCCACAGCAGATGCGCGCCTTCTTCCATGCCAGGCAGGATCGTCACTTCTTCTGCGACGATTTCTTCTACGCCCTGATTACTGAGCATGGCGACCATGTATTTCTGGAAGCGTCCCCAGTACTTTTCCATGGAGTAGCGGGCGTCAACTTCCTGCGCCCACAGGTTAGGCATCAGCTCCACGGGTTCCGGGCCGATCTTCTTATCCAGCGAGTCCGCCAGGCTGTGGGCGGTATCGGTGCTGATGACGATGGTTTTCAGGCCCATCTGGGCACAGCGCACGGCGGTCGCAGCTGAGATACTGGTTTTACCAACGCCGCCCTTGCCGGTATGCACGATCACGCGCATGTTGTGTCTCCGTTCACAAACTAATTTGATTATACACAGCTTTGGGGAATCATCCCTATGCTTTTAATATACGCTTCACAGGGGCTAAAGTGTCGCTTTGGGCAGCGGTTCTGATGCAACGCTGATGCAGCGCAGCATGGAGGCCTCAGTTGCAGCCCTGCGCGCGTTCGATGGCCTGCACTTTGCCAAAACGCCGCGTGTGCCGTGCTTCGCCGCTGGGCACTGCGCCGATAAAGGCATCTGCCAGCGACTCAGCGGTCTTAGTGCCGATCACCCGTGCGCCGACACACAGCACGTTCATGCGGTCATGCTGCACGCCTTGCGCGGCGGAGTAGGTGTCATGGCACACTGCGGCGTAGATGCCTTGGTGCTTGTTGGCTGCCACGCTCGCGCCGACGCCGCTGCCACACGCCAGAATGCCGCGCTCGGCTTGCCCGCTGAGCAGGGCCTGCGCCAGTGCTGCCGCGCTGTCGGGGTAGTCTGCGGGCACATCGGGCGTATCGACGCCCAGGTCCAGGACTTCATGGCCCAGCCCGCGCAGATAATCCACGAGGTGCTGCTTCAGGGGATAACCGGCGTGGTCACCAGCTAATGCGATTTTCATGCGCTGTTTTCCTCATTTATTCGTCACATCTAGTTGTTCACGAGCGGCGCTGTGAGGCTTGGCCTGCATCGTCATCCATCGAACCCAGCAGTTCGTCCAGGCTGACCTCTTCCAAACGGCTTTCGGCCAAGGCCGCGCGGATTTCGCTGCTCAGCTCGCCGTCGTGGGTCAGATGTTCGCGGAAGCTGGTGGAGGCTTTGTCGGCATCCTGCCAGATGACAGTATGGCGTGCAATCTCCATGCCATCGGCACGCACCCGCAGCTCCCAGCGTCCATCTTTGTGCTGTTGGTCATGCAGCGGCAGGCGTGTAGACGGAATCACCAGGTTACGCCCACGCTGAAAGGCATATTCATCACTGTGCACATAGACGACATCACCACGGCTGTCACGCAGTTCAAAGCGGATGCTGCCTTCGGCCTCTTCCGGCAGTCTGATCTGGATGTACGGCTGCACGTAGTCGGCGTCGTCGAGCACTTCCCAGTCCCGGACGATGACCGGCTCGCGGCGGCCCTGGCTGAAAACCAGCACCCCTACATCAACCGGCAGCACAGGCAGGTCATCGGGGTTTTTGCCAGCGGCGCGCACGGCATCTAGGGCGTGCTGATAGACGGTCGTGCTGCGTCGGGGGCGCGGCGGGGGGGCGCTTGCTGGGGCGGGACGTTGGCCCTGGTATGGGCGATCCACGTAGGAGTCATCCGCACGGCGGTACCCTGACTGACGGCGGCGCAGTTCCTCACGGTGGCGCTCAGTTTCGCGGCGCTGGGTTTCACCGCTGATGTCGTCAAAGAAGAGGCGCAGGTTGTCGATGACTTGTTGGATCAGCGCTGGGCCGGTGTTGGACAAGGCCACTCGCGCCACGAACAGCGCGATCAGCAGCATCAGCAGCGGCACGAATTCAGCGTTAGTCATAGCCAGCACCATCAAGAAAAAAAGAAGGAACCAGCCGCCGCGACCGGTGTTATTGTTCATCAATAGGCCTCATTCCGTCACTCATGGTCGGCTGCATCAGCGGCGTTCTTCTTGGTCGGACTGGCTGCGCAGCAGTTCTTCCAGGCTGGTGGCACCAGTGCGACGCGGGGCTTCATCGTCTCGCAGGCGGTTGGCCGCCGCTGCTGAGCGCGATTGTGGGGCGTCGCTGCCCGTCACATAGCGGCGAGCTGATCCCGACTCGCCACGACGCACGCGCCGCCGCCGTTCCTCGCTGGATGGCTCTAAGGTCACGCTGTGGATACCCAGTATTTCGCCATCCAGGTAAACGCGCAGGTCCCATTCGCCCATGCCCGCCACCTGCGGGTTATCCGCTAGCGGCAGGTGATGGTCAGACATCAGGCTGGTTTCGCCATCACGCAGAAAAGTTTCCATCTCATGGACGAAGCGCGAGTTGCCGTTATGATCGATGATCTCAAAGCGCAGCACGGCTTTACGGTCTGCTGCCCCCGGTTCGACATCTAGTGTGAGGAAGGGCCGCACGCCATCATCGTCCTTGGAGAAGCTGCGGGTGCGGCGCATGACCATGCCGTCGTCCCCGTGCGCCGTGGTGATGAGGCCAATATCCAGCAGGTCCACGCCGACTGGCAGCGAGGTGCCCCGGCTTTCGGCGCGGCTGAGGGCTTCGCGGGCTTCACTGCTGCGCCCGGAGGTGCTGAGGCTTTCACCGGCGCGCTGCTGGATGGACTCGATCAACGCCCGTGGCGAGGCACCCTCACCGATCTGCACAAAGGACCCGGCCAGCATCGCGGCCACTAAGCCCAGCACCAGGACCTGTGCGCCAGGCGTGATGGTACCGACGGTGAAGGCCAGGGTGGCCATACTTAAGATAATGCCCAACCAGAAGGTGCTGCGGTGGTTGTACTGGATCATGGTGGTCTTTCCCTGTGAACTCATCGCTGTGCAGCGTAAAACACACAGCGCTCAGCGGCAGTGCGATGCACCTATTATACGGCGAATCTGGGCGCGGAGTCGCGGGTGTTGTGCCACGACTTTATCCTGCGGCGTAAACCTCGGTCAGGGCAGCCCATTCTTCCAGGCTCAGCGTTTCGGCGCGGCGTGTGGAATCCAGGTTGGCGCGATCCAAAAGCTCGCCCGCCTCGCGCGCTTTGATCTGCAAGCCGCCGCTCAGCGCGTTCTTGAGCTGTTTGCGCTTTTGGCTGAAGCCGGCCTTCACCACCTTGAAGAAAAGCGCGGTGCTGGGCACAGCGACGGCGGGCTGATCGTAGACGTCAATGCGCAGCAGGGCACTGTCTACTTCCGGGCGCGGCCAGAAGACCGCCGGGTTCAGCTTGGAGACGATGCGGGGCCGCCCGTAGAACTGTACGCTGACGGCTAGCAGGTTCAGGTCCCCTGGCTTGGCGACGACGCGCTCGGCCAGCTCGTGCTGCACGGTGAGGACTAGGCGGCGTGGGCGGCGTGGCGCGTCCAGCAGGTGCTTTAAGATAGCGCTGGTGATGTAGTAGGGCACGTTAGCCACCACAACGAAATCGCGATCACCCATCATGCCCACGACGTTCAGCGCCAGGATGTCTTCGTAGATCACCTCAACGTTCGGGTAAGGGGCCAACTGCTGCTCTAGCACAGGGCGCATCCGTTCATCGACTTCGACGCTGATGACTTCGTGCACATAGGGGGCCAGGTGTGCAGTCAGCGCGCCGGTGCCCGGCCCGATCTCCAGCACGGTGTCTTCGGGCATCAGTTCGGCGGTGGTGACGATCTTCTCCAGGGCGTTGGGGTCGTGCAGGAAGTTCTGCCCCAGGCTCTTCTTCGGGTTGATCCCGTGTTGTTCGAGCAGGCGTTTGGGGTTCATGGCAGGGCCTCCTTTGCTGAAGGTGATGAGCGCAGCCGTGTTGGGAAGGGAAGGTACTCACAGCACAGCAGCGAGGCACGGCACCTCTTCGATTTGCTGCGCGCTGTCGATTGTAAGGCCGGGGCTGCGCCGTGAACAGCGGCGGATCAGTCCAGTGGGGCCTTAAAATCATAGATACCGTCGCGCACGGCATAGTGCAGCCCGGTCTCTCGGCTGACGAGGGTATCGCCTTCACGCCGCAGCGAGGCACCGGTTTCTGGGCAGGCGAAGGCTTCGCTGAGGGGAGCGCTGGTGTTATCCGGCCCATTCGGCCCGGTGGCGATGCTGCGACTGCGGGTAAAGATGCTGGGGGTATACAGCATCCCGGTCCATTGCAACAGGCTGTCTAGGGCGACCAGCGCATGGGTGGGCATGGTGCGCTTGATGGCCTCCACACGGAAGAAGCTCACTGGCATCCGCTTTTCCAGCTTGAAGCCTACGTCGGCCAAGCGCTGGCGGATGTATTCTGGGTGGAAGTCGAAGTTCAGCTCGACGAATTCGACCGGTTCGTGGTTGTAGGGACTCCAAGCCTGTTGACGGGTGGCATAGCGCAGCATGGCCTTGATGTTCTGCTTGTTGGCGTGCTCCAGGATGAACACCGCCTCTGGAGTCAGCACACGCCGCACCTGGGCCAGCACCGACGCGACATCTTCCATGTGGTGAATGGTACGGATCATCGAAGCGGCGTCAAAGGTGCCTGGACGGAAAGGCATGTGATAGGCATCTGCCGCCACGTACACAAAGCGCTCGGAGTCGCCGTGGTGGTCGCGGGCGTACTGAAGCTGCGAGAAAGAATAATCCAGCAGCACGACCTGATCGAAAGCAGCGTATTCCTCAGTGAGCCGACCAAAACCCGCGCCAATTTCCAGTAAGCGTCGTCCGCCATCCGCGGGCAGCAGCCGCCGCAGCGCGATACGTTCTACGCGATCCTCATACTCGCGCCCTTGGTTTTCCCAGAATTCCGTGCGGTAGTTGGACCCTTCGTAGTCGCAGATGTCGGGGCGAGTTTTGCGCTGTGGCATCAGTTCTTCAAACCTCACGACTCAACATGGATGCTGCGGGTTGGTCACGCGGGCCACCCAAATGGCAGGGTGTACGCGGATGATATCAGTCTAGGGCATATGGTGCGGGATTGCAATCCCATTACAAACCATTGCGGTGCTGGTGTACTGTGTATCAGGCCCGGTATGCCCATTGCTCAGCTCAGGTCACGGTAGGTGTTATACAGTGGCGGGATAGGTCGATCGTTGGCATCGACTAGGCCGTAGCCGTTGTGCATTCCCATGGCCCAAGCGTACCAGATCGCTGCTGCCACCCGGCCTGGATGTTTCGTGTTGATGTAGTCGATCACGCGCACGGCGTAATCGGCGATTTCCTGTGGCGGATCACCGGCTTTGTCCAGCACGCCCCATTCGGTGATCCACAGCGGACGCCCCGGCAGCACCCCGCCGTAGGCCGCCAGCGAGTCCTCGATGTGGCCCCAGTTGGCGTAGCGCCCGTTGGGCTGCGTGCCGCGCCCGTAAGGGTGAAAGGCGATGCCGTCAGGCAGGGCGTCCGTGGGTAGGGCGGCCACGGTATCCCGCGCGTACTGTGCCCCAGGCCCCGGCCCGCGCGTGTGCCCGCCGCTGATGACCACAACCTCCGGGGCCGCTGCACGGATCGCCCGCAGCGACTCCGCGAAGAGATGGGCGTAGTTGTGGGCCGCCATCGGCACAGAGGCCACGGCCCCGATAGGCGCGTCCTGCTCGTTCCAGACCTGCCAGCAGTGTACCAGGTCCTGGCCCGCGTACTGTGCCGCGATCTTGCCGACCATCTCAACGAAGGGTTCAGTGAGCTGCCGCCATTTGTCATCGCTCATGTTCGCCCAAGGCCAGAATTCATTACGGCCTTCACCATAGGTCTGATGGCTGAAGGCAAACAACACCTTGATCCCGGCGCGAGCGTAGCGCTCGGCCAGGGGGGCATAATGTTCATAGGCGGCACGTATGTCCGTGGAGCCAGTGCCCGCTGATACGTTATAGCCAAAGCGCACCCAACCCAAGCCAGCCAAGCGTACTGCGTCTGGTGTACCCAACGGATGAAAGCGGTCCAGGTTGATACCCATCATGCGGGTTTCGCCGCGCACCCGGCGCAGGGGCGGGGCTTGTGCCGCGACGAGGAACCAAGCTGCGGCGTAGCCGGTATCCCCGGTGCGCAGCCGCCGCACCTGGACC
>CAYWGJ010000068.1:0-7306 GCA_964457835.1 uncultured Anaerolineaceae bacterium
CTTCCAGCAGGCGCTTGGCGACCAGGGCCACGCCGCCCGCGCGGTACAGGTCCAAGGCCATGAACTCCCCAGTCGGGCGCATGTTGGCGATGATGGGCGTGCGGCGGCTGATCGTTTCAATGTCGTCCAGCGTGAACGGAATGTCCGCCTCCCGCGCAAAAGCCAGGGTGTGCAGCACGCTGTTAGTGCTGCCCGCAGTGGCGGCGGCGGCGGCGATAGCGTTCTCCAGCGCCTGGCGGGTGAAGAGCTTGCTAGGGCGCATGTCCGCCTCAATCAGCTTGAGCATCATGGCCCCGGCTTGATAGGCCACGTCTTTCTTCTTGGGGTCCTCGGCGGGCACGTCCCCCATACCCATCGGGCAGATGCCGATAATCTGCGAGATCATCGCCATGGTGTTGGCCGTGAACTGACCGCCGCAGGCACCGGGACCGGGGCAGGCAGCGTCTTCGATAGCCTTAAGCTGCGCGTCGTCGATCTCGCCTTTGGCGTGGGTGCCGATGGCCTCAAACACACTCACCACGTCCAGCTTTTGGCCGTTCAGCTCGCCGGGCATGATCGTCCCGCCGTAGAGCATCAGCGCGGGCTGGTCCATGCGGATCAGGGCCATGATGGTGCCCGGAATCGTCTTATCACAAGATGACAGCGCCACCACGCCGTCCAGCATGTTGGCGCGCGCCACCAGCTCGATACTGTCGGCGATCACCTCCCGGCTGACCAGCGAGGCCTTCATGCCTTCCGTGCCCATGGTGATGCCGTCGCTGATGCTGACGGTGTTGAACTCCAGCGGGGTACCGCCCGCCGCGCGGATGCCTTCCTTGACCTTGGCGGCCAGCACGCGCAGATGAAAGTTGCACGGGCCGATCTCCGTCCAGGTGTTGGCAATGCCGATCAAGGGCTTGTCCAGGTCGGCATCAGTGAGGCCGATGGCCTTGAGCATGGCGCGCGCGGCGGCGCGGTCCGTGCCGCTGACCAATGCCCGGCTGCGGGCGTTGAGGGCGGTGCGTGGAGTGGGGTCTGTGTCCGGCATGCGGCGTCTCCTGCGGATGTTGACTATAAGTTGGCGGATCGTGCGGGTATTGTAACCGTCCCCCGGCATCCCGGCCAACCCGCCCACACTGAAGAGCCTACGCGCCGCCTACGCCCCATCGACTTGGGTGCGCACACCGGCGCATTTCCCCTATAATAGGAAGGGTGACCCAACGCCAATCAAGACACAGTGAGGAACTGCCCATGCGATCACACTACCGTCCTTTGTACCTACTGCTGAGCGCCGTGCTGCTGCTGCTGTTGAGCCAGCCGCTGAGCCTGTTCTCTGCGCAGGACGCCGCCGACGACGCCCTGGTCTTCGGCCCCGTGCTGGAAGTGGTGGACAGCGAACCACTGCCCGGCCAGGAACTGGCTCTGGACGCCAGCATCAGCCTGTACTTCAACCGCAGCCTCGACTGCGACACCGCCCAGGCCGCCGCCAGCATCACGCCGGACACGCCAGGCAGCTTCGACTGTGATGGCACCCGCCTGAGTTTCACGCCGGATGCCCCCTTCACACGCGGCGAAAGCGTCACGCTGGACCTCTCCGCGGACCTCACAGCCGCTGACGGCGCGCCGCTGGCCCAGCCCTACAGTCTGAACCTGAACACCGTCGGCTTCTTGCAGGTGAGCAGCACCTTTCCCAGCCCGGACGCCGCCGAGGTCGAGACTAACACCCGCGTCACTGTGATCTTTAACCGGCCCGTGGTGCCCGTTGTCACCTCGGTGGACAGGGCCGAACTGCCCGACCCGCTGACTTTCTTCCCCTCTGTGGCCGGTACCGGCGAGTGGGTCAACAGCGCCATTTACGCCTTCACGCCGGATCAAGCGCTCAGCGGCGGCACGACCTATGCCGTCGTCGTCGATGAAGCCCTGACCGCCGTGGATGGCAGCACGCTGGAAGAAAGCTACGGCTTCACCTTCCGCACCCGCGACCCGCAAATCGTGTCTTGGGAACCCCTGCCGGACGACGAGGCCGACCGCATCGACCTCTTCGCCGACATCCGCATGACCTTCAATCAGCCGCTGAACCAGGCCAGCTTGGAGGCGAACTTCACGCTCAGCGCTGACGGCGTGCCGGTCGATCCCTCAGCGGGCAGCTTCGCGTGGGACGCCAACGGCGCGGGCTTCACCTTCGACCCTGGCGATAACCTGCTGCTGGACACCCGCTACGACTACGGCTTCCCGGCGGACAGCGTGTACGAGATTGGCGGCAATACCGCCCTGCCCGCCTTCACGCAGGGCTTCACCACCGTCCCTGCGCCGGAAATCCGCTACAGCAGCCCCGGCGACGGTAACTTCGCGCAGCCCTACGGCGGCTTCGCGCTCATCTTCAACACGCGCATGAACCCCGAAACCCTGTTGGACAAGATCACGGTCGAGCCGGAACCCGCAGGCGGCATCAGCGGCTATTACGCGTCCTGGCGCGAGACTTACTCGGTCAACTTCGACCCGCAGCCACAGACCCGCTACACCGTCACTGTGGCCCCCGGCATGGAGGACGCCTACGGCAACCGGATCGAAACGCCCTTCAGCTTCAGCTACACCACCACCAGCTTCGACCCAGCGATGGGCCTGCGCGTCCCGTCCGGACCCATCGGCTTCTACGACGGTTCCCGCGAGGACACGCGCCTCTTTGTCGTGCACCGCAACGTCGATGAGATCGAGTTCGCGCTCTACAGTATGGACACCGATTTCGCCCTGGACCGCCTGTACACCCAACCGAGCTACCGCTTCGACCACGACTTCGTGCCCGCGGAGAGCAATCTGCTGCGCCGCTGGACAGTGCCGGACCTGCCGACAGCCAACGCCAGCCGCTACGACATGGTGGACCTGGGCAACTTCGACCCGGCGTCAGCCATTGCCCCAGGTAGCGGCACGAGCAGCAGCACGGCCTGCCCCGGCACCCTGCCCAGCCGCGCCAAGGTCGGCGATCGTGGCCAGGTGATCGCGGAGCCGAACCTGCGCGCCCGCGCCTTTGCCCCTGACGGCGAAATCGTCGAGCTGCTGTACCCCGGCTACGCCTTTGACATCGTAGATGGCCCGGTGTGCGCCAACGGCCTCACCTGGTGGGGCATCACCCTGCGCGACGAGTCCACGGCCTACATTGCAGAGGGCTTCGAGGGCGAGTACTTCTTTGAGATCACCGCCGCCGCACAAAGCAGCGAAATCCCGGTGACGCTGGGCGACCCCGGTGAGGTTGACGGCCTGGGCGAAGGACCGCTGCCCCCCGGCGTTTACTACCTGGACGCCCAAAGCCGGTTGATCGACGGCGTTGGCCCCAGTGACCAGCACTTCATGATCGTGGGTACCGCTAACTTGGTCGTTAAGGACAGCATCGACAGCACGCTGGTGTGGGTCACGGACGTGCACACCGGCGAGTCCCTGGCTGACGTCGAAGTGAACCTGCGCGCCTTCAACACCGAAAGCGCCAGGGCGGAGAACCTGCGCGCCCGCACCGACGCGGAAGGCATCGCCCGCTTTGAACTGGGCCGCCGCCCCGACGTGTACGACGCGCTGATCGCCTGGGTGGACGACGGGGCCGGGCGGTTCGGCATAGGCTACAACAACTGGACCGACGGCCTCAACCCCTGGAACTTCAACCAGGACTACAACTACTACCCCAACCGCTACCAGAGCTACACCTACACCGACCGCGCCATCTACCGCCCCGGCCAGCCGGTGCACTTCCGGGGCATCATCCTGGAACAGAACGACATGGCCTACACCGTCCTGGCGGACATCGACAGCGTGCCGGTGGAAATCATCGACAACCAAGGCCAAGTCATTTACGAAGAACGCCTGCCCCTTACCGAGTTCGGCAGCTTCTCCGGCACCTTTGAGCTGAGCAGTGACGCCGAGCTGGGCTACTACCGCATCAGCTACAGCATCAGCGCCCCGACGAGCAACACCTTCGAAAGCGGCGGCATTGGCTTCGACGTAGCCGAGTTCCGCCTGCCGGAGTTCCAGGTGAGCATCACGCCGGACGCCAAAGACTACGTGGATGGTGACACTCTGACGGCCACGCTGAGCGCTGACTTCTACTTCGGCGGCCCCGTCGCAGGTGCCACCGTGCAATACAACATGTGGGTCAGCGATTACCTGTTCAACTACAGCGGGAACGCAGGCCGCTTCAACTTCACCGACCGGGACAGCGACAACGGCAGCCGCTTCTACTACGACTTATACGGGCGCTACGTGCGCGGCGAAAGCCTAGAAACCGACGTCAACGGCGAAGCCCGCATCGAGGTGGACGGCACCCTGGAAGACGAAACCATCAGCAAGCGCTACAGCATCGAGGCCGATGTGCTGGACGAGACCGGCCAGAGCGTCAGCGGGCGCACTGAGATCATCGTGCACCAGGCGGACCTCTACGTCGGCGTGCGCCCGGAGCGCTACGTGGGCACCGCCGGTGAACCCAGCCGCTTTGAGTTCATCGCCGTGGACTGGGACAGCCAGAGCCTGCCCGACCAAGACCTGACTGTCGAGATCGTCGAGCGCCGCTGGACGAGCCTGCAAACCGTGGACCCCTACAACGGTTCCCTGACTTACGAGTACGAGCTGGAAGAGGTTCCAGTCGATGACGCCGTGCTGACCACCGACGCCGACGGCCTGGCACGCTTTGAGTTCGTGCCCCCCAACGGCGGCGTCTTCAAGGCCACGGTCACCAGCCGCGACGCCGCGGGCCGCCAGGCGGTGGCCTCTGCCACGATGTGGGTGTCCTCCTCAGACTACGTGAACTGGCGCGTGCCCAACAACAACCGCGTGGACCTCATCACCGACCAGGACAGCTACCAGATCGGCGACACCGCGCAAGTCCTGGTCACCTCGCCCTTCCAGGGTGAAGCTCAGGGCCTGCTCAGCATTGAGCGCGGCAGCGTGCTGAGCACCCAGAAGGTCACGCTCAGCGGCAGCGCCAGCACCATCGAGGTCCCCATCACGGAGGACATGGCCCCGAACGTTTACCTCAGCCTGTTCATCGTCAAGGGCGTGGACGACACCAACCCCGTCGCGGCCTTCCGCATGGGCAGCACAGCCATCAGCGTAGATGCCTCGCGCAAGGCCCTGACGATCGACATCCAGCCCGACCGTGAATTTGCCCAGCCGCAGGAAACCGTCACCTACACCATCACCACCACCGACTATCAGGGCGCGCCGGTATCGGCTGAAGTGGGCGTGGCGATCACCGACCTGGCCTCGCTGGCGATCAAAGCGAACGAAAGCGGCCCCATCTTCAGCCGCTTCTTTGGCCCGCAGGGCCTGGGCGTGCAGACCTCCACCCTGCTGACGCTCAACACCGACTACATCACCCAATACACCCTGGATACCGTCAAAGGTGGCGGTGGCGGCGGTGGCGGTGGCGGCGGTTTCTTCGAAATCCGCGAGGACTTCATCGACACCGTCTATTGGGACGGTGCCTTCGTCACCGATGCGAACGGCACGGCCAGCTTTGAGGTCACCCTGCCGGACAACCTGACGACCTGGCGCTTGGACGCGCGCGGCCTGACTCAGCCGGACGCAGACGGGGACCTGCTGGTCGGCGAGGACACCTTCGACCTCATCAGCACCCGCCCGGTGATCGTGCGCCCGGTGACGCCCCGCTTCTTCGTCGTTGACGACGCGGTGGTGCTGGGGGCTGTCGTGAACAACACCACCCCCACCGACCAGACCGTCGAGGTTTTCATCGAAGCGGAAGGCCTGACGCTGACCGGCGAGAACAACCAGACCGTGATGGTCCCCGCCGGGCGCAGTGCCCGCGTGAACTGGCCGGTGACGGTGAACGACGTGCCGCACGTCGAGGTGATCGTGTACGCGGATGCAGGGGACTACAGCGACGCCGCGCGCCCGCAGATCGGCCAGGGTGACGAGCGCCTGCTGCCCGTTTACCGCTATGAAGTGCCCGAAACAGTGGGCACCGGCGGTCTGCTGCCGGACGCCGGCGCATTGACAGAAGCCATCGTGCTGCCGCGCCGCTTCGACAGCACCCAGGGCGAGCTGACCGTCAACCTGGATGCTTCTCTGGCAGGCACCACGCTGCAAGGCTTGGACTACCTGCGCAACTACCGCTATCAGAGTGCCATCACCACCGCCAGCCGGATGCTGACCAACGCCGCCACCCGCCGCGCCCTGGTCGAGCTGAGCTACGCGGACACCGCACTGCTAGATGACCTGGACCGCGAGATCAACATCGCCCTCCAGCGCCTGGCCGCGGAACAAAAGGTGGACGGCGGCTGGGGCTGGTACGCGCGCGACGAGGCCAATGCCCAGGTGACCGCCTACGCTCTGGTCGCGCTCATGGAAGCCCTGGACGCCGGGGCCACCGTAGACCCGCTCATGATTGTGGACGCCAGCAACTACCTGCGCGGCGAGCTGGAACTCATTCCACGCGCCAGCCGCCCCGGTGACAACGTGAACCGCCAGGCCTTCGTGCTCTATGCACTGGCACGCGCAGGCAGCTATGAGTCGGCGGCAGTCGCCAACCTCTACGACTCGCGGGATCGCCTGGACCTGTTCGGCAAAGCCCTGCTGCTGATGACCCTGCAAGACGACGACACGACGCGCGTCACCACGCTGCGCGACGATCTGCTGGGCCGCGTCATCATCAGTGCCAATGGCGCGCACTGGGAAGAGCCGCAAATCGACCGCTTCAACTGGTCCAGCAGCACGCGCAGCACCGCCATGATCCTCAAAGCGCTGATCGAGCGTGAGCCGGACAACGCCGTGCTGGTCAACACCGTGCGCTGGCTGATGGTCGCGCGCGACGCCGATGCCTGGGAAACCACGCAGGAAACCGCCTGGGCGGTGCTGGCCCTCACCGACTGGATGGTCGCCACCGATGAGCTGAACCCCGGCTACGACTACGCGCTGACGCTCAACGACGACGCGCTGACCAGCGGCAGCATGGACCCCAGCCAGGCCCTGGACACCCAGACGCTGCAAGTGGACGTGGCCGCGCTGCTGGCCGATCAAGCCAACCTGATCACGGTATCACGCGGGGACGGCACCGGCGCGCTCTACTACACCGCCTACCTGGAAGCCTACCTGCCCGTACCGGAAATCGATGCGCTGGACCGCGGTGTGATCGTCAGCCGCAGCTACCACTACCCCGGCAGCAGTGAGGCCATCACCGAGGCCCGCGTCGGCGAAATCGTCGAGGTGCGCTTGACCGTCATCGCGCCCAACGCCCTGAACTACCTGGTCGTGGACGATCCGCTGCCCGCTGGTGCGGAAGGCATCAACCCGCGCCTGGCAACCAGCGCGCAGATCGGCACGCGGCCCG
>CAYWGJ010000068.1:7316-7652 GCA_964457835.1 uncultured Anaerolineaceae bacterium
ATGGTAAACACCATGCCCGGCCTCAGCCGCACCGACCCGCTCAGCCAGGGCTGGGGCTGGTGGTGGTTTAGCGACATCCAGTTCCGCGACGAGCGCGTGGTGCTCAGCAGCACCTACCTGCCCGCCGGGTCCTATGAGTACCGCTACACGATCCGGCCCAGCGTGGAAGGCGTCTACAACGTGATCCCGCCCATTGCCCAGGAGAGCTTCTTCCCGGAGGTCTACGGGCGCGGTGCTGGGTCCACGTTTACGGTGCTGCCTGCCGAAGGCTAGCGCATCGGGCCGAAGGCTAGCGCATCGGGCCGAAGGCTAGCGCATCGGGCCGAAGGCTAGCGC
>CAYWGJ010000068.1:7752-14340 GCA_964457835.1 uncultured Anaerolineaceae bacterium
ATCGGGCCGAGGACTAAAGCTAAGCGCGAATCACAGCGGCCCCCATCACACAGCGATGGGGGCCGTTCTCTGCGCGCGTGATCCGCCAGGCGGCTTAGTTCCAGCCACGCCCCCCACGGCGCGGACGCGGCGTGAAGCCCGGCGGATAACCATCGTCGTCCAGGCCGCCGCTCACGCCGCCATCCAGGGCGCGGCGCGCCTTCTGCACGTCGCTTTCGTGCTTCAGCAGCACCGTGAGCGTGTTTTGCAGCGTGTCACGGTCGAGGGTATCGGCGTTCAGCTTAACCAGGGCCTTGGCCCAGTCAATGGTCTCGCTGACACTGGGGTTCTTCTTCAAGTCCATACGGCGCAGGTTCTGCACCAGCTCCACGGCTTGTGCGGCCAGCTTGGCGTCCAGCTCCGGCACGCGCATCCGCACGATGCTCAGTTCCGCCTCAGCCTGCGGATAATCGACGAACAGGTACAGGCAGCGCCGCTTCAGCGCCTCGGACAGCTCGCGGGTGTTGTTGCTGGTGAGCAGCACGTCGAACTGATGCTTGGCCTTCAGGGTGCCCAGCTCCGGCACGGTCACCTGGAAGTCGCTCAGGATTTCCAGCAAGAAGGCCTCAAATTCGGCGTCGGCGCGGTCGATCTCGTCGATCAGCAGCACCACCGGCTCGTCCGAGGTGATGGCTTGCAGCAGTGGGCGCGCCAGCAGAAAGCGCTCGCTGAAGAAGACGTTGTCCTCCTGGGCCAGGCGGTCAGCGGCCTGGGTGAGGGTCTCGGCTTCGGACAACAGCTCGCTCAGCTTGTCGCGCAGCAGCTGGGTATAAAGCATCTGCTTGGCGTATTCCCATTCGTAGAGTGCCTTACTCTCGTCCAGGCCTTCGTAGCATTGCAGGCGGATCAAGCGCCGCCCCGTAGCCGCAGCCCAGGCCTTAGCCAGTTCCGTCTTGCCGACACCCGCCGGTCCCTCGGCCAACAGCGGTTTGCCCAGTTGGTTTGCCAGGAACATCACGGTGGCGATCTCATCAGTGGCGATGTACTTCTGGGCGTTGAGTGCCTCAATCACCTGTTCGATAGTGTTGTACACAGGGGGTCTACCTTTACGTCTCGTCTTCGTGTGGGAATGCGTCCGTATCGTCAATCTGCGCGTCGGTCTTGCCGAAGCGTCGGCGGCGGGCGTTGTAAGCCTTCAGTGCTTCCAGCAGGGACTCACGGTCGAAGTCCGGCCAGTAGGTGCTGGTGGCGTAATACTCGCTGTAGGACCCCTGCCAAATCAAGAAGTTGCTCACGCGCAGCTCGCCGCTGGTGCGAATAATCAGGTCGGGGTCTGGCAGGCCGCTGGTATACAGGTATTGGCTGATGAGGTCGTCGGTGATGGCCTCCGGCGGGTAGCCTGCGGCCACGATTTCACGCACGGCGTGGACGATCTCATCGCGCCCGCCGTAGTTAAAGGCGACGTTCAAGACTAAGCGCTCGTTGTGCTTGGTCAGCTCACAGGCCTCGCGGATTTTGCGGGCCAAGTGCGGCGCGATGCCCTCGATTTCGCCTAGGTGGCGGATCTGCACGCCCTCAGCGTTCAGTTCGGCCAGCTCACGGTCCAGCACCATCTCCAGGATACGCATCAGCAGCATGACTTCGCGGCGAGGCCGGTGCCAGTTCTCCGTGGAGAAGGCGTAGATGGTCAGGATTTCTATGCCGAACTCCACCGCCGCCCGGATGATAGTGCGCAGGTTCTCCGTACCTTGGCGGTGGCCTTCGCTGCGGGGCAGCCCGCGTGACTGCGCCCAGCGCCCGTTGCCATCCATGATGATGGCAACGTGCTTGGGGATGCGTTCTGGCAGCCGGGGAGTGCTGTTATCCGTGTTGCGCAGGGTCGTCACCATGTGTCTGCCTTTCTACTGATGCGGGTCACGCGGGTGCCGGTCGGGCGGGTGCTTACAGCTCGGTAATTTCGGCCTCTTTGGTTTTCTCCAGCGCTTCGACCTTCTTGATGTACTCGTCAGTCAGCTTCTGGATTTCGTCTTCACCGCGCTTCTGGTCGTCTTCGGAGATCATCTTCTCTTTTTCGAAGTCGCGCAGGTCGTCGTTGGCGTGGCGGCGGATGTTGCGGATCGACACGCGCGCGTCTTCGGTGCGCTTGTGCAGCAGCTTCACCAGCTCTTGGCGGCGCTCGCGGGTCAGGGCGGGCATGTTCAGGCGGATGCTGCTGCCATCGATGTTGGGGTTGGCACCCACGTTGGCCTCTTGGATCGCCTTTTCGATGGCCTTCACCGCGCCGGCGTCATAGGGACGGATGAGAATTTGCATCGGTTCGGGCGTACTGATGTTGGCAAGCTGGCGCAGTTCGGTTTCCTGGCCGTAGTACTCCACCATCAGCCGGTCCACCAGGCCAATGCTGGCGCGGTTGCCTCGAATGCCGGCCAGAATCTCCTCATAGACCGACACAGTGGCCTTCATCTTGTCTTTTGCATCTTCAATGACTTCGTTAATCATGGTTCAGCCTCTAAGTGTGTTATGCCCCGCTGGGCAGGCCCTTCTGGGCACCGACAGACTTAATACACAGGGTGCGGCGCGATTCCGCTGCACCCCATTTTACCTTACTTATGCGCTTCTGTGGCACAAACGGCTTAGTCCGCGCCCGCTAGTCCGCGCCAAGCAATGCGTCCAACAGATCGTTGTAGCGCGATTCCACCGATTCGGGGATGTCGTAGGCATCGACGTTGGCGTGATCGACGTACACCCAGTCCCATTCTGGGAGGTAGATCAGCGGGGTGATGCAGCCGATGTCCGACCCTAGGTGCCAGTATACGCCGATTCAGCCAGGGCCAAAACGCAGCACAACCCCCTCAGGGACGCGCTCAACCACATGCAGGTGCGCACCCAGCGTGGCATCACGAGTCAGCAGCAGATCAACCAACGGAACCAGCAGGTCCAGCGGCTGAACCAGGCGGGCACTGTAGCGCGCCCGTCCCCCCTTGACCAAGGCCGCCTCCCCGTGACGCAGCACCAGGGCCTCGGCGTATTCGTTGGCTGCCCGCGCGATTAAGAAGGCCAGGGTCTTCACGCCGTCCCAGTGATCCGGGTCGCCGTCCACCGCGCTGAACCAGCGCCGCAGCCCATCCAGCGAGTCGTCGATCAGGTCCGCGGTGTAGGCGATGAGGGCCGCGTGCGCCGGGCTGACCTTTTCTGCGCGGCGCTGCTGGTAATAACGCGCTTCGTCCAGCACGAAATCCACCACACCGGCGATGGTCGGGTCGGGCGGCGTGCTCGACGGCATCCGCGCCACGCGCCAGGCCGCCACACGCCAGCCACCGGACTCATGCGCCAGCATCAGCACACCCACCTCACCTAAGCCGCTGTCCACGCGGGGCAGATGCAGGCAATCGCCCTCAATGCGCGGCGCGTTGTCCACCACCGGAGTCATCAGCACGCACAGATGCCCGTCGCCGGCGCAGTGGTCGGCGCGCAGCGCGTAGATCAGCGGGCCGTCGGTGTGCGGGTGCGCGGTGTCGATCAACGCGACGGGAGGGTGTGCGTCCAGCAGCTTCTCGCGGCTCAGTGGGCTGAGCGCCCGCGCGTTGGCCGCCGCGCAGCCCATGGCATCCAGGGCCACCAGCACCGAACGCCCGGCGGTCGCGGCACAGTGCCACACATCCGGCGCGCAGCTTTCGCCTAGGTCGAGGTGATGCGCCGGGCCGTCCGCTTCCGCTTTGAGCACCTTCAGGAAGCTGTACAGGCGGGGCAGCAGCTCCAGTGCCCCGCCGATGCGCGCGGTCAGCAGCAGCGTGAGTGTGGGCACTACTTGTGGCGCCACTGGGCCTCGCGCTTTTCGATGAAGGCGGCCATGCCTTCGCGGCGGTCTTCTGTGCCAAACAGCAGGTAGAAGTTGCGCTTCTCGTAGGCCAGGCCCTCTTGCAGCGACAGCTCAAAGGCCTTGTTCACCGCGTCCTTGGTCAGGCGCACCGCCACCTGGGACTTGGCCGCCACCTTGCCCGCCAGCTCGATAGCTTCGGCCAGGTAGGTTTCCAGCGGGGCCACGCGGTTGACCAGGCCGTATTGCAGGGCTTCTTCGGCGCTGAGTCGGCGGTCGGTGAGGGTCATCTCCATGGCGATGGCCTTGCCCACAGCGCGCGTCAGGCGCTGGGTACCGCCTGCGCCGGGCAGAATGCCCAGGTTGATTTCCGGCTGGCCGAAGACCGCGCTCTCGGACGCGACGATCATATCGGCCTGCATCGCCAGCTCACAGCCGCCGCCCAGCGCGAAACCGCTCACGGCGGCGATAATCGGCGTGCCCACGCGCGACATGCGGCTCCAGTCGGTGAAGTCGCCGCCGCTCATCATGGTCACGGCGTCGGTGTCGGCCATCTGCTTGATGTCGGCACCGGCGGCAAAGGCCCGGTCGGAGCCGGTGAGCACGATGCAGCCGATTTGCGGGTCGCGGTCCAAGATTTCCATGGCGGTAAAGGCTTCGCCGGTAATCTGGGCGTTCAGCGCGTTGAGCGCCTTGGGCCGGTTCAGGCGGATGAGCGCCACGCCCGGCGCGGGGGTCTCGACAAGAATGGTCTCGTATGCGGGGTGCTCCATGAGGGCTGTCCTTTAGGCTAAGTCTATTGGGTGTCAAGCTGGAACCAAAAAAACGCTGCGCGGATGATACCACGCAGCGCGGGTGGGTGGCTATAGAGTCCCCCCACCCATTCGACTCTTCACACCACACACAGCCCCGTGCTATACTGCGCCTCTGTTCTGTAAGCAGCCATCCGCAACGATACCGACGCCCGCTGTGCGTCGTTTTTTGGAAGGACATCTCAACCATGAACCAGGACATCCTCAAACTCTTCGCTGCCGAAGATCGGGACTTCCCGAAGATGGCCCCCGGCGACACCGTCAAGGTCCACCTGCGCATCGTCGAAGGCAACCGCGAGCGTATTCAGATTTTCCAGGGCATCGTCATTCGTATGCGCCGGGGTGGCAACGAAGCCAACTTCACCGTGCGCCGCATCGCCAGCCACGGCGTCGGCGTGGAGCGCACCTTCTTGCTCAAAAGCCCGCGCATCGAAAAGATCGAAATCACCCGCCGCGCCAAGGTCCGCCGCGCCCAGCTCTACTACATGCGCGAACGCCGCGGCAAGGCTGCCCGTCTCAAGGAACGCCGCGACTACAGCCTGCACAAGAAAAAGGGCCAGAGCTAGCGCGCATCCGGAGGACAAGCCCATGGCAGACGCCACGTTCCGCCCGCTGATCGGCATCACCACCGCCCTGCGGCGCGGGCAATCCGCAGGCAGCATCGACATGCTGCAAGCCTACACCGCCAACGTCGCCGCCCTGGAACGCGCCGGGGCGGTGCCGGTCTTGATCCCCTGCACACTCAGCGACGACACCCTGCGCGCCCTCTATGAGCGCGTTGACGGCCTGCTGCTGCCTGGGGGCGGCGACATCCACGCCCAGTACTGGGGCGACGCCCTGCACCCCAGCGCCGATAACGTCAGCCTGGAACGCGACCACACCGAAATCAGCGTAGCGCGCTGGGCCTACGCCGACGACAAACCCCTGTTTGGCATCTGCCGCGGGCACCAGATTTTCAACGTCGCCATGGGCGGCTCGCTGGTGCAGGACATCCCGTCTATGCTGGAGACCGCCCTGCGCCACGACAATTTCAAGCCCACCCCGCGCAACCGGATCGCTCACGACGTGCAGATCGACGCCGATACGCGCCTGGCTGCGGCGATGGGCAAGACCGATGCCCAGGTGAACAGCATCCACCATCAGGCCATCGACCGCGTAGGCGATCATTTGCGCGTCACCGCCAAGTCCCCCGACGGCCTGGTGGAAGGCCTGGAAATCCCTAACCGCCGCTTTATGCTCAGCGTACAGTGGCACCCGGAGGACCTGGCCCCGGACGATGACGCCATGTTCGGCCTGTTTAAGGCGCTGGTGGATGCCGCCCGCGCGCGCGCCACGGATCATGTCAGCTAACCTTACGCACGACGCGGAGCGCAGCACAGCGTTTCACACAACGCCCCCTACACGCAGGGGCGTTTTGCTGCCCGGCCCTGGATCACGGCTGCGTTGGGCTTTGATCGTCAACGCGCTGATCGTCTTCCTGTGGATGGGGCCGGAGTCGCTGACGGTGTGGCCCGCCGCCCTGCTGGGCACAATCAGCGCGCTGCTGATGCTGACGCGCTGGAGCTTAGGGCGTTTCGGCGGCGCGGCGTTGACCTGGGGACAGCTCCTGGTGGGGGCAGTCGCGTTCGGCGCGGTGGTGGGCCTGGGGTCCGTGCTGACCACGGCGCTGCTGATGCTCTTCAAGAACCTGTGGCACGCGCACGCCTTCCCGGATTACCCGCTGCCTCTCATCGCGGACATGCTAACGCGCGCCCCGGCCTGGGCGCTGGTCGGCGCGCTGACGGGGCTGGGTGTGGGCTTGGTCGGCTGGGGGTTGAAGCGGGGCTAGTCTCCACTGCGCCGCTGATGCCAAGCCAGAACCAGCAGCAGCACGGCAAAGCCGACAAAGGCTCCTTGGCCCAGCGCGGAGTTAAAGAAGCCGTCCGCAGCGCCGCGCACCGGCAGATAGGCCAGCAGCAGACCCACCGCACCCAACAGCGT
>CAYWGJ010000069.1:0-11067 GCA_964457835.1 uncultured Anaerolineaceae bacterium
CAGCTCGAAGGCGTCTGGCGACACGGCGTCGGATTGGGCCAAGACAGGGGCGGTCAGCAGCAGGGCTAAGGCGATCAGCAGGGTAGGCAGCATGTTGGGGTCTCCTCGTCACATGGGGGGCGGGGTGGGCTTCAAACGCTGTGCAGCGGCCCGAAAGCCTCTTTGACCTGGTTGTCGTCGTCGAAGATCAGCACCCGTGGTGCCCAGTCGGGCGACGGCGGGAAATCGACTTCTACGTAAGCCATGATAATCACGCGGTCCCCTGGGCTGACTAAGCGTGCGGCGGCACCGTTAAGCTGAATGGCGCGGCTGCCTTCTTCGGCGGGGATGACGTAGGTCTCTAGGCGGCTGCCGTTGTCGATGTCCACCACGGCCACTTTTTCGTAAGGGAAGATGCCCGCTTGGCGCAAAAACGCGGTGTCAATGCCGATGCTGCCTTCGTAGTGTAGGTCGGCGGCGGTGACGCGGGCACGGTGCAGTTTGGCGCGGATCAGGGTCAAGCGCATGGGTGTTCCTTCATGGATAAGATACAGTCACGACGCGATTATAGCACGCTGCCATGCATCCCCGGCTAGAATAGAGTATGCTGATGCTGTACCCGTAAAGCGCAGGAGTGCCCACAATGAGCGATGCATCCGCCTACATCCTGGTCGTAGACGATAACGAAATGAACCGTGACATGCTCTCGCGGCGCTTAGAACGCCAGGGCTATCGTGTCGATGTTGCCGTGGATGGCCGCGATGCCTTGCAGCGTTTGCAAGCCCCCGGTCAACCTTACAACTTGGTCATGCTCGACATCATGATGCCCCAGGTCAACGGCTATGAGGTGCTTGAGCAGGTCAAAGCGGACCCCATACTGCGTGAGGTGCCGGTCATCATGATCTCGGCGGTCAACGACCTGGAAAGCGTGGTGAAGTGCATTGAGATGGGCGCGGAGGATTACCTCTTCAAGCCCTTCAACCCGGTGCTGCTCAAAGCACGCATCAGCGCCACGCTGGAACGCCAGCGCCACGTTGTCCACCCGGATACGCTGCGGCCCCTGGTGCAGGCCATCCAGGCCGATGCCGAAATCCTGGCCCGTGCCGCCCTGCCGGATGACGCCCAGGCCGCCGCCGAGCGCATCCGCAGCAGTGCTCAGCAGGCCCTGGACGCGCTCAAAGGCTGACGGCCATCATGCCCAGGCTTGCCGCGTGTGCCGCCCTGGACCATAATGTAAAGACGATGAGCACCCAGTTTTCTGTGCACAGATGGCGAGATGAGTATGAGTGACTACAACGACGATCTGATCGGTAAGACGCTGGGCCAATTCGAGATCATCGAAGAGATCGGGCGGGGTGGCATGGCGACGGTCTACCGGGCGCGCCAGCTCTCCATGAACCGCAGCGTGGCGGTGAAGATTTTGCCGCGGCACCTGCTGCATGATCCCGGCTTCTACGAACGTTTCGAACGCGAGGTGGAGGTCATCACCCAGCTTGAGCACCCGCACATCCTGCCGATCTACGAGTACGGACAAGCGGATGAGCGCCCGTACATCGCCATGCGCTATCTGGGCGGTGGCAGCCTGGAACAGCGCATCAAGCGCGGCCTGCCCGCCCTGGACGAGATCGAGCGCCCCATGCAGCAGATCGCCCAGGCGCTGGACCACGCGCACCAGCTCGGCATCATTCACCGCGACCTGAAGCCGGGCAACATCATGCTGGACGAACACGGCAACGCTTACCTCAGCGACTTTGGCATTGCGCGCGTGCTGGGCAGCAACCTGACTGGCAGCATGATCGTCGGCACACCGGCCTACATGTCCCCCGAACAGGCGAACGGCCTGCCCATCGATGGCCGCTCGGACATCTACGCGCTGGGCGTGGTGCTCTTTGAACTGCTCACCGGCAGCGAACCCTATCAGGCCGAGACGCCCATGGCCGTGCTGCTCAAGCACATCAATGAGCCGATGCCGCCCGTCAGCAATTACCGTAACGACATCCCCGAAGCGGTGGAAAACGTGATCGCCAAGGCCACGGCCAAGGACCCGGACGAGCGCTACCCCAGCGCCAGCGCCATGATCGAGGATTTCGGCAACGCGCTGCGCGGCAAGGCGACCCAGGCCGTAGCGACCCGTGCGGCTATGGCCGCCGCGGACGCCGCCCGCGCGACCCCCGCCCAAGGCATTCCGGCCCCGGTGATGAGCGAAAGCAGCACCGGCATCCCCGCACCCACCATGCAGACCTACCCTGAACGAGGCCGCCCCGGCTGGGTGCTGCCCGCGCTGCTGGTCCTGCTGATTGCCGTAATCGGCGGCAGTGCCTGGGTGCTCATCAGCGTGACGCTCAACAGCGGCCCCGGCCTGCCCCTAGAACCGACCCCCTTCCCGCGCGCCAGCACCATCAGCCAGCCGGAATACTCCATCACCATCCCGGACGAATGGATTCCGCCGGCGCTGCTGATTGACCAAACCGCGACATACGCCGACCACAACGACGTGCTGCACCTCTGGGAAGCCAACTTGACGCCGGGGGGCGGCGCTGGCAGCGGCGAAGGCGTTGGCGGTGAGCTGCGCGAGCGCTTAGGCATCAACGGACCGCAGGCCGTGGTCCGGCTGGGCCTGGTGCGCCGCGCCACGGAAAACGACGCCGCCTTCAACACCGCTGTCACGCGCTACGACGCCCGCCATTACCAGGGCCTGAACATGGACCTCATCGCCGAGGACGCCAGCGCCGAGGACGGCACCCTGCGCCGCAGCTACCGCTTCCACGGGGACGAGGGGCGCGCGCCGGGGCAGATTGACGTGTTCTACATGCGCCGTGCTCCCTACTTGGCCGTGCTGGAGTTCTACACCGCGGACATCACCGGCAATGAGCTGGTGTCCACGCTTCAGCTCATCTTGGACTCGCTGCGCATTAAGGCAGTGGCCGGCCCGGCTTAATGCGATATGCAATGCGATTGTGACCGCTTTCTCATGACCCCATAACGGCAATCCGTGGGGAAAACGCGCGAAGTGCAATACAATCAACGATGCAAGTATCGGTGACGACGGAAGGAACAAGCTCCTATGACATCTCTGCGTAAGTGGCTTTTGCTGATCCTGGTGCTGGCGCTGACCGCTGCCGCAGCACCGGCCTTCGCTCAAGACGACGACGGCGAGGCCCTCCCCGATGACGTGCTCATCGTCCAGCCGGAAGCAGGCCCCATTGGTACCTCACACGACATCTTCGCCATCAACCTCGAAGCGAATACCGCCTACACCCTGGAAGTGATCTTCGAGGGCAGCAGTGAAGTGGTCTACAGCGGCACGGTGATGAGCGATGACATGGGCGGCCTGGCAACGGCGCTCTTCAGCGAACCCACCGACCCCTTCGGCGTGTACACCATCCGCCTGATTGACGCTGACGGTGAGACCCAACGCGAGGGGACCTTGACCATCACCGAGGGCGAGCGCGTTGTCGGCCAAGTCACTGGGGACATCGTGGCCAGTGAACCCATCAGCACCGCGCTGACCAACGAGGTCCCGGAAGACCGCTACACCTATGCTGCCCGTGAGGGCGAGGTCGTCAGCATCCGCATGGAATCGCCGGACTTCGACGCCTACCTGCTGCTCTTCGACGGTGCGACCGGCGAAGTGTTGGCCCAGAACGACGACGGCGCGGGCGGCACCGACGCGGCCATCAACGCCTTTACCTTCCCAGCGGAGGGCACCTACATCATTGCCGCCACCAGCCGCCAGTTCGCCAGCAGCGGCGGCATGACCCCCGCCAGCGGGGACTACACCCTCAGCGTGGTCCCGGCCCGCTTCGCTGACCCCGGCCCGGTCTTCCCTGGTGAGCTGGTCATCGGTGAACTGACCGCCGAGCGCCAGATCGCCGAGTACAGCTTTGACGCCGCCGCCGGGGACCTGCTCACAGTGGCGCTTGGCTCTGAGGACTTCGACCCGCTGCTGGTGCTGCTCGGCCCGGATGGGGAACAGATCGCCGTCGATGACGACAGCGGCCCTGGTCTCTTTGCCCGCCTGGACAGCTTCGCGCTGGAGGCGGACGGCACCTACACGCTGCGGGTCGATGGCTACCGCGGGCAGACGGGGGAGCGTCAGCTTGAGGGGCGTTTTACCCTGTCCTTGGACATCCCCGGCGCGCCGCCCCCGCCCGTGCCGACAATGGACGCCATGTCAGACGACCCATCGTCCGCTGATGCCGCGTCCGACGACACGCCGCCTGCTGAAGCCGTGGACCTCATCTACGGCCAGACCCTGCCTGCTGAGCTGTCCGTAGGCAGCCGCGACCTGCGTTTCACCTTCCAGGGTGGCCCCGGTGACGTGGTGCAGATCAGAGTCACGTCGGACGACTTCGACCCGAACCTGGCCCTGCTGGACCCCGACGGCACCGAGATCGCCAGCGATGATGACGGCGGCGTGGGCGTCAATGCCCTGCTCGATGACTTCACCCTGACCCGCAGCGGGGTCTTCACCATCGTGGTGGACGGCTACCGGGGCGTCAACAACGACCGCGAGATCGGCGGGCGTTTCGTCCTGCGCCTGCGCTTGGTAGATGTGGTCGCGGTGGTGGACGAAACCCCGCCCGCCGACGAAGAACCGGCTGACGAAGAACCGAGTGACGAAGAACTGGCTGACGAAACCCCGGTGTCGATCGAGCCGACGCCCCTCATCTTCGGTGAAGGTGCCGAGGGCACGTTGGGAGCCGGTCAAGCGGGCATCCCCTTCAGCTTTGAGGCCGCCGCCGGTGATGTGGTCAACGTGATCGCTACTTCCGATGATTTCGACGTCAACCTGACTGTGCTGGACCCTGACGGCGCTGAGCTGGCCTTCGACGACGACGGCGGCATCGGCCTGAATGCCGCACTCGATGCGCTTGAGCTGCCCGTAGACGGCGTGTATACCGTCCTGGTGGATGGCTATCGCGGCGTGGACGGCGATCGTGAGATCAGTGGGCGCTTCACCCTGCTGCTGGAACGCGCCGACGCCCCCGAAATCACCGAAGACGACGCCGACGACGCTGCCGATGAAGACAGCGCCGCGCCGCCGGTCCCGGTGGAAAGCAGCGAGCTGGCCTACGGTGACGTGGTGGCCGGTGTCATCGAAGCGGGCCAGGCTGATATCCCCTTCAGCTTTGAGGCCAGCGCGGGTGACGTGGTAGACATCAGCCTGGCAAGCGGCGACTTCGACCCGCTGCTGCGTCTGCTGGACCCTGACGGTGCTGAACTCATCACGGATGACGACGGCGGCGAGGGCTTGAACGCCTTCATCGAGGGCCTGACCCTGCCCGACAGCGGCACCTATACCATCCTGGTGGACGGCTACCGGGGCGTTAACGCGGACCGGGACATTGCCGGGGACTTCACCCTCAGCCTAGTGCTGGTCGATACGGCTGCTGTCACCGAAGACGACGCGCCCCCGGCGGACGACGAACCTGCTATGCCCGATGACGACATGATGCCCGACGACGCCGAAGTGGTGGAAGGCGGCAGCATCGCCTACAACCAGAGCCTCAGCGGTGAACTGCCCATCGATGCCGCTGCTGTGGCCTACGTCTTTGAGGGTGCGGCGGGCGATGAAGTCACCATCACCCTGCAAAGCGAGGCCTTCGACCCGCTGCTGGGCCTCTTCGGCCCGGATGACGCGCTGTTGGCTCGTGATGACGACAGCGGTCCGGACGTGCAGGCCCTGATTGAGGGCTTTGTGCTGCCCGCTGACGGCGCGTACGTGATCGTTGTGAACGCCTTCCGAGGCTTCGACAATGACCTGGAGGCTTCGGGTGAGTTCACGCTCACCTTGACGCTGGGCGATGCCGATGTCGTCACGGTGCCGGATATGGATGCCGACGATGAAGACCAGGCCGATGACGAAGACATCGCCGACGAAGATACTGCCGCCGACGAAGAGGTCCCCATGGACGAAGACACCGCCGCTGACGACGCCGACGCGCCGGTCATCGTGGCGGGCACGACCTTGGCTTACGGTCAGGCTGGGACCTTCAGCTTTAACGGTGTGCCGGACGAAAGCGCTGCCTTCAACTTCCTGGGTGAGGGGGGCGACATGGTGACGATCGCCGTGGACAGCAGCGGCAGCATCGATACCGAGCTGGTCCTCATTGACCCGGACGGTGAAACCCTGGAATACGACGACGACAGCGGCCCCGGCAGTGACCCCGAACTGCGCCAGATCATCCTGCCCGCTTTCGGCGGCTACACCATCCAGGTGACGCCCTTCCTGCCGCTGGATGCTGGGGAGGTGACCGTGACCCTGACGCTGGACTCCGCGCTGACGGTGGACGGCCCGGCGGTCTCGGTGACGCTCAACGAGAAGACCCCCGTGCAGACCCTCAGCTTCAACGCCGAAGCCGGGCAGACCCTGCGCCTGACGCTGGAGAGCGCCTCCTTGGTGGAAGGTGAGCCAGTGGTGTTTGTCTTCCAAAGCGAGGAAGAACTGGCCTTTGTCCGCGTGGGCCGTGCTGAGCGCCAGAGCATTGAGTTCACGCCGCAGACAGACGCTCCCGTGCGCGTGGTCATCGAAATCGGTGAAGACGGCGGTTTCGGTGCTCTGGACGTGTCCATCAACAGCGTGGACGACTAAGCCAGCGCCGCGCTGAACCCATCAGCCACACACAAGGCCCCCACTCCGCGCGGAGCTGGGGCCTGCGTTTGTCTGGCGAGCGCTACACGTTGAGGAACAACCGCATCAGCTTTAGCGCGACTTGTAAGTTGGTGCGTGTGGCCGCGTCGGATAGATCGACCTCGACAATTTCAGCGATGCGCGCCAGGCGGTAGTTCAACGTGCTGCGGTGGATGTGCAGGCGCTCGGCGGTTGTTACGCCGCTGCCCCCGGAGTCGGTGTAGACCTCCAGCGTGTGAAACAGGTCAGCGTGGTGTTCGTCCAGCAGGCGCTTGAGTGCGTCGATGTAGGGGCTGCTGCGCAGGGCTTCCGCGCCGGCGCGGTAGAGCACATGCAGGTAGCCCAGGCGATCAAAGTACACGGTGCGTTCGGCGAAGCTCAGGCGGCGGGCGATGTGCAGCGCTTCGCGGCATTCGGTGTGGGCCTGGCTGACCTGGCGCGCGTCGCGGTGTGCGGCGCTGATACCCACGCGCAGTGTCGGCTCATGATCGCCCAGCACCAGCGCGATGCGGTTCACGACGGACTCAAAATCTGTGTGGGCGTCGGCGGCCAGCAGCACCAGGTGCCCGGCAAAGCGGCCCACCAAGATAGGCGTGCCCAGCGATTCCATGAGTCGGTTGATCTGGTGATACTGCGCGGTTGCCAGCTTCTGGTCGCTGTCGGCCAGCAGCACGCGGAAGGGCTGGCGCAGGTCCAGTCCGTAACGCAGGGCGCGGTCGGTCAGGAAGTCTTCGCGGTTGGCCGCGTCGGACTGCATTAAGCTGGAGATCAGGTCGCCGCGCTGCGAGGCTTCTTCGCGCAGCACCGACTCCTGGCGCAGCAGCATCAGGGCGGCCACGGTTGCGCCGCTTTCGATCGCCATGCGTTCCAGGTCGGCCAGCGGGCGGTCGTCGGCGATGATCCACATGTAGCCGATGACCTCGCCGTGCACGACGATGGGGGCTAGGATGCGCTCCATCTCCAGGCCGACGTCGGGCATCTTGGGTAAGCTGACCGGGCGCAGCGTGCGGTGGATGTCGGGTAAGTAGCCGCGTGTTTCCAGGGCTTCGACAAGGCGTGGGTCGGTACGTCCGTACTGCTGGGTGTACACGCGCGCGGCATCCACTTCAGCGATGTTGACGCTGGCGTAGGCCTCGAAGCTCTCGTTCTCGATGCTCACGGATTGGCGCACCAGTTTGGCGAGGGTCTGCGCTAGTTCGGGCAGGCCGCCGCCATCGACCACAAGCTGCGTCAAGGACTGGTGAATCTCCAGGGCGTGCCTTACGTCGCGCTGGGCGATGATGCGGTTCACTTCGCGGGCGATGTCCACGAACTGAAGTTGGAAGGGCACCTCAATCAGGGGGAAATCGTGGCGGTTAGCGAGTGCGCGCAGGTTTTCCGGGATGGCCTCCAAGAAGCTGCCGACCGCGATGCCCACGGCGGCCACGTCCTTGTCGATCATGGATTGCAGATAGGTCTCGCGTTCTAGGGGCTTGTTGGGCATGTTGAAGGCGGTCGTCAGCACCAGCTCGCCGCCATTGAGCCAGCGCGCGGCGTCCGGCACGCCGACGTTGTGCACCCAGTGGACGGCGCGATGCACGCCGCGGTGCCCGGCTACGACTCGCGCGCCGCTGAACACGTCTAGGTTCAGGGCATCGGCCACGCTGAATATGCTGCTGAAAGTCTGTACAGAAGATGTGGGAGAAGAGGGGGTCACCATTGGTTTTGCGTCCGGGTCATGTTCAATAACGTCTCTAAGCCTATTGTACACGCTTCCCGCATTCACCGGTGCTTCGATGGGCGCGCATCGCCCGTTGATCCCCATGCCCACCCTCACCACCGTGAGTCGATCAGCACATGGTCGTGACATTGGTGCGCTGGATGAGGGCTTCCGCGAGTTTCATCTTGTTTCCCTTGTGCTTGCTGGCGCGGAACGATGCCAACATCATAGGCGCAATGCGGCACCTTGTCAAGTACTTATGGTCTTTTGTGACCCCTTATGGCCTTTTATGCGACGTTCAAGATCGGCTCTATGATGAACCACAGGCCCACTGCCAGCAGGAAGAAGCCGTACAGGCGTTTGACCGTCTTAGATGGCAGGCCCAGCGCAATCCGCGCGCCGACCAGCGCCCCCAGCAGCAGTCCCACCGCCACCGGTGCCGCGTCTGCTACGTTCAGCACGCCCTCGTTGACGTATACGATGACGCCGGGCAGCCCCACGGGCAGCAGCAGCGCCCCCAGCGAGGTGCCCACGGCCAGTTTCTGGTCGTAGTGCAGCAGGGCCACCAGCGCCGGGACGATCACCGCACCGCCGCCGATGCCGAACATTCCCGACGCCACGCCCGCTCCTAAGCCCACCAGCAGGACCACCCACCAGGGCACATCTGAGCGCGCTGCGGCGGCGGCTTCTGGGTCAGCGGATGTTTCCTCAGCGGCGGATGCTTCCACAGCGGCGGCGGCCTGCCTGCGCGCTTGATAGGCCGCCCACATGATGCGCGGCTGGATGAAGCGCCAGCTTACAAACAGCAGAAAGACGCCGTAAATCTGCTTCAAGGTGTCGCTGGGCAGGTTCAGCGCGATCTGTGCGCCGAAAATCGTAGTCGTCAGCAGGCCCACGGCAATCAATGCGCTGGCCTGTAGGTCAATGAGCTTGTTGCGGTAATAGGCGATCACCGCCAGAATGCCCACCGGCAGCAGCAGCGCCGCCAATGAGGTCGCCACCGCTTCCACCGGGCCGAAGCCCAGGAAGACGATCAGCACCGGCACGATAATCACGCCGCCGCCGATGCCGAACATGCCGGAAAACACGCCCGCGCCTAAGCCAAGTACCAGCAGGCTAATGGTCATATGTGTGAATCCTTTGTGTGTGTGTACTGGGCCGAGTCTACATGAGAAGATTATGACTCTGCTCCGCGCGGCTGTCCACGCCATGGCAGACCAACACGCTCGAATCGCCTGACCACAGCGCCTGGACGCGCTATACTCTGCTTATCGAGTCCCGTGGATTGACGAGGAACACATCCCCATGCAAGACTTCCCCTACGAGCGCCATTTTGTCGAGACTAACGGTATCATGCTGCACGTCATGGTAGCCGGACCAGCGGACGGCCCGTTGGTACTACTGCTGCACGGCTTCCCGGAGTTTTGGTACGGCTGGCGGCACCAGATTCAGCCTTTGGCGGAGGCAGGCTTCCGCGTGTTGGCCCCAGATCAACGCGGCTACAACCGCAGCGACAAGCCGCCCCGTGTGCAGGATTACGCGGTAGACGTGCTGGTCCGCGATGTAATCGGCCTGATCGACTGGGCCGAGCGCGACACCGCCGCTGTCGTCGGCCATGACTGGGGCGCGATGGTCGCCTGGTGGACGGCGCTGCAATATCCGCACCGCGTGGAGCGCCTGGGCATCCTCAACGTGCCGCACCCGCACGTCTTTCAGCGCACGCTGAGCAGCAGCCCGCGCCAGCTTGCCAAGAGCTGGTACGCCGGGGCCTTCCAGGTACCGCTGATGCCGGAGACCGCGCTGCGCCTGGGCGGTAAGCGCACGGTCTCGCGCCTTTTTCAGGCTTCGTCGAACCCTGGCTCGTTCACCCCCGCCGACATTGACGCCTACTGGGAGGCGTATCAGCGGCCTGGTGCCTTGACCGGCATGATTAACTGGTACCGCGCCTACGCCCGCAAGCCCCCGGCCACGCCCGCAAGCTGGCGCGTGGACAAACCCACGGCCATCATCTGGGGCCGCCGTGATCCCTTCCTGGACGCCAGCATGGTGGAACCCAGCCTGGCCCTGTGCACGCGCGGCCAGCTTCACTGGATTGACGAGGCCACGCACTGGGTGCAGCACGACGCCCGTGAGCGCGTGAGCGCCTACCTGCTGGCCTCCCTGCGCGGTGAAGCCGCTGCTGACGCGAACGCGCCGGAAGGGGCCGCCGATGCCTGAGTCACCGTCTACCGGCAGCGGCAGCAGTCTGCTGCTGGATAACCCACTGGTACGCCAGGTGATGTTCCACCCACGCCGCGCGGAAATGGCCGAGTCGCCGCCGGACTTCATCCACGACGGGCACATCCCCGCCTCGGACGGCACGCCGCTGGGCTTCCGGCTCTACGATCGACCCGCGCAGATCACGCGCGACACCCGCGCTCTGGTGCTGTATTTCCACGGTAACGGGGAGATCGCCGAAGACTACTTCGGCATCGCGCCCTTGTTTAACCTGGCTGGTGCGGCGCTGATCGTGGTCGATTTTCGCGGCTACGGCTGGAGCGGCGGTCAGGTCATGGGCAGTAAGCTGGCCCCGGACGGCATCGACGCTTTTGACGGCCTGCGCACTGGACTGGAGTCGGCGGGGCGGGGGGCGCTGGCCGATTTGCCGTTGGTGGTGATGGGGCGTTCGTTGGGGAGCGTGCCCGCCTGTGCCATCGCCCGCGATCGCGCCGACCAGTTCGGCCTGAGCCAGCTCTACCAGCTCCGGGGGCGCATC
>CAYWGJ010000069.1:11077-14116 GCA_964457835.1 uncultured Anaerolineaceae bacterium
ATCGCGCCGACCAGTTCGGCGGCCTGATCCTGGAGTCCGGCTTTGCCAGCGGGCGCGACTGGATGGCGTCGAAGGGTGGACTGGCGGCACTGGTGCAGTCCATCCCCGACCCGCTGCCCAACGCCGCGTGGCTGCGCGCTTACGCCGGGCCGCTGCTGCTGATCCATGGGCAGGACGACGTGCTCATCCCGCCCGACCACGCGCAGCGCTTGCACGACGCCAGCCCGTCAGCGCAGAAAACCCTGCGGATCGTGCCGGGCGCAGGCCACAACGACCTGCTGCTGGTGGACCAGACCGGCTACTTCCAGGCGGTGAGCGCGCTCATCGATCAGGTGCTGGCGGGGTGAGACGGCAACCCACCCGGTAAGCCCGTGATGGCGTACTCCACAGCGCGTGGATCGCTCACACGCCGCGAGGCGTCCAGGATTTCCATGGCTACGAGTCCTCCTTCGGCGTCATAGTCGATGATGATGCCGGGGGTACTTTCATCGCTTTCGGTCGGTGTGGTGTCCCGGAAGACCAGCACCAGCACATCAAGCTGCGCGTTATAGGTCACTTTCATGGTCGCTGCTCCAATACAACATCAATGATGTCTTTGGGTGTTCCACGAATGTTTGCCTGATTAAGTGCGTGTTCACTGATGATGTAGTCGTCAGCCAAGATACTGAGCCGTTCATAAATCGTTACCGCAGTCATTTTATCACAATTTGGGTTGTGTCCTGTGCAGTTTGTCTTTCGTTTGACGCAGCGGTCGCGCAAGTGGCACATCGGGCGTATACTGAGGGACAGTACCTGACCCGTTCAACGGAATGAGGCCGTTCTTATGCCGTCTGAGCCTGCCCCCAAGCCTACAACCTCCCCGCTGCTGCGCCTGCTGTGGATCATCATGCCCGGCACCGTCCTGCTGCTGACCCTGTTGGCGCTGCCGCTCTTCGCTGCGCCGGACTACGCCCAGGACAGCGATGCCCCGCCCTTCGGTGGAAACAGTGCCACTGCCGCTGACGCCGCGGTCATTGACCAGGCCGCCCGCGACGCCCTGCAAGACAGCGTGAACTTCGGTGCGGACTTTGGCGCGCAGGGCCTGGACACTGCCACCAGCTTCAACCCGCGCGGCCCGATTGTCACCTCAGACGTGACCACGGTCGGCGAGTGGGCCACCGGCATAATCGTCGTGCAGGTGCCCGATGACATCCACGGCACGCCGGATTTGCGCGTCTTTATCGCCCGTTTGATCGATGGCGAATGGCAGGCCGCGGTGGAGTTCACGCCGCTTTTCTACGCTTGGCTGCGCGAGTCGCCGCCGGCGCTGTTCAGCGTGCGGGCGCGCCAGGCCCTGCTGCAAGCCGACCCTGGTGCTGCGGGTTCCGGTGAGCTGGGCAGTGGGCAGGCGCTCAACACACAAAGCGTGGACCCGGAGTTCATCGGGCCGCAGGTGGCCCCATTGGGCAACGGGGACTCGCGCTTGCAACTGCCCTTCGCCCCCGGCGAGACCTGGACCTTCATCGGTGGGCCGCACGGCAACAACGGCAACGCGGTACGCCCTTGGAGCGCCATTGACCTGGCCGTGACTGGCAGCGGGGAAGTACGTGCCGCCCGTGATGGTGTCGTGTGGCGCTCGTCTTCCTGCCGCAACTTCATCCGCATTGACCACGACGACGGCTGGCAGACGGGCTACTATCACCTGCTCAACGAACAGGTGAGTAATGGCGCTTACGTGCAGGCCGGGCAGTATCTGGGCGATACTTCCAATGCGGTAGGCTGCGGCGGCTGGTCCAGTGGGCCGCACGTTCACTTCACGCTGCGGCGCTACGGCGTGCACCAGAACATTGCGGGCAACGACATCGGCGGCTGGACCATCCTGGAGGGTGACTTTGCCTATGGGGGCTGTGCCCGCCGCACCCGCGACAATTTCCTCATCTGCCGTCCCTACGGACAGATCAGCGCGGACGGCTCGGTGGGCAGCGGTTACGTCGATGACCGTTACGACCTCAACGCTGACCGCTACCAGGATTTGTGGGCAGTGGATGGGCGCAGCGCAGCCAACGGCGCGACCAGCGTGCAGGTGGCCTCCGGCGCGGACCTGGCGCGGACCCTGCTTCAGCGCGTGACCGGGATGCCGCTGCAACCGGACTGGCTCAATACCAGCTTTGCCAGCGGCGACTACGACCGCGACGGCATCCCGGACCTGTGGGTCATCCACCGCTGGGACAACGCGCAGCAGACCGCCTTCCGCGTAATGTGGGGCAGTGACCTGGGCGTTTTGATCGCTGACGAAATCACCGCGCTGCCCCTGCTGGATAACAGCGTCGCGTTCGCCGTGGCCGATTACAACCGGGAGGGCACGCCGGACCTATGGGCCATTATCCCGCGCCAGGGCGGGGCGGACGGCGTGCGTGTGCAGATCGTCGATGGGGCCGCGCCAAGCACAACGCTCGCCAACGCCACGACTACGCTGCCTCAACCCAGTCCCTACACCGACATCAGCTACGCCGCGGCTGACTACAACGCCGACGGCACGCCAGACCTGTGGGCCATCACCCCGCGCGATCCCGGCGTCGGCGGCGTGCGCGTGCAGATCATCGACGGCAGCAACTGGCGCAGCGTTCTGGAAGACGCCGCGCCGCCCCTGGGCTATCAATCTACCAGCCGCCGCGACTTCAGCTTTGTGGTGGCCGATTACGACCGCGACAGCTACCCGGACTTGTGGCGCGTGGATCGCGACCAGGCCCGCCTGACGATCATTGACGGCCAAGACATGCAGACTGTGCTCTATAACGGCAGCAGTGCCCTGCCTGCTACGGACCGGCGCGGCGTACAGATTCTGGGTGCGGACCGCAGCCGGGACGAGATCGCGCCGGCTGCCTTCAGTGCGCTGAGTCCGGCGGATGGCGCCGTGATCCACAGCAGCCGCCCGGCTTTCCGCTGGGAGGCAGCAGGCCTGGCGGACCGGGTGCGGCTGGTAGTGCGGGAGGCGGACGGCAACGCCCGCGTCTTCCGGGCTAAGAGCAGTGATCCGCTGGACCTGTGCCCGGATGCAGC
>CAYWGJ010000070.1:0-13998 GCA_964457835.1 uncultured Anaerolineaceae bacterium
GGGCAGACACAGGCCCTGACGACCGTGCAGCATCAGCCACGCCAGCACACGGCTCAGCCCGGCGAGACGCTCATCAGCATCGCCTGGGATTACGGCATCCCCTACCCGTATGTGCAGCAGGCCAACCCCAGCATCGGCGCGCTGAGCGTGGGCCAAGTGCTGACGATCCCGGCGGCGGATACCTTCCTGCTCTATCCGGTCGTGCCCGATAAGCGGGTGGAGGTCAGCATCAGCGGGCAGTGGGTGCGCGTCTACGAGGCCGGCGTGTTGAAGTGGGACTGGGCGGCCAGCACCGGCATCGACGACAGCCCGACCTGGCCCGGTGTCTACCAGGTGATTTCGCAGGTCCCCAACGCCTACGCCGCCAACTGGAACCTATACATGCCCAACTTCATCGGGGTGTATCAGCCCATCCCCGGCCAGGACTTTACCAACGGTTTCCACGGTTTTCCGACTCGGGGCGGGGGGCAAATCCTGTGGGAAAACAGCCTGGGTACGCGCGTGACCTATGGCTGCATCCTGCTGAGCAACACCAACGCCCAGGCCCTTTATCAGTGGGCAGAACCCGGCGTGGTGGTGGTGATTAGACCTTAACTGTGGGGTATCATCAGTACAAGACTACGGAGGTAGCAGCAATGCAGACGATCAAGGTGAATGCGCGCACAGGTTACGACGGTGTGCTCAAACTGGAACTGCCTATCGGCGTCTCGAACACCGAGGTTGAAGTCGTTCTCGTAATCCATGCTGAAGAAAAGCGTGGGTGGCCGCCGGGCTATTTTGAAGAAACGGCGGGCAGCCTAGCCGATGATCCCATCGAACGCCCACCCCAAGGGGGCTATGAGGCACGGGATGCGCTGGAATGAGGTATTTGCTGGACACGAACACCTGTATGTGGTGGTGGTGATTAGACCTTAGCTCCCCACATGCCCCCACACCGGTAGTGTGATGCGGAAGGTGCTGCCCTGGCCGGGGGTGCTCTCCACATTGATCGTACCGCGATGCATTTCCATCACACGCTTGACGATCGCCAGGCCTAGGCCAGTACCCATGTCCATGTGGGTATCCATGCTGCGGGCCGCCTCCACCCGGTAGAAGCGCTCAAAGATGCGCCCGATCTCGTACGGCTCGATACCGATGCCTGTGTCGCTGATCGTCACAACGACTGCGTTGGCTTCCCGCCAACTGCGCAGGGTGATGGTGCCCCCCTGTGGGGTGTAGCGCAGGGCGTTGCTGACTAGGTTCACCAGGGCGCGGTGCAGCAGCATGGGGCTGGCCTGCACCTGGAGGTCACTGCTGCTGAGGGCGTTGACCAGGCGCTGCCCCTTGCGTTCGGCACGCACTGCCATGGTGTCGATCACGTCCCGTAGGCAGGCGTTAACTTCGTAGGGCACCAGGGTCAGCGACTCGACGTAATCCAGGCGGGAAATGGTGAGGATGTCCTGGATCATGTGGGTCAAAAGCTGCGTTTGCCCACGGATGGTGTCGATCTTCTGCTGGCGGCGTTCAGTGTCGGTATAGCGTTCGAGCATGTCCAGGCTGGTGCCGATCACCGACAGGGGCGTGCGCAAGTCATGCGACATATTACTCAGGAATTCGGTCAGCATCTGCGAGCGCTCTTCCGCCACGCGCAGTGCGATTCGCTGCTGCTCGGCTTCTTTGCGCGTCGTGATGTCCTGCACCACGCCGATGAGCCGGTCTTCTTGCTGGCTGCTCATGCGCACGATCTGCCCGCTGCCCTGCATCCAGTGTACGCTGCCGTCCGGCCATACCACGCGGAACTCCATGGAGTCACTGTGGCGCTGGTCGATCCAGTCTTCTAAGGCCTGCTGCACCTTGGCCCGGTCGTCCGGATGTAGGGTCCGGTAGAAGTCCTCACGGGTGCCGCTGAAGCTGCCCGGCAGCATGCCGAACAGTTCCTCATGGTGTCCGCCCCACATCACCTCTTCGCTGTCCAAGCGCCACTCCCAGGTGCCCATGTGCGCCGTCTCGATGGCGAGCTGTAGGCGTTCGCGGCTTTCACGCAGGGCATTCATCGTGTTAAAGCGATCGGTGATGTCCTCCGCCAGGCCGATGACGCGGTAGGGCTGACCATCGTCGTCGAACACCGGGTAGCCCCGGCTCCAAATCCAGCGGACGCTGCCGTCTTCGCGCACGATGCGATACTCCAGGCTGTACGGCTGACCGCTGTCACGTAGGGTCTTCAGGGTGTCTAGGATGGCGTGGTCGTCTGGGTGCACGGGCCGGGTGAAGTTTTCTGGGTCGTCGTACAGCGCCTGTACTGGCTGCCCCCACACCTGCCCATAGGCCGGGCTGACGTAGATGATGCGGTCACGGGCGATGTCGCGGATGAAGAACACCTCGTTGATCGTCTCGGCAATCTGGCGGAAGCGTTCCTCACTTTCCCGGAGGGCCTGCATGGTGCGGTGGCGCAGTTGACCAATGACGGCAATCTCGCCGATGATACGCAGCAGGTCGATGTCTTCCGCCGACCAGGTGCGGTCAGCCTGGGTGGTGCTGACGCTGAGCACGCCGATTATGTTGTCGTTGTGGTAGACGGGATAGTGCAGCGTGGACTCGATACCGTTGCGCTGCATGGCCTCGCGCAGCAGCGCGGCCTGCGGTGGCAGGGTGGCTGTGTAGACTGGGATGACCTCACCGGGGCGCAGTGGCAGGTTTGGGGCCATAACCCCGCGCGCTTCCTGCTGCCAGTCCTCGGCGACGCTGGGCTGCCCAGGCCGGGTCCACTCGTGCGTTACTGAGAAGAGGGTGTCGTCCTGCGAAAAATGGGTGAAGGTCACTACCTCGGCGGACAGCGTTTGCCCCAGCACGCTCAGCATTTCGTTGAGCGCGGTGCTGCTGTCCACTTCGACGAAGCGGCGCAGCAAGTCGTTGAGCAGCTCCGTGAGGGCGATGCGTTGGCCCAGGCGGGCCTCGGCGCGTTTCTGCGTGGTGATGTCGGTCCCCACGGACTGATACTCGGTCACGCGGCCTTGGGCGTCAAAGAAGGCGGTATCGTGCCATTGATGCCAGCGCACGCTGCCATCGGGCCGCCGCGCTTGAATCTGGTTGCTGCTGCTGGGCTGCTGCGGCGTTAGTAGGTTCATGTGGTGTAGGAACTGCGCGTAGTCGCTTTCCGGCAGAAAGGCGTAGATGCTCTGCCCGACCATGGCTTCCGGTGTGGTGTTGTAATGTGCAGCGATGGTGGCGTTAGCAAAGCTGATGGTGAAGCGCTTATCCGGCAAAAAGCGCCAAATCATGGCTGCGGTGGTGTCCAGGATACCTCGCAGGCGTGTGATCTCCTGCGGTACGCTGTCCGGCTGGCGTTTGAGCGTTGCCACGAAGACCGCGCTGTCCGGCACAGGGTGGACCGTAATGCTGAGTAACTGGCCGCCCACGGCACGTACCGTCATCGTGCAGGAGGCGTCTACGCAGCGCTGCATGAAGGACTCGCGTTCGTTGGGATGGATCACCGCCTGCAAGGGCATGGACTCTAACTGCGCGGGGGACGTGCCCAGCAGGTCGGCGGCGGCGCGGTTGGCCTGCACGATGCGTGTGTTGGTGAACGCGATCACCGCCGCATCCACGGCCAGCAGCAGTTTGAGTTGGGGGGAATGTGCAGCAGTCACAGGCTTTGCCAATCTAACCAATCCAATGAAACGTGTCCTACACAGCGCGGTCACTGTGGATATGATACTGTTGGTCAATTGATTTGACGGTTTTTTGCCCTCATCCCCCGGCCCCTTCTCCCGAACGCTGCGCTGGGAGAAGGGGAGAAAATCGCTTTTCAAGTCCCTCTCCTAGCCGCGCAGCGGCGGTTGGGAAAGAAGGATTTAGGGTGAGGGCTTGATTCGCCAACAACATCTGTATATCATAACATCCGCGTGCTTCAATCCCCACCCACCCCCGTGTTTTACCGTATCGCTCCCGACTGACTGCCCAAGGCTCTTGAGTCGTGTTACAATACGTGCATCATGGTCGCATCTAAGCAGAACGCAGTACGTGTGTGAACAACGAGCAAAAACCTGACATCTGGCGCTTGCAAATGCAGTTCGACACCAACGGCTTGGTGGAGGCGCTCAACAATGACGACCCAGCCATGCGGCGGCGCGCGGCAGCGGCACTGCGTGCCCTGGGTGCGGAGCAGGCCCTGCTGCCTCTGCGTCAGCGCTTACAAGTCGAAGCCGACCCCGCGACCCGTGCTGCCTTGCTGGCCGCGCTTGAAACTTTGGAAGGCGACAACGACCCCACCGAAGTCGTGCTGCTGCCTGCCGAAGACGCCCGCACTGAAAAGCTGGCTGCTTTAGTCACCACTTTCAAGGACGCCGATGTGCCGCTGGATGCACGCTGCCAAGCCGCCGCCGACATGGCCGCGTTGGGCAGACATGAGGCGACTGAGCCGCTCGTCTTGATCTTCAAAGACCCCAGCCAGCACGACGCCCTGCGCCTGGCCGCTGCGGAGGCGCTGCTGGTGCTGGACGCAGCCCCCATGGAAGTCGCGCTGCTGGGCGCACTGCGCAGCGCTGAATGGCGCACCCGGCGTAAGGGCGCGGCTATCTTGGGGCAAATGCAGCAGCGCTGGGCCGTTGGGCCGCTGCGTGATGCCTTGAAGGATTCCAACGACGTTGTGCGCCGTACAGCCTTAGCAGCGCTGCGGGCCATCAACACCCCCAGCGCGCAGGAAGCCATCCGAAACTATCGTGCAACGGGCGCGCTGAAGCTGCGGTCAAAGCCGCAGGACGACAGTTCCCCGGAGAAAAACCGCACCCGCCTAACTGGACCAGGTACTATGCGCGACGAAGACACGCATGTGCTTCAGCGCCCGCCGCGGGGACGTGCCGCCCGCCCCAATGAACCGCTGCAATGGCCTCAGCGTGACGATCCGCGCCGCAAGATGCCCACCAAACCGCTGGACCCCAACCGTACCAGCACGAGCGAGCATCCGGTCGTGACATCGGGCACGGACCCGGCGGCGGACCGAGCCAAGCCGCCCGCTGAAGCAGATACCCCGCCAGCCGACGGCGGCCAGCCGTCAGAACAGAACGACAGCTCACGCTGATCGACGCCGAACAGGAGCGATCTAACCTCATGGACCTGCGCCGTGCTTTTCTAGCCCCTTTGCAGGACCCACATGCCGACGAAAAGTTGGTGATGGGGGCTTTTTTCGCGCTGCTGAGCCTGATTCCGGTGATTGGGTGGGTGGCGCTGGCCGTGCTGCTGGGCTGGATGGTCGAGCTGGTGCGCGGCCTGCAAGCGGACAAGCCGCATCCGCTGCCCGGCTGGGTGCGCCTGGACGAAAAACTGTCGCTGGGTGCGCCGCTGTTGGTGGCTGTATTTGTCTACAACCTGCCGCTGATCCTGATCTACTTGGTACTGGTGATTGTGCCCGGTTTCTTTGGCGGCGAGCTGGCGACCAGCGGCGTCTCGCTGCTGCTGCTGACCTGTGCGCTGCCCGTGGTGCTGGGCTACACGCTGGCTGCCTGGTCTATGCTGGCCGTGGCCGTGGCCGATTACGCGCAGACCGCCGAGACGGGCAGTTTCTACCGTGTGGGGCACCTCTGGGGCGTGCTTCAGCGCCGCACGCCGACCGTGCTGACTTGGGCGGGCATGGCAACCGTGATGAACGTCGTCTTCTGGCTGATTCCCTGCATTGGCTGGCTGGCCGCGCTGGTGCTTTACATACCGGCTCAGGGCTATCTACTGGGTCAGTTGGCACGCCTTATCCACCCAGCGGACGCACCGCCTGCGTCGGCTGCCTGAACCAGGCCCCGGCAAAGCGCAGCAGCCGCCCCGTAACCGCCGCTGGCTGGTCATGGTGGATGTCGTGGCCCGCGTCGGTGATGATCTCGTGTTGCAGGTCGTGCAGCGTCTGCGCGGCCCGGCGGATCACCATACGTGCGGAGAAGTAGGGTTCGTGTTGGCTCATCAGCAGCAGGGTTGGGGCCTGGATGCGCTTTAGCTCAGCGGCGGGCAGCGGTCCCGGCGGTGGATAGCGCTTAAAGTGGGCCAGCAGAATATACGCCATGTCCACTGTCACCGGGTCGATTGTCACACCGGGCGAGGCGCTGGCCCGCACCAGCCGCTCCGCGTGACGTCGTGAGGCCAAGAAGCGCCGCCCGAACACACCGACTAAGTGCACAACGTGCCGGTTGCGGAAGAGGTCCAGGGGATACGGGTAGCGCGCTACGCCGCAGGGATTAATCAGCAGCAGACCGGCAGCGCGTTCCGGGTAGACGCTCGCTAGCTTGAGCACGGTATAGCCCCCGCCCGATGATCCCACCAGCAGCGCGCGCTCTACGTCCGCGGCATCGAAGACCTGCCGCAGCCAATGCGCGTAAGCGTCACCCACGTAGGGGATGCGTCCGGCGTCGCTGCGCCCGGACATGCCGGGTAAATCCGGCGCGACAACGCGGTAATGTGGCGCGACTGCTTCAATCTGCCGCCGCCAGCCCAGCGCACTAACGTTAATGCCGTGCACAAAGGCGACTGTTGGCCCCTGCACGTTTCCAGCTTCGATAAGGTGGGTCGCGCCGTAGTCGGTGGGGACCCAGCGGGTGCGCACGGGCACGCGCAGTGCAGCTAAGGTGCGGTCGTACCAGTGCATCATCTGTTGATAGGCGTCCGGTGAGGTATACCAACGGTCCGGTGGGGCGGGCACTCAGCCCTCCAGGTAGAAAGGGACCCGCAGGCGGGCGTGCAGCGCGTCCAGCAGCAGGGACCCTACGTGCGGCTGCAAGTCCAGCATGGGCAGGGATTCCAGGGGGAACCAGCGCACGTCGATCTGCTTGGGGTCGGGCTTCTTGGGGAGTTTGGGCTGTTGACCGGTGGGCAGGGCACAGCGGAATACCACGCCGACTTTGTGCCGCTTGCCGAAGCGCAGGTTCAGGCGTTTTGGCTCGTATTCCCACAGCAGCAGCGGCAGGCCGATGTCCGTGCTGTTGAGGGCCAAGCCGGTTTCTTCACGCACTTCACGGCGTAGGGCTTCGTGCAGCGACTCGCCGCGTTGGGTCACGCCGCCGGGCAGGTTGTAGTAGCTGCGCTTGCCGTCCTTGAAGACGTTGAGCAGCACGCGCGGCACGTCGCTTAAATCACCCCGGATGGCCGGTTCTAGGGGGCCATCCAGGATGAGCGCGCTGGCGCTGAGCTTGAGGTGTGGTGCGGCCATCGGGGCTTAGTGTCGGTAGGGCAGGCACAGGTCAAAGCGGGTGCCTTTATCCTGCACACTTTCGACGCGCACCTCGCCGCCGTGCAGCTCCACGGACTGCTTCACGACCGTCAGGCCCAAGCCGGTGCCGGGTAGATTATCGACGTTGCCGGCGCGGTGGAAGGGTTCAAACAGCAGCGGCAGGTCGTTTTCCGGGATGCCGATGCCCTCATCCGTGACGCTGAGCACGATGGTGTCCTGCCTCAGCATCAAGTCCAGGCGGACGGTAGAGCCGTGTGGCGAGTACTTGATGGCGTTGCTAAGCAGGTTTGTAATGGCGTGGCGTATCAGCTTGATGTCCATCTGGGCCAGCAGGGTAGGCATCTTAGGGCTGAAGAGGATGTTGTGCGTGCTTTCGTGGTTGATGCGGAATTCTTCCACGATGCTCTGAATGAGCTGCACCAAGTCGGTGCGGCTGGGTGCGAATTCCAGTTGGTTCATCTCGTTGCGGCTCATCTCCAACATATCGCGTACCAGGGAGGTGAGGTATTCGACCTGGGTATTGATATTCTCTAGGTAGAGCTGGCGTTCGTCATCCGGGACCTTATCACCGTAGAGTTTGAGCAGGTCACTGCTGAGCAGGATAGAGGACAGCGGGGTACGCAGCTCATGGCTCATTAGGCTGATGAAGCGGTTTTTGAACTCGCGCAGCTCGCGCTCTTTGTCCAGAGCCAGAGAGATGCGCTCTTTTTCCAGGATTTCGGCTTCCATGCGCTTACGTTCGGTCAGGTCCTGGACGATGCCGGTGAAGAAGCGGCGCGTGCCCAGGTAAATCTCGCTGATGATGAAGTACATCGGGAAGGTGGAGCCATCCTGGCGCACGCCTACCAGCTCGATATGCTGCTGGGATTGCAGGGTCGCCAACAGTTGGCGGTAAGGCATGGTGTTGTAAGGTGCTTGGAAGAGTACGTTGAGCGGTTCGCCGATCATGTCGCCTTCCACACAGTCGAAGATTTGCAGCGCCGCCGGGTTCATCGACTCCAAGCGACCCCGCGCGTTGATTGACACGATGCCGTTGGCGACGTTGTTGAGGATAGCCTCAATGCGCTTCTTGCTCTCATCAAGCTGAATCTGCACCTGTTTTAGCTCGGTGACGTTCTGGTGTGAAATGATGAGTCGCGGCTGGCCTTCCCACAAAAAGCGCGTGATGTGGGCGATGAACCAGCGCTTGGTCGTGGGGCTGTGGCAGGGGTATTCCAGGTAGTATTCTTCGATGCGCCCGGCCAGGATGTCGCGTATGGCTTGGGCCACCAGCGGGGCCTCGCGGGAGCTGCGCCCGCTGGCGTTGTCGCACACGGCCAGGTAGTTGATGCCGATGGCATAATCGGCGCTGGGGTATTCGTTTTCGATGGCGAAGCGCCGCCAGGCGTTGTTGATACCGATGATGGTGCCGCTTTCGTCCAGGATGGCGATGTGTGCGCTCAGCGCGTCCAGCGTGGACTGCACGAATTCCTGCGGTTGATGCTGCGCGTCACCGTTAAGGAGTGGTGGTCGCGGGCTGGTATTTAGATTGTGTTGCAGCATAGTCATTGTCCCCTCGGTTCAGGTCGATATACGGTTTTCTGAGCGGTCAAATAATGCAGGCGCGCCATGAACCTGACGGGTCGCTGATGCTGGCGGTATCAGCCAGCGCATCACAGACGAAAACACTGCATCTATAGTAGAGTGTACCTCACTTTTTCTCACAACGCAATAAGCAATCGCTTATATTGCGCTAATTTATGGATCATGCACCGAAACGTTGAAGGGCCTGCCACAGTGCCTGCGTGCCGAATTCCAGCGCACTGACTGGCACGCGCTCGTCGGCGGCGTGCATGGTGCTCAGCAGTTTTTCGTCGCTGTCGCGTAGGTTCATGGGCATAAAGCCGTAGGTCTGGATGCCCAGTTGGTTGAAGAAGCGTGCGTCGGTGGCTCCCATCACCAGGTACGGCACGGGGTGGCTGCCGGTGTCCAGCTCGGTGAGGATGCTGCCCAAGGTGTGGAACAGTCCCATGTCTGGCTCATCGGGGGCCATGGGGCCGTCTTGGCGCAGCGTCATCTCGATGTCGGGGGCGTCGATCAAAGCGCGCACTTCCGCCAGCATCGTTTCCGTGCTGATGCCCGGCAGCGCCCGTCCGTCCAGCGTCAGTTTGATGTCGGAGGGGATCACGTTATCAGCACTGCCGCCGCTGACGCGCGTGGGGTTGGCCATGTTGTGCAGCAGCGGGTCCAGACTGCGCAGCGCCGCGCCGCCTTGATCCAGCACGGCGTCGGTTTGTGCTGGGTCCAGCAGGGCCAGCATCTGCGCGCCGACCGGCTCACCCAGCGCGCTGGCCATGGCGCGAATCATTGACTCTGCCACCGGGGTGATGTGCACCGGCAGGCGCTGAGTCGTCAGGGTGCGTAGGGCTTGTCCCAGGGCGTGCATCGCGCCGGGGGGATGCCGCATCGCGCCGTGGCCGCCCGCCCCACGGAAGTGCAGGTCCATGGTGACGACGCGCTTTTCACCCAGCATAATGGGGTAGAAGGCTTGGCCCATCAGGTTCGCACGGATGCCGCCGCCTTCGCCCAGGGCATAGCGCACGCCTTCGAACTGCTCCGGGTGATTTTCCACCAGCCAGCGCGCGCCGTATTCGCCGCCGTCTTCTTCGTCGCTGACCAGGCACAAGATCACGTCGCCGGGGAGGTCGGTGCCTTCAGCGTGGGCACGCAGGAAGACGCTGAGCATCATCGCGTCCGCGCCTTTCATGTCGATGGCCCCGCGCCCCCACACGTAGCCGTCCACCAGGTCACCGCTGAAGGGGTCGCGCGACCAGTCTTGACCTTCCACCGGCACCACGTCCACATGACCGTACAGCAGCAGCGGCGGGGCATCCCCCCGGCCTATCAGCCGCGCGATCAAGTTGGTGCGCTCCGGCGTGCGGCCCAGGATGGTCGTGGCGATGCCTGCGCCTTGCAGCAGGCCGTCCACGTAGTCGATGCAGCGGGCCTCGTTGCCGGGTGGGTTGATCGTTTCGATCTGGATCAGCTTTTGCAGCAGGGCGGTGGGGGTGGGGTTTTCGTAAGGGGCCATAATGGGCATCTTTTGCGTGTAGGATCGGTCAATGTGAGCATTGTAGCGTGTTTGTGGCAAACGGGCGATTCCGCCTGGTGCAGCGGAATCACCCGACGGTACGGCCTCACAGCGCCAGGATGCGCGCCAGTTCGTACAGGCTTTCGTCGAGGGGTTTGTGCACGCCGGCGACGTCGCTGTAGGGCGCGTGGGTGATCTCGCCCTTGCGCTGCACGGCCAGCACGCCGGTGTTGCCCGCGGCCAGTTGATCCACGGCGTAGGCGGCCAGGCGCGTACCCAGCAGCCGGTCATAGACGCCGGGGTGTCCACCGCGCTGGACGTGTCCCAACTTGGTGACGCGCAGCTCGAATCCGATCTCGTCGCGGTGCTCGGTGAAGTAGGTGCCTAGGTCTTCGGCGTTGTGCTTCGCGCCTTCCGCCACAACGACCAGGCCGTGACTCTTGCCGCGGTTGTAGGCTTCGCTGAGCACGCGGGCCACGTCCGCACGGTGAAAGTCCACTTCCGGGATACAGATCATCTCCGCGCCGCCGGCAATGCCGGACATCAGCGCCAGGTAGCCGCAGTCACGGCCCATGACTTCCACCAGGAAGGCGCGCTCGTGCGAGGACGCGGTGACTTTCAGACGGTCGATAGCCTCCAGCGCGATGTTCAACGCGGTGTCCACGCCTAAGGTGATGTCGGAACCGGCCAGGTCGTTGTCGATGGTGGAGGCCACGCCTACGACCGGGAAGCCGAGCAGGTGTAGGGCGTTGCCCCCCTGCTGTGAGCCGTTGCCGCCGATGACGACCAGGCCCTCGATCCCGGCCATGTTGAGCTGGCGCAGGGCTTCGCGCTGGCCGACTTCGGTCTTGAACTCCGGGGCGCGGGCACTGCCGAGGATGGTGCCGCCGAGCTGGATGATGCCGCTTACGTCGCGCGATCCCATCAGGCGAAATTCGCCGCTCATGAGACCGGCAAATCCGTGTTCGACGCCGTAGACCTGCCAGCCCTGGGCGATGCCAGTGCGCACGACGGCGCGAATGGCGGCGTTCATGCCGGGGGCATCCCCGCCGCTGGTCAGCACTGCGATCCGCTTCATGGCGCTCTATTCTCCTTGGCTCGAATGGGTACAAACCGACACTGTGACTCGCGCTTCATTGTAGCCCCGGCTGGGGAGGGCGCAAGGTGTCAGTCCTGGGGGAACAATTCCGCAAAGGGCCGCTGGAATCCGGGCAGCAGATCGCCGCCGGCCTCCGTGAGCCGGGTATACGCCCAACGCGGCAATTACTGCGGATAGGCTGTAGCGTGGGGTGTCTCTATCAGGGTCAGTGCCCGCCTCAGCATGGAATAGCCGCGACGGGCGGGTGTGTGTGGGGATTACTGATGCTGCTGGGCCAGGGCCGCGATCTTGCTAAAGCCGTCGGGGTCGTGCACGGCGATGTCGGCCAGCACTTTACGGTCCAGCTCGATATTGGCCTGCTTCAGGCCGTAGATCAGGCGGCTGTAGCTCAACCCGTTGAGGCGGGCCGCGGCGTTGATGCGAATGATCCACAGGCGGCGCAGGTCGCGGGCGCGCACCTTGCGGTCACGGTAGGAATACCACAGGCTCTTGAGCATGGCCTCGTTGGAGCGGCGGAAGAGCGTGCCGCGTGAGCCGAACTGCCCCTTGACCATCTTGCGGATTTTATTGTGTTTGCGCCGGCGAACGTAGCCGGTTTTTGCGCGTGCCATCGGGCATCTCCTTTATCAACTTACGCCGTCCGCGCCGGGGTTTGTGCCGGTCGGGACACTAGCGTGTGCCGGTCGGGACGGGTGATAAAAACGGGTGCATGTGCACGTCGGGGGGGCTTGGTGGGCCGCTCCGTCCTTGCAAAAAACACCCGATGCGCCCGTCGAGGTGGGTGCACCGGGTCCGGTGATTGGGTGTGCGCAGGGCCGACGCCGCTAGCCGGGCGGATTGGCCTTGTATTTGCGCAGGTAGGGGGCCAGCTTGCGGATGCGGCGGCGTTCCCCGACGTTGGTGACCTCGGTCATCTTGTCCAGGGCGCGCTTGCTGCGGCTGGAGCGGCGGCGGCGGAAGTGGCTCTTGCCGCCCTGCGTGCGCACTAGTTTACCGCTGCCGGTCACGCGGAAGCGTTTGGATGTGGCCTTATGCGTCTTGAGTTTGTACTTCTTGCCCACCTTCGGTCCTCGTTCCTGATGTGCCTGTCAGATGAAGCTGCTATTTCTTCTCCAACTGCGGAGCCAGGGTCATGTACATGGTGCTGCCTTCCTGGCTGGTTTGCTGCTCCACGACCGCGACGTCGCTCAGTTCCACGGCGATCCCATCGAGAATTTTGCGGCCAATGTCCGTGTGCAGGTTTTGCCGCCCTCGGAAGCGAATGCTGAAGCGGACCTTGATGCCCTCACTCAGCCACTCGCGTGCCTGTTTGACCTTCAGTCCTTGGTGGAAGGAGTCGATGGTCGGGCTGAGGCGCACCTGCTTCATCTCGATCTGCTTTTGCTGCTTTTTGGCTTTGCGTTCGCGCTTTTGCCGGTTGTACTGGAATTTACCGAAGTCCATGATGCGGCATACCGGTGGGTTGGCCTCAGGGGCCACCTCGACCAGGTCCAGCTCTTGTTCTTCGGCGATGCGCAGCGCTTCACGCAGCGAGATGACCCCGAGGTTCTCGTTGGTCTCGTCAATGATGACGCGCACTTCACGGGCGCGTATTTGGTCGTTGGTACGATATTCTGAGCTACTGATCGCGAATAACCCTTCCGTTAGTTTACGGCAGTCGTGAATGACTCGGAGAGAAATGAGATGCCACAGGATAACACGCCCCCCCTGCTGGAGTCAATGCACAGTCACGGGAAAAAGGGCTGGCGATGCGCTGTCGGGCTTCAATGCTTGTAATGGCCGCCTCACGTCTTCTATAATACAGATGCTAAATTCGGACAGCACAGCGTTTCAGCGAATAGACTTAGACAAAGGATAAGATCAGGCATGGCAGCAAACGGCAAGCACGCACGCGACGTGGTGATCTTGAGCGCCGCCCGCACGCCGCAAGGCAAGTTCCTTGGGGCGCTTTCCAGCTTCACCGCCGCTCAGTTGGGCACCATCGCTTTTCAGGCCGCCGCCGAACGCAGCGGCGTCAACACCGAGCACATCAGCGAAGTGATTGTCGGCAACGTGGTCAGCGCCGGTGTGGGCCAGGCCCTGCCTCGGCAGATCAGCATTCACGCTGGTATCCCCGACTCGGTTGGTGGCATTGCTGTCAACAAGGTGTGCGGCAGCGGCCTGAAGAGCGTCATGCTCGCCAGCGGCATGATCCGCGCTGAGGACGGCGACCTGTACTTGGTCGGCGGCGTTGAGAGCATGAGCCGCGGCCCCTACCTCAACGACTCTGTGCGCATGGGCAATAAGTTTGGCTCGGTGCAGATGCGCGACGCGGTGCAAAACGACGGCCTGTGGTGTCACCTGGTGGACTGGGGCATGGGCAATGCGGCGGAGTTCATCGCCCGCGAACTGGAGCTGACCCGCCCGGCCCTGGATGAGTTCGCTGTGCGCAGCCATGAATTGGCGGCTGAGGCCACAGAAGCGGGCAAGTTTGCCGCGGAGATAGTGCCCGTCACCGTCAAGACGCGCAAGGGCGAGACGGTCGTGGACGCCGACGAGCCGATCCGCCCGGACACGAGCTTCGACGCGCTGTCCAAGCTGCGCCCGGCATTCGAGGCCGACGGCATGGTGACGGCGGGCAACGCTCCTGGCATGAACGACGGCGCG
>CAYWGJ010000071.1:0-13911 GCA_964457835.1 uncultured Anaerolineaceae bacterium
GTCAGCGGCGGCGCACTGGCATGGGCGGCCACGCATTAGAAATCATCAAAGTCGTCGTCATCGTCACTGAGCCAAGGCGGCAGTTCGGGTTCCTCTGGTTCTGGGTCCGCGGTTGTGGCCGCGCCGCCCCCCAAGGCCATCATACCCAGGCGGCGCACCCAGGCCGGACGCTGCGAGAACACAAAGCGCGGGCTGCGCGCCGCCGGGGTCTGTGCGGGGGCAGCGACCGTACCCGGCACAGGCAGGCTGCGCGGCGGGGCCAGCTCTTCCGTCACGATGTCCGTCAGCCAGTTGAAATCGGCATCCGGTGGGCCATCGGACAGGGCGGCTGGCTCCAGCGCTTCGTCGTCCGGCTGCGCCTCATAATCGACATCCAGGCCTGGCACCATGGCGTTGAGCCAGTCGGGGGCGTTGGCCGCTGGAATGGGCCGCGAGTCCTCGCCGAGGGCTTCGTCGATGGCTTCGTCGATGGCTTCCAGGTCCAGCAGTTCGGCATCGTCTTCGACGTCCAGCAGGCTGCCGACTGATGCGCCCGCCGCCGCTGCAATCAGGGCATCGTCGGCCAGATCATCATCGGCCAGGATGTCGTCATCATCGAAGAGCGCGCTGAAGCTGTCCGTATCGGGGACGGGAGCGTCGGCTGCGGGTTCGTCCGCGAGTGCCTCAGGGCGGGCTTCTGCCAGCCAATCTGGCAGGGCTTCTGCGGCTGCGACGTCCTCGTCTTCTGCCAGCGATTCGTCGAAGGACTCGTCGGCGTAATCGGCACTCATGTAGTCGAAGTCGGCGGCGTCTTCGTCGGTGTCAGGGGCGGCGTCTTCGTCGATGCTGCCCAGCCAAGCCGGGGTGTCATCCGCCGGGTTGAGGTCGGGCACCTCAGAGCTGGCCGATTCAGCGGTGCTGAGCCAGTCGGGCACGTCGTCGTCGGGCAGGTCGTCGTCTGCCTCCAGGGCCAAGGCCGCCAGCAGATCATCTTCAGCGTCTACCGGGTCTACCCCGCCGACCGGCGCGTCGTCGTCGTCGGCCATCAGCCAATCCGGGACCATGGTCGCGGCATCAAAGCTGGGGGCGCTGAAGTCCTCGTCCTGGGCTTGGGCGTTGGCTTCCGCATCGACGGTATCCGGCGTGATGTCCGCCAGCCAGTCAGCCGCGAGTTCATCGGAGTCGTCATCATCGGCGTCCAGGCGGGGCATATCCAGCGCGTCGGCGCTGTCGTCGCCGTCATCAGCGGCGTCGCCGATGCCCACCGCGTTGAGCCAGCCGGTGGTGATGCTGCCGCCAACCCGCTCTTCGTCGTCTTCGTCGTCGAGATAGCGCTCACTTTCGTCGTCGGCATCGGCATCCAGGGCGAACGCGACGGCATCGTCGTCGTCGTCATCCCCCACCCCGACCCCGGCCAACCAGTCCGGCGGTGAGTCGGCGGCGTCGGCATCGGCATCATCATCGCCAAAGTCCAGCACGAAATCCGACTCGTCAAGCGGCGGCTCAGCGGCAGGGACAGTGGGTGGGGTGTCTACCCCGCCCAATTCAGCCAGCCAGTCCGGGATAGAGTCGCTGTCGTCGTCGGCCTCGCTGTCCAGATCGGCTGAGGCCGAGATGGAGTCGCTTTCCCAGGACTCAGAGTCCGCGTTGAGCCATTCCAGCTCACCACCGATGCCGTCCTCGCTGTTGTTGTCGTCGTCATCGAGCCAATTCGGGAGTGCGCTGTCGTTTTCGTCGGCCATAATCCTGTCCTGCTCATCTTCCTGCGGTGGCGCTGCCCAAGGCGCGGCAGCGTCATCCGACCCTACATCGTCAGTCAGCGTATCATCAGGCGGTACATCGTCCACCTGCATACCCCAGTCTAACGCATCTGACGCAGATGTGCTTGCCAAGCCCGCCGTCGCACCGCTGAAATCTTCATCAGCCTCACTGCCGAAATCATTGTCTACCCCCAAGCGGCTGAGCAGGCCGGTCATCGGCACCTGCGCGTCGTCGTCCAGGTCAGACAGCATCCCGGTCACATCGTCAACGTCGGGTGTATCGCTGGTATGCAGATGGCTGGTGACTTGTTCGCCGATGTCGGGCTGAGAGGTAGGGGTGCGGGTTTGCGCGTCTTCACCCTCATCGACCAACTCAATACCGACCTCGTTCATCCAGGCCAGCGGGTCGGTTTTCGGCGAGAGGGGCGCGGCGTCGCGCACCAAGTCGTCCGTGTCGCGCATCCAGTCCAGCGCCGCGGAGTCTGGCAGGGCGTCGGCATCGGCGTCGGGCAGGGCGACATTTTCGCTGTCGTCGTATTCCACGCCGCTTTCTTGCAGCCAAGCCATGGCACTGCGCTGTTCCAGCCTGCCGAGGTCCATATCCTGACGGATGTCAAAGGGATCGTAGGCCGCCGAGTCGTCTTGGTCGTCCCCTTCTACGAATTCGATGCCGCTGGCTTTCATCCAGGCCAGGGGGTCGTCGGGGTCGATGGCGTCTTCCGCCGCGGCTTCATCAGGCAGGGCTAAATCATCGGAGTCGCTGAGCGCGGCCTCCATGCGAGAGACCTCATCATCGATCGGGGCCAGGTTGGGGTCCAGTGCGGAGGTGACGCGGTTCTGGGCGTCGCTGATCGCGCCGGTGTCTTGCAGCCAGGCCGGTTGATCGATCTCTTCGCTGTCGATCGGGGCCGACTCGTCGTCATCGTCTTCGAGCATCGCCAGCATCCCGGTCAGGCCGGTGGGCGTGCGTTCGGGCTTGCGCATGGGGGTAGCGTCGTGGGGGTCGTCCTCGACAGCGCTGCTTTCCATGCTGCTGAAGTCAAAGCCGAAGGGGTCGTCGGCCTCTTCATTGAGGGGGGTGTCCATGTCCGCGAAGAGGTCATCGGGATCAGCGAAGGCCGTGTCAGCGTCAGCATCGGCCAGATCGGCGAAGAAGTCTTCGGCGTCTGGGGCGGGCAGTGCGGCATCGGCGTCAGCGAAGGCTTCCGCTGGGGCGTCGAATTCTTCGAAGAGGTCGGCGAGGTCGGTGCCCGTGCTGAGCGCGGCGTCGGCTTCTTGTTCGCCTTCTTCGCCTTGTTCGCCTTCTTCACCGAACAGACCGGTCAGGCCGGTGCCCACGGGTGCGAAGAGGTCGTCGGAGTCGTCGTTGAAGAGGTCATCGTCGTTGTTGGCGGGGTCATCCAAGGCGCGCAGCAGACCGGTTAAGCCGGTGGAGGTGCGGCTGGGCGGCAGCTCTGCCGGGGACTCGCCTGCGTCAAGCAGCATATCCATGTAGTCGTCGGGCACGTCATCTGGTGCGGATACATCACGGGTGCTGGCGGTGGTGGCCTGCTCCATGGCTTCGATGTCGTGCATCCACGGCTCATCGACCAGGGGTTGGTTGCTGCTGCTGTCTTCGTCGTCGGGCAGCAGTAGGCTGTCAGTGAAGCCGCTTTCTTCTTGCGCGTCGAGCAGATCGAAGTCGGCGTCGGCGTCACTGACGGCGGCCAACCAGTCCGGGTCACGGGCGGTCAGTTCTTGACGGACGAGGGAGTCGTAGTCCAGCAGCGGCATACTATAGGCCCCTTGAGGCGGGGTCGTGCCCTGCGCCAGGTGATAGGCCAGGTAAGGGGCAACGGCTTCGATGCGGCTGAGATAGCGCTGTGCATCAGACGGGCGCTTTTGTGCCAGCCACAGCTCGGTCAGGATACGGTTGGCCACCAGGCAGTCCGGCAGTACCTTGAGCACGTCCACGGCGGTCTCGGCGGCCTCCACCTGATGCTCGGCGTCCCACAGCACACGAGCCAGCAGCAGGCGCAGGTCCACGCGGCCCGGCGTGCGCTTTAGGGCGCTTTGCAGGGTGCTTATGGCGCTGTCGTGCAGGCCGGCGTGCATCCGTTGTTCCACCAGGGCGCGCACCGTGAGCTGAAGGCGGGCGTTCTTCACGCCGCGATGCTCGTGGTACAGGCCGCGCAAGTTGCTCAGCAGGTCGGTATCGCCGGGGCGCTGTTCGTAGGCGCGCTCCATGTGCCAGATGGCGGCGTCAAAGCGGCGCTGATTCTGCGCAATCAGGCTCAGCGCGACGTTGGCGTCGGCGTCGTCGGGGTACACGCTGAGCAGGCGGTGATACACCTGCTGTGCCGCGTCGTAGGCACTGCTCAGCAGCAGGGCTTCACCCAGGCGGCGGTGGACAGCGGCGTTTTTCGGGTAACGCTTCAAAATGTGGCGGCTGTGCTGAATCACCTCATCGTGGCGTTCTTCAGCCAGCATCCCGTCCAGTTTTGCCTGATAGTCTTGCAGGGTTATGTCAGCCATTAGTCACACTGCGTGGTCTGCGTGCCGGATCGTGTACTCAGTATAACATAAAGCCGCCTGTGTGCCCGCGCACATGCCCCTCTTGCCGTCACACAAGCCGCCTAAAACGGTGCGGATCGGGTCAGCATTTGGTGAGCATCCGGTTGGTTTAGTTCTGGTTTCATCCTAGCACCCTTTGCGCGGAAAAGCGAATTAAGGATGCTGGGGCCAGGGGTGCGCTCACTCCATCGGAATGCTGCTGAGCACCACCAGGCCCGCGCCACGCTCCAGGTCCGCCCGGCTGCGGATCACGGCGCTCTCGATGAACTCCAGCACAAAAGCCAGCACCAGCCCCAGGATCAAGCCCAGGATGGCCCCGGCCACGGCGTTAAACACCGGCTCCGGCGCGACCTGGCGTGTGCTGGGCACGTCGGGCAGCACGGCCTCTACGCGGTCACTCTGCGCCGCGCGCTGATTCTGTTGGCGGCGGTACTCTACAAGCTGTTGGCCCCAGGCTTCCGCGATGCGCGCGCTAGTGTCGGGGTCGGGCGTGTCCACATCCACCTGAATCACCATGCGCTGGCTGTCGGCGGCGATGGTGGCGGCCTCAGTGAGCTGCTGCGGGGTCATGTTCAGCGCCAGGTCGTCGATGATCGCGCTGGCGCGCAGGCTGCTGTCCAGGTACACGACGTTCGGCTCCAGCAGCAGACGGCTGGCCTCAGTCAGGCCGAAGTCGCTGCGGGTGGGCACGATCAGGATCAACTGTGTGCTGCGATACACGGCGGGCTGGCGGCTGCTGAGGACGTAGGCGCTGCCAGCGGCGATCAGCATCAGCAGGGCGATCAACCACCAGCGGCGCAGGACGATCAGGGCGTAGTCGGTGAAACGCATGGGCATGGGGTGCTCCAGGGCTTTATGGGTCCGTCACAGGCGGCATTATAGACGCCGCGCGCGGCTCAGCCCAGGGTGGCGGTGTCTGAGCCGTGGGTCTCAGCCCCCGTCCGTTGGCAGATCATCGGGGAACAGCTCGCGGACGCTCAGCGTGAAGCCGGGCAGCAGGTCCGCGCCATCGATCACGCCCGCCTCGGTGAGCAGGTGGCGGGTGTCGGCGGTCAGCACTTCGGCCAAGCGGCGGTCGGGGTAGATCAGCCAGACCATGCGCGTGCCGTTGGCAAGGTAATAGCGCGCCTTGTCCACCATGAAGGCGTCGGATTGATCGGGGGACTGCACCTCAACGGCCAGGTCGGGCATGTAGGGGGCGGCTCCCTGGGACCGCAGCGGCCCCTTGTCGCGGCTGATGTAGGCCAGGTCCGGGATGCGGTGATTCGTGTCGTCGTCCGGCACGCGGAAGCGCGCCTCCACCAAGGCATAACCGATGGGCTGTGCCCGCAGGTAGATGAACAGCAGGCCGCTGATGACGTGCACGATATAAGCGTGTAGCTGAGTCGGCATCTTCTCAACGACCTCCCCGTGTATCAGCTCAAAGCGGCGGTCGGGGTGCTGCGCCGCGATGCGCTCATAGTCCTGGATGCTGCGTATCACCATCAGTTCAGCCCCCGTCCGTTGGCAGATCATCGGGGAACAGCTCGCGGACGCTCAGCGTGAAGCCGGGCAGCAGGTCCGCGCCATCGATCACGCCCGCCTCGGTGAGCAGGTGGCGGGTGTCGGCGGTCAGCACTTCGGCCAAGCGGCGGTCGGGGTAGATCAGCCAGACCATGCGCGTGCCGTTGGCAAGGTAATAGCGCGCCTTGTCCACCATGAAGGCGTCGGATTGATCGGGGGACTGCACCTCAACGGCCAGGTCGGGCATGTAGGGGGCGGCTCCCTGGGACCGCAGCGGCCCCTTGTCGCGGCTGATGTAGGCCAGGTCCGGGATGCGGTGATTCGTGTCGTCGTCCGGCACGCGGAAGCGCGCCTCCACCAAGGCATAACCGATGGGCTGTGCCCGCAGGTAGATGAACAGCAGGCCGCTGATGACGTGCACGATATAAGCGTGTAGCTGAGTCGGCATCTTCTCAACGACCTCCCCGTGTATCAGCTCAAAGCGGCGGTCGGGGTGCTGCGCCGCGATGCGCTCATAGTCCTGGGTGCTGCGAGCGGTAACCATTACGTGCTGCCTCCATGAACGGTGATGCTAGACTTCAATCATAGCACAGCGGCGGTCAGCTAAAAAAACGGTGAGCATCAGCCCGCACTGCTTTATCGACACGCGGCCCCTGCTATAATCCCCGTCGTTACACGGCATGACCGCACAGACTCATCAGCCCCAAACTAAGGAGACCCCACACTCATGACAGACCGTCCCGGCATGAAAGTTGGCCCCAACGAACACAAGGTAATTGGCGACATGCTCAGCGTGGGCAGCGCCGCCCCGGATTTCACCCTGATCGCCACCGACCAGTCCCCGCGCAGCCTAGACAGCTACGCGGGCAAAGTGAAGATTTTCAGCGTGGTGCCCTCGGTGGACACCGGGGTGTGCTCCGCGCAGACCCACCGCTTCAACGACGAGGCGGCCAAGCTGAGCGAGGAGATCGTGGTGCTGACCGTCAGCGCTGACCTGCCCTTCGCGCTCAAGCGCTACTGCGGCAACGAAGGCATTGAGAAGACCGAGACCCTCAGCACCCATCGCGACATGGGCTTTGCCGAGGCATACGGTGTGTACGACACCGACTGGCGCGTCTGCCAGCGGGCGGTGTTCGTGGTGGACAAGGACAACGTCGTGCAGCACACGGAATACGTGCCGGTCATCGGCGATGAAGTAGACTTCGACGCGGCGCTGGCTAAAGCGAAGGAACTGGTCTAGGCGCGGCCCGTGTCGTGATGCCCCCAGTCCGTGATATGGACTGGGGGTATTTTTGATTCCGCAGCAGAAGGCTAAGTAATGCTATACTGTAGGCAGTATGTTGCGCGTATTGTGGAAAAGGAGCAGGGCGTGCAGCCACCCAGTCCACTTGAGATCGCCCGTCTGATCGCCAACTTGTTGTCACTGTCGATGGCAGGTGGCTTGATCTTTGCCGTACTGGTGCAGCCGCGCCGCACGGTGCAGAGCTATGTCTTTGCGGCCTTCAGCCTGGCGATGGGCGTTTGGGCGCTGGCCGCCCTGCTGCTGAGCACCCCCCGCGCCTGGCTGGACCTGCCCGCGGACCTAACCTTCCAGGTGCAGGCCAGCGGCTTAGGACTCACCGCACTGACTTACTACGCCTTCGCGCTGGTCTTCATCAACCCGCGGGGGCGCGCAGTGCGGGCCTTCAGCATCGGGGCCGCCCTGCTGACCATAGGCGGGCTGGCGCTGCTGTGGAGCGGTCAGGTCTACGTGGCAGACGCCCCCGCCGGCGCGGTACCCATCAGCGGGGCGGGGATAGCACTGCTGGTGCTGATTGTGGGGGTGCTGGCCTTCACCTTCTGGCAAGTACTCAGCAGCGGTGAAGCACACGCACGCTTCCTGCGAGTGCCCACCGGCCTGCTGATCCTGGGCATGGTCAGCAGCGCGGTGCCGGGCCTGTACGACACCCCACTGGATACGCTGCTGGTGACCGTGGCCGCCGGGCTGATCGGCTTTGCCCTGCTGCGCTACCAGGTCTTCAACCCGCTGCAAGACCTCAACGACGAGCTGCGCGTGGCTAACCGTGACCTGCAACAGCTCATCAACGACCTGGCCGACGCCAAAGCACAGAGCGACAGCCTCAACGATGAGCTGCGCGCGGCCAACCAATACAAAAGCGAGTTCCTCGCCAACATGAGCCATGAGCTGCGCACACCGCTGAATTCCATCCTGGGTTACAGCGAGCTGCTGCGCAAGGGCGTCTATGGTGAACTGAACGAGAAGCAGCGCGACCGCCTAGAGAAGATTCACCGCAACGGCACCCAACTGCTGGAACTCATCAGCGATATCTTGGACCTGAACAAGATCGACAGCGGCAAGCTGAAGCTGGAGCCGGTGTACTTCAACCTGCGCAGCGCCGCGGAAGAAGTGCTGGAAGGCGTGCGCGTGGAGTGCACGGTCAAGGACTTAGCGCTGCACGTCACCATGCCCATGGACCTGCCCCAGCTCTACGGGGACCCCCGGCGCATCCAGCAGGTGCTGCGTAACCTGCTCGATAACGCGGTCAAGTTCACACGCGCGGGCGAGGTGCGCATCCACGCCCAGCCGCTGACGGTGCGGCGCGGGGTATCCATCAACAGCAGCTTCGCCCTACCTGCTGTAGGCTGGCTGCGTGACGGCGATTGGGTGCTCATCCAGATTGTCGATACCGGCATCGGCATCGCGGTAGAAGACCAGGCGCGCATCTTTGAGGAGTTCAGCCAGGTGGACGGCAGCCACACGCGCGAATTCGGGGGTACTGGGCTGGGCCTTGCCATCAGCAAGAAGCTGGTGACGATGCACAGCGGCACCATCTGGGTCAGCAGCCAGCCGGGTGAGGGCAGCACCTTCTTTATTGCGCTGCCCGCCGACATCAAGCCACAGCAGATGCACGCGGCGGCCATCGAAGCCGGGGCCAACCCCGGCGGCCTGCCCAAGCGCGACGATTGAGCGGGGTGAAACGCCCCACCAACCAGATGCAATCTATGCGTGGATAACGTTAAAAGTTATCATGTTTGAATAGGTCAGCCTTCGTCGGCCCACAACGGGCATCGTGCAGGGGCTTGCAAGCTAAGGAGCAGCAGCACAATGAGCAAAACCATCCTTGTGGTGGAAGACAACCCCGACAACATGACCTTGATCGTCGATGTGTTGTCCTCAATGGACTACACCGTGCTGCAAGCCGGTGACGGCGTAGAAGGGTTGACGATCGCCAAAGCACAGGTGCCGGACTTGATCCTCATGGACCTGTCGCTGCCGCGTATGGATGGCTGGACGGCCACCCGTACCCTCAAGAGCCAAGAGACGCTCAAGCACATTCCCGTGATCGCGCTCACCGCCCACGCCATGATCGGCGACCGCGAGCGCGCCCTAGAAGCCGGATGTGACGACTACCTCGCCAAACCCATCGACCTCCCGGCCCTCATTACCCTGTTGGAGCAGTACTTAGGCTGAAGTTGATGCAGATGGAGGTAAGGCGCTGTGAACATCCTAGCAGTGGACGATAACCCTATTAATGTGGAACTCATCATGGATATTGCCGAGTCGGCAGGCTGGCAGGTGGAGAGCGCGTATGACGGCCCCAGCGCCTTGACGCACATCCGCCAGAACCCGCCCGACTTAGTGCTGTTGGACGTGAACATGCCCGGCATGACCGGCTATGAAGTTTGCGCACGCATTAAAGGCGACCCAGCCACGGCGTACATCCAGGTGATTATGCTCACCGCCATGGGCGACATCGATCACCGCGTGGAAGGCCTGGCCGCTGGAGCTGACGACTACCTGACCAAACCCTTCAGCGCCCGTGAGCTGATCGCCCGCATTGAAACCCGCCTGCGTGCCAAGAGCGAGTCCGACGCCCTGCGCGCATCGCGCGAGGTGATCCGCGACACCTTTGAGCGCTTCGTGCCCGCTTCCGTGGTGGAGCGCCTGCTGGACGACCCATCCAGCGTGCGCCTGGGCGGACACATGCGCGAGATCACCGTTATGTTTGCCGACCTGGAGAACTTCACCACTATCAGCGAGGCCACCCCGCCCGACGAGCTGTTGAACGTGCTCAACGCTTATCACGCACTGATGGTCGATGAAGTGATGGCTCAGGCGGGCACCGTGGACAAGTTCATGGGCGACGCCGTGATGGCCCTCTTCAACACGCCCCTGGATCAGCCCGACCACATCGAGCGCGCCGTACGCGCCGCGCTGGGCATTCAAGCTGTGCTGCCGGGCTTCCATGCCCACCTGCCGGAACGTTTCCGGATGAAGGTGAATATCGGTATCCACAGCGGGCCAGCGGTGGTGGGCAACGTCGGTGCCCCACAGATCATGGACTTCACCGCCGTGGGCGACACGGTGAACATCGCCTCGCGCTTACAAGGGGCCAGCAGCGGCGGCCAGGTCTACGTCAGCCAGGCCGTGTTGGACGCGCTGGCGGGCCGCTGTCACGCACAGCCCATCGGTGACATTCCACTAAAGGGCCGCAGCAAGACCGTGACCACTTACAGCCTCACGAAGCTGGGCTACGGCGAGTCATCAGACACTGCTTCGTCGCCCGCCTGACGCCAGGCCGTCAACACGGCACGCGCTTCGGCGTCATCGGCCACAAAGCGCACCACCCCCGTCGGCGTGATGAGTTCCCCCGCCGCGCTGACGCCCAGGCTTTTCAGCGCCTCCGCCGGAAAGCCGATGGCTACGGCGCGCCCGGTCAGGATGTCCGTAAAGGGCTTGCCAAAGGTGCTGGCGTGGGCGGCTAGACCCCGTGGCAGCTCAGCGCGGGCGCTGCTGCGAATGTCAATGATGCTGTCTACCGGCTGGGTGTGCTTGAAGAGAGTGAAGAGCGACTGCCGCACACACAGGTGGTAGTCCTTCCAGTTCCAATCCCCGCTGGCGGTGTAGCGGATGGCGCGCTTGCTGTCGTCGTCCCAGGCGAATTCAAAGCCCATACGGCCTGCTGTCCTTTCCGGCTGTGTCCTGCAACCTCATTATGCCAATTGACGTATAGTGATAGCAGGTCTACCGCATCGGCGCTATGCCGTTTTACGAGGATGGAGGAAACACATTATGAATCCCGGCGATACCTTCTGGCGCGCTGTTGTCTCCATACTGATCTGGTTGGCAGCCACAGGCATTGTGATTACTGGTTTTATCATGACACCGGAAAGCGCCATCTGGATACTCATCGTCACCATGATTGCCGCCGGCACCACCACCGCAACCATGTGGGAAAGCAGCAAGTCCGGGGCCGGCGCATCTGCTGCCAGTGAAGCAAGCGCCGACAAAGCGAAGCGTGAGTCGACACAGACGGACAAGCTGGCCCTGCTGATGGAACTGATGGACGAAGACGAACGCGCTACCTTCAAGAAGGGCCTGATGGACCAGGTGCTGCGCGAGCGCGGCCTATCACGCGATGGCGAGCTGCCCATCGACGCGGAATACTTCGAAGACGACACGAACGCGGCCCGGCACGGATAACGGGCGCGGATCGCTGCGCGCCGGGCGCTTGAATCAGCGGCGGCGGGTACGGAACTGGAAGGACGCGCCGATGATCGCCAGCACGACGGCAATCGCCAGCGAAACTAGCGCGTTGGTGCCGCTGGTACCCGGTGACGCCAGCGGCAGCGTCGGTACCAGGATGCCCACGCCGTAGATGATGTAAGTTGCGCCAGCCCAGGCTGTGGCGATCACGATCACCGGGTCTTTCAACGCGTTGCCGATGAAGGCCCCGATAATCACCAGCGCGATCACGATCACGTAGCCGACCAGGCCGGTGGTTCCCAGTAGGCTGACGAGCAGCACCCCCGCCGCCGCGCCCATCACCGCGCCAAAGAGAAAGAAAGCCAGCCCGTAATAGCGATAGAGCAGGATAGCCAGCAGCACCGCCCCGACGATGCCAGCAACAAGCTGCACGGTTTCGTTTTGGCCCAAATCCGCAGCCAGGACCACACCCAGCGAATAGCCGATGAGCGCTCCGTTCAGCGCGAGAATGATGCGGTAATAGGCCTTGCCGAAGAACAGGCTGATGACCCCGATCACGATGGCGACAATCGCCGCGATAGTCAATGACGACATGCAAGCTGCTCCTTTGTGTGTGTCACGGTCGCTGACGCAAAGCCTACCCCATGGGCGGCACCATGGCAAAATCATCCCCCCAGCGCCGTGATGCGCCCACGCAGCAGGGGCGCGTGCACCGCCTGAGCATCCAGGTGATCCGCGCCCAGGACGCGCCGCCAACGCGCAAAGCCCCGCGCCAGCGCCTCAGCGAAGGCCGCATCGGTGCCTAAGGCGGCGTCTTCCAGCCACAAGCCCAGGATGATGAGGGTGTTCGTCGTGCGGTCCAGCTTGCTATCGAAGCGCGCCACCAGGCGGTCCCCCCACAGCACCGGCAGCACGTAATAGCCGTAGACGCGCTTGTCCGCTGGCTTGTAGACCTCCCACACGTAGTCAAAGCCGAAGACGACCTTGGCCCGCCCGCGCGCGCTGACGTGATCCAGCGGGGCCAGGAAGACCGCTTCTTCGCGCGTGTCGGGGCCGATGGGCGTCCAGGCGGCGGGCACGCGCCCCGCTGCGACCGTCGCCAGCAGATCGGCGTCACGGCGCAGCAGGTAGTGCACGGGCTTCCAGCCATCGACCCGGACCGGCACAATCGAGTCATCGGCCAGCAGGGAGTCCAGGACTTCCTGGCGGCGGCTGTGTGGCACGCCGCGCAGAAACAGGTCGCTGCGGCGGGTGAGCGCGGCCAGCCCGTTGAAGCTGATCTCTTTCTGGAACAGGAAACGGTCGGCTTCAGCGTCGCTGCTTTGGCGGATGAACGGCGCTGGGGCGACGGCTTCCGTCAGGGCGTAGACCCGCTCGAAATTCTCGCGGTGGTGGATCATCACCTCACCGATGCGCCACAGGTAATAGAGGGCCAACGCGCTATCCTTGCGACCCCGGTAGCTGTGGGTGCGCCTCCGCGCGGACGCGGCGAAGTCCCGGTTGCTGAGCTGACCGTGTTCCAGCAGCAGGGCACGCATCTCGGCGATGGCCTCCGCGTGCTTTTCCCCCGACTCGCGGACTCCGTGGCCGCTGTCCGGGTGGCCGTCGCGCTCGCGCTGCATGACGACGCGCCAATGCGGCAGTTCGTCCATAGGCCGTACCGCCAGCCAGCCGCCCCAGTCGAAAAACTGCCGTTGATCGTAGGTGACGGCTTCCCATTGGCCGGGGGTGTAGTCTAGCACGCGGCTGTGCAGCGCGATGTCCTGGCTGCGCGCGACCATTTGCAGTGGGTCGAGCTGAAGGTAGTCCATGGCGCGCATGGCGGCGGCGGTGCCGTCGAGTCCCTGCCAGCGGCGGCCCGGCCACAAGCCCTGCTTACCCAGGATGAAGCGGCGCGCGGTGTCGATGTCGATGCTGAGCATGGCGCATGGTCCTTGTGTCTGTGTGTGGTACAGGCCTTCAGGATAGCACAGACGTTCGTTCGGTGCGCAGCGCTGCCAGCAGGTCCGCGATGCTGTGATGCGTGCTGGGCGGCCCGTCCTGCGTCAGATGCCAGACCGGGGCGGCGTCGTCCCCGCTGAGCGTGATGTGCAGCGCAGCGTCCGCCGTCAGCGTGAAGCCCGCCCGCCGCAGCGCGCGCCGCGTCCAGGTATGCGGGATGCCCTGTCCCTGCACGCTGATCGCCCGTCCCTGTTGGCGCGCCACGCTAAAAGTGCCCGTAGCGCGGTCGAAATGCACACCCTCACTGGCAAAGGCCCCCTCAAACGCAGCGCTGAGCACCAGGTCCTCCGGCGCGCCGACCCGCACTTGTCCGCCGGACATCAGCCACAACACATCCGCTGAGCGCAGCGCCAGGTCCAGGTCATGGGTGGAGAGCAGGATGGCGCGCCCCGTAGCCGCGGCCAGTTCGCGCAGCAGCCGCATGACCTCCACGCGGCGCGGCAGGTCCAGGTAAGCGGTGGGTTCATCCAGCAGGATCAGCGCCGACTCCTGAGCCAGCGCCCGCGCGATCATCAGCTTTTGCCGCTGCCCGTCGCTCAGCTCCATGACCGGGCGCTCGGCGATGTCGGCGGCGTTCACGGCGGCCACGGCCCAGCGGATCACGGCCTCGTCGTAGGGGGACAGGCG
>CAYWGJ010000072.1:0-13851 GCA_964457835.1 uncultured Anaerolineaceae bacterium
GTGCGTCCGGGGGGCTGGGTGCTGCTGGGGGTGATGGGGCGGCTGTGCGCCTGGGAGACGCTGTGGTACGCCGCGCACCTGGACCTGCGGCGGGCCGGGCAGCGGCTGCGCGGACGAGCGTTTTCCGAGGCGGACGCAGCCTGGTTGTATTACCCTACGGCGCGCCGCCTAACGCGCAACTTCGCCCCCTACTTCCGCCGCCGACACATCCAGGCGATAGGCGTGTTTGTGCCGCCGCGCGCGCTTTACAACGTCGTGGAGTCAGCGCCCCGGCTGGAACGCCGCCTGCGCGCGCTGGAAGTCCGGCTGGGGGACCTGCCCGACCTAGCCCGCTTCGCCGACTATTACTGGATAGAGTTCCAGCGTTTGCGCTGAGCATACGTCCGTTTGCGCTGAGCATACGTCCGTTTGCGCTGAGCCAAGCACCCGCTCAAGTCCCTTTTTCGATCTCCAGTTCGACGTACTTCAGCGCGTCCGCCACGGTGGTAAAGGCCGGCATATCCACGCCGCCGAACTGGGCGAGCTTCACCATGTCGCGGTAGAGCTTGATCCATCCATGGCGGCCCACGAACACCGCATGGATGCGCGGGTCGGTGGTGGAGCCAGGCTGTCCCCGGCTGGCCTCGCGGATGATGCGCATCATGTCGCCAAAGTTGGTGCTAACGTCGATGGCGTCGGTGATGCGATACACGCGCGTTTCGTCTACGCCGATGAGTTCGTCGCTGCGGCGGAACAGCTCTAGGCCGTCTTCCACAGTGCTCTCACCTTCAAACTTGGCAATAATGATGGGGCGATCTTCTAGACGGTACACGTCAACGAGCATAGATGGGTCCCTCAAAATATCCTGATAATTAAGTATAAGCTGAGCCAATATCACCAAAGAGTCCATCGCTGCACCTTACGACCATTTGCAGCCCTCTCAACGCCGCGCTATAGTTGGCCCGGTGCCTAATGAAAACCCCATATCAGCCAGTGTGGAGCGTGCGGCCATGTATACACCGCCCCTGACTATCGGTATCGAAGAAGAGTACCAGATCATCGACCCTGAAACGCGCGGCTTAACCAGCTACGTGCAGCAGATGATCGACGACGTGAAAGTTGTGCTGGGTGACCAGGGCAAGCCGGAATTCATGCAGTCGCAGTTAGAAGTGGGCAGCCACATCTGCCGCAGCATTGACGAGGCCCGCGCGGAACTGATTCGGCTGCGGCGCACCGTGCACGACGTGGCAGCGCGGCATGGGCGCACCATCGCCGCGGCCAGCACGCATCCTTTCTCCCGCTGGGATGAACAGGCGATCACCGACGCCGACCGCTACCGCGACCTGGAGAATAACATGCAGGAAGTCGGGCGGCGCTTGCTGATCTTCGGGATGCACGTCCACATCGGCTTCGGTACCTCGCGGGAAGCGTTGGAGATGCTCATCGACATTCAAAACCAGATGCGCTACTTTCTGCCGCACTTGTTGGCCCTCAGCACCAGCTCACCCTTTTGGCATGGCCGCGATACCGGCCTGAAAAGCTACCGCAGCATCGTCTTTCAGAGTATGCCGCGCACGGGCATCCCGCCCACCTTCGAATCACTGGACGAATACATGGGCTTCTTGAAGGTGCTGGGCAAGGTCGGCTCGCTGGGCAACAAGACTCATGATCCCGACGGCACTAAAATCTGGTGGGACGCACGGCCACAGTTGGGCTTCGGCACCTTGGAAGTGCGCGTGGCTGACCTGCCCACCACGGTGGACGAGGCGGTGTGCATCGCCGCGCTGATTCAGGCCATCGCCGCCAAGCTCATCAAGCTGCGCCGCCAGAACATGAGCTGGCGCATCTACCGCAGCAAGCTGATCGAAGAGAACAAGTGGCGCGCCGTGCGCTACGGCATCGATGGCAAGCTGATTGACTTGGGGATCGTCGATGAGGTGCCCATGCGCTTTCTCGCCCGCGAACTGCTGGAATTCGTCGATGATGTGGTAGACGAGCTGGGCACACGCGAGACGGTGCAGTACGTGCACAAGATCATCGACCAGGGTACCAGCGCCGACCGCCAGCTCAAAACTTACCGCGAGGCCCGCGCCGCGGCTCACAGCAAGGAAGAAGCACTGCACGCCGTGGTGGACCGCTTGGTCCGTGAGACGATGGACGGCGTGGTGTAGCCGGTTTGTCCACAGACCCTGACACAGCATCAGGCTGGACAGCGCGCCCGGCTTTGCATAGGATCAAGCCCATGACACAGCACACCCGCTGAGGAGTCGCGGGTGCTGGCGTGTATAGTGAATCGGCACCGAGCGCGGCCCGCCGTCGTTTTGGCGTGGCTGCCCGCTGAACATGGGACCCAACATCATGCAGGCTGACGCCGCTAAACTCAAAATCCTCATCGCCACACTTTACTATCTGCCCCACCGCACCGGGATGCAGCTCTACATTCAGCACATCGCCGAGGCTTTGGTCGCGCGCGGCCATGCAGTTACGATCCTGACCGCCCGCCACAAGATCGAGCTGCCCCGCGACGAGACGATCAACGGGGTGCGCATCGTGCGGTTGGGCGTGCTGCCGCTGTCCATCAGCCGGGGGATGCTGATGCCCGCCTATCCCTGGGCCGCTTACCAGCTCATCCGCGACCACGACGTCGTGAGCCTGCACATCCCCATGCTGGAAACCGCGCTCATCAGCTTCTTGGCGCGCATGTTGGGCCGCCCGGTGGTGCCCACGCATCACGGCGACCTGCTGCTGCCCCCTGGCCTGAGCAACCGCTTGATCCAGGGCACGATGTTCCATTTCTACAAGTACATGGTGCGCCGTGCGCCGCGCATTGTGGCCTACAGCGACGACTACGCCGACCATTCATACTACCTTCAGCCGGTGCGCGGGAAGGTGCAGCCGATCTACCCGCCGATCCAAATCGCGGAGCCGAACGCCGCCCGCGCTGCCGAACTGCGTGCCGCCTGGTCCCCGGAGGGCGGGCCGATCATCGGCTATGCCGGGCGCTTTGTGCAAGAGAAACGGCCTGACCTGCTCATCCGTGCGCTGGACTTGATCCTAGCGCAGTACCCGCACGCGCGTATCGTCTTCGCTGGGGAGTATAACATCCAGTACGAAAACACCTGGGCGCTGTATCAGCCCATTGTGGAGAAGTACCGCGAGCATCTGATCTTCCTGGGGCTGCTGAAGGACATGGGGCAGATGGCCGATTTCTTCGCCGCGCTGGACGTGCTGGCGCTGACGAGTGACAGCGAGTGCTTTGCGCTGGTGCAGGTGGAGGCCATGCTGTGCGGCGCGCCGGTAGTGATGACGGACATCCCCGGCGGGCGCGTGCCAGTGACGGTGACCGGCATGGGCGAGCTGGCCCAGCCGGGCGATCACCGCAGCATCGGGCAGGCTATCCTCAAGGTGCTCAGTGACCCGGATGCGTACAAGAAATCCCGCGCAGAAATCGCCGCCATCTTCTCGCTGCAAGCCACTATCGACGCCTACGAGCAGCTCTTCCGTGAGGCGGCGGCGGGATGGGGGGGTAGGGAATGAGCGGTCTTTTCGACCCGGTAATTCACGCCCGCTATCACCCGGATGCAGAGACCGTGCTGTACGAGGGCTACGCGGAAACTTTTGTTGATACCCTGCCCGATGACAGCGTGCACCTGGTCGTCACCTCACCGCCTTATAATCTGGGCAAGGCATATGAGACGCGGGTGGCGATCGACCGCTACCTGGCGGAACAGGCCGAGTTCATTGCCAAGCTGGTGCGCGTGCTGCATCCGCAGGGCAGTATCTGCTGGCAGGTAGGAAATTACGTAGACGCGGGCGAAGTCTATCCCTTGGATATGTTCTACTACGAAATATTCAAGCAGTTAGGGCTGGCGCTGCGCAATCGCATCATCTGGCACTTTGGGCATGGTCTGCACGCTAAGAAACGCTTTTCCGGGCGTTATGAGACCATCCTGTGGTTTACGAAGACGGATGACTACACCTTCAATCTGGACGCGGTGCGCGTGCCATCCAAGTATCCGGGCAAGCGGCATTATAAGGGCAGCAAGAAGGGCCAGCTTTCCGGCAATCCACGCGGCAAGAACCCCTCCGACATCTGGGAAGTCGTGGCGGCAGACTGGGAAAGCGGCTTGTGGGACATCCCTAACGTGAAGTCGAACCACCCGGAAAAGACGATCCACCCCTGCCAATTTCCAGTGGAACTGGTGGAGCGCTGTGTGCTGGCGCTGACCAACCCCGGCGACCGAGTCTATGACCCCTATGCCGGGGTCGGTTCGGCCTTGATCGCCGCCCGGCGGCATGATCGGCGGGCACTGGGCAGTGAAAAAGAGACCGAATACGCCGCCATCGCCCGTCAGCGCCTGAGCGATTTCGCCAATGGTAGGCTGAAGCTGCGTCCTTTGGGCCGCCCGGTGCATCAACCCTCCGGGCGAGAGCGCGTGTCACAGGTCCCGGATGAATGGCGCGACAGTGAGACTTACAGCGATGAGACAGGTGAGGACTAATGCGCATTGTCGGCGTGTATTCCTTCAAGCAAGGGCATGAGGTGATCCAGGCACAGTATCCTTGGGTGCTGGATGAAGTGCGGACCGTGCTGAGTGCAGTAGACAGTGCTAAGCACTTGACCAAGGTCAGCACTGAGAAGACCATGCCCGGTAAGATGCTCTACAGCCCGACCGGGCTGAACGGTGCCATTAAAGCGGCCTTCGACAGCCGCGGCTGGCAGTCCCACCGTGAGCGTTGCGAGTACAGCGATGCGTACTATGTGGATGGCTACACGCCCGACTCGGATTTCGGTGGGCGGCCCTACCGTGAGATGGATTTCGTGAAGAACCGCGTCGGGGTTGAGGTGCAATTCGGCAAGTACGCCTTCATGGTCTACAACGTGTTGGCTAAGATGACCATCTTCCACAACTTGAACGTGATTGATGTCGGTGTCGAGATCGTTCCGGTGCGCGCCTTTACCCAGCGGATATCTACCGGCGTGTCGTATTTTGAGCAGATCGTGTGGGACCTGGACCAGCGCGGCACGTCCGATATTGACATTCTGGTGCTGGTGCTGGGCATTACAAGCGCACATTCTACGGAGTCCTAACCCATGCCTGACCTGACCACCATCGAACACATGACCCGCAACGAGGCTGATATGGCCTTCAAGAAGCGCGTGCGCACGGTCTTTGAGTGGATCGACCCACAAGACGACGACCTCATCTTCGACATGGGCTGTGGGCGCGGCTATTACCTGAACATGTTCCGCTACGTGAGCCGGTGTAAGCTGGTAGGCGGCGAGCTGGACGAGGAGATCATCGGCAAGGCACGGCGCAACGTGGGCCACCTGCCGGACATCACGCTGACCCAGCTTAACATCTACCGCCTGCCCTTTGCCGACAACAGCTTCGACGCCGTAGTGCTCAGCGAAGTGCTGGAACACATCGACGATGACCAGCGCGGCCTGCGCGAGCTATTCCGGGTGCTGAAGCCCGGCGGCGTGCTGGTCATCACCGTGCCGCACGCCAACTATCCCTTCTGGTGGGACCCCATCAACAAGACGCTGGAAACGCTGACGGGGCGGCACATCCAACACGGGCCGCTGGCCGGCATCTGGGCTAATCACGTGCGCCTGTACACCCGCCAGCACCTGCGCGCGGCGGCGCAGTCCGCCGGCTTTGCCGTGGAAGCCGAACGCAGCTTTACGCATTACAGCTTCCCGTTTATCCACAACCTGGTGTACGGGCTGGGCAAGCCCCTGCTGGAAAGCGGCGCGCTGCCCGCATCGATGGCGCAGGCCGCCGACCGCACGACCTTTGACAAAAACGACGGCTCGCTGCTGAACCCCATCAACCTGGGCCTGGCCGTCTTCAACTGGTTTGACCGCCACAACGTCATGAACGAGCCGCCCGACCGCAGCACGGTTAACCTGGCCTTGAAAGCCCGCAAGCCCGTCTGAGGCCCTGAGCTGGAGAAGAGCGCCCATGAGCGATCAGCCGCATGAAACCGACGCGACGCCCACGCCATCCCCGGAAAGCACCCTGCCGGAAGACCCCGGTCCCAGCTTCGAGGACCTGAGCTTGGCGCAGGCACTGGGACGGTTCTTCCGGGCACCAGCACGTACCGCCCGCGCGATGCTGCTGGTCACGGCACCCGTGCCGCGCGGCCTTGGCACACGGCGCAGCCTGCCCGCCCTGCTGACTGTGCCGACGCATCAGACCGCCGAGCATCCAGCGTGGCGGCAGCACCTGGACGCGGAACGCCCGGCGGCACTGCGGCTGTTTGGCGTGGTGGGCGCGCTCGTCATGCTGTGGATGGGCAACCTGGTGCTCATCGGCTCGGTGGACGCGGAAACGGTCGAGCTGGGGTCACGCAGCCCGGCGGCCTACCTGCCCTTCCTGGCTTTGGCGCTGGCCTTCATCCTGGGCGCGGAACTCTACGCCCGGCAGATAGACAGGGATTTCGTCCCGCGTGCTGCCCGCATGACAGATGCTCCCACCGCCGGGCTGCGCTGGGTGTGGCTGTTCCCGGCGGCCTTTGCTGGCATCCTGACCGCTGTCTTCAACAGCGAGAATACCTTTACGGGGGTCGGCGTTGTGGCGTGGCTGGCCGCTGCCGCGCTGACCGCTTTGGCCTTCATGCCGCGTGACTGGCAGGCGGGGGCGGCGGTCCAGCGCTGGTGGCAGGGCGTGACCCGCTTCCCGGCACAGCAGCCCGCCGTCTTCGCTGCCCTGCTGCTGATTACCCTCTTCGGTGCGTACTTCCGCCTGCAAAGCCTGGACGCCATGCCCCCAGAGATGACCAGCGACCACATCGAGAAACTGCTGAACGCGCAGGGCGTAGTCGATGGACAGTACGACGTCTTCTTCCGCAACAACGGCGGGCGCGAGGGTTTCCAGATGTACGCCATTGCCTGGGTTGCGCAGCTCGTGCCCGGCCTGGCGGTCGATTTCTGGACGATGAAGCTGATCGCGGCGCTGGAGGCCATCCTGACGATTCCGCTGATGTGGGGCCTGGGCCGGGCCTTCGTCGGCGTGGACCGTGACCCGCGTCTGGCGAATGCATTGGGCCTGACGGCGGCTTTGGCGATGGCCGTGGGCTACTGGCATGTGGCTGTGGCGCGCGTGTCGCTGCGCATCATCTTGACGCCGTTGGTGGCCGCCGCACTGCTGATTTTCCTGGTGCGGGCCATGCGTCACAACCGCCGTCAGGATTTCGTGGCGGCGGGCCTAGTGCTGGGCTTCGGCCTGTACACCTATCAGGCGGTGCGGATGCTGCCCCTGGTCGTGATCGCGGCGGGAATCATCGGCGTGTTCTTCCAGGCGCGGGGCTGGCCGCTGCGCCGCCGCGTCTTCTTCAACTATGTGGCGCTGGTGATCGTGGCTTTTAGCGCTTTTGTGCCACTCTTTGTCTTTTCCGCGGAGTATCCGAATGACTTCTGGCGGCGCAGCGCCGGGCGGCTGCTGGGCGATGAGCTGATCCAGGTGGAGCTGGAAAACGGCGAGGTCGTCACGCGCGAGGCCACGTTCGAGGAACGCGCCGCCGCCTTCAGCGCCAACATCGGCATCCTGGGGCGCAACGTCTTTGACGTGCTGCTGATGTTCAACTATCGCGGAGACGTGATCTACCTGCACAACGCACCCAACTATCCGGCCATGGTGCCGCTGATGGCCGCGCTCTTGATCGGCGGGCTGCTGCTGTGGATGGGGCGTTTCGTCCGGCTGCGCGACCCCGCCGAGCTGGTGGTGGTGCTGGCGCTTTTCATCATGCTGCTGCCCAGCGCGCTGAGCATCGCCAACCCCGGCGAGAACCCCAGCCACACCCGCACCAGCGGCGCGATGCCCTCGGCGTACCTGCTGGCGGGCTTCAGCCTGGCCGTGACCGCCACGCTCATCCGCCGCCTGATGCCGCCGCGCGTGGGACTGGCCGCCGCTGTCGGCGTAGTGGCCGTCATCGGCCTGCTGAACTACAGCGCCGCCGCGCACCGCCTGCTGGTGACCCACCGTGAGGACTACATCGAGTCTTGGAAGCCCCTTAGCGACGGCGGGCGGGTGCTGCGTGGCTTCGCGGAAAGCGACGGCACGTATGGCAACGCCTTCATGCTGGCTTACCCGCACTGGTGGGACTATCGAGTCGTCGCCAACGAAGCCGGGATGCCCGCTGGCTACTGGCGTAACGGTGACATCGCCTTGAACCGCCTGCCGGACCTCATCAAGCAGGCCTATCAGCGCGACCCCGCCGACCTGGATCACCTGGACCCGGCGCGTGACCTGCTCATCCTGTATTCTGAGGATCACGTCGAGGCCAGCGCACAGCTGCGTGAATGGTTCCCTGAAGGCCGCGAGACTCTGCTGCCCACTTACAAAGAGGGCGTGTCCTTCTACGTCTACCGAGTGCCGGCCCTGGGTGCGGAGGGCTTGATCGCCTGGCTGACGGCGCGTGAGGCCTGGTAGCGTATGGCCCGCGCCCCGTTTCGCCTGGCAGTGCTGCACCCGGCGGTGATCGCGCCGCTGCTGTGTCTGCTCTACGCGCTTGTCATCGCCTGGGCAGTGGGCAGCGTGATGATCTGGGTGACGCCCTCGTCGCGCATGGCCCCACCGGAAATTCAGGCGGGCTACACCTACAGCGACTGGGGCTACGACGGCTTCTACGTGTACCTGATGGCCGCGTATCCGCCCGATGAAGCCGCCCGCTACATCGACGCGCCGCCTTACCGCTATCAACGGGTGCTGCTGCCGGTCGCGGCGCGGACGCTGGCGCTGGGTCAGCGTGCGGCCCTGCCCTATACCCTGCTGCTGATTAACCTCGCGGCGCTGGGCGTGGGGGTGTGGGTGCTGGGGCGCTACCTGCGCGCGGCGGGCTGGAGCGTGTGGCTGACGGCGGGCTGGGCCTTTTCGCTGGCGGCCTTCGGGTCCACACGGCTGAGCATGACCGAGCCGCTGGCTTACGGGTTGGTGCTGCTGGGCATCCTGGCGGTGGACCGAGAGCGCTGGCTGGCGGCGGCCCTGCTCTTCGCGCTGGCGGCCCTGACCAAGGAGACGACGCTCTTCTTCCCGGCGGCTTACGGCTTCGCCTGGCTGATGCAAGGGCACTGGCGGCGGGCCTTCGGCTTTGGCCTGGTCGTGCTGACGCCCTTCGTGCTGTGGCAGGTGGGCATTTACGCCCTGTTTGGGGAGTGGGGCGCGGGCAGCGGCGGCTCCACGGATACCGGCTTTGAATGGGTGCCTTTCGGCGCGTTCTGGGAGATGCTGCGCCTGAGTGGGCCGAATGGCGCGCTGATGTGGAGCGTGCTGCTGGGACCGACCGTCATCCTGCCGACGCTGTGGGCCTTCTGGCGTGCCGCCGTGGACCTGCGCCGTGGGACCTTCCGCATGGATACCGGGCTGCTGCTGGCGAACGCGCTCATCATTCCCTTTACGCCCTTCTCCACCTTTGCCGAACCGATCGCGATCTTTCGTTTTATCGCCGGGCTGCAAATCGCGCTGATTCTGTACGCGGCAGGGCGGCAGATGCCGCGCCCGCTGCGCTACAGCACGCTGTGGTTTTTCACCGGGCTGCTGGCTGTCAGCAGTGACCTGCTGCTGCTAACCATGGTCGAAGCCTAAAGTCGGATTAATTTCTTAATACATGCTCAAGCTGATGATTCGCCATCTTTGCGGTACAATGTGTCCGGCAAGGGTGAGAAACACGCCCAAAATCCGCGACTTACATCCGCCGCTTTTTTCGCTTCTTTGCGCACACTTTTTCGCACAACGGAGTCGCCTGACCGGCCCCCTGTTACGGCGTCGGCGCGGTGATGCACTGCATAAGGCATAAGACGAAAACGAGCGAGGTAAAGCATGACCCGCACCTGGAAGCGCAAACCGGTTCTCTACGAGATCAACACCCGCGTGTGGCTGACGGACCTCAGCCGCCAATACAAACGCCGCATCACGCTGGCGAACGTGCCCGACGCCGAAGTCGATGCCCTGGCCGCGCTCAACATCGACGCGGTGTGGCTGATGGGCGTGTGGACGCGCAGCGAGGCCGTCCGCCGCAGTGCCATGAACTACAAACACGAGTACACGCCCGTACTGCCCGACCTGCGCGATGAAGACGTGATCGGCTCGGCCTACGCCATCGGCTACTACGCCGTGGACCCCAACGCCGGACGGCGGGAGGGGCTGGCCGCTTTCCGTGCACAGCTCCACGCACGCGGCTTGAAGCTGGTGCTGGACTACGTGCCTAATCACGTCGCGGTCGATCATCCAGCCATCAAGCAGCAGCCGACGCTTTTCGTGCTGGGCAGCGAGGCTGACTTCCAGCGCGACCGGGGCAACTTCTTCAAGACAAACGATGCCTGGGGCCGGGAGCTGATCGTGGCGCATGGCCGCGACCCCTACTTCCCCGGCTGGATCGACACGGCGCAGATCAACGCCTTCAACGCCGGTGCCCGCCGCGCCACAGTCGGCACACTGAACGACATCGCCGCCCAGTGCGACGGCGTGCGCTGTGACATGGCGATGCTGATGACCAACGAGGTCTTCAACCGCACCTGGGGCTGGCTGGTGCCGGAGCAGCCGCCGGAAACGGATTTCTGGGATGAGGTGATCCCGGCGGTGCGCGCCGAACACCCCGACTTCCTCTTCATCGCTGAGGTGTACTGGAACATGGACTATCAGCTCCAGAACCAAGGTTTCGACTTCACCTATGACAAGGTGCTCTACGACCGCATGTTCGAGGCCAACACCGAGGCCATCCGCACCCACCTGCTGGCTGAGCTGAGCTTCCAGGAGCGCACGGTGCGCTTTATCGAAAATCACGATGAGGGCCGCGCCGCCGACGCCTTCGGCCTGGACAAGAGCCGCGCCATAGCGACGATCGCCGCCACGCTGCCCGGTGCACTGCTGCTCCATGCCGGACAGTTCAGCGGGCGCGTGGTCAAGCTGCCCGTGCAGATCGGGCGGCAGCCGCACGAAACGCCCAACGCCGACCTCGAAGCCTTCTACCGGGGCCTGCTGATGGAGCTGCGCCACCCGGTCTATCAGCGCGGGTTCTGGCGCATGTTCGACGTGCACGAAGCGCTGATGACGCCCGGCGGTCCGCTGCTGGCATACGGCTGGTATGACGACGAACGCGGTGACCGCCGCTTAATCGTGGTCAACGTGAGCGACCAGCCCGCCAGCGGTGCCGTGGACCTGCGCCCCTGGGGGGAGCACCTGCGTGCCTTAGAACAGTGGGGGGATACGCCCGATCACCCCGAACGCAGCGAGACGCACAACACCGACGCCGATCACGGCTTTCTGCACCTGGTGATGGGGCCGTGGGCCTCGCGCGCTTACGAGATCACACCGCTAAGCCAGCCGGTGACGGCAGATGGGCAGGCGCAAGGCGCACCGGGCGGCGCGTCCAGCCATGGCAACGGCCACGCAGGCAGCGGCCCGAACAAACGCAACGCCGACAGCGGTCTGACGCAGCGCCTGCTGCGCCGCCTGCTGGGGCGCTAGATGTCCAGCGAGACGCAGCGCATCGGTACCCTGGGCGAATGGGCGCTGCACGCGGCACTGAAAGCTCAGCTCGCCCAGCCCGGTGACCAGATCGAAGCGCAGGTGGCCGGCTATCAGATCGACGTGCTGCGCTACGAGGCCGACGGTCCGCTGCTGATTGAGGTGCAGACGGGAAACTTTGCGCACATCCGGGACAAGCTGCACGCCCTGCTGGACGCCGACTACCGCGTGCTGCTGGTGTACCCGGTGGCCCAGACGCGCTGGCTGGTCGATATGAACGCCGACGGGACCGCGCTGCTGCGGCGGCGCAAGTCCCCGCGCCATGGCCGCGCCGAGGACCTCTTCCGTGAGCTGGTGGCTTTCCCGTCACTGATCCATCATCCCGGCTTGCAGATCGAGCTGCTGCTGATCCACGACGAGGAAGTGCGGCATGACGACGGCAATGGGAGCTGGCGGCGGCGTGGACGCAGCATCGCGGACCGCCGTCTGCTGAAGGTGGTCGATCGTCGGCGCTTTGCGGACGCGCAGTCCTTGGGGGCGCTGCTGCCTCGCGGCCTACCCGAGTCCTTTACCACAGCGGAAATCGGACGTTTGGCGCATATCTCGCGGCCCCTGGCAGGCAAGATGGCCTACTGTCTGCGTGAGATGGGCGTCATTACACAGGTGGGCAAGCAGGGCCGCGCTTATCTGTATGCACGGGTGTCCGATGAGGCTTAGCCCTACTCCGTCGGTTCGGACTGGATACGGCGTACCCCTTGGCGCATCTGCTCCAAGGTGACTCCTTCAGCCAACAAGCCAATGACGCCCAGCAGCGCGTTCATCGCTAGGTTGATGAGGTGCACGCTGAAGGCAAAGGCGGTAGCGGTAGCGAGTTCGGCGGGGGTGTCCGTGTAGCCCGCAGCGGCCATCGCGAGCAGGATGCTGGCCTCATAGGTGCCGATGTTGCCCGGCACGGCGGGCAGTGCCACGGCGAAACTGGCCGCCGCAATAAACAGCAGCGTCGCCACCCCGTCCACCTCCGGGTAAAAGACCAGCATCGGGATGAGTCCCGACAGGAACGAGAAGCCCCAGCTTATGGCCGTCCACAGCAGGGCGTTGAGCAGTGACACAGGGCGCGTCAGCGGCGCGAAACCGTCCAGCAGGTGATCGAGCCAGGCGGCCAGGTCGAAGCGGCGCAGTGGGGCGATCCGCGCGGTGAAGAAAGCCAATATCCGCTGCGCGAAGGCGCGCCGCCCGGCCAGCAGCACCAGCGTCAAGAAGCCCATCACGCTGAGCGCCCCCATGAAAATCCCGGCGTCACGCAGGGCAGGCGGCACGGTGTCCACGGCCAGGGCCAGGCCCAGCGCGATGAAGAGCACCACGGCCAACAGGTCCAGCAGACGCTCCACGACGACCGTAGCCGCTGATTTGAGCATAGGCACAGAGGGCTGCCCGCGCCAGGCCAGCCACACCCGCGCTAATTCGCCGATGCGCAGCGGCAGCAGCCCGTTGACCAGGTAGGCCACGTTCAACACATGGAAGGCGCGCCAATACGGCAGACCGCCGCTGAGCAGCACCCGCCAGCGCATGGCCCGCGCCGCCAGCCCGATACCCGTCACTAACAGGGCGGGCAGCAGCATCACGTAATTGGCACCGCGCAGGGCGTCCGCCAACAGCGCCAAGTCGATCTGTGAGACGATCATCAGCAGCGCCGCGCCGCTGACCACCGCGCCCAAGAGCAGAATGCGCCAGTTTTTCGTCATCGCTTGGGTGCCCGACTCGTTTTGTTGATCCACGCATACCCTCTTTTACACGGCCACGCCGCCTAATCCTCTGTGATACCGCGCGCAGACGTGCTAAGCTGAGTGCCGATCGTTCAGCACACACGAGGTCAGCCCTTATGCCACTGACACACCTCATCATCTACACCGACGGCGGTGCGAAGCCCAACCCCGGCCCCGGCGGATGGGCAGCGCTGTGCATCTACCCGGATGGCCGCGAGCTACCGCTCAGCGGCGGCCTGCGCGCCACGACCAACAATCAGATGGAGCTGACCGCCGTGTGCGAAGCGCTCGAATCCCTGGACGCTGCCTGCCAGGTCACGCTCTACACCGACAGCACCTACGTCCGCAATGGCATTACGAAGTGGATACACGGCTGGAAGCGTAAGCAGTGGCGCAGCAGCACCGGTGATCCGGTCAAGAACATGGACCTGTGGCAGCGCCTGGACGCCGCGCGGGAGCGGCATCAAGTGGACTGGCAGTGGGTGCGCGGCCACGCGGGGAACACGCACAACGAGCGCGTAGACCGCATGGCGACCGCCGCGCGTCAGGCGATCCAGGCGGGCCGCACCCCGGACCCCGCCGCCGCCGCCACTGAGCGCCCTGCTGACCCCATGCAGCCCAGCGCTGAGCGCATCATC
>CAYWGJ010000073.1:0-8790 GCA_964457835.1 uncultured Anaerolineaceae bacterium
CGCGCGATCGCCGACGCCGAACGGCTGCTGGGGGTGGGCAGCCCGGTCAGCGGGGGGGCGGACGGCTTATACCTGCTGCGCAAAGACGGCAGCACACCGCCCCAGCTTCTGTTAGCCTCACTGCCAGGGCGCATGATCCTCGATGCAGTGCTGACACAGCCCGGACAAGCGCGGGTCCTGCTGGGCGGGGAAGGCGCGATCCCCGCGCCAGTGCAGGTCTACGATCAGCCGCTGGCAGGGGGGGCGGCGGTGCAGGTGGGCAGCTTGGGCTACATCGGTGCGCCACTGCTGAGTCCGGATGGGGCCTATGTCGCCGGGTACGCCAGCGCGACACGCAGCCTGCTGCTGCGCTCTGTGACGAGTGAGAATGCCCGCGTGCTACGCGAGGTGCCGGCGGCGGCTAGGATGCGCTGGGTGCCGTAAGCGGCGGCTTTTTTGGGAAATTGTTGGAGTCTTGTATGATGGTGTGAAAAGCACGGCATTAGCGCTATACTCACCTTAGTGTGAATCCACGTTTAAGCGCAGGTGATGATTCGGCGTCAACATGGCACACACTGGACTGTCTGCGCAAAGCGATAGCTGACGTTGGCTGACTTAAGCAGCGTCCTGTCTCATCAGGCTCAAGCTCCCAGGGCGGCAGGGCACGCACCCCGTGTTCTTGTTTTTCATTTTCGGCATGTTCTGCGTGTCAATGAGTCGCTTTTATGGACAGAGGGGCTATAATGATGCAGGCATTCAAACGTTAAGCAGGTGTTAAAGCCTGGTGAAGGCAGCACATCGTATCGGTGTAAGGAGGTAGACAGTGGGTGTTTTAATGGAGGTCAAAGACCTCGTCACACGCTTTTACACCCAAGAAGGCACGGTTTACGCAGTAAACGGTGTCGGCTACAAGCTCAACGAGGGCGAAACCCTCGGTGTGGTGGGCGAGTCGGGGTCCGGTAAGAGCGTACATGTGCTCTCCATCATGGGCTTGATCCCCCAGCCGCCTGGCAAGATCGAAAGCGGCGAGGTCATGTTCCAGGGCCGCGACCTGCTCAAGCTCAACCGCGAGCAGATGCGCCTGGTGCGGGGCAAGGAGATCGCCATGATCTTCCAGGACCCGATGACCTCGCTCAACCCGGTGCTGACCATCGGCACGCAGATCACGGAAGCGCTGAAGCTGCACCTGGGCATGAACAGCACCCAGGCCAACACCCGCGCCGCCGAACTGCTGGATATGGTCGGCATCCCGGATGCGCGGCGGCAGTTGAAGTCCTACCCGCATCAGTTCTCCGGCGGCATGCGCCAGCGCGTGATGATCGCCATGGCCCTGTCCTGCAACCCCAAGCTGCTCATCGCCGACGAGCCAACCACCGCTCTGGACGTAACTATTCAGGCGCAGATCGTCGAACTCATCAAGCAGTTGAAAGATGAGCTGGGTATGGCGATCATCTGGATCACCCATGACCTGGGCGTGGTGGCCGGCATCGCCGATACCATCCAGGTGATGTACGCCGGGCGCATCGTGGAGCGCGGCCCCATCGAAGAAGTCTTCGGCGACACACGCAACGCCTACACCCTGGGCCTGCTGCAATCGCTGCCCCGCCTGGACCAGAAGGGCGGCGGCAAACTGATCCAGATCGAAGGTCAGCCGCCGGATATGCGCATCGAACCCAAAGGCGACCCCTTCGCGCCGCGCAACCCCTACCGCACCGAGCGCTGCTTCACCGAGACCCCGCCGCTTGAGGCAGTGGTTGACGGCCACCCCGAACACCTCAACGCCGCCTGGTACGACCTGCGCCCGATCCGCAAGAAATTGGTTGAAGAAGGAGTACTCACGTGAGTGCCGAAGTCCACGAAGAACACAAGCGCAGCGAGCGCATTGACTATAAGGCCGAGCCACTGGTGCGCGTGACCAACCTGGTGAAGCACTTCCCCATCATGGAGGGCTTCGTCGTCAAGCGCCAAGTGGCCGCTGTGAAAGCCGTAGATGACGTGAGCTTTGACATCTACCGGGGCGAAACCCTGGGCTTGGTGGGCGAGTCGGGGTCAGGCAAGAGCACCACGGGCCGCACCATGCTTCAGCTTTACCGCCCCACCTCCGGCTCCGTGATGGTGGAGGGCAAAGAGCTGACCACCATGCAGGGCGAAGACCTGCGCAAGATGCGTCAGCAGATGCAGATGATCTTCCAGGACCCCTACGCCTCGCTGAACCCGCGTATGACCGTCGGCAACATCGTGTCGGAGCCGCTGCGCATCCACAACATGATGAAAGGTCCGGAACTACGCGAGTACGTCGAGTCGCTGCTGGAAAAAGTGGGCCTGAACCCCTTCTACATCAACCGCTACCCGCACGAGTTCAGCGGCGGGCAGCGGCAGCGCATCGGCATCGCCCGCGCGCTGGCCCTCAGCCCCAGCTTCATCGTCGCCGACGAGCCGGTCTCGGCGCTGGACGTGTCGATCCAGGCGCAGGTGGTCAACCTGATGCAGGAACTTCAGGAAGAGCTGAACCTGACCTACCTCTTCATCGCCCATGACCTGTCCATGATCCGCTACATCTGCGACCGCGTGGCCGTGATGTACAAGGGTAAAATCGTCGAGTTGGGCGAGACCGATGAGCTGTTCGACAACCCGCTGCACCCCTACACCAAGGTGCTGCTGTCGGCGGTGCCCATCCCGGACCCGAAGGTGGAGAAGAAACGCCGCCGCCTGATTATGGAGCCGGACTTCGACTACGCTGAAGAGACCTCTGAGCTGGTTGAAGTCGTGCCGGGGCATTACCTGGCCACCAACCGCGCCGCCGAACTGGCGTAGCGGACGGCTCATACACAAACCGACCTAAGGCGGGCTGTGCCAGGCGGGCTGCATGAAGCGGCCCGCCTGCTGATGTGCTGGTACGATTACTCCCGCAGCGCAGACATCATTTCCTCAACGGTGCAGAACTTGACGCGCGGGCGTCCGGCTTCCTCACCACGCGCCTGCTCCAGCGCGTCCAGGCGCTGCCAATCTGCGTAAGTCACTACGTGCACGCCGCGTTCCTTCAGCAGGGCCTCGACCGCCGCGCGCGTGGGGTCCTCTGGCTTCAGCAGCTTCCCGGCTTCGTAGTCTTCCAGCAGCAGCTTGGCCGTCTCCACCGAGTCAGGCTTGTTGGTGCCGATGATGCCGCTGGGGCCGCGCTTGATCCAGCCCACGACGTAATCCCCCGGCACCGGCTCGCCATCCACGACGGTCAGCACGCGGCCCTGGTGGTTCGGGATGACCCCCCAGCGCTCATGGAAAGGCACACCGGCCAGCGGCACACCCATGTAGCCCACGCTGCGGAAAACCAAGCCCGCGGGGATCGTCTCAAAGTCCTCGGTGGCGCGCGGGCCGATGCTGCCGTTATCGCGCTGTACCAGTTCATTCTTGACGATCTTCACCGCCTCGACGCACTCCCTACCGATGATCTCCACCGGAGAGGTCAGGAAGCGGAAGATGATACGCTTAGGCTTGCCTTGAGAGTCACGGGCGGCCAGTTCGCGCATAATCTCGATGTTGCGCACATCCTTCTTATCGGCCACCTCGCTGTCGATGTAGGCCTGGCTGATAGGGTCCAGCGCCAGCTCAGCAGGGTCAATGACGACCTCGGCTTCGCTCATCTCGCCCAGCTCTTTGATTTCGGGGTTGGTGAACTTGGCTTGAGCCGGGCCGCGCCGCCCCAGCACGTAGATCGTCTTCACCTTGGACTGCGCCAGGGCGCGCAGCGCGTGGTCGGCGATGTCGGTCTCCATCAATTCATCCTGGCTGCGGGCCAGGATGCGCGTCACGTCCATCGCTACGTTGCCCACGCCCACCACCACCGCCGTCTCCTGCGAGAGGTCGAATTGCAGGTCGCGGTAGTCGGGGTGGCCGTTGTACCAGCCGACGAATTCCGTGGCGGCGTGACTGCCAGGCAGGTCTTCACCGGGGACGCCCAGGTTCTTGTCGGTCTGCGCACCAGTCGCGTAGATCACGGCGTGATAGTGGCGGTTGATATCCTCACGCGTTAGGTCAGTACCGAAGGTGACGTGGCCGTAAAAGCGGAAGCCGGGGTGGGCCGCAATCTTGTCGTAGACCTTGGTCACGGACTTGATCTTCTGATGGTCCGGAGCCACGCCACCCCGCACCAGGCCGAAAGGCGTGGGCAGGCGGTCGAACATGTCGATCTCGACCGTGAGTTCCTTCTGCTTTTGCAGGTATTCGGCGGCATAAAACCCGGAAGGCCCGGACCCGATAATGGCGATTCGCAGCGGCTGCTCAGGGGTACCTAGCGTCATCGTATCTCTTTCCCGTCTCTGATGAAATCATCTAAATCAGCGTAAAGGGGCAGCGGTTCAGCGCTGCCAGCTTTCACAGTATAGCACCGCGTATTGCTGGCATCCGTCCTGATTCTCACTGCGGATTGTCACGTCTTGCTAAGACAAACTGCCCCTTGATTCCGCGCCTGAAACGATTAACATATTACTCTGAAATACCTTCACGAAAGATCGCAGCGAGCAATCACTGCTGAGCAGAAAGACTCCCCTTCATTATGCAAGAACGCCTACAGAAACTCATGGCGCAGGCCAATATCGCCTCGCGCCGCGCCAGCGAGGAAATGATCCGCCAGGGCCGCGTACAGGTCAACGGACGCCCCGCCCAGATCGGCGACAAAGCCGACCCTGAAACCGACACCATCACCGTGGACGGCCAGCGCCTGAAGTTCGACACACCCAAACGCTACATCGTCTTCAACAAGCCGCGCAACGTGCTGTCTACCAACAAAGCACCCGCCGGCGACGACCGCGCCACGGTGCGTCAGCTCATCCCAGTGGAGGGCCACCTGTTTACCATTGGCCGCCTGGACGCCGAAAGCGAGGGCCTGATGGTGCTCACCAACGACGGTGACCTCGCCAATAAACTGAGCCACCCGCGATACGAGCACACCAAGACCTATAAGGTCGTGGTCTACGGCCAGCCCAGCCAAGAAACGCTGGATAAATGGGAACGTGGCGTGTACCTGGAAGAAGGCCGCACCGCCCCCTGCTCCATCCGCATCCAGACGCAGGACACCGACACCACGACCCTGCGCATCGTGATGATCGAAGGTAAAAAGCATCAGATCCGCCGCATTGCCGCCATGCTGGGCCACCCGGTCAAGCAGCTCACCCGCACTTACATCGGGCAGTTGGGCCTGGGCACGCTCAAGCGCGGCATGTGGTACGAGCTGGACGCGCACGAGGTCAACGCCATGCAGATACCCGCCAGCGACCTGAACTACATCCGCAAGCTGCGCCGCGAGCGCCGCAGCGCGCAAAAGCGGGGACCACGCGAGTCATGAGCGCCGACTCGGTCTCGGCCTACCTAGAGCGTCAGCCGCGTTTAGCCTGGCGGCGGCGGGCACTGCGGGCCTTGATCCGCCTGGCGATGCGTGTGCTGAGCCGCACCACGATCCAAGGCCGCCAACACCTGCCCACGTCGGGGTCGGTCATCCTGATGATGAACCACATCACCGCACTGGACCCCGGCGTCGTCATGGGCGCGGTGACGGACCGCCTGGTCATCCCGATGACCAAGGCTGAAGCCGCCCGCGACTGGTTCATGGGGCCGTTCGTGTGGTGGTATGGCGCGTTCACAGTGAACCGGGGAGAAGTGGACCGCCGCGCGCTGCGCATCGCGATCGGCCTGCTGGAGCGCGGGGAACTCATCCTCATCGCGCCAGAAGGCACGCGCAGCCCCCAGGGGATGATCGCGCCGCGCCCCGGCCTGAGCTACATTGCGGCCAAGACCGGCGCGGTCGTGGTGCCGGTGACGGTCAGCGAAGCGGTCGGCTGGCGCGACAAGCTCCTCCGCTTCCAGCGCGCAACCGTCACCGTCACCTTTGGCCGCCCCTTCCGCTTCAAAACAGATGAGGGGCGGCGGGTGCCGCGCCAGGCCCTGGACCAGATGATGCAGGAAGCCATGTTTCAGCTTGCCATCACCCAGCCGGACCCGGCGCTGCGGGGTGTCTTTAGTGACCTGAGCCAGGCCACCACCGACACCCTCGACTTCGACCTCTAGCGCTTAGCGCACGATGCTGAAGACGACTTCCATCTCCACACTGACAGTGGACTGGCCCGGTTCAATCACCGCGCCGCCATGGCGCGCGCGTCGGTCACGGCGTCGGCGCGGTCCTCGATGCCGAAGGTCAGACCGTAGAGCTGGTTGGCCCCGGCCCCAATGGCGGCGTCCACCACGGTCTCAATGCTGCTGACGTCGCGCACCGTGTTGCTGACGTTGAAGCCAGTGAGGGTTTCCAGTTGGGTCATGGGGTCGACGTTGGTGCGGCTGTAGATGTTCAGATTGCTGGTCTGCACGTCAGCGGCATCGACGCCGGCGGCCACCACCGCAGCGCTCACGGCTTCCAGCGTGGCATTCGTCTGGCTGAAGGCGGCGGCCGCTTCCGGCGCGGAGGACTCCACGCCGATTTCCAGGGTCGCGAAGTCCGGCTGGGCGCTGGCCTGACCGGTGCCGGTCACGGTGATGGTGTCTGGCGACGGTGCCTGAGCATCAGCGCGGCGGCCAGGGCCAAGATCAGCATAAACTTACGTGGGGTCTGCATACGGTTCCCTCCTTAAGGGATGTGTGCCTTACAGGTGCGGCGAAAAAATGCACCTTGTCCACGGCATACGACGCTTTTGGGCCACGTAGGGTTCCCGTTATGCCGTCGTAGCTCAATAGTCATTTTACCCGTTAAAGCGGGTTATGTGGCCATACAAGCGGCGCGTGGTATCATGACACTATCGCAGATCACAAGGGAGCAAAACACTTATGATGGGACACGGCGGCTGGTTCGCCTACATGCGCGGCAGCGGTACCGAAGACAGCCGTTCGCGCGTCACCTGGGCACTGCTGCGGCGCGTGCTGACCTACGCGCGGCGTTATCGGTCTCACATCGTGCTGATGCTGGCGCTGATCCTCGTCAGCACGCTGCTGGGCCTGCTGACCCCGCTCATCATCCGCGACTTGATCGACGTGGCCCTGCCCACACAAGACATCACTCGACTGAACCTGCTGGCCCTGGGCTTGATCGCCATCCCGCTGCTGACCGGCGCGCTGGGCGTGGTGCAGCGCTGGCTGAATGCGCAGGTGGGCGAAGGCGTGATCTATGACCTGCGCGTAGCCCTATACAGCCATTTGCAACGCATGTCCTTACGCTTTTACACCCACACCAAAACCGGCGAGCTGATGAGCCGACTCAACAACGACGTGGTAGACGCCCAGCGCGCCATCAGCAATACCATCGTGGACATCATCACCAACTTCATCACCGTGGTGCTGACCCTGGTGATCATGCTGACGATGGAGTGGCGGCTGACGATCTTAGGCGTGCTGGTGCTGCCCTTCTTCATCGCGGCGGCACGGCGTATCGGGGCCAAATTGCGCGACATCGCCCGCGAGCAGATGACCTTCAACGCTCAGATGAACGCCATGATGAACGAGACGCTCAACATCAGCGGCGCGCTGCTGGTCAAGCTCTTCGGGCGGCGTGCACAGGAAGTGCAGCGCTTCGACGACCGCGCCGATTCCGTGCGTGGTATCGGCGTACAGCGTGCAGTCATCGGCGCGCAGTTCTTCATCATCATCGGCCTGCTCAGCGCAGTGGGCACCGCCCTGGTCTACTGGGTGGGCGGCTTGCTGGTCATCAATGATACCTTTACCGTCGGTACGCTGGTAGCCTTCAGCACTTACCTGACGCAGCTCTACGGCCCGCTGCAAGCCTTGACCAACGCCCCGGTCGATTTCGCCACGTCCATTGTCAGCTTTGAGCGCGTGTTTGAAGTGGTGGACCTGCCGGTCGAAATCGAAGAAACACCGCACGCCGTCACCCTGGGGCGCATCGAAGGGCGCATCCGCTTTGAGGCCGTGCGCTTCGATTACCGCGTGGACCCCACCCTGCTGCTGAGCGACGTTAAGCGCTACGGCGCAGAGGATTCCGTCGGGGCACTGAGCGGCGCGGGCGGCAGCCAAAACGGGAACGCCGGGCGCTCACAAGCGCGGGCGCTGGCCCTAGATGGCCTGGATTTCGAGATCGCACCTGGACAACTGGCGGCATTGGTCGGACCCTCCGGCGCGGGCAAGACCACGCTCACCTACTTGATCCCCCGCCTGTACGACCCAACCGCAGGCTGCATCCGCATCGACGACCACGACCTGAAGACGGTCACGCTGGAATCGCTGGCGGCGCAGATCGGCATGGTGACGCAGGAGACCTACCTCTTCCACGACACGATCCGCACCAACCTGCTCTATGCCCACCTAGACGCTGACGACGCCGCGTTGGAAGCCGCGTGCCGGGCGGCCAACATTCACGACTTCATCATGGGCATGCCTGATGGCTATGACACGGTGGTTGGGGAGCGCGGCTACCGGCTCAGCGGCGGGGAGAAGCAGCGCCTGGCTCTGGCCCGCGTGATCTTGAAGGACCCGCGCGTGCTGGTGCTGGACGAGGCCACCTCCAGCCTGGACAGCCAGTCCGAGGCGCTGATCCAGGAAGCTCTCAAGCGCGTGATGCAGGGCCGCACCAGCATCGTGATCGCCCACCGCCTGAGCACGATCCTGTCGGCGGACTTGATCCTGGTGATGGACCGGGGGCAGATCGTGGAGCGCGGCACCCACGACTCGCTGTTGGCGCAAGGCGGCCTGTACGCTCAGCTCTATGAAACGCAGTTCAGCGGGCAGGTGCAGGGCGCTTAAGCAGCAGCCTTACGGCACCGGTCGCAGCCTTACGGCACCGGTCGCAGCCTTACGGCACCGGTCGCAGCCTTACGGCAC
>CAYWGJ010000073.1:8890-13747 GCA_964457835.1 uncultured Anaerolineaceae bacterium
CGGGTCATTGATCGGCGGCGTTTTCGGGGAATTGGTGGACGCGCTGAGCGTGGTGGCCCCGTCGCTGGCCTCAGTGCGTGCGGCGGCCTCGGCCAGGCCCTCCGGCGGGCGCATCTCGCTCTCAAAGCTCAGGCGCTTGGTCGGCTCTTCGATGCTGACCGGCAGCAGCACGTAAAACGTGGAGCCAGGCGGGTTCTCCATGTCGTGGCTCTGGCTCTCTACCCAGATTTTGCCGCCGTGGGCCTCGATCACGCCACGAGCAATCGTCAGGCCCAGGCCCGGCCCAGCCCCCAGGAACTTGTAGCTGCCGGTCGAATGCAGCGCGGGGTCGTAGGTGCGGTAGAACTTCTTGAAGATCAGCTCGTGGTTGGCCGGGTCGATGCCCACGCCGTCGTCCTCGATGGTGACCAGGATGTGATCGCTGCCGCCCTCTGCTTCGGCCTCTTGCAGGGCGGCGCTTATCTTGATGTGGCCGCCGTCCGGGGTGAACTTGATGGCGTTGACAACGATATTGCGGAAAGCCTGCACCAGGCGCTGTAAATCGGCACGGATGCGCGGCAGACCCTTCCAGCGTGCGGTCAGGTTCAGCTTGCGCTGGCGGATTTCCTCCGTCAGCGGTTCGATCGCCATGCGCAGCACTGCTTCCGGCGTCGTCTCCTGGAAACGCAGGTCCATGGCGTTCACGTCGATCTGGCTCACGTCCAGCATCGCACCGATGAGTTCTTCCATGCGTTCGGAGGCTTTACGCAAGTTGCGCACCATGCTGCCGATCGTCTCCGGTTCCAGCATCCCGGCCTTGCTGATGTCCTCGATCATGTCCGTGTAGCCGCGCACCTGGGCCAACGGCGTGCGCAGCTCATGGCTGGCGATAGTCACGAAGTCGGACTTAACCGAGTCCAGCTTGGCAAGCTCAGCATTGGCTCCTTCCAGGCCCTGGTTCAGCGAGCGCATACTGGCGTTGAGGTGGCGCAGGTCGGCCACCAGGCGCGCGTTACGCAGTGCCACGCCGGTCTGCTGAGCCATGGTGCGCAGCATCGTCAGCTCGCCGGGCGTTAAGGGCCGGTCACTGTGTTTGGGACCGCTCAGCAGCAGGCCGATGAAGGCCTGGTCATCCGTGATGGGGGCCATGGCCGTGATGCCCAACTTTTCAAAGGCCGCCCGTTCGGAATCGGGCACATCGACGAAACCGGGCACGAAGTCCAGGTCGAAAATGGTCACGACGCGGCGCTGCGCGGCTAGGCTGATGTACAGGCGGCTTTCCGTGCTGAGCATGACCACTTTGTCGCGCTTGGTGGTCGGCGAGTCGGGCGTAAAGCTGCCGCCGGGGATCGTCAGCAGTTCGACCGTCTTCTGCTGTGGGTCGATGCCGTCCACCAGCATGACGCCCGCCCGCCGTGCGCCCATCAGCTTAAAGAGGCCCTGTGTGGCGGCATCCACCACCGCCTCCAGGCTGCTGGCTTGCGACACATGCCGGTGGTACTGTGCGATCACCTCGGCGGGGTCGGGACTGCGCTGGGTCGGTCGGGTCATGTGGAAGGCAGCGCGAGTCAGGCCGTTGACCGTGGGCAGCAGCGCCAGGCCCAGCAGCAGCAGCAGACCCAAAATCAGCATGTTCGCCACACTCAGCGGCGGCGGCACGTTAACCAAGAAGAGGTACACCGCACCGAAAAGCAGCGCGCCGACAATCACCACACTCAGCGCGGTCATGAAAGCCGTCGTCAGCGCGCCGCGCAGGTCAAAGACGCGCGGGCGGCGAAAGGCGTACAGCGCCCCCCACACCACCAAGGTCAGCAGCAGGCCGCCCAGCAGCGCCATCAACGCCGAGCCGCTGCCCAAAAGAATCAGCGCACTGAGCAGCAGCGCAGTGTGCAGCACCCAAAAGAGCGCACGGTTGGCCAAAGCGGGCAGGTCCGCGCGATAAAACACCCACAAGCCGCCCAGCATCAGCACCGTGCCATACAGCGCCATGCCCAGCAGGGCCACGGCGTCCATCAGGGTCAGGCCCATACCGCTGCTAAGCCAAGCCGGAGCGCCCAGGTGCGGCAGCCCAGCCACCAAGGACCCGGTCAGCAGCAGCAGCCACAGGCCGCCCGCCAGCCACCAGGCGCGCAGCAGGGGCTTAAGGGGCGCGCGCAGGGTGCGGCGGCGGCGCAGGTCCGCCAGGATCACCCCACCGGCGGCCACGGTCAGCCCTGCACCACTGAGCACCAACAGCAGGCTGCGCACGCTCACCGTCAGCGCATCCCCTAGCAGGCCCAGCGTCAGGCTCAGCAGCGCGGTGATCGCCAGGGCGGGCAGGGCAAAGGCCACCCGCAGCGCTGTTGATGGATCACGGCGGGCATGGCGCAGCATCAGCACCATTAGGGCAAGCAGCGCCAGGATCAAGGGCAGGGTCAGCAGTTGCAGCAGCATTTCCATAAGTCGGCCTCATGCGGTGTGCCTAGCGTGCAGGCGCGGTCCTTCAGCAAGCACACTCATTCCTTCAAGATGTAGTAGGTACCCTTTTTCGAGCCGAGCTTCACCAGGATGCCCTTCTCTACCATGTCGGCCAGGTCCAGGCGCAGCGTCTCGGCACTGACACCGGCGCACAGGTTGCGGTATTCGCGGTTAGTGATCGACCCGGAGTCGCGGATGTATTGCAGGGCGCGGGCCTGGCGATAGTTGGTGTTGCGTGTCCATTCGGGGGGCTGCTGTTTCTCACGCTCGTTGTTGAGCGTAACGGCAAAGCTGTAGGGGCGTGCGTCAAAGTAAGGCGGCTTGTGCCCCGCCTGCTGCATCACTTCCATCATGCGGTCGATGCCCAAGCCCAGCTCTTCAATATAGCCCCACTGAAACAGCCCGTTGACGATGCGCGGATTGCGGCTGAAGTGCTCGTCCTTGATGTTCTCCACGGTGATAAAACCGGGCAGGCCGCCGGGCGAGATCACCTCGAGGCGGTCGGCGTACATGCGCACCTCGATGCGCCGCCCCTTGAGACGGTAGTCCCGGTGGCACACCGCGTTGACGATCGCCTCGCGCACGGCAAACTGCGGGTACTCGTAGGTCTCTTCGCGCTCCAGGCCCTTGACCACGGCACTGACGGCCATTTCGCTCCAGATCAGGTTCCAGGTGGCCTCAATGAGGCGGGGCAGCGGCCCGGTGATCTCTTCACGGCGGGTGTAGCCAGCCAGGCCGCTTTCACCGCGCGGCGTCTTGCCGACGAACTTGGCAAACACCACACTCGACTGCGGCAGCCACTGCTGCGGGTACTCGGTGAAGAGCAGCACGCCCACCACCGTCGGGCTGCCGTCCACTTCCACCGCGCCGATCTCGCGCAGCAGGTCGTCCAGCTTGCCGTTGTAGGGGCGCTTAGTGCGTTCGGCACGCTTCTCTAGGTATTCATCCAGCATCTTACGGCTGAAGTCGTCTTTGGTGGCCCCGACGAGGGTCTCGGTTTCGAAGTCGCCGGTGTTCTTGGCACTGGCTAAACGCAGGATTTCCTGGCCGCCTAGGGGCCGGTTGCGCGTGCCGCTGCGGATCAACACGCGGCCATCGCTCAGCGCGTGCAGTTCGATGCTGCGAGGCACCCGCAGGCTGTAGACTTTGTGCGCGTCGCCGTCGTCCTCCAGCGCGATTTCTTCCCAACTGCCCACCACGACGGTCGGGTTACAGTGGTCGTCGGCTTCGCGCAGCGCACGCTCCAGGGTTTCCATGGTGATGGCGGCACGGCTCGGCACGCCGTCTTCGTCCAGGCCCACGATCAGGGTCCCACCTTCAGTGTTGGCAAATGAGATCATCGTCTCGGCCATGAGCTTGGGGTCGGCGTCCTCCAGAAAGGCGGTACGCGGCCCCGGCCCGCTCTTGATTTGTTCCATATTTGGCATGATGCACGACAGTCGGCTAAGTGATGCGCATACGATGCACGCCAGCGGCCACAAGGACGCAGCTGGACGTTGGTTTAGGGTTACATTGTACCGGCGAATCGGGCTGCGGGGCAAATGCGCCCGCAGGGTACGGCTCACGGGGCCTGACTGTTAAAGCCCTCAAACTGCTGCTGAAGCCACGCGCCGAAGCTCTCGTTATAGACCGGACCCGGAGCCTCCTCTGCGGTCAGCGGCGCGACGGTCTGCTCGCGGTCCGCCACGTAGCCCTCCACCACTAGATAGCGCTGATCGCCGCTGCCGGCGGGCACGAAGCCCAGTGCCTGCGCCCGCGCCTGGAGCTGTGACAGGCTCTTCAGTTCGGCGATCTCCACGCGCAGCTCTTCGTTGCTGCGCTCGGTCTCATCACGCTGAGTCACCAGGTCGCGCATCTGCCGCCCGCGTGAGGCTTCCAGCGCTACCTGTGACAAATACAGCGCGGCCATCATCAGCGCGATGAACACGCCCAGCACGCCCAAGGCCACAGCTTGACGCTGCGGCTGCCATCCAGCGCGACGCATGGCCTGCTGAAGCCAGGTCCCACGCGGCGACGCCGATGGGGTCCGATGAGGAGTCGTCATAGGCTCAGCACCTCGAAGAGCTGTGTCAGGTCGTCGATGATGGCATCCGGCGCGGCAGCTTCGATGGCGTCACGCTGAGCAAAGCCAGTCAGCACCGCGATGCTGAAGGCGCGCCCGTGGGCGTCTGCCAGGGCGTGCGCGGACTCGACATCAGCAGGGGTGTCGCCAATGACGATCACGTCTGCCGGGCGGATGCGTTCGTTCGTGTAGGCCACCGCGCGCTCCAGGGCCAAACGTGGCAGCGCGTTACGGTCCTGGGCTTCGCTGCCGTAGGCCCCCACCGGGAACCAGGCCGGGTCAAAGCCAGCGGCGCGCAGCTTGAGCGGTGCGGTGGTGCTCACGTTGCCGGTGACGATGCCCAGCAGGATGTCGGGGCG
>CAYWGJ010000074.1:0-13719 GCA_964457835.1 uncultured Anaerolineaceae bacterium
ACGACCGCCCGCTGCTGCCGGCGCTGCGCGACGAGACTGCCGCGCGCAACCTGGACGTACAGCCGGTCGTTATAGACGGCATCCAGCAGGTGACACTGCCTTCGGCGGCGCAGCCGGTACGCATGCACGCGCAGGCCGTGAACGCGGTCGCCAGCCGGGACGGGCAGGCCCTCAGCCTGATCTTTCCGCAAGGCAGCATTCTACTGGACCAGTGGGCCGATGACATCGCGCTCTTAGGCGGGGACTTGAGTGTCACGGGCACACAGGACGGCCAGCCGCGCCTGTTCTACCTCCAGGATTTCGCGCACACCCAGCCCCTCACCGACGGACAGCTCTTCAACCTCGTGGACGCCGCCGGCACCAGCCTCAGGGTAGATTGGGCCGAAGTACAGGGGCTTTGGGCGCTGCAAAGCTGCGTCGGCGTGAAACTGCGCGATGGCCGGACCTTTACTGCGCCCTTCAGCAGCAACACGCGCGAGGCGCGTTTTACCGGCAGCCTGGACGCCTTCGACCTGCAAGTCTCCACCTTGAATGCTGACGACAGTCCGCAGCGTTATCAGCTTACCTTGGGCTGGGCCGGTATCGCGCCAGAAAGCGAGCTGCGTATCAACGGTGGTGTACTGCTGGCGGACCTCATCGGTGGGCGTCACATTGCATTAGAAGCCCCCCGCATCGACATGCGCCGCCGCCTGGGTGACGGTGAGTCGCTGACGCCGGAAACCCCGCTGGACATCAGCCTGAACGACGGGGCGGTCACATTGACGCTGGACTGGCTCAACATTGAGCTGCTGCGCCTAGCGCGTGGTGATCTGACGCTGCACTTCAGCGATGCGCCGCGCGGCGTGGTCACGCGATCGGCGGCGGACTTGCTGCGTTTTGAAGCACTGGACGATGTGATCCATATCACGCGCTACAACCGATCCGAGCAGAGCGGCGCGCCCGGTGAAGAGCGTCTGCTGCTGCCAGCCAGCGACAGCTACATTGAGCTGGTCACCCCGGCAGGTTCCCCCCCTTTTGACCCGCTGGCCCTGCCAGATGCCCCTGCTTACATGCCCCGCGCTTTGAACAATACGGGCGGCACCTGCTACCCTGTTAATACCCTGCTGCCGGAGGCCAATTGTCCGCCCAGCGGGTATGCCAACCCCGCTAATGGCAATCTATGGCTGGCTGTCACTGACCATTACGCCGCGGGCGCACGCCTTCCTCTCAGTCTGACGCGCAGCTATAACAGCCGTCTCGCACCGATCCATGACGGGCCGTTGGGCTGGGGCTGGCACAGCGCCTTTGCCCTGGATTACCGCGTTCCCTTTGACGCGGCCACTGGCTCGCGCGTGATCGCGCCGGACGAACGCTACCGGCCTGCACTGGACCTGACCTGGGCACCGCGGGGTATCGTGCGTTACACCACACCCGATGGCAGTACCCACATTTTCGCCAGCCCGGACGTCAGCGCGGTAAACACGCTGCGCGCTGTCACCATGCCCGGCTGGACGCTGCAACGCGCAGACCAGCGCAGCCCCTGGACCTTGGTCCAGACGGATGGCCTGCGCTACGCATTCGACCGCGCCGGGCGTTTGACCGAATACGGCTATCCCGACTCCGGGCGCGTGTTCCGCGTAGACTACGACCGCAGCGCGCTCAATGGCCCAGCAGAAGCCAGCACGGCAGTCATCACCGACCACGCCGAAAGCCGCACGCTGACGCTGGTTTATGACGAGCAGGCGCGGGTCATCCGTAGCGAGCTGCGCGACACCACCCGCTCCGCTGCGGATACCGCTTGTGTGATGGACGACGGCTGCTGGCAGATAGGCTATCGTTATGACGACACCGGGCACTTGATCGCGGTAGACTACCCCAGCGGCCTGAGCGCCAGCTACAGCTATGATGAAGCCGGGCGCATGACACAGCGCAGCGACCCGCGCGGCCCGGTGACGTCGGCCATGAGCTACAGCTATCACGCAGACGGCAGCCTGGCCGAAGCCGTGGCGCTGGACGATGAGACCGGTGTGGCAGCGGAAAGGCCCTGGCAGGCCCTGGCGGAACCGGTCGTGGACGGGGATCAACGCCGCGTGGCCGTCACCGATGCGCTGGGTCGCAGCCGTACTTACACCTATGCCCTGGACCCCCGCACCACGCTGCGCGTGCCTGGGAATGGCTGGGGCCTGATAGCACAGACGAGTCCGCTGCTGGAGCTGCCGAGCGTCGATGGCACGCCGCAGACCTACACCTGGACGGACGGCCTGCTCACGACCATCAACGCCCGCCGCAGTGCGGAAGGCGGGCGCAACTCCACCCGTATCGACTACAACGACAGCGGCGAGATCACGGTCATCACCGGCGGCGTGATCGGGGTCACGGTGCGCTACAACGCGCCGGGACAGCCCCTAAGCGCCGTTTTCAACGACGATACAAGCCTGCGCTACAGCTACGATGAGGCAGGGCGGGTAAGCGACTTTACCGACCGCCGCGGTGCCCAATACCGCCTCACTTATGACCCGGCAGGCCGCGTGACACTGCGCGAGCGGCTCAATGACGGGCTGCGCTGGGAGTACAGCTATAATGCGCTGGGCCTGCCTGTCCAGGTCGCCCAAGGCGATTACCTGCGCAGCTACACCTGGGATGGCTTAGGGCGCTTGACCGCGTTCAGCGACTCGCTGCTGGGCACGACTGTAATAGCCTATGCCCCGCCCGGTGCCAACGGTTCGCGCATGGTGACGCTGACCGATGCCAGCGGTGTGCTGACCCGGCTGCACTTTGATGCACGCGGCCAGCTCGTCGAGCAGCAGCTCAGTGATGCCAGCGGCCTGCTGCGCCACAGTACCTGGACTTACGACTCCTTTGGACGCGTGCGCAGCGAAACGCGCCTGGTTGATGCCGAGAGCGCAACTCGCTACACCACAACCCAGACCTATGCGCCGTTGGACCTGCTGCCCAGCCGCCCCGGTGACCTGGATCAACGGCCCTTGCTGCGCGGGGAAGCGCACACCATTACCGACCCCTATGGCCGCCAAATGCGCCACAGCTATGACGCCCTGGGCCGCCTGCGCGAAGTGATCGACCCACTGCGCCGCGTTACCCGCTACGATTACTACTACAGCGAGGCCGCCGAGACCAATGGGCTGCGCATCGTGCAGAACGACTCGCGCGGGGATCGGCTCATCAGCAGCACGACCTACCACTTCGACCTGACCTGGCAGCTTCGCGGGGTCAGCACGAGCAGTGTGGTGCTGGATGCGGCTGTGGGCCTGCCGCAGCCCGATGCGTCAGCGCTGGTCTACCGGTGGAACTTCCCGGATAACGGCCACCCCACACAGGTGATCGCCATGCAAACCGAGGGGCCAGTGGGCATTAGCAGCATTAGCTGGCAAGCCTACGCAAACGGTCAGCCTACGACCATGAGTGTCAACCCGTCAGACTTCCCGCTGTTGGCAGACAGCGTAGCGCCTTCGGCCAACGGCTTGGGCCGCACCCATGACTTTTTAGGGCGCGTATTACGCATCACCCAAGCAGACGACAGCGTGCAGGCCCTGAGCTACTGCCCGCAGCCCGACGGCGGCACAGTGACGCTCATCACAGCGGATAATGCGCTGCCTTGTGGTGCGGCTCGGCTGCCGGATGGGTCCCAGGCTGTGCGCTATGACGCGGTGGGCCGCCTTATCGAAGTACAAGATGAGCGCGGACTGCGCCGCATCAGCTACGCGCGCATCAAAGCCGTGCAAGGCTGGGAAGTCGTGATCCGCTTCAGCGACGACCAAGACGCCGACACCGCCTTCACCTGGACGCTCATCTACAACGCCGTCGGCGACCTGCTGAGCTGGACCGACGACAACGGCATCACACGACAGTACCGCTACGACCGCATCGGGCGCTTAATCGGGGTGACGGTGCCAGACCCTGCGGAGTCCAATGCGCCGATGCCGGAGGCAAGCTGGCAGTTTACCTACAATGCTGCCGATCAACTGCTCAGCCGGGAAAACGCGCTGGGCCAGGGCACACGCTACCAATATGATGCGCAGGGGCTGCTGCTCTCTCAGCAGGACATCGTGACGCTGGACGCCACGACTTATGCCTATGGGGCGTATGGCGAGATGCTGAGCGTGACGTCCCCCCTGGGCAGCACGGTCACATTCAGCTATGAGGACCCGAACGATCCCACCCGCCTCACGCGCGTGACTGACCCCACCGGCACCGTGGACCGTTTCGCCTGGGACGAACGCAATAACACCCTGCTTCACGTTGACCTGCGCGGCAGTGTCACCCGGTACCGCTTTGACGCCTTCGGCAGCTTGTGGCAGATCGAGGACGCCAGCGGGCGCGTACACGAACTGCGCAGCGATGCCGACGGGCGCATCACCGGGGTACTGCGCGCTGAAGGCGGTGTCAACAGCGCCATTGCCCAGGCCCTAGATGTAGCGGCAGTGGTGGGCGGCTATCAGATCACGGCGCGTGGCGTCAATGACTGGGCCTGGGACTTGGGTGTAGAAGATGATGGGCGGCTGACGCGCGTCAGTGGGGCGGGCATGGGCACGCTGAACGCGGCCTATGACCCGCTGGGACGTCTGCAAACACTCAGCGCGGGGGGCAGCACCTGGACGCTTGACCGGACCGATGGCGCACCTACGCTGCGCTACAACGACCGCCTGCTGAGCTTCGACGCGCTGTACCGCCTGCGCAGCGTGCAGAATACCGACGGCACCCTGCTGCACCACTATGCGTACACGCCGGGACCCCGCAGTGCCTTGGTACTGACGGTGACCGACGACACCGAGCGGCGTTACACCTTTGCGCCGGGGGATGGGGGCACACGCCCCCGCACCCTGACTCTCAGCACGCCGGACGAGTCCCGGCTGCTGCGCTACGTGTACAGTGCCGAGGGGCGCATCGAAGAAATCAACACCCTGGCCTGTACCGCACCGGATGGCGAGAGCTGCACGCCCAGGGATGCCCCGGAGGGCGAAGACGTGGCGCTCAACTGGGAAACGACGCAGCGCATCGCCTATGATGCGGCGGGGCGGCCCTTCCGCGTAATTGACTCAGAGCAGAACGTTTCGACCTTTGCCTATGACGACACAGGCCGCCTGATTACGTATCAGAGCCGTATGGGGCACAGCTACGGTTATGCCTACGACGCGCTCAACCGGCTGACATCGCTGGTGGGGCCTTCCGGCGTCAAGCTGCTGCTGCGTTACAACGCCATCGACCGCGTGACAGGCATTTGTCGTACCCGTGTCGAGGCCCCGGACGACTTCGAAGCCTGCGTGCAGTCCGGCGGGCTGCGCTATGTGCTGAGCTACGATGCCTTAGGGCGCGTCACGGGTAACGGTCAGCCCAACAGCGACGCTCAGCCCCTGACCAACTACAGCTATGAGGGCATCCTGGCGGCGGGGTGGTCCCAAGCGGAGGCCGAAACCGGCGTCAGTCTTGGCTATCGCAGCGGTTTGGGCCTGCTGGAGTCGCTGCGGGTGGGGCAGCAGGAGCGTTACGCGCTGGGCTATGATGCGGCGCTGGCCCTCATCAGCACAGATGGCCCCGGCGCAGCGGTCTTCAACCTGGATGCCTATGGCCGCCCCCTCACCCTGGACAGCAGCGGGCAGCGCCTGAGCTATCGCTATGCCCCGCAGCGACAAAGCCTGGGAGTCGTGCATGACAACAGCGGGGCTAGCTTGACTCTGAACTACACCGAGCGCGGCTTTTTGGAGGCGCTGTATTATGCGGACGCGCTGAACAGTGCTGAGAGCGCCCTGCCGCTGCTGGCCTGGCCTCAGGGACAAAGCGCACTCGTCATCGCCCGTGAGCCGGACATCCTGCGCCTGACGCTGGAATCGCCGGAGGCCATCAACATCAAGATGGAGCTGCTGCGCACCCGCAGCGGCAAAACCAGCGCCTTCATCCCCAACTATGACGGGCAGCTTTTAGGCGTGGACTACGTGACGAATGCAGTGGGGCAGTTCAGCCGCCAGCGCATCCTTGGCTCGTTGGCGGGTGGAGGCTATACGCTCGTGGCAGGCTACAACGATAATGATCGCCTGACGACCCTGCGCGTCAGTGCCCGCAGCGATGGCCGCCTGCTTTACGTCGTGAACTTCACGTATAACAGTATAGGCCAAACAGAAACGGAAACCCGGCGCTACGTGGATAACACCCAGGCCTTTATCCGCTATGTGTACGACGCTAACGGCCAACTGCTGCGTCGCGTGCTGACGCTGACTTCCGGTGCAGAAGCGGCTGGCAGCCCGGTGTCGCTGGCTGTGATGCCGCTGCTGGGTCTGTTGGGGGCGGCTTTCATCTTGCGACGGCAGCGGCTGGGCGTGTGGCGGGTGCCTGCGTCGTTGGCTGTGCTGGGGCTGGGATTAGGGCTGGGCCTTGCGCCGCAGGTCTTTGCGCCGCGTATCCACGCGCAGGATGCCCCAGCCGAGGCCGCGCCGCGCCAAACGGAAAGCTACACTTACCTCTACGGCTATGATGCCGCTGGCCGTTTGGCTCAGGTGGACGGGGTGCGGGGTGCTCTGGCGGATGACGCAGTGCCGCTTGACACGGAGCGCAGCACCTGCCAGACCTTCCGCTATGACGCGGCGCACCGCTTAGTCGCAGCCACACGCGGCGAAGCACAGTTTATTTACGAGTACGACGCGCATAACCGCCTAGTTCGCGCGGGTAACTGGACGCTGGTCTACGATGGCAGCACGCCGCGTTTGGCGGTGAACCCAGCCGGGCTGACGCAGGTTTACGGGCAGTTTGACGGTCAGCCGCCGCTGTTCATAGCGCAAGGGGACAACCTGCGCTGGCCCATCAGTGATGGCCGCGATCAGATACTGGGCATCTACAGCACCAGCGCTACACCAACACTGCTGCTGCGTGATCCTTTAGGGCGCAGCATCCTACTGAGCGCGCCCAAGGCAGGTGCTGACCCCTGCTTTGTGCTCAGCAGCGACAGCCCGTTGTACGCCGAGTCGCTGCTGCAAGTCGGGTTGCGCGGGATGTTGTGGCACCCGCAGGCAGACCTTTATTTCAGCCTGCCGGATAGCGGCGCGAATGACAGTGCAGATGGCCGAGCCTACCTCCCGGAAATCGGACGCTTCCTACAGCCGGACCCACTTGGCCCGGACAGTTTGGGCACCTTATACAGCCTGCCCCACGGCGAGACCGTACCGCGTTATCGTCCCACTGATTCTGACATCGGGGCCGGGCTGCGCAAGTTGGCAGAGGCCCAAGCACAGACGCAGGTGCCGCAGCGCTTGACAGCGCAGGCAGTCGCGGCGGCTTATCTGCCTGTGCTGCCAGAGGCAACCCTGTGGCCGGCGCTGCTGCATGACCCGACAGGCCGCGCGGAGACTTACGCTGATCTCATCGCGCTGCCCGGCTGGCTGCAAGCGGCGTACAACCTGCCCGGCGTCATTGTGAGCGGGCCGTTTGATGCGGCGTTGGGCCTGCCCTTAGCCGCCTCGCCCATGCAAGTTAGCGCCCAGGCCACCGCAGGGCCTTGGGGACAGGCCGCCTTGCCCAGCACAGCCCTCACGGTCACAGCACCGACCGCGCCTTTCGTGGTGCTGCAAGATGGCTTAGATCACGGCGGGGACCTGCGTCCGCTCTATGCTTATCAGCCGCCGCAAGCGCGGCCTGGCGACTGGGTATCGCCGGATTGGGCCGGGCCTACTGGTTGGACAGTCCCTGTCGTGCCCACTGAGCAGGTGCAGCCCAGCGCAGTGCTGGATCGCCTGCCGCGTCCACTGCGGGACCCTGCGGCGGCGTCTGCATGGGCATTGCCCTTGATGCAAAGCCTGCCGACGCTAGCTTTTGACACGGGCGCGGTATGGCGTGACCGCCTGCTGGACAGCGCGCTGCCCACTCTGCCAGACCTGCCCCCCCGTGATTTCGACGCGCTGCTGGCAACTTGGTTCGATGACGACCTCTTCGGTGTACGGACGCTGCTGGAGCCGCTGCATTGGCCCGTGCCCGCAGCGCCCAGCCTGCCGCAGCAGACGCTGGGCTTCAGTGAGGCGTGGCTGGCCCCGCTGACACCGCGGTATTAACGCTGGCGGTGGGTTACAGTCCCGCTGGATATTCCGTGCTGGGCGGGCGTATAATGAAACGGCCAACCGTTGGCATACATGATTGGAGCGTTTAACGTGAGTGACCACCTGATCGATCTGGACAGCATCCCGGTGGGCGGCACAAGCAGCAGCGAAAACGCCGCCTGGCAGCCGGACCCCCAACACCCCCGCCGCCGCCCGCCTTGGATCCGCGTCAAGGCTCCGTCCGGCGATGAATACGCCCGAGTCAAGCAGCAGATGCGCAGCAAAGCGCTGCACACCGTCTGCGAAGAAGCCCAGTGCCCCAACATCGGCGAATGCTGGGGGCGCGGCACCGCTACCTTCCTGATGATGGGGGATGTGTGCACCCGGTCCTGCGGTTTTTGCGACATCAAGACCGGGCGGCCTTCCCCTCTGGACTGGGCCGAACCTAACCGCGTCGCGGAGTCGGTGCGGGCCATGAACCTGCGCCACGTCGTCATTACCAGCGTCAACCGCGACGAACGCGCCGACGGCGGCGCACCGATTTTCGCCATGGTCATCAAACGCATTCGCCAGCTTCAGCCCGGATGCAGCATTGAGGTGCTCATCCCAGATTTCAAGGGCAGCGAGGCGGCGCTGAAGATCGTCATGGACGCCCAGCCAGAAATCCTGAACCACAACGTTGAGACCGTGCCGCGCCTCTTCAAGACCGTGCAGCCGCAGGACAACTACAAGTGGGCGCTGGCGACCCTGCGCAATGCTAAGCGCATGGACCCGCTAGTGCTAACTAAGAGCGGCATTATGGTCGGCCTGGGCGAGAGCTTCGACGAAGTGGTGGACACCATGCGCGATCTGGTGGGCGTAGGCGTGGACATCCTGACGGTGGGGCAGTATCTGTCACCCAGCAAGCAGCATCTACCCATTGACCGCTACTACACCCCGGAAGAGTTCGACCGCATTGAGGAAATCGGCCTAGAGCTGGGCTTTAAGTGGGTGGAAAGCGGCCCGCTGGTGCGCAGCAGCTACCGAGCCGAACAGCAGGTACGCGCGCTGAGCAAGTTGAACTACGTGCACATGCGCTCAGAAGCGCCCGACAATGCCGAGGTCGGCCCGGACGGTGACGCTGCACGCTAAAAGTTCGCCGATCCGCAGGGATGTACCAGCCCCTCTGAGTATTCAGGGGGGGGTGTGTGGCTCAGCCCTCAGCGTGCGGACCGCTGCCGTTCAGATGACTGCCGTCTGCAATCGTAACGACGTGGCCCTCGGCGGCCCGCAGCAGGCGGTCCCAGATCGCCTCGCCTAAACCCTCACGGGCGAAGCTGTGCACCAGGATGGCATCCACCCGCTGCGCGTCTAGGGCGCGCATTGCGCCGAACAACCGCCGCCCGATGGCAGGGAGGTCGGTGCTGGCCCCCAGCGAAATCACACGTGCGCCCAGGTGCGTGAACTGTTCAGCTTCATCATCGCTGACTAGAATGCCGACCCGCTTCTGATTGGATGCCAGGCGCTGCGCGGTGTCGCACATCGCGATGTACACCGCGTCACGCGGGCCATCAAACAGCATCAGGCGCGCGTGCGGGGCGTAATGCTTCAGCATCTGCCCTGGGGAGGATGCCGCCGTCTTGTCGCTGAGGTATTTCGCTTGCATCTGCACATCCGGGATGATCCGGCGCAGGTCTTCCATGAGAACGCCTCCAGGACGCAGGACAACCGGTGGCTGCTGCGTCATATCGATCACAGTGGACTCCAGCCCGATGGAGGTGCTGCCGCCATCGAGCAGCAGGTCCAGGCGGCCTTCGAGGTCTTCCAGGACGTGAGCAGCGGCAGTGGCGCTGGGCCGGGTAAAGGTATTGGCACTGGGGGCAGCGATGGGCACCCCAGCGGCTTGGATCAAGGCGCGGGCGATGGCGTCATTGGGCATTCGTACTGCCAAGGTGCCACGCCCCGCGGCGATGTTGTCCGGCACCCGCGGCGCACGCTTGAGCACCATCGTCAGCGGGCCAGGCCAAAAATGCCGGGCCAGCTTATAGGCCGCAGCGGGCACATCCACCGCCAACAATTCAAGCTGCGCGATGTCGGCAATGTGGGCAATGATGGGGTCGGTGGTGGGGCGCTCCTTGGCTTCGTAGATGCGTGCAATGGCATCGCGGCTCAGTGCGTCCGCGCCGAGGCCGTAGACCGTCTCCGTCGGGAAGGCCACCAGCCCGCCGCGCTGGATGACCTCAGCAGCGGCAGCTAGGGCCTGCGGGTCAGGGGCCTGGCGGTCAATCTTCAAGATACGTGTGAGGACCATAATGTAAACCGATACATGCTTTTTATGTAATAGAGTCATTCTATCACAAGTCAATTTAAGTATTGAGGCACATCCGTTTAAGCTAAGTTTAGGCTTAAGTGTGCTTAGCCCTTCAATAAGCAGCCCTTGCCGGGTAAGAAAACGTTTACCATAATCATCGCTTAAACGTACTAAGGTCCTGATAACTCAAAGCAAAAGGGAGCACATCGTGAATACCCCCGCAGGCATCACGCCCCCAGACCGGACCGCGTTGGCGGCCTCCGTGACGAGTGAAACCATCGAGACGCTGCGTCAGCGCGTCAGCGTGCGCGATTATGACCCGCAGGCTCCGGTCGATGAAGCCACCGTGTCGGCCATCCTCAACGCGGCACGCCGCACCGCTACATCGTCCAACACCCAGACCTACAGCTTCGTCGTGGTACGCGACCCCGCCACTAAAGCCCAGCTCGCGGAACTGGCCGGCGGCCAGCAGCACATCATCGACGCGCCGGTCTTCGTGGCCGTTTGCGCGGACATCAGCCGGATGCAGCAGGCCGCCGCACTGCAAAGCACGCCGCTGGCGGTTAACCTAGAGCTGAGTATGGTCGCCATCGTAGACGCGGCCATTGCCGGACAGAGCGCCTCCCTGGCCGCCGAATCGCTGGGCTTGGGCACTGTCATGATCGGCGCAATGCGCAATCACCCGCAGCAGGCCGCCGAACTGCTGGGCCTGCCACAGGGAGTCTTCATCGTGTACGGCATGTGCATCGGCTGGCCCACACAACGTACCCCCCAGAAGCCGCGCCACCCGGAGTCCGCCGTAATCCATTATGAGCGCTACACCCCGCCCAGCGAGTCCACGCTGCACGCCCACGACGCTGATCTAGCCGCACACTACCGGGTCATCGGGCGCAAGACCTACGACGATGCCTGGACCGGCTTCGTGAAGAAGAAGTTCAGCACGCCCAACCGCACCTTCCTGCGTGATGTACTGGAAAAGCGTGGCTTCCACTTCGAATAAGCAGCGCTGCATCGTAATGAATGACCCCACGCCCTGTCCACTGGATCGGGCGTTTTTTGCGGACTCAGGGCTTGCGTAAAATACATCTGTGATCTACAATGACCCATAGTGACCTTTTTACGGTGCCGGTGGCACAACACAAGGACATCAAAGACGAGAGGAACCGCATCATGCAAACCCTACATATTCGCCCTTTCGATTACGACAGTGATGCGGACTACGAAGCTCGTGCCCGCATCCACAACCTGGTGTGGCGGGACTTGCCAGAAAGCATTGAAGAGATCACAGAAAACTACCGAATTTCGCGCCAGGAGCCGTACATCCGCGAGCGCTTCCTGGGTGAAGTCGACAGCCAAGCGGTTGCTTTCGGCACCTACGGCCAGACCCCCTGGGCGCTGGTGCCGGGTAAGTACGGCCTGGACATCGAAGTGATCCCGGAGATGCGGCGTCAAGGCCTGGGCAAACAAATGCTGGCCTACCTGACCGAACACCTCAGCCACCGTGACCCCGCGCCGACACATTACCTGGCTGGCACGCGCGAGGATCAAACGGACGCGCTGGCATGGCTGCAAAAGCTGGGCTATCAATGGCGGATGCGCTACCCACGCTCCATGCTGTACGTACCGGATTTCGACTTTGAGAAGTTCACGCCCAGCATCGCCGCCGCTGAAGCCAAGGGCTTCCGTCTGGTGAGCCTGAGTACGCTGCGCAAAGAGGACCCGGACTGGAAGCAGAAATTCTATGAGCTGACAGATACGCTGGAGCAGGACGTGCCCTCTCCAGACCCACCCACCTCCCAACCCCTTGAGGAGTTCGAGCGCTACCTGAGCCACCCCAGCTTTTGCTTTGACGGCCAATTTATCGCGGTCGATACGTCGAATGGGACCTGGGCAGCGTCGTCCGGCGTGGGCTATGCACTAGCGGACCCCAAGCTGCTGTGGACCTACCTGACGGGCACGCGCCGCGAATACCGGCGTAAGGGCCTGGCGATGGCGCTGAAGACTCTGGCGGTGGGCTTTGCCCGTGCCTACGGCGCTGAGCGCATCGAAACAGACAACGAAGAGAACAACCCTATGTACACGCTCAACATGCACCTGGGCTACAAGCCGCTGCCAGCCTGGGCAGATTACGAGCGTCCGGTGGTGCTGCCGGTCACAAAGTGATTCGTCAGCACGCGAAAAGACCGCGCTGCATGTGCAGTTGACTTTCGCAGCTTGCAGACTATGTATCGGGCAGGCATAATCGCCCCATGAGGGGGGACATGCCTGCCCCTTACCGCAGCCTGTACGCCTGATGGAAAGACACCGCGCCCATGCTCAATGAACCGCCGGACCCACAGGAACACCCCAGCCCTCAACAAACGCCGCGGCCACGCCGCCCCCATCCTTTGGAGCAAAAGCCGGAGGATAATCAAGCGGCTGCCGCTGAACCTACCACGACAGGCAAGCAGCGCGCGGTGCTGCACATCCCCACCGTGCGCCCGCTGGTGACCTACCTGTTGATCGCGGCCAACCTCATCGTCTTTTTGTTCGCCTTTTTGAGCGATGACGCCTACGTTGCCTTGATTAACTGGGGGGCGGTCAACCGTGACCTGGTGTTCTTGCAGGGGGAATACCACCGCCTTATTTCCGCGATGTTCCTGCACTTTGACTTGTCGCACATCGTCTTCAACATGTTCAGCCTGTACCTCTTCGGCACCGCTGTGGAGGCCCAGTTCGGCCACCTGCGCTTCGCCTTGATCTACGGCCTGGGCGGCCTGACAGGTTCCATTATGAGCGCGATCCTCAGCGGCGGCTTTTCAGTGGGGGCGTCGGGGGCAGTGTTTGCCGTCTTCGGTGCAGAGATGATCTACATTTATCAGCATCGCAAGCTCTTGGGCGAGCACGGGCGGCGGCTGCTGCGTAACCTGGTTTTCATCGCGGCGCTGAACTTCGGCTTCGGCATTGTCAGCAGCTTCGGCCTGGGGACAGTGTCGATTGATAACTGGGGACACATCGGCGGCTTTTTGGGCGGTATGCTGCTGACCTGGTACATCGGGCCAGTGTTCCTGTTGGTGCGCCATCCAGAGCATCCTCAGGACTTTCTAGCCCAAGACATGAACCCACTTACCCGCCGCACGAACGTGGTGTCGTTGTTCATTGCGGCACAGCTTGCCGTGTTGATCGCTGCCAGCCTGCTGTTCCGGGCTTAAGCGAACACTTGCCCTGTTCCCGCACGCGCTGCATAATAGATGCGTTGTTCGCTGCTTATGCTAACCTGCGGTACGCACCGAGGAGTAACCCTTTGCGCCGAGCACCCCGCCTGTTCCTGATTGCGATGCTGCTGTCCTTGACGCTGGCTGCCTGCGGTGGTGGCGAGACGTCCCCCCCCGCCGCGCCGACAGATGCCATCGATACCGCGCCGCCCTCCGTGCC
>CAYWGJ010000075.1:0-13615 GCA_964457835.1 uncultured Anaerolineaceae bacterium
CACCGGCCCCCACGCTTCTGGGGCGGTATATGCCCAATGCCAGCCCGCGCCGCCGCGCAGCCCCGGATACAGGTCCAGCGCCAGGACCGCCAGAAAGGCCGCCACCCCGAATACAATCACCCAGCGCAGTGCTGTTGTGTTCGTCTGCTTGTCCATGTGAACGCTTTCCTTACGTGTTTGCGCAAGTGGCGGCGGAATCAAAAGCCCCGCGCCGCAGCGATTGTACGTGCGCGCGGGGCTGGCGTCAGGGCGAATTCAGCGTGGCGTGGGGGTCAGCTTGTGGAGCCGGCAACCTCCGGTGTGGGCGTTAGACCTTCTTCACGGACCAAGGGCAGCGTAAAGATGAATTCGCTGCCTGGTGTGGCGCTGTCGTTGCGTTCCGGGCTGCTTTCCACCCAGATGCTGCCGCCGTGTGCTTCCACCGCCAGACGGCAGAAGGCCAGGCCCAGCCCTACACCTTTAGGCGCATCCTGATACTTCACGCGGCTGAACTTGTCGAAGATGCGCTCGCGCATGTGCACCGGGATGCCGGGTCCCGTGTCGCGCACGCCGACTACGACGTCGCTGTCGTTGGCGTAAGCACGCAGCCAGATTTCACCGTCGGTAGGCGTGTACTTAATAGCGTTTTCCAGCAGGTTCGTGACCACACGCAGCACCATGTCCGGGTCCACGGCCAAGCTGGGCAGTGCTTCTTCAAGCTGGAAGCGCAGGCGGATGTCGGCGTCTTGGGCCAGGGGCTGCACCAACTGAACCGCGTCGGCCATGAGGATGCGCAGGTCAGTGTCGCGCGTGTTGATGATGGTGCGCCCCTGCTCCAGACGCTGAATGTCCAGCAGACTGTCGATCATGCGCTGAAGTTGGCGGGTGCTGCGAATGCCGGTTTGCAGCATGGTCAGCACGGCGACATTTTCGTGGTTGACCAGCACCTGCCCCAGTTTCTGCATACTGGACTTGATCGTTTGCAGCGGGCCGCGCAGGTCATGGTAGACCATAGCCGACAGGTCCAGGCGGATTTGTTCCATTTCGGCCTCGGCGGAGTTGTCCATTTCGACGAACTCAACGTGGTCAATGCCGTCAATGCTGACGCGCCGCGCCCACACAACGGTTTGCAGCAGGTCACCGGCAGATGTGACGATCACTGCGCGAAAGCTCTGTGTTTCACCGTAGGGCAGGCCTTCAAGTTGCGCTGCCTCAAAGGGGGCCACCTGCGCACGGTGCAGCTCGGCCATGAAGCGGTCCAGCAGCGCGTTGGGGTCCATGCCAAAGAGTGCGCCCGCACTGCGGTTGGCCTCGACAATGCGGCCTTCCATGTCCGTCACTAAAATGGGCAGCAGCGCGTCGTTGAGGTCCAGGCCGGGCAGTTGCGCGCGGCGGCTGGCGCTCAGCGCGATGGCAGCCAGTTCAGCGACTTCGTGCAGTAGGGCAATGCGACGGCTGTCGAAGTCATCAACTTGGTCGCTGATGAGCATCAGGACGCCGAAAGGCTGCTGGTGCTGGTACAGCGGGATGCCGATGGCTGATCCCTGCTGGGGCACGCCTTCGCTGCGCAGCCAGCGCGGGTCCGTTGCTAAGTTGCGCACGATGATGGTGCGCTGCCCGTGATAGGCAAAGCCCGCCAGCCCCCGTTCTAGGATGGGGTCCCACACCGCGCGTGAGTCCGTTTCCTCAAGGGCGACAGCCGCGTCGATGCGGTCGTCGGGCGTGTATACAGCCAGGCAGCCATGCGGCACACTGACCATCCCCGCAGCGCGCTGCACGATGCGCTGCATCTGGTTCAACGGGTCCAGGCCGTGCAGCTCGCGGGAGAGATGATAGAGGGCTTCATAGTGTTGTGAGAGGCTCATAGTCACTCAGTTCAGTTCATCTCAGCAGTTGGCGTGTGTACTTCTAGTGTATATCAGATCACCGCGCTGTAGGATGAAGGTTTAGGTCTGTTTAGGTGATTCACAGCACCGCCGCAGTTCTTAAGCTTTTATGGGGATTTTACCCGGATGAACAACGGTTTTTATGGTAAAGTAAGGGTACCTGCTTAATCATTTGTCAACGTTAGCGCGCTGAGGTGTAATTTTGATGAAGGTTTCACTCAGCAAACTCTCAGTTCTATCTACTCACCTGACCCACGAAGACGCACGTTATCGTGCCAGCCTGCTGTCTGCGCTGCTGCTGGGTTTCATTGGTGTCAACATCGTGGCCTCCCTCTTGACGCTTTGGGTCGGCCAGTCGCCTTTCAGCCTGCCTTCTACGCTGCTGCTGATCGTGCTTTACGGCATCAGCCGCACGCGCTGGGCGATCGTGGCCGCCATCACGCTGATTCTCGTTACTGCCGCAGCGGCCTATTTGCCCTGGTTCTACGATCAATATCAAGCAGCTCCTTTAGCGACGATGACCCTTTGGACCGCCGTGAACCTGGTGCTGTGTTATCTGCTGCTGCCTTCGCGCTGGCTGTATGCGGCTATGCTCATCCACGGCATCAGCTACAGCCTGTTGGCACCGCAGTATGGCGCGGCGCTCGTCAACAGTGCTGCGATTGCTTTTCTGGTCATCATGCTTTTCATTGCAGACCTGGAGCGCCACACGGACCGCGCGCATGTGCGCGAAAAGGCCCAACTGCTGGTAGACGAACGCGCTCGCTTCCAGATCGCGGCTGAGCTGGGGGCCGATTATGCCTTCGCGCTGCGCATGACGCCCGACGACCAGCATACGTTGGTGTGGAGTCAGGGCAGTTCCTCGCTCGAATCACTCATTGACCAAGGCTTTTTCAACGCCAATGAACGCTTTGTGCACCCGGAAGACTACATCATCGTGCAGAGCGTGCTGAACCACAGCAAGCTGGGCGTTACCCACCGGGCGGAGTTCCGCGTGCGCTTGGTGGATGGACGCGAGCGCTGGCTGACGCTGCGCACTCAGATGCGCTTGGACCCCGAACAGCCCGACACACGCCTGCTCTACGGCACAGTAAAGGACATCACCGAGCGCAAAAGTGCCGAGATCGCGCGTCAACAGGCCGAACATCGTTACCGTGACTTGTTCCAAAACGCCCAGATCGGCATGTGCAGTGTGGATGCACAGGGGCATTGGCTGGACGTCAATCCAGCGCTGTTGGACATGCTGGGTTACAGTGCCGAGGATGGGCTGTTGCAGGCGGCCCCCAAGTTCCTCAACCTGCTGCTAGGCGGCCAGCAGGCGGCGGATGCCTTGATGCAGGCCAACGCGCGGCAGGGCCATTACAGTGCCGTGGAGCTGCGCCTCAAACGGTCGGACGGCACCACTTTCTGGGCCTTGGGGCAGGCCAGCCCGGTCATGGATACGCACGGCATCATCATCAGTTATGACATCATGCTGCAAGACATTGATGAGCACAAAAACGCTGAGCAGCAGCGCGTAGAGCTGGCCGTCGCTGATGACCGTGCCCGCGTGATGCAGCGCTTTGTCGGCCAGGCCTCGCATGATCTGCTCACACCGCTTTCCATCATGCGCACCAGCTTGTATTTCCTGGAGCGCATCGGCCAGCGCCTCACCGAGGTGCACAAAGCTGTCCCAGAGGACGCACGCCTGGAAGTCTTCGCTACGGTGCAAAGCCTGGACAAGCGCACGCATATTCTTGCCGAGCAGATAGACCACATTGACAAGGCGCTCAAACGCCTGCTGAAGTTCAGCGAGATGGACCCCTCACGCTTCCACTTTGAGCCAGTAGACATCAATACGCTGGTAAGGGGCGTCATCGCTACGTTAGAGTCCAACGAGCCGAGGCAGCAGCAGGCACGCATCCAATTTGACGCCCATCAGCCGATGCCTTCGGCCAAGGTTGATCCGGAAGAGATGCGCTTTGCTTTGCATCAGGTGCTGGCGAATGCGTTGGCTTATGCCCCCAAGGACTCAAGTGTGCAGGTGGTCACCAGTGCCTTCGCCCGTGACCTCACGGTGACGGTAACCAACTATGGTCCACCCATTGCCGAGGACGACCTGCCCCACATCTTCGAACCCTTCTACCGTGCCTTTGAGCGTGATGTCGAAAAGGGGGTCATCGGGCTGGGGCTGACCTTTGCTAAGTGGATTGTCCAAGCACACCGGGGCCGCATCGAAGTGACCAGCAGCGCGCGTGAAGGCACATGCTTCACGATCACACTGCCGACCAACCCCGATATGCGTTCTACGCTGATGAACGTCCAGATGCAGCCGCGCCATGCTCCTACGGCGGATTTTCGCATCACGTCAGAGGTCGAGCAAGTGAGCTGAAGCCCGGCCTCAGAATGGGAAGAGCAGCGGCAGCACCAACATGGTGACGATCATCATGATAACGATCAGTGGCGCGCCGACCTTGAAGTAATCGCCGAAACGGTACTGCCCGGCTCCCATCACCAGCGTGTTGACCGGCGACGACACCGGCGAGGCAAAGGCCATCGACGCAGCAACGGCAATCGCCATCAAGAAGGCCTGTGGGGCCACGCCCATGGATGCGGCGGCGGCCACGGCGATCGGGGCGACCAGCACTGCCGTTGTGGTATTGCTGAGCACTTGGGTGAAGACTGCCGTCATGGCAAACAGCCCGGCCATGACCGCCATCGGCCCAGCAGCGCCCAGCGACTCGGTGAAGCCACCGGCGATCACGTCCACCAGCCCGACCTCGGTCAACGCCGTGCTCAGCGGCCACATGCCGGCAATCAGCATAATGCTTTTCCAGTCGATAGCCTGATACGCCTCATCCATGTTCAGCGTGCCACTGAAGACCACTGCCAGCGCCGCTATCAAGCTGGCCGCTGCCACGGATACCCAGCCGCTGACCATCAATAAAAGCATCCCCAGCAGGATAACCAGTACGATGCCTGCTTTGCCCGGCTTAGCGACGCCGTCCTTCATGTAGTGCGTTTCGCCCAACACCATGAAGTCGCGCTGGCGGCGCTTCAAGGTCATGATGTCCTTCCATTCGCCCTGCACCAGCAGCGTATCGCCGAAGCGCAGCCGCGTGGTCTTGAGGTCGAGCTGGCCGTCATATGCCGGGCGGCGAATGTCCAGTACGCTGAGGCGGTGATCACGGCCAAAGTTAGTGCTCACTAGGGTCTCACCGATCATGTTGGAGCGCGGCGGAATGACGGCTTCTACCATGCCCACCTCGCGGCTGATGAGCGCCTGCTGGTCATCGGTGGTGGCTGGCTGGATCGCCAGATTGCGCTTGGCAGCCATGCGGCTCACATCCAGGCCGTCACCCTTGACCAGCAGCACGTCATTGACCTGAAGGGTCGGGTTGCGGCTGGGATGGATCAGTTCGAGTTGGTCGCTTTGCAGCACGATGGCCTGCCCGGCGATGCGGGCAACCTGACGCGGCGGCGGCGGGCGCAAAATTTCCAGCACGCTGACGGCGTAGTCGCGCCCGATGTCACTACCTTCCAGGCTTTGGCCCACCAGCGGCGATTGTGTGCGCACGCGCAGGCGGAAGAGGTTGTCCGGCAGGCGGTAGATGTCGAACAGTTCTTCCGGGGTGTTCACCGGCTGAATGTCCAGCTCGGTCGTTTTGTGGTCTGGCAGCAGCGCGCGTCCGATGAAGACCATGTAGACCACGCCGACGAGGATCAGCACCAGGCCCAGTGGCGTGAAGGTGAAGAAGTCGAAGCGGCCAAAACCGGCCTCGGCCAGCACATCGCTGACGATGATGTTGGGCGGCGTGCCGATCAAGGTGGCGGCACCGCCCAGCAGGGACCCGAAGGCCAGCGGCATCAGCAGGCGCGATGGGCTGATCTTGACGCGCGCGCCCAAACTGACGATAGCCGGCATCAAGACGGCGACAGTGCCTGTGCTGCTGATGAACCCGGACAACACGGCCACCGACAGCATAATCACAAACATCAGCCGACGCTCACTGGTGCCGGCGACCTTCAAGATGCGGTCAGCAATCCGGGCCGATAAACCCGATTGCAGCACCGCCCCTCCCACGATGAACAAAGCGGCTACCGTCATGACGGTGCTGGTGGCAAAGCCCTCCAGCGCCTGCGACGTCGTAATGACGCCTGTTAGCATCAGCACCGCCACTACGCTCAAGGCAACAACGTCTACGCGCAGCCATTCCGTGATGAAGAAAACAATCGCCGCCGCTAAAACCAGCAGCACGATCACCATCTCCGGGGTAAAGCTCATAATCTCGTCCCCCTCTGGGTCGATAGTTGATCCCGTTCCCATTCTACTCGCGTTGTGACCTGAGGTGCATAGAGGATTTTCGCGGCGCTCAGCCTAGGGCACTTTCCAGCGTGTGCAGTGGGTACATGCGCCCGATGGGCAAGTCCACCGGTTGCAGCGTCCGTGTGCTGCCATCCCTGCGCTGTACCTGGATGGAATCGCGTGCAGCGGCAGCCTGTACATCTTTAGCTCGCAGATAGGCCAGGGCTGCGTGCAGGGTCAAGCAGGTACCGTGAGTCGGGTCCTCATAGCGCGACGGCAGTCCCATCGGTTCACCCCCCTGCTGCGTTCGAGGCTGCTGGGTCCGGCCCTAAGCCCTGTACTTCTAAGATGTAGTTTGAGGGTTCGCCGCCGATTTCGGTCACACGCAGCGCGATGTCGCGGGTTTCACCGGGGGCCAGTGGGCCGCCGGGCAGGTCCACGCGCCACGCTGCGATCACTTGGCCGTCTAGGTCGAAGGCTGTCACCAGCGCGATCAAGTCCGTCAGCGTGACGTCCGCTTGGCTGCGCAGCGTGGCGCTGATGACCAGGTGATTTTCCTCGGTGAAGCGCGGCGACTCGTCTTCAATGACGAAGCTGCCCCGGCCATAAACCGGGCGCGTTAGCGGGGTGGCGGCGTTGGGCAGCTCCAATTGAACGGTATAGGTTTGTGCCGCTGCGGGCTGGCCGTCCCCAAAGCGCAGGCTGAAGGGCGCGAAGCCCCCAGCGGGCAGGGCATGGCCCATGACGCCATCCGCGGCTTCTGACAGCACGTTACCGGCAGCATCACGCAGGCTGACGCGCACGACTGCATCGCTGAGCGTCTGCGTGCTGAAGTTGGCAACTTCTCCAGTGATGAAAAACACGCCGTAAGCGTTGCGCCAAGCGTTGACGTTCTGTACCGCTGCGCTGCGGCTGCGCACCGACCCTAACGCGGCCAGCGGCGCGGGCTGTAACTGCGAGCCGGGCAGCAGCCGCAGGGTGTTCATTGCGGTTTGCAGCGCAGCCATCTCTGCCGCGTCACGCGGCGTATCGCTGCCGACTACGACCTCTGCCACCGCAATCAAGCCGTCCGCTGTTTGAATGAAGGTATTGAGCTGCTCGATGCTGCCACCCAAGCTGCGCACGCCGGTCACCTGCCAACTGCCATCGCCCAGGGCGCGACGTTCTTGCTCACGGTAGCGCGTCAGGTCGGGGCGGTGCAGGCTTTGGTAAGCGTCCACCAGGTCACTGAGTTGGCCGGCGGGAGTGTCCGCTCCCAGGTTGACGGTGGCTACGCTCAGGGCGGGACTGTGCTGACCGGGGATGGAAAAGGCGGCACTGGCAAGCACGGCGTCTTCCGTCGTTTGTGTCACCCAGTCCCGCGGGACGCTGATGCTGAAGGCCCCGCTGGGATGTGTATATAGCAGCGGCGAGCGGTCAGGGGGCAGGGGGGTAGGGGCGAACTGCACCGCACCCTGCGCACAGCCGCTGAGCAGCGCGATTGCGAGCAGGGCCAAGGGCAGCAAGTGGCGAAGCAAAGGCATCGGCATCATATGCATTTAATACTCCGTGCGCAGGTCATCAGACAGATGCCCAATGTCGTTGTGCGAAATCAGCAGCATGGTGCCGCTTTGCGACACTGCCACGCGGCTGACCCCACAGTGATGAATGAGCATTTGCATCCAGAAACGCGACCCCGGTTGAAGCACTTGAGAGACGAAGAAGCGGATGATGTTGCCATGGCACACCAGGGCCTCATAAATGTCTCCGCTGGCGTCTACCCTGTCATCGGGGGGGGGCGGCACAAAGTACCGGCGGAAGGCCTGACGCATTGCCAGCTCACACTGCTGCATCTGCGCTGTGTCTAGGTCCGGGTAGCGCTGCTGGAAACTCTGTGTCAGCGTATCGTTGACCTGTGGAATGCACTCACGCAGTTGATCGTCGATCACGCGGGCGGCAGTGGGAAAGGGATCAGCGATCAACTCCGCAGTTTGTAAGGCACGCGGGGCTGAGCTGATGTAAAGCGTTGTGAAGGGAATGCGTCGCAGGGCGTAAGCCGTGGTGCGCGCCTGTTCGATGCCCCGTTCACTCAGCGAGCCGGCAGCAGTCCCTTCTAGTCGGTAATGTCCATGGCGGATCAAATACAAGACTCGTCGGCTCATCACGGTCGCTTAGGTCAATACGTCGAATAAGGGCGATTGTACAGCCTACAGCCTATTGACATTACAGAACAGTATGCAGGCTCAAGTATTTGAACTATAATATGCTTGAGAAGTAGAGTCTACTTGACTTTTGTTTGTCCATACAGTGCAAGGAGGGTCTGCAATGGCCGATACCGTTGAGTTTTATGATGTAAAGCTGCGCAAGAAGGTGGAGATCGCCATGGCGAATGTGCGCAAGACGACGTTCACCACCAAGAACGGCCAGGTGCGGCATGGGCTGCGCGCCAAAACGGACGATGGGCGCAACCTGACGAAGTTCGTCAGCAAGGACTACTGGGAAAGCCTGGATGTGCCGATCGAGTAGCTGACGGTCGTGCGGGGGCGTTGTGCAGCAATGGGCAGCGCCCCCGTTGATTCACGGACCTGTACCCTTGAGCACGCGCGTGGGCCGCTTTGCTCCTTGTGCCCATTATTATAAGTCGTGCTACTATAGCAACATAGAGTGCAGCATGTCCGCGCTTTATGACCAGATCGTTTAGCAGCTTTCACGCTTGGGATGGCGCACCGTGCAGTCAATACGTGTCTTAGTCGTTGATGACGACAAAAACTACTATACGCTCGTCCAGAAGATGTTGGCGCGTGAAGTGCACCAATACAAGGTGGAGTGGGCATCGACCTATGAGATGGCACGGGCCATTGCCCATAAAGCACGCCATGACGTCTACTTGGTCGATTATCGCCTGGGCAGCCATGACGGCCTGGACCTGCTGCATGAGCTGCACGGCATGGGCATTGACGCGCCCTTTATCCTGATGACCGGCTATAGCGATGGCGACTTTGACGCGGTGGCAATGGCCGCTGGCGTCTCAGATTACTTAGATAAATCTGACCTGAAGCCGGGCATTTTGATGCGTACCATTAGCTATGCTTTGCAGCGCCGGGCTGATGTCGAAGCCCTACGCGAAAGCGAGGAGAACTACCGCACCCTGCTGGAAGAAGCCTCCGACGGTATTTTCATTCTGGACGAGGACGGGCGCATCATCTTAGCCAATTCCACCATGGAGCACATGCTTGGAGAGCGTCCCGGGGCGCTCATCGGTGTCAAGCCGCAGACCCTCATCGGTGGCACACTGACGGTCAGCGCGATGTTCCCCATCCAGAACATCACGTCCGGCCAGACCGTCATCCGCGAGCAGCGCATCCGCCGTAAAGGCGAGGAACATCTGCCCGTGGAAATCAGCGCCAAGCTGGTGCGCAGCGGACGGCTCCAATGTATCGTGCGTGACATCAGTCACCGCAAGATGGCCGAGGTGGAGCGCGATACCTACATCCAGCGCCTGACCATCCTCCAGCAGATTGACGCTGAAATCAACCGGATGCTGAACATCAACTACGTGCTGTCCCTGGCCCTGGACGCCTCGGTGCGCCTGGCTGCGGCTAACGCCGGCTTCATCAGCACCTTTGAGAACGGTCAGCTTCGCCTAGAGCAGGCTATCGGGCATTACACGCAGTTTCAACCCGGTGACTACCTGCCACATACCAGCTTGCTGGACGAAGTGGTCGAAACCCAGCAGGCGCGTCTGGTTCTGGACGTGAGCGAGTACCCGGCCTATTCCGCTACCATCGCTACCCAGACCCGCGCCCTGATGCTCATCCCGCTCAATTCCTACGAGCGGCTGCTGGGGGTGCTGAACCTGGAGACCGATCGCGACGACCGCTTCAACGAGGACCTCTTCGACTTCATCAAGCTGATCGCGGCGCGGGTGGCCGTGGCGGTAGAAAACTCGCAGCTCTACCAGATCGCCCAGGACCAGCTCACACAGCTTCAGGAGCTGTACGCCCAGGTCAGCGAGCTGGAACAGCTCAAAACGGACATGATCCGCATCGCGGCGCATGACCTACGTAACCCGGTCGGCGTGGTGGTAGGTTATCTGGAACTGCTGGAATGGTCGCTGGAAGACAAGCTGACCGACAAGCAGCGTGAGCAGTTCAAAGCTATGGCGCGCGCCGCACAGCGCATGGAGAAAATCACCACGGATATCCTGTCGCTGGAGCGCATCGAGAAGATGCACCTGGAACGAATGCAGAGCATCAGCCTGAACGAGGTCGTGCAGGAAGTCTACGACGAGCAAGAAGGCTCCGCACAGACTAAGCGGCAGCAGTTTGTGCTGAACATGAGTGACGAAATCCTCGAAGTGGAAGGTGACAATGCGCAGCTGCGCGAAGCTATTGCCAATCTCGTGAGCAACGCCATCAAATACACGCCGGAAGGAGGCCGCGTCACGCTCAGCTTGCAGCGTGAAAAGGCCGACGTCTTGGTCAAAGTGGTGGATACGGGCTACGGAATCCCGGAGGACCAGCAGGCCAGCTTGTTCCAGCCCTTCTTCCGCGCCCGCAGCGACGAAACTATCAACATCGACGGCACTGGCCTGGGGCTGCACCTAGTCAAGAACATCATCGAGCGCCACAGCGGCAGCATGATCTTCCAGAGTGTATATGGCAAGGGCAGTACCTTCGGCTTCAAGATGCCCATTGCCCTGTAAACGCCACCGGGATGCGCCGCCTGTGGTGTGCAAGCCTGCGGTCGGCTGTTATCATGGTGTGTGATAGACCGTAAATAGTGTGGGATCGTGATGAGCCTGACCACCCCTGTGGCCCTGCTGCTGCTCGTAGTTCTTCCCTTGGTGCTGTATATCGGCTGGCCGCGCCAGCGCTTTCGCCGCCTACGTGACCTCAGCAGCTTGCTGCTGCGCGTGACCATCATCACGCTGCTGGTGCTGGCCCTGGCGGGTGCGCAAGTTGTGCGCTCAGCGGATAAGCTGGCCGTCGTCTTTTTGGTAGATGCTTCAGACAGCGTTGGCCCAGTCAACAGCGAGGCCGCCCTGGAACAGGTCCGCCAGGCCATGGCCTTGATGGGCAGTGACGATCAGGTTGGTGTGATCCTCTTCGGCGCAGACGCACAAGTGACCCAGGCCGTTAGTGACTCAAGCGAGCTGGGGCCGGTCCGCGCCGCACCGGATACCGGCAACACTGACCTGGCCGAAGCGATCCGACTGGCGCTGGCTCTCTTTCCTACAGATGCTGCGCGTCGCATCGTGATCCTCAGTGATGGCCAACCCACCCTGGGCGATGCCGAAGCTGCTGCCCAGCTCGCCGCGGCCTCTGGCGTGGAGATCAGTTACATCCCCATCACGCGCGATGCTGCCCCGGAAGTCCGTGTGACGGCCTTTGACGCACCCAGCGCTGTGCCCCAGGGCGGCCAATTCGACCTGAGCCTGAGCATCGCGGCCGACGCCCAAACCCCCGCCCGTGTGGATATCTACGCTGGGGGCGAACGCATCACCAGCCAGGAAACCCTGCTGCGCCCCGGCACGAACAACCGCACCCTGACCCTGCAAGCGGACGAGGCCGGTTTCCAGGACTTCAGCGTGATTGTCACGCCAGAAGACGGCGACTCCTTCTATCAAAATAACAGTCTGGCGACCTTCAGCCAGGTCGTCGGACCGGCGCGCGTGCTGTTGGTGGGTGCAGAAGACGCTGATACCCAATACCTAGCTCCCGCCCTCAACGAGTCCGGTTTGACGGTGGACCGTGTAGACGTCAGTGGGCTGCCCTTCAGCGCTGTGCCGCTGGCCCAATACGACAGCGTGATCCTGTCCAACGTGCCCGCCACGGACCTCAGCCTGCGCCGGATGCAGGCCCTACAAAGCTACGTGCGGGACCTGGGCGGCGGCCTAGTCGTCGTTGGCGGCCCGCAGAGCTACGGTCCCGGCGGCTACTTCCAGACTCCGCTGGAAGAGATGCTGCCCGTTGAGATGCAGTTGGACGATCAGCAGCGCTTGCCGCAGCTCACCATCGCCTACGTGATCGACCGATCCGGCAGTATGTCCACGCCCGGCCCGGACGGTGTGCCCAATATCGAACTGGCGAAGTCCGCCATTAACCGCTCCATTGACTTCTTGCAGCCCACCGACCGCGCCGCCCTGGCGACCTTCGACGCGGTGGCCTACTGGATCGCGGAATTCCAAGATGTGCTGGACCGCCGCGCCCTGCAAGAACTGGTCGGTACACTGCGTGCCAGCGGTGGCACCGATGTGCTGTCCGGGATGCAGCTCGTGGCTGAGGACATTGTACAGGAACCATCGCAGGTCAAGCACATCATCCTGCTGACCGACGGCCTAACGAACGCCACAGGCTTGGTGCCGCTGACCGAGATGCTCAACAGTCAGCAGGGGGTCACCACCACGACGATCGCTATCGGCGAGCCGTCGATCCTGCTGGAAGACATGGCACGGGCGGGCGGCGGCAATTATCACGTTGCGCAGGATGTCGCCTCGATTCCGACGATCTTCGCGCAAGAAACCGTGCTGGCGACGCGCTCTTATATCTTCGAAGACGCCTTCGTACCCACACTCAGTGCCAATAACCCCATCATGCAGGGCATCAACGCCCTGCCCGCGCTGCAAGGCTACATCGGCACGACGGCCAAGCCCGCCGCTCAGGTGGTGCTGCGCGCCGACGCACCCTACGAGGACCCGGTACTGGCGGCATGGCAGTACGGCCTGGGCCGCAGCGTGGCCTTTACCAGTGACGCTACCGCCCGCTGGGGCCAGGACTGGGTGGGCTGGGCGGACTTCGCCCGCTTCTGGAGCCAAGCTGTGCGCTGGACGATTACCGAGGGTGGCAGCGACGTGATCGAGACGCGCGTTATAATGGAAGACGAACAAGCCCGCGTCGTCGTGGATGCCCGTGACGAAGACGGCAGTTTCCTCAACGGCCTGGACCTGCTTGTTTCCGTGGTGGACCCCACCCTGGGCAATCAGCGCCTGCCGCTGCGCCAGGTTGCGCCAGGGCGCTATGAGGCTGTCTTTGATCCGGATGCGTCCGGGGCGTATCTGCTGCGCGTTGACGGCGCTTTGGATGACGGCAGCGTTGTCAACCAGACGACTGGTTGGGTGATGGGCTATTCACCGGAATACCTCCGCGCAGGCAGTGGTGACTCCGTGCTGCCCACCCTGGCCGAAGTCACCGACGGTCAGAACCTCAGCGGCGACCTGAGCGCCATCTATAACCGCGACATCGAATCACGCAGCGCGTCGGCCCCGCTGTGGCCGTGGCTGCTGCTGGCTGCGCTGCTGCTGCTGCCTATTGACATCGCGGTACGCCGCCTGATCGTCACCCGCAGCGACTTACAACGTCTGCGCGCCGCCCTGAGTCGTCAGCGCAGCGACGCCGCCCCGCCCACCGAGCGCATGTCTACCCTGCTAGACGCCCGCGAGCGCGCCCGGCAGCGAACCGATGTGGCCTCACGTTCTAGCGACGAC
>CAYWGJ010000076.1:0-13211 GCA_964457835.1 uncultured Anaerolineaceae bacterium
GTAGAAGGCGCGGTGGCGTTCGGCAGCGCGCGCGGTCTGTGCTTCAGCTGCGAGCATGGCATACCCGTAAGGCGGCGGCTTGCGCCATTCGCCGGCGTCGTCGCGCAGCTTGCAGCCAACCCGTCCGTCCGCGCTGAAGTGCCACGGCCCGCTCTGCCCGCCGTGATGTGTCCACGACGCATCCGCGATCACGACCACCGGGAACTCCAAGCCTTTGCTGCGGTGTACGGACATGATCTGTACCAGGTCGGCAGCGTCGGCAGCACTGGACGCGCTGCCCTCGCGGATTTCGGCGCGGGCCAGGTCACGCAGGTAGGCGGTGAAATCGCTGAGAGTCACACGTTGGCTGCTCTGCTGGGCCACTTCCAGCAGTTTCTCGACGTTGGCGCGGCGTTGATCGCCGCCGGGCAGCCCACTGAGCACGGCGCGATAGCCGGTGCGGTCCAGGGCAGCACCCAGCAGCTCGGTCGTGGTGACGCGCCCGGCCAGGCCCTTCAGTGCGCTGAGTGTGGCGTAGGCCCAGTCCAGCGCGGGGCGGTCGTCCTCCGGCACGGGACGCGCCCCCGCTGCCGCCTGAGTCAGCGCCTGCCACAGGCTGACGCGTGCGTCAGTGTCGGGATGGGTACGGCGCAGGGTGTAAAGCATGTCGTCACTGAGGCCGAAGAGCGGCGATCGCAGCGTGGCGGCCAGGGCGAGGTCGTCGTTGGCGTCGTGCAGCGTGTGCAGCAGGTTCAGCAGGTCGCTGACCTCTGGGCGTTCAAAATAGCCGCGCCCGGCGATCGTCAAGAAGGGCACCCCCGCTGCGTGAAAGGCCTCTTCGTAAATAGTGACGTTGCTCAGCGACTGCATCAGCACGGCCACGTCCCCCCAGCGCATCGGACGCAGGCCACCGGGTGCGCTGCGGTCGGCAACGGGGCGGCCCGTATCGATGAGTTGATGCAGGCGGGCGGCCAGCGCATCGGCTTCACGGCGGCGCACAGCGGACATGTCCAGGTCATCGCCGCGTTTGTGATGTACCACGATGGCTTCCAAAGGCGGCGCATCGCTGGGCGGGTCCTGACGGAAAGCGGTCATCGGCACGTAGGCCACCTGGCCCGCTCCACCCAGCAGCACGCTGAACAGTGCGTTGATCTGTTCAACGAGGGGAGCGTGCGTGCGGAAGGACTGCGCCAGCGTGACGTGTGCGTCTTGGGTATCACGGGTGAGCAGATGCGACACTTCCCGGAACACGCGCACGTCCGCGCCGCGAAAGCCGTAAATGGACTGCTTGGGGTCGCCGACGATAAAGAGCCGCCCCATGCCCAGGGTCCCGGCCAGCGCGCGGATGATGGCCCATTGGCGTTCGTTGGTGTCTTGGAATTCATCGACGAGGATATGGCGGTATTCACTGCCATGATAGCGGGCGGCGGCCTGGGGCTGATCCTTGAGCAGCGCCGCTGTCAGCGTTTCCAGGTCGTCGAAGTCCAGGCCGCGCAGCCGGCTCTTGGCGTCACGGTAGGCGGCCTGCACCCGCTGCGCCAACCCGACCCACAAGGGGATGAGTTGGGCCGCCTGTGTGTCGTACTCGGCGAGGCCGCCCGCTTGATCCGCGACGGCCTGCGCCTGGGCCTTGACCGTTTTTAGCCAGCCCTTGACCTCGGCGAGTGTCTCATCGCCCCAGGTCTTTTTGCTGCCGCCGCGCAGGGTGATGGTGTCTGCCAGGTAAGATGCGGCGACTGTAAGCATGTCCAGCTCGCCATGCTCGGCGGCGCGGGCGGTTTGCACTACGTCGATGAACACCTGGCGGATTGCATCGCTGTCCGGCACTGCGTCCGGGATGCGAAATTTACGCAGCGCCCACAGTGCATCACCGTTGAAGAGGTCGTCCACACAAGCGCTGATGCGCTCCGCGTAGTCTTCCTGCCACAGCGCCAGCCATTCCTCCGGCGCGATGTCAATCAGGTCAGCGGCCATCAACGCCGGGTCGTTCAGCGAGTCGCGGATTTCGCGCAGCTCAAAATGGTCGAAAAGGCGCAGTACCGGGTCATCGTCGGCTAGTGCGTCCAGAAGCGCGTCTACAGCATCACGGCGCAGGGTTGCCATCTCGACTTCTTCCAAGACACGGAATCCAGGGTCCAGGCCGGGCACGTCGGCGGCGTTGGCACGCAGGATGCCGCTGCACAGGCCGTGGATGGTATCGATGCGGGCGCTGTCCATGGCCCCCAAAAGGGCGGCCCAGCGCGCCTGTTCCGCTGCGGACTGGGCGGCAGTGAAGCGTTCCTCCAGGCGTTGGCGCACGCGGTCGCGCATTTCACCGGCGGCCTTGCGCGTGAAGGTGATCGCCACCAGCGCGCTGAGCGGCCAGTGGGGGTTGGCGTCCAGCAGAGCCAGGTAGCGCTCCACCAATACGCGGGTTTTGCCCGATCCCGCACCGGCCTCGACTACCAGGTCGCGGTCATGGATGCTGACGGCTTGGTGCTGTGCGTCGGTGAGTGTGAGCGGGGGCATAGGACGGCAGGCCTTTTCGCTGGGTGTGCCAAGTGGATGGGCACACTCTAGCAGACCCTGTTGGTGAATCAAGCCCTCACCCTAAATCCCTTGTATGTTGGAGGTGCGGTAAAATATGACCTGTGGTGGAGCCTGGTAATCCCTGAAGCCAGAGAGCTTGTGGGAGAGATAAGGCCCATCACAGTCCGTACCGGTGTCGAGATTGAACAGTATCTGAAGCCCAGAGCTTGAATAGACAAGGTCAATCGGTATGTGTCAAGGACTTTGAAACAACTTCGTGAAAAAGATCAGGATGGATTTGCTGCCCGTGGAGGCGGGTTGATCCAGACCACTGCGGGAGCGCCCTTCACTTGCGCTGCCACTGAACGACTTCGGCTTCACCATGATGTACGCTGGCGGGCGTCAGCAGGTTCAGCAGAGATGGATAAGGACTATATGACAGATGACCGGTCAGGTTTCTTGACTATGAGTGCTAGGATGGATGCAAACATGGCAAGAACAATGCCTAACCAGAGAGAAGCATTGTAACTACCAAAGTAATCATAGGACAGACCAAATATGAATGGGCCAATTGAGGTTCCCATGACCCCGGCGGTCGCAACAAAACCGCGAATAGCTCCCTGGTGCTGTCGTCCAAATAGATTGACCCAAACCGTACCATCAAATACAGATCCTACACCCATAAACACGCCATAGGCTGCTGTATAAGCAAACAACAACCAACTTTCACGCATGATGAGTGCTAAACCCGTTGCCGCCATTAGTCCGAGCATCTGAATAACAATTAGATAGCCAGGTCGCACCTGATCAACCAACCAGCCTGAAAACAACGTAAAACCTGCCGTCATCAAAGCAGCCTGACCATAGGCTGCTACTGCAACTTCAGCAGGATGGCCCAGTTCACCAAAGAGTGAGATCTGATGAAAAATCAGGGCAGTACCCCATGCACCAGCAAGCATCCGCGCCAGCGTAAAAGCCCAAAAGATGGGTGTCCGCAGTGCTTCACGCAACTGCCAGTTCTCCTCAATGACTTTTGTGGTACCGGATGTTAGGGTAGGGGCCTTACCGTCCGGTTCCAGACCAAAATCCTCCGGACGATCTCTCAGGAATATCCCCATCATGGGCAGGACAACAATGAGTAGCGTAGCGCCTGTCAACAACCAGGCTGCCTGCCAACCACGGTCAGCGATAAAGCCCTGCATCCAGGGTAGATAAAACCGCTGGAAGACGGCAAAGACCACCAGCGAAAGGCCCATCACCCAACCGCGTCGTTTCTGAAACCACTGGGCAACGGCTGTTGTGCTGACCAGCCCCAACGACCCCTGACCGAGACCGCGAATTGCGATGAAGCTGATGAGAATTGTAATCGGACCAGTGACCAGTGAGCACGCCAGCAGAACCAATCCGAACAACAGAGCAATTACAATGCTCATGAACCGGTTTCCATGCCGATCGATGCGCTTGCCTACCCAGGTTAAGCTGAGTGATGCAATAAACGTTCCTAATCCGTACAATGCGGATACGCTGGTACGATCCAGTCCGAAATCAGCGATGTAGTAATCGATAAACAACGAAACCGAAAAGCTCTGCCCCGGTGAGGTTGCTGACAACCCGATGGTTGCGACGAACCAGACCACCCATCCATAGAAAATAGGGGATCGTTGAACGATTTTACTTTGTCGAAGGGTTTGTGTTTGTGAAGTCATTCGAACAGTGTCGCAGACAATGAACTAAATTACAAGCATACTAAACTGGAAATTCCACTTGCTTTGAGATATTCTCGACTATGTTAAGGTATAATGGTCCCCAAAAGCTGGACACAAAAATGCCTGCGCTTATTGTAGCATCCGTTCTGGCTGGCGAGCCAACCAGTTTGCCGCGTGGAGGTGCGCACCGCGTCGCTATGGCAAATCCATCCTAGTCTTTTTCACGCAGTTGTTTCAAAGTCCTTGACACATACCGGTTCTTGACAAATACCGCTCAACACTTATGATAGAAATCAATCTCACGTCAAAATTTATAGAATGGATCCGCTTTTGAAAACCCTATTTCACACGCTTGATCTCGTTATCGGCGTATTCATCATTGCGCTGATAACAGCACTTATTGCCACACAGCAAATCAGCACAACGTATCTAACTCTGTTTATCGCTGGCTGTCTTATCGGCACGCTCTGGGAATTCCCCTTGCACTTCGCAGGACCAAAGTATTCCAGCAACCCCATCTACACCTCGCTGTCGGATTTCCCACTACCAGCGCCTCTGCAACCGGCACTTCACTGCATCTGGGATGGTGCTATATTTATGATCGGTTTCTGGCTAGTTCAGCAGATAACACCTACCCCTCACTTCGACCAGTTCCAATGGGATGAACTGCTGGTACTAGTGGCATGGGGGCTTGGTTCAGCGATTCTTGTCGAATGTGTCGGTACAATGGGCGGATGGGTCTACAATGTGCGCCGCTGGAATCCAGTGCTGTTCAAGTTCAATCAGCAAAATATTACCTTCCTGCCGATTGCGATCTGGGGGGGCGCTCCGGTGCTGTTCTACGGTGTGGCACTGCTCATTCTTTAGGTTGTGTATCCCTCTCATGCCGCAGAGAATGCAGCAAATCATGCGCTTCTTTCATCGTAGCGATAAAATAGTAGTTGGCTGTTACTTTTGGAGCAATGGTTGAGGCAGTGTTCAACATTGTTCTCGCAAAGCGGTTCATGCCGACAATTATCGAGACTCCACGCCGGGGATGACTTTTACTTTCCGCATACCGTAAAATGGATAAAATGCTCGGTGGTAACCGGGATAACGCCGTTACATCCTGCACAATATCCACTATGCAATCGACCTTCTCCATCATCTGATAAGATTTGTCGATACTTACATAAAATTCTTCAAGCTCAAATTGCTGACCATAAATGACCAGAAGTGCCGTTTTTGCCTCATCATACCAGCGCACATCAATTGCCATCACATGTCTCCAACCTAGGGCTTTATATTTGGACCTTACACTGGGTCACGTGGATTGTAGTGCCCCCAATAACTGGATACTGCGCTTATTCTAAACTGGTTTTGGCTACTACGCCAACCAGTGTGCCTCGTATGCCAGCGTGATCTCTCCGGTGGACAGAATGTTGAAGTAAAGCCGGTCGTCAGGGTCCATAGGGTCTAGGTCAGGCTGGCTAGCGAAGCGCACCGCCACGCCAAAGTTGTGCAGCTCGTCAATGGCGCGCAGGGCTTCCGTGTCGCCGTAAACCGGGCAGTCTGAATTTGGGCAGAAGTCACCTACTGATGCCAATTCGGTCATTGCTCTTCCTCAACAGTTTTTGACTCTATTCTACTTACTCTGTCAAGGGAGACGACCTAGTTTCGTATTTTTACGAAAAACGCTATAGTGCGTTTTATCGCAAAGTGCTCTTGGACTGCTTGGCGTAAGCAGCTTGGAAACTCGCTGCGCAGGTGGCACACTTTTAGGGTATACTTGAATATTGAGATAGATGCCTCGTAGCAGTGCATTCCAGCAATCAATTCATCAGGGATCGGTCGGCCATGTACCCCGGCCCGTCCATCGCTTTATCGCTCAACAAAGAACGTTCAGGGAACCCAGACGCAGCCCGTCACGCTGCGCTGACGTGTTCTTTTCATGTGCTGAATGGCATCAACTCAATTTCTGGATAACGATCTATGAAGGAGGCTGCGCTTGGTCACACAGTCAGGCTTGGTAGTTAAGGATCAGAGCGGTTTTTTCTGGGTAGAAACGGAGGCCGGCACGATCTATCGCTGCCGATTGCGCGGGCGGCTGATGGAAGCGGCACAGAGCACGGACATCGCTGCTGTTGGTGACCGCGTGACCTTCAGCGTCATTGTGGGTGATGAAGAAGGCGACAAAGGCGTGATTGAGTCTGTGGAGCCGCGCCACAGTGTCTTGTCCCGCGCGGCACGCACAGAGGGCAATCGTGGGGCGGGCGAGGCCCTGCGCGAACAGGTCATCATCGCCAACGCCGACCGCGCCTTTTTCGTCTTTGCTGCCGCCCAGCCCACGCCCGATCTACACATGCTGGACCGCTTCTTGGTGGCGGGCGAACGCTCCGAGATTGACCAACTGCTCATCGTCGTCAATAAGATCGACCTGGAAGACCCTGGCCGCATTGACGCCCGCTTTGCCCCTTATGCCGACATGGGCTACGAGATCATCCGTACCAGCGCCGCCGATGGCACTGGCGTGGACGCACTGCGTGCGCACCTGGCTGGACATCTGTCCGTCTTTACCGGGCCGTCCGGCGTGGGCAAGACTAGCCTGCTGAACCGCATCCAGCCGGGCCTGGGCCGCCAGGTGAAGGCCGTCAGCAGCGTATCGCAGGAAGGGATGCACACCACCCGCGACAGTGCCCTGGTCAAGCTGGCCGACGGCGGCCACCTGGCTGATACGCCCGGTATGCGCAGCTTGAACGTGTGGGACGTGGAGCCGGAAGAGCTGGACGGATATTTCCTGGACATGGCCCCCCTGGTGGAAAAATGCCGCTTCAGCAACTGCCGCCACGTCAACGAGCCGGGCTGTGCCGTGATTGATGCGGTGCGCGACAAAGGACTCAGTGCTCGGCGTTACAAAAGCTATCGCCGCCTGCGCGATGAGCTGGACGCGCTCTACGCGGTGTATTAGGCTGCTGCCCTGTGACCTAAGCCAGCGGGCGGGTGCCTGTGTGTGGCCCCGCCCGCTTTTTCTGTGCGCTGACCTGCTGATTACTTGGTGTCGGCCTTGCTATCGTCTGTGTCGGTCTCGGCGTCATCCAGGCCGCTGATAGTGACCTGTGGGCTGTCGTCCGCTGGGGCTGCCTGTGCTGGCTCGGTGTAGCCGGTGGCGTCGAAGGGGGTGCCAGTGGCCGCCTGCATCAACGCCGTGAGCCGGTCGGCCATGGCTGCCGGGTCTGGGTGGATGCCGTCTTGCAGCAGTGCCGTCTCGAAGACCTGCTCCACCACGGCGTCAATCACGGCATCTTCCCCGCCGTTAATGCGGTCCGCCAGGTTGTGCAGCAGCGGATGGCTGGCGTTCAGCTCCAGAATTTTGACGGGTAACTCGTAGTCGCGGTCGAAGAGGCGGTTGATGCGGAACATCTGGGCACGGCTGACGCTCTCTTCGTCGCTGACCAGGCGCGCCGGGCTGCTGACGAGGCTCTTGCTGGCGCGCACATCGCGGACGCGCTGACCCAGCCGCGCCTTGAAACGCGCCACCACCACGCCGAAGCGGTCTTCGGGCAGGGCCTCGGCTTCCGGCTGTGGGGCGTCTTCACTGAGCGTGCCCACGTCGCTGAGGTCCAGGTCTGCCGCGTCCACACTGCGGAACTGGTGGCCTTTGTATTCCGTCAGGCCGTTGAGCATAATGGGGTCCACTGGATCGGTGAAGTACAGCACTTCGATGCCGCGCTGGCGGAAGGCGTCCAGGTGCGGGCTGCGGTGCAGGCTGCTGAAGTCGTCGCCCAGGATGTAGTAGATGTCGTCCTGGTTTTCGGCCATGCGTGCCACGTAATCATCCAGCGACACGAGGGCGTCGGGGGCGTCTTCGTGGGTGCTGGCGAAGAAGAGCAGCGCTTCGATGTCGGCGCGGTCGCTGGGGCTGACGATCAGGCCTTGCTTGATGTGTCGCTGCCAGATGCGGTAAATCTCCAGGTATTCCTCGCGGCGCTTTTGTGCCATGCGCTTCAGTTCGCTGAGCACCTTGTTGGTGAGGGTCTTCTTCAGGTTCGCCAACACGCGCGAGGCCTGCACGCTCTCGCGGCTGACGGCCAACGGCAGGTCTTCGCTGTCCACCACACCCTGGATGAAGTTCAGGTATTCGGGTAGCAGGTCCTTGTTGTATTCCTGGATCAAGACCTTGCGCGCGTAGAGCTTGAGACCGGGTTCCTTGCGCGGGCTGAGCATCCCCAGGTCGCTGCTGCTGGGGATGTACAGCAGCGCGTAGAACTGCTGCGGCACGTCGGCCTGCATGTGGATACGCTTGAGTGGCGGGTTGAAGTCCAGCGTCATCATGCGGTAGAAGTCGTCGTACTTCGCGTCGCTGACCTCGCTCTTGTCCTGACGCCACAGCGCCTCCTGCTTGTTAGTGGCTTGTTCGTCATCACCGACGTAGATGGGGAAGGCGATGTAGTCGCTGTGGCGGCGGATGATGTCTTTCAGCGTCCACTGCTGCAAGAAATCTTTGGCGTCTTCCTTCAGGGTGATGATGATGTCGGTGCCGCGCGTGGCGCGCTCGGCGGGTTCGACGCGGTAAGTATCCCCGCCTTCGCTGACCCAAGCTACGGCGGGCGCGTCAGCTTGGTAGCCCTTTGATACCACGCGCACTTCGTCGGCCACCATGAACACGGAATAGAAGCCCACGCCGAACTGTCCGATGACGTTCTGAGCGGCGGCGCTGTCGTTGGCGGCCTGCATGGCTTCGATGAAGGCGCGCGCACCGCTGCGGGCGATGGTGCCTAAGTTGCTAACCATCTCCTGTTCGGTCATGCCGATGCCAGTGTCGCTGATGGTGAGGGTACCGGCTTCTTCGTCGGTGCGGATGCGGATTTCCAACGCGGCGTCGGGGTCGCTGATGTCGCGGTTGGTTAGCAGCTCGAACTGCACGCGGTTGAGCGCGTCCGAGGCGTTGCTGACCAGCTCACGCAGGAAGATTTCGCGTTCGGTGTACAGGGAATGGACCAGGATGTCTAAGAGCTGTTTGATCTCGGCTTGAAAATTGTGGGTGTGTGCGGTGTTTTCCATAGGGGTTGTGCTCGCTTACTCAGGGAATCGCTTGCAATCGCCTGTTGTTGTAGCACGCCCGTGTAAGATGTGAGTAAAAAATGGCGGGACCTACCCCACACCTGCTCAGCGATCGGCACTCACTGCGCATCAACCTCTTTATTTCACAGGCTCTTTGCCGCCGCTTAGCCTGGGTTTTGCCATTTGATAAAGAAACCCTAATAGCCCGTAGCGCATAATCGCTTTGGCATAAAGCTATCCTTTGAAGGCTTTGTGTGACCCGTAAGCTCGTTTTGCTCTTTGGCCTGCTGCTGCTGGTCGTCTCCGTGGCTGCTACCTAGGGCGACAGCACCTTGCCCAGCCCCTTCTTGTCCGTGAACCTGGACTTCAGCAACGCTGCCGTCAGCGAAGGTGTGCCCGCTATTGAAATCGGCGAAGACGGCGCGAACGTCACCGAGCTGGCCGGTAAGGTCGCCAAGGGTGCCACCGACCCCGGCGTCGGCGAGCGCGCTATCCTGATCGACTACATCACCGAAGTGCTGGCCGGTGACTTGTCACCGGCCCCTGTTTTGATTCACAGTCACGCGCATACGCACCTATAAATCATGACAATTTTCAAATGGGCAGCGCAGGTCACTTGTGCGATAATTGAGGTAAAGAAATGCGATTTAGCGGCGTTTATGCATGTGTCGCGCACGGCCCCTGTTTATTTGTTTTTGGATTACACGATGAATGCTCAACAAACACGCAGTCCCTCCCTGACTGCCAACAGCACTGCCGTCGTTGAGGCTGCGCAGCGTCAGCGTGACTTTGACTTTGCCACAGAGGTCAAAGCAGAGCGCTTGGACCTGCTGTGGAAACTGGTGCTGGCGGGGGCGCTGGTCACCCTCAGCCTAGCCTTGATCGCGATCAGCGTGGACGACTCAACGGCGTCATTGTGGATTTTCACGCCCATCGTGCTGGTGATCGCCAGCCTGCTGACACGCTACATGCTGGGCCGTGAGCGCATCACGGCGGCGGCCCGCGTCTTCAGCCTGGGGGGGATCGTGGCGGTGGCTGCGGCGCTTTACACCACCGACTCGGTGCTGCTTCAGGTGGTGCCCTTCGCCTTTACCGTCGTGGTCTTCATCAGTGGCTTGATGCTCAGCCCGTCCAGTATGATCTACGTGACGCTGCTGGCGGTGGGCGCTATTGTCGGGATACCGTGGCTGGTGATTGGTGATCTGAGCTTCTTCGGCGGGCACCAGTTTTTCGCCATCGGTCTGCTGATGGTGGCGGCGGGGCTGGCGGCGCAGGTCACCGGTGAGCTGTATCGCGTTACGCAATGGGCGCTGGATAACTACCGCCGTGAGCGCAGCACCAACGACGCGCTCTTTGAAAGCCGCCGCGCCCTGGAACGCAGTCTTAAGCGCAGCGAGGCGCTCAGCGACAGCTTAAAGGCCATCAACGCTGAGCTGGAAGAAGCCCGCGCCGCCGCTGAAGCAGCCAAGCACTTCCGGGGGCAGTTCTTGGCGAACATGAGCCATGAGCTGCGGACCCCGCTCAACGCCATCATCGGCTTCAGCGAGACTATGATGAAGTTCCCCATCATGTACGACAACACCCCTATGCCGCAGGTCTATCAGAACGACCTAGGCCAGATTTTCAACGGCGGCCAGCAGCTCTTGACCCTGATTAACGATATCCTCGACCTGGCGCGTATCGACGCGGGCAAGCTGGAGGTCGTGAGCACGGAGATGGACCTTCAGCCCGTGTTGCATACGGTCATGGCGACGGTCAACGGGCTGCTGGCGGGCAAGCCGATAACGCTCAACAACACCCTTCCCGACCCGCTGCCCACACTCTACGCAGACCCCAACCGCGTGCGTCAGGTGCTCATCAACTTGTTTAGCAACGCGGTGAAGTTCACTAACATGGGTGAGGTAGGGCTGACGATCCGCAAGATGGAGGCGGGCGTACAGTTCAGCGTGTACGACACCGGCATCGGCATTGCACCAGAGAACCAGGCACTGATCTTTGAAGAATTCAAGCAGGCTAACGCCGGGCTGGGCCGCGATCCACGCGCGGGCAGCGGCTTGGGGCTGGCGATTACCCGCCAGTTGGTTACACTGATGAACGGGCGCGTGTGGGTTGAGAGCACGCTGGGCAAAGGCAGCACCTTCCATGTGCTGCTGCCTGCTGAGGCTCCGCCACGGTCTGCTGAGACCGCGTCGGCCCTGAAGGAGACTACAGGATGATGAAGATACTCTACGTCGAAGACAACCCCGCCAACCTCTTTCTCGTACAGCGCGTGGCACGGGCAGGCGGCCATCAAGTCATCAACTATGTGTCCGGCGAGGACGCTTTACAGCACTTTGACAGCGACGACCCCGACTTGGTGCTGATGGACATCCAGCTTGCCGGGGAACTCAGCGGCTTGGAGGTGGTGGCCCAACTGCGCCGCCGGGGGCACCAGATGCCCATCATTGCGGTGACGGCCTATGCCATGCTCGGTGACCGTGAACGGGCGATTTCGGCGGGCTGCGATGATTACCTTTCCAAGCCGATGCCCATTGCGCGCCTGATGGCCCTGCTGGACAAGTATGGGGGCACAACGGCCCCGCCTACTGCGCACGAAACCGCTGCTGCGGCTTCTGATCCCGACGACATCAGCGACGCCGAGACGAAAGTGCTGCATGTGTCACAGCTCCATGCAGATACAGAACCGGCCCCGATCGGCGAGCGCACCACCGAACAGGCCCCGGTGCCGTTTGATCTGGATCAGCTCGAAGGTGCGGATGCCACGGACATCGGGCAGCAGGAAACGGCACAGATGCCCCCGCTGCCCGATGATGACTTGGACGATCAGGACGTCTGAGGCTGTGTCCGCCGCGCTGCTGCTCAGCCGCGCAGTTTGCGGCTTTCCAAGTTGGCGTGGGCGTTGAGGTAGCGCGCCCAGCCGCGCACGCTCAGGTTGCCGAAGTCGTTGTGCGGGACGATGGTCTGCATCTTGTTCATGGCGTCGATGCGTTCCAGCAGGGCGATGGTGTCGGCGCGGGTTTGGGTCAGCAGGGCGATGAGGTCCGGCCAGGCGGTGTCACGCGCGGGGCGGAAGGGATCGTATTCGCCGACCTCGGTGCTGACTTCCCCGGTGATACAGCCCAGCTTGGCCTGGCTCCAGCGCTCAATGCCGATGATGTGCGTCAGCAGGTCGTGGGCCTTCTGGTCCTGGGTGGCGGTGCTGTAACGCGCTTCCAGGTTCGCCCCGGCCTTGCGCAGTGCTTCGATCAGGTCCGCCGTGGACTGGCCGCGTGCCGGGCGCTCGATGAACAGCCCACCGAAAAAGCTCATGACTGGGTTTGCCATACCGATAAACCTCCGTGTGTACTCACAGTAAATGGTGAAAACGGTTCAGCTTCAAGCCTCGGTATTTACTCTGTGGTGACGTTTAGCCTGACGACATCCAGTGCAAAGGGAAGCTGCGGGTTGACGCCCGGCAGCACCAGCGATGCCGAGTCGAAGTTGGTCAGGTACAGACGGTCATCCGGCCCAGCGGCCACGTCGCTGGCTCCACGCAGCGTGCCGACGATGTAGTCCAGCGGCGGACCGTTCCCGCTTTCGTCCAGCACGACGATGCCGTTCTGGTCCAGCGCCGCAGCGTAGAGTGTGCCGTCCGGGGCCACCGTCAGGCCGTCAAAGCCGGGCGGCGTGGGGCCGTCGTGCGTGTAGACCGTTTCTGTCGCGTTGGGATCGTCCAGCGGCACCCGGTAGATCGTGCTCGTCTGGGAGTCACCGACGAGCAGGGCGTCATTGGCGGCGTCATAGGCTAAGCCCGTCGGGATCACCGGCGACACCGCGCCCACCGCGGGCGGTGCCCAGAACAGCGTGCTGCTGCCGTCGGGGTCAATGCGCCACACCTCGCGCCAGCCGCGATCACTGACGTACACGCGGCCCTGGGCATCCACCGCCAGGTCATGCGGCGACAGCAGACCTTCCAGGGTTTGGCCGTCGGTGGCGGCG
>CAYWGJ010000077.1:0-13064 GCA_964457835.1 uncultured Anaerolineaceae bacterium
CAGCCGATGCCCAGCCCGCCGCCACCGCCCGCCGCGCTCAGCCAGCCGACGATGAGCAGGGTCAGCACGGCCAGCGCGAAGCCCAGCCCCAGCAGCACTTGATGCCACAGCGGGGCCGTCGGCTGATCCAGCGGCACCGGCGAGTCGGCGTTTTCTAAGCGGTACCAACGGTAGGGGTGGCGGGGCAGCGCGTGGTGCAGCGCGTGCCAAAGCTGAAGCAGGGGTACGCGCTCCATCAGATGCAGCAGGCGGCGCATGGCCTCTACTCTTCTGGCACGATGTCCGGCGTGATGTCCACCAGGCGCACCTCAAAGACCAGCGGCCAGCGCTTGCCCGTCAGGTAGAAGGTCTCGTCCTGCGGGTTGTAGGCGATGCCGTTGAGCACGTCGGCGTCGGCGGGGCGGTCTTCAGCGGGATACAGCAAGCGCGCGTCAACGAGGCCGTTGACCGTGCCGGTGGCTTTGTCGAAGCGGACGATGAAGTCCGTCTGCCAGATGTTGGCGTAGACTGACTCGCCGACGCACTCCAGTTCGTTGAGCATGGCCACCGGCTCGCCCTCCAGGGTGACGGTGTAAGTCTCCAGCACATCGAAGGTGTCGGGGTCACGCACCTGAATCAGGGGGGTGCCGTCGCTGTGATACAGCGCTTCGCCGTCGTAGCACAGGCCCCAGCCTTCGCCCTCGTAGGTGAAGGTGTCCAGCAGGGTGAAGTCCTCGCGGTTGTAGACGAACGCCTCGCCCTCCCGCCAGGTGAGCTGAATGAGCCGGTCAGGTGCGCCGTCCTCACCGGGGACCAAGGCCAGCCCCTCGGCGAAGTAGGCCTCGTCCAGGGACACGCTGCGCAGTACCTCGCCGGTCTCGATGTCCACCGCGCGCAGCGTAGACTGTCCGTAGAGGCCGGTGCTCTCGTAGAAGACGGGTGTCGGGGCCTCGTCGTCTCTGGATTGCGCGTCCGCATCCGCTTCAGGCAGGAACCACAGCAAGCCCTGAGTAAAGGCAGCGGGGTCGTGCGGGGTGGTGGCGACCACGTCCGGCAGGTAGATGCGCACGATCGACGCGCTGTTTTCGGGGCTGGGGTCCGGAGTGACTTCCGGCGTTTGGGCGTAGAGTGGGGTGGCGCTCAGCAGTAGCAGAGCGCCACATAGGGCCAGGCGTAGACTAGGCATAAGATCAAGCCTCGTGGATTAGGCGTTTATCGCTCAGGTCGAAATGCGCAGTGCGGCCAGCAGGCCGGTGATGGACGTCGCCAGCGCACTGTTATTGCCGGGGTCGTGCACGTTGAAGAGCAGCGGGTGGCTTTGCAGGGCCGCTTTGACCGGGCTGTCATAGTCCGGGTTGTTCAGGCTGCCGTCCAGGTCCACCGGGATTAAGCGCGGCGCGGCGTCCCCGCTTTCGTCGGCTTGCCACAACAGACGCTGTACCTCGCTTTCCATCCACCAGCTTTGCAGGCTGTTGCGGCTCAGCAGAATCACCACGCGGTCTTGTTCTTGGATTGCCAGGTGTACGTCATCGAAGGCGCGGCTGCCGCGGCGGATGGGCATGTTGATGTGCCAGGCCCGCACGCCGCGCACTTGCAGCACCGCTTGCAGGCGCTGCGCGATCGCTTCGTCTGATGGGTCCGACAGCAGAAAGGCTACATGGAAGCGCGGCTGGCGCGTGCGGAGCTGCGGCTCGGTGATGCCCACCCCGCGCAGGAAGGCCACCGGGAGCTGCTGATCGCTAAGCATATGGCTGGACAGGTGGCTGCGTCCCAGGTGCTGGATGGCGTCCAAGCCCAGTGCGTCGCTGAGGTCGGCGGCGGTGAAGATGGTGTCACGCATCACTGCGCCGCTGAAGTCGGCCTGATGCAGGCGGCTGCGGTTGAAGTGTGTTTCCACCAGTATTGCACCGCGCAGGTCCGCATTGTTCAAGTAGCAGCCGTGCAGGTCCGCACCGTGCAGGTCGGCGCGGCGCAGATCGGCGTACATCAGGTTGGCGCTGCGCAGGTTAGCGTCGGTCAGGTCGGCACGGACCAGGCTGCTGCTGTGTAGGTCGGCACGGGACAGCATGGCCGACCACAGGCGCGCGTTGTCCAGGTTGGCATTATGGAGCTGCACGCGGCTCATCTGCGCGCCGGACAGTTCCGCGTTGGTCAGCAGGGCACCGGGCATCACCGCGCCCAGCAGATTGGCATGGCTGAGGTTGGCCCCGCGCAAGTTGGCCTGTTCCAATGAGCCATCACGCAGCCAACCGCGGGCCGACAGGATGTCTACGGCCTGCACAGCGGTGTCGTTGTCGGCGCTGCCCATCTGGCGGATTAACTCGTCTCGGTGGCGAATGTCGATGTCTTCCATAAGCGCTGCTCAACCGTTCCTCGCTGGCCGTTCTCATACCTTACGCCGCATAGCTTACCCCGAAGTGCCCCAAACCACAAAAGCTCCGCGTGGGGGGGCTGTGGGGCGGACTTTCACAAATGACCGCAACAGGTTATCATCAGCGTCAAGATACGCGACACGATTCGTACAGGATTTATCCGATGGCCGCACAGGACAAAATGCCTGCTTCTGCCTATGAGCGCCTGCTGAGCGCAGCCGGTTGTGGTGTACTGCTGCTGGACACTGTTGGTGCTGTGCAATACGTCGGGCCGGGTACAGCGGCCCTGCTTCAGCGTGCGGATTTGCCGCTGGGTGCGCCGCTGGTGGACCTCTTCCCGCTGCACTGGCAAAACACCCTGCGGGCCGCCCTCAACGGCACGCGCAGCGCCAAGTTTCACCTGCCTATCAGCGCCTCTGACGGCCCCGACCGCTGGCTGGAACTGAGCGTTACCCCCTTGGAAGAAGGCGGCACCACGCTCATGCTGCGCGAGATTACCGGTTACCTCAGCGAGACCGAGCGCCTGCGGATGCTTCAGGCCGCTGTGGAGCAGGCCAACGACGCGGTTGTCATTACTGATGCTGAGTTGGAGCCGCCCGGCCCGCGCATCGTTTACGCCAACCCCGCCTTTTGCGCCATGACCGGCTACTCGCTGGAACAGCTCATCGACGAGACGCCGCGCCTGCTTCAGGGCTACGACACAGACCGTGCCGTGCTCGACGCGCTGCGCGCCGCCCTCGACGCCGAGCAGCCTTTCCAGGGGCAGACGATCAATTACCGCCAGGACGGCACGCCCTACACCGTCCGCTGGAGCATCGCGCCGGTGCGCGGCTTGCAAGGCCAGGTGACGCACTTTATCTCGGTGCAGAACGACGTCAGCCAATACCTGGCGGATGCTTCCGCCTTGGCCCGCACCCAGCACGAACGCGACGCCCTGCTGCGCGCGTTATCGGCGGCACTGTATAGCGTAGATACCGACGGCATCCTGCGTGGGGTGCGGGGAAACAGCGCGCTGATCCCTGGCCTGCGCGACGCGATCAGTCAGTCGATACAAGCGCTGGCGCATCTGGACCCGGCATTGACCCAGGTCGTTTCACAGGCGCTTGAGGGCCAGCCGCCCGCTCCGTTCACGCTGGCCGCCGCTGAGGACGCCCCGCCGCTGCGCGTGCATCCGGTGCTCATTACTGACCCTGACAGCGGCGCGCTGGAGTCGCTGCTGCTGGTGGCTGTGGGTGCAGGGGCCGCCCCTGAAGCTGACGCCCTGTCGCCCAATCCCGCGTTGCTTTATCGCCTGCTGGCGCGCAGCCTGGATCACATCTCCCTGTTGTTCTTCGACCGTGACCTGCGTTTCGTGCTCGTCGAAGGGGAAGACCTGCGGCGCATCGGCTATCCGCCGGAACACTTGGTGGGGCGCACGCTGGAAGAAGTCGTGCCGGAAGCCGTCGTCGCTATCACAAAACCCGCCTATCAAGCCGCGCTGCGTGGGCAGAAGCAGGTCTTCTCTATCGAAGATGCCAACATGGTCTACGATCATCAGGTGCTGCCGGTACGTGATGCTGCCGGCGAGGTGATCGGCGGCTTGGTCGTGGCGCGGAACGTCACGGACACTGCGCGGATGCAGCAGATGCTCACCAACCGCGTGCAGCAGCTTGAGACCCTGCGCGCTGTGGAAACCGTCCTGGCTGATGAACGCGACGTGGACCGCGTGATGGCGACGGCCTGGGAAGCTGCGCAGCGCATCACCGGGGCCTGCTGCGGCTTTCTGGTGATGCTGAATGCACTGGACGAAAGCGCGCCTGTCGACGAAAGTGCGCTGCCGCGCTACACCGTCCACAGCCTGTACACCGTGGGTGGCTATGAACGCGCCAATGTCGAAATGCTGATAGAAACGCAGCGCAGTGTGGTGGGGCGGGTGCTGCGCACGCGCCACGGCGAGCTGCTGTCGGCACCGGATGAAGACCCCGGCTATATCCCCCTTGTGCCGGGGACCACGGCTATTATTGTGGTGCCGCTGATGAACCAAGGGCGGCTGACGGGCTTGATACAGCTCAACACGCGCGAGTCGGGTGGATTCACCCGCGAGCAGTACGGCTTTATTGTGCTGATGGCCGCGCGCGTGGCCGGGGCCATTGAGAATGCCCACCTCTTCCGCGAGCTGTCCACCCAACTGCGCGAGCGACAGGCACTCTTGGAGCGCGTCGAAGAGTTAGAGACGCTCAAGACCCAGATGATCCGCATTGCGTCCCACGACTTGCGCGCGCCCATAACGGTTATGGTCAACTACCTGTACTTGTTCAAACAGCGCTTCCACGCTGAGCTGATGGTGCACAAAGAGCTGTACGAATACATGCAAACCCTGGAAGGCGCGGTCGAGCGGATGCGCCGCCTGACCACCGACATCCTCTCCGTGGAGCGTATCGACGCGGCGGTGCACGGCGTTGAGATGAGCACCTTTAACCTGGCTGATACGGTGCAGAGCGCCTACGACTCGCTGCTATCGAAAGCTGTGGTGCAGCATCAGACCTACACCCTGGACCCCGTGCTGGAGCCAACCTTCATCGAGGGGGACGCGGCCCAGGTCGAGCTGGCGGTTGCCAACCTGCTGAGCAACGCCGTGCAATACACGTCGGAGGGCGGCACGATCCGCCTGCGGCTGTGGCAGGAATACGAGGCCGGCAAGGTGCACGTCAGCGTGACGGACAGTGGGCCGGGCATCAGCCCAGCGCATATCGAGCGCCTGTTCGCGCCTTTTGTCCGGCTGCGTACCCCGGCCCTACGTGACCTGGAAGGCAGCGGCTTGGGCCTGTACTTGGTGAAGTCAATTGTGCAGCGGCACGGCGGTGAGGTCAACGTGGAGAGCGAGCTGGAACAGGGCAGCACTTTTGGCTTTTGGCTGCCGATAAAGCCCGAAACGAAGCGTTAAACGGGGTGCTGCGGCTGACGGCGCGGCTCAGCGGGCTGCTGCTGATTCTGGTGGCGCTGGGGCTGGCGGGCGCGATGGCCTTGGGACAGCAGGACGCCGCAGCGATGATCTGGTCGCTGCGTGATGCAACGCGCGAGTCTCCCCCCATGCTTCAATTCTACGACCCGCGCTGGGGTGGCGTGGTGCACCTGCCCTTGTCCACACAGATGGTGACGCTGGGCGTGTGGTCCCGCGATGGCGCACAGATCGCTTACTACGGCTTCGACGGGCGCGGCTACACACTGTGGACCTTTGCCCCGCAGTCTGGCACGGAAACCCAACTGCGCAGCGCGCTGCGCAGCGCCTCCCCGTTGACCTGGTCCCCGGACGGCGCACGCCTGGCCTACCTCAGCGACGCCGACCGCAGCCAACCGCGCCGTATCTGCGTGATTGACCTGCGCGTGCCGGAATCCGAGGACTGCTTTGCTCCGTTCAACGTATGGACGATGCAGTGGCTGCACGGCGCAGATGGCGTGCACGGCGCGGGCGGCACTAATGATGGGACGATCTACTACGAGGTGGACACCGGCGTTGGCCGCGTACCTTACGTGCTGGACCTGGCAAGCGGGCGCACGCTGGCCCTGGACATCTCCCTGATGGCCCTGGATTACGACAAGGGTGTGCGCTGGTCGGGGGACGGTCAGTACAGCGTTTACGTGGAGCCGGACGCCTCTTTTCAAGACAAGCAGTTCGTCGTTTCGGCCTGGCCGCCCTTCGACTTCAGCGCGGATGGCCCCCTGACACCGCGTCAGTCCTGGACGATTGTGCCACCGCCCCTGCGCGCGTCATCGTGGCTGACTGCACACCTATCGGACCGACAGCCCTACCTCATCGCTGCACAACTCACGGCCCAAGATGGCGGTCTGCTGCACCTGATCGACCTGCGCGACGGGCACACCCTGGGCCAGATTGCAAGCCCTGTGGACACGCGCAGTGACCTGGATTACGTCACATGGGAAGCGGACGCCTTCACGCTTTACACCTACGTCACGCAGGCAGATGGCGCGCGCGTACTGACTATTCAGCGCTATCGCATCGACCTGAACGCGGACCCACCCATGACTCAGCTCAGCGTGCAGCAGATGCCCTTGCCGCTTCTGGACCGGGGCAATCACTGGCGGCCCTGAGCGGGGCCTCAGTCCGTCAGCGTCAGCGTCAGCTCGGCGCGGTCCAGGGTCCGGAAGCTGTCCAGGTCGATCACGCGCAGGCGCAGCGTCAGTGTGTCGGCATCGACGGCGTAGGGCTGCACCACCCCTGCTCCGGATGAGCGCACCCACAGCCGCGCCCGCGCCAGCTCCACTGAGCGGATCGAGGTGCCTACGCGCTGCTCAAACACGACGTGGCTGCTTTGCGTGCGGTCGATGATGTCCCACTGTACTGCGACCCGTGGCTGGCCGCTGCGCAAATCCGCGCGTGACACGCTGCCCGTCGGCGACTCGAAGCGTATGATCTGCGGCGGCGTGGCCGGGGCCGGCGTGGCGTAGGGCAGTGTCGCCCAATGCTGACTCAAGGTCAGCGGGTCCTCGTCGCTGCTGCGGACGGCGGCATCCGCCGGGACGATGCGCAGACGGTAGCGCGGCGGCGTGAAGTTCAGCGGATGCGCTACGACGTCCGTGAGGCTGCCGCGTGCGGGCAGGTTGTTCTTGACCAGGTGCCATTCGTCCAGCACGTAAGCATGAAGCTGCACCTGGTGTGCGTCGCCCACACCGTAGGTCAGCCAGGTGAAGTACACGGTGGCGGTGGCGGTTTCGGCGGCGTAGAAGCTGAGGTCGGGACTGTCCGCCGTAAAGCGGACAACGGCGGGCAGGGCGTTGAGGGTCTGCTGCGCGTAGGCCGCAGTGAGGGTGCTCAGCAGCAGGGTGGCCAGGACGAGGCGAAGCAAGCAGCGGCTCATGAGGCGTCTCCAGTCGGCGGCGGGCCGTGCAGTTTGCGCCATTCCGCGCTCAGCACGCCGTACACGACGTGATCGACGTAGCGGTCGTGCAGCCAGAGCTGCTGGCGCATGACGCCTTCTTCGGTGAAGCCTAAGCGCTGCGGGATGGCGCGGCTGGCGTGGTTTTCCGCGGCACAGCGGATTTCCACGCGGTGCAGGTAAAGCACGTTGAAGGCGTAATCAACCATGGCGTGCGTGGCCCGCGTCATGATGCCGCGATGGGTGTAGGCCTCGGCCAGCCAGTAGCCGACTTCCGTGTTGCGGTCGTGCCAGTTCACGCTGTGAAAGCCGATGCAGCCAATGAGAGTGTCGTCCTCGAAGATGCCGGCCTGGAAGCCGTCGTTGCGCGCGTACTGATCTAGGCCGTCGCGGATGAAGCCGCGCGCGTCGGCCACGCTGAGGATGTCGTCGGGCCACATCAAGAAGCGGCGCAGATGAGCGCGGTTGTCGTCTGTGAGTTGAAACAGTGCCTCAGCATGGCGGCGCTCTAGGATGCGCAGGGACAGCGTGTCGTCAATCGGGTAACTGAACATCTACCTGAAACCTTTGCGTGGGCTGTGCTATGATATGCGCCTTGATTGTAACCGATGCGCTCAAAAGTAACGGGGTCTCTCATGCGTCTTTTCATCAGCTATGCCCGCCAGGACACTCCCACCGTGCAGACTCTGATCGAGGTGCTGCGCGTGGGCGGGCATGATGCGTGGATCGACCAACAGCTTACCTTGGGCCGCGACTGGCAGGCCCAGATCAAAGAAGCCATCGCGCGTTGTGACGCTTTCGTGTACGCGCTGTCGCCCGCGTCGGTGGCGTCGGAGTGGTGCCTGTGGGAGATGATCCACGCGGTGCGCTTAGGCAAGCCCATCGCGCCGGTGCTGCTGCTGCCCGTGGAGCGCCTGCCTGCGTACCTCAGTGACCTACAATACGCCGACCTCACCTTGGCCGATTCAGACCAGGCTGCGGCCCGCCTGCTGGATCAACTGGGAGACCTGGGCGCGCTGCTCAGCGTGGACTCCGTGCCTGCGCTGCCCGATCCAGGCGGTGTGCCAGAGCGCCTGCCCGAATCGCTGGACCCGCTTTATCCGCAGGCAGTGACGGTGGCCGTGCAGCATGACGGCGTGTCCATCAGCCTGTTACAGCGTGCCTTGAAGGTGGGCTATGCGCGGGCCAAGCGTATGACGGACCTGATGGAAGAAGAAGGCATCATCGGGCCGTATCCTGGCGGGGGACGGCTGCGTGCGCTGCTGGGTATGCCGCCTGCCGAGAACGACGAATCCCCCAATAATTAGGGGCATCCCTCCCGTTTTTGACGCATGGCTGAGCGCCTGCTCATGCGCGTGGGGTATGCTGCTGTTGTGAAGTTCTGTACAGAGTTAAAGGAAAACGATGTGACACGTTTACGTATACTATGGCTTACGCTGCTGACCCTGCCGCTTGCGCTGACGGCGTGCAGTGCGGGGATGGTGCAAAACGACCAAACCCCCGCCGCACAGGTGCAGGATGAGGGGCGCTTGGCGCGCAGCCATGTTGGGACAACGGCGCAAATCTTCGCGCTGGCCGAACAGCTCCAGTTGGATTTCCAGGCGGCGTTGGTCGCATTGGAGGGCATACAGGTAGCCCAGGCAGCGGTGTACCCTGCACCGGCGGGGGGCACAGAAACGCCGAACGTGGCCGTCGTGCTTCGTTTGGCCGTCGCCGACGAGTCGCGCGTTAGTGAGGCCACGGCCCAGGCCGCCCTGGACACGGTGCAGGCCGTGCTTCAGTATGCACCGGACACCTTCAGTGTGCTTTTTGTGTTGGCTGACCAGCCTGGCCTGACGGTCTACCGGCAGCGGCCCGGCTCCGGCTTGTGGACGGAAACCGTGCTGGACAGTGTGAATACGCTGCCGCTGCCCACCCAGACCGAGCGTTTCTTCGTGTCCTTCCGCACGGAATGGCGCGTCTGCCCGCAGCTCGATAACGACTCCTGTCCCGCCTTGGCGGACCTGCCCGGCGGCGTTTACATCAGCGCGGGGCCGCAGGTACGCGGCGGGTCAGTGGCGGGCAGTGACACCTGGTACCAGGGCAGCCTGTTCGGCGTGCCGGTGTACGTGCCCTTCACCCGTGTAACCTCGGCGTCGTAAGGAGGGCGGCGATGCAGCGCGGGGTGGATTACATCGGTGTGGGCGTGGGCGCGATGGTCTTCAACGAGGCGGGCGCGGTCTTCTTGTCGCAGCGGGGGCCGCTGGCGAAGAACGAGCGCGGCACCTGGGAGTTTCCGGGTGGCAGCGTGGCGTTCGGCGAGCGGCTCATTGACGCCCTCAAGCGCGAGTTCCGCGAGGAATACGGCATGGTGATCGAGGTTGGCGCGCTGTTGGCCGTGGATGACCACATCCTGCCCGACGAGGGGCAGCACTGGGTGTCACCGACTTATTTAGCGCGGCAGGTGGGGCCAGCGCCGCGCATTCTGGAGCCGGGGAAGTGCAGCGCCATCGGCTGGTTCCGCCTGGACGCCCTGCCCCGGCCCCTGAGTCTGATTACGCAGCTCAACGTGCAGACCTACCGCGCAGCTTACCCGTCGTAGCCGGTGACGTCCTCTGGCGGGTAGACTTCGGCCTCAGCCGCGTCGTGCGGCGGCGTTTGGGCCACTTCGGTCCAGTAGTCGCTGGCGGCGTTGGCCTCGCGCTCAAAGATCAACTGGTCGTTCAGCTCGTCGATCACGATCAGGTCGCCCTCGCTGAAGTCTCCGCGCAGCAGGCGGATGCTCAGCGGGTTCTCGACGAAGCGCTGTAGGGCACGGCGCAGCGGGCGCGCCCCGAACTGCGGATCGTAACCGGCTTTTGCCAGCCAGTGCCGCGCTGGTTCGGTGAGGTGTACGTTCAGGCCGTTTTCCGCCAGGCGCGCCACGATACCGCCCATCTGCAAATCGACCATCTGCTCGACTTCTTCCAGCGTCAGCGGCGAGAAGATGATGATCTCGTCGATGCGGTTGAGGAACTCTGGGCGGAAGGTCTCGCGCATGGCCGTCTCGATCTTTTGGTGATCGGCGATGGCCTGCTGGTCATTCTGGACGAAGCCCAGTGCGCCGCCGCGCCGCGCGAACTCGGTACCCAGGTTGCTCGTCATGATGATGACCGTGTTCCGGAAATCGACGGTGCGGCCCTGGCCGTCGGTCAGGCGTCCATCTTCCAGGATTTGCAGCAGGGCGTTCCAGACGTCGGGGTGGGCCTTCTCGATCTCGTCGAAGAGGATCACGCGGTAGGGCCGCCGCCGTACTGCTTCAGTGAGCTGGCCGCCTTCTTCGTAGCCCACGTAGCCGGGCGGCGCACCGAAGAGTCGGCTGACAGTGTGCTGCTCGCGGTATTCGCTCATGTCGATGCGCACCAAGGCGTCTTCGTCGTCAAACATGAACTCAGCCAGGGCTTTCGCCAGCTCCGTCTTGCCCACGCCGCTGCTGCCCAGGAAGATGAAAGACCCAATCGGGCGCTTGGGGTCTTTGAGGCCGCTGCGGGCGCGGCGGATGGCGTCGCTGAGGGCGGCGATGGCTTTCTCCTGCCCGATGACGCGCTCGTGCAGCACGGACTCCATGCGCAGCAGCTTCTCGCTTTCCGTCTCCAGCATCTGGCTGACCGGGATACCCGTCCATTGGGCCACCACTTGCGCGATGTCCTCCGATTCGACGATTTCGTCCAGGGTGTGTTCCTGCTGCCAGACGAAAAGTTCGCGTTCGTATTCGCTCTCAAGCTGAAGGCGCTGCACTTTGAAGTCGGCGGCGCGTTCGTATTCGCGGGCCAGGCCGGCAGCTTCTTCTTCGTTGAGCAGGCGGTCGATGGCGGCTTTCATCTCTTTGAGGCGCGGCGGCATGGCGTGCAGCGCCACCCGCAGCTTGGCCGAGGCTTCATCGAGCAGGTCGATGGCCTTGTCCGGTAGTTTGCGCCCGCTGACGTAACGGTCGCTGAGGCGCACGGCGGCTTCGATGGCCGCGTCAGAGATCGTCACCTTGTGGTGCGCTTCGTAACGGTCACGCAGGCCGAAGAGCATATCGATGGAATCGTCCACGTTCGGCTCTTCAACGTAGACGGGTGCGAAGCGGCGGTCCAGGGCGCTGTCTTTTTCGATGTGCTGGCGGTATTCGTCCAGGGTGGTTGCGCCGATGAGCTGAAGCTCGCCGCGTGACAGGGCTGGCTTGAGGATGTTGGCCGCGTCCATGGCCCCGCCAGCGGCCCCCGCCCCGACTACTTGGTGCACTTCGTCAATGAAAAGGATCACCTCGCCCTGGGCGTTCTGCACCTCTTCGATGACGCCCTTGAGCCGCTCCTCAAATTCACCCCGGAAGCGGCTGCCGGCCAGCATGGCGGCTAGGTCCAGGCTGACGACGCGCTTGTTGTTGAGCAGTTCGGGCACGTCGGCGTCGGCGATCTTCTGCGCTAGGCCCTCGACGATGGCTGTTTTGCCTACGCCCGCCTCGCCAATCAGGACGGGGTTGTTCTTCGTGCGGCGGCTGAGCACCTGGATCACGCGCAGGATTTCGGCGTCGCGCCCGATCACCGGGTCCAGCTTGCCCTCGACCGCCATGCGTGTCATGTCGCGGCTGTACTTGTCCAGGGTGCGGTAGCGGCTTTCGGCCTGCGGGTCGGTGACGCGCTGCCCGCCGCGTATGTCCTTGATGGTGTCGCTCACGCGGTCACGGGTGACGCCGTTGTCGGCGAGAATCTTGGCGACGGGCGTGTTGCGCTCGTCCAAGATCGCCAGGAAGATGTGCTCGGTGCTGATGTATTCGTCCTGGAGGCGGTTGGCCTCTTCGTTGGCCTGGTCCATCACGCGCTTGCCACGCGGCGTCAGGAACACCTGGCCGCTGCCCCCGCCGTAGATGGCGGCCTTGGGGCTGGCGCGCAGGATGTCGTCCAGCTTGGCGCGCATCACGCTGGCGTCCACGCCCAGCCGCTCCAGGATTTGCAAGATCACCCCGTCAGACTGCTCCAGCAAGGCTAACAGCAGGTGCTCGGTATCGACCTGGTTGTGGCCGTAGCGCTGAAGGATTTCAGCAGCGCGGGCGGCGGCATCCTGTGCGCGTTCGGTAAAACGATCATAACGGATCATCGGTCTGCTGCCTTTGGTTCGCTGTTTTGCGTGTATTGTACTGCGAATCGCCGATTAGGGCTTTTTTGACACAGATCATGGTAAGCCATCTATGTAAGAGCTGCCTTTTGCCTGTGTTGGATCGGTGTAGGAAGCCGCGCCGCGCCGTGCTATGATCGCCCGGCACAGTGAACACAGAAAGCACAGGGTAGACATATGCAGTGGATCGAAGCAGCGGTGTGGGCACCGCGGGACGCCGCGCAGGCGGTGGCGGCACTGCTCAGTGAGTACGGGCAGCAGGGCGTCAGCATTGAGCATGACGGCATCATGCCGGATAGCTGGGACGCCGACGAAGTGCCGCCCCCGGACAAGCTGGTGGTGCGCGTCTACCTGGCTGATGACGACCAGCTCCGCGCGCAGCAGGCACTGATCGAGGCCGGGCTGCGTCCGCTGAATCTGGCCCCGGTCTACACTCGCGTTGATGAGCAGGATTGGGCCGACGCCTGGAAGGTGCACTATCATACGGCGCGCGTGGGGCAGCGTTTGGTCGTGCGCCCGGAATGGGAAAGCGCCGAGATCGCCCCGCACGAGCTGGAGATCGTCATGGACCCCGGCATGGCCTTTGGCACCGGCACGCACCCCACGACGGTCTTGTGCTTGGAGTCGGTGGAGGCGCTGATGCAGCATGGGCTGCGCGTGCTGGACCTGGGCTGCGGCAGCGGCATCCTGTCGATTGCGGCGGCCAAGCTGGGCGCGCCCGACG
>CAYWGJ010000078.1:0-12964 GCA_964457835.1 uncultured Anaerolineaceae bacterium
GGCGGTGGGGGCGATCTGTGCCAGGCCGTCGGCGAACTGGGCGGCGGTCTTCTTGCTGACGAACATGGTGCGCGCTGCGATACCCAGCGCGAAGGGCTGCCCGTGTAGGGTCTGGGCAATGCGGGCGATGTCGGCGTCTTGGCTGTCGTCGCTGAGGCCGCTTTCCTGTTTGTAGAGCGTCACGGCGTCAGCGGCATCCAGCGGGCCGACTGAGGCACTTTCCCACGGGCCGTCAATGGCCTGACGGCTGACCAGCAGCACGGGCAGGCGGTCGGCGCAGCGGGTGATAAAGCGTGTGGCGACCTGGGGGTCCATGTGGCCGTCCAGCACGAGGAGGGGTTTGTGCTGGGCCAATAAGGTGGCGACTGCGCCCAGCATGCCCAGGGGGTTGTCGGCGTTCATGATCTCTGGCACGCCGTAGGCCCGGCCTATGCGCACCAGCAGCCCTTCCAGCGCGTCTCCCTGGGTGTCCAGCCACAGGGTGCCGCCGGGTTGTTGGGCGAAGCCATTGGCGATGGTCGCTGCGATGGCGGTCTTGCCGATCCCAGCGGCCCCATGGAGCAAGACGGCCTGCCCCGCCTTTAGCTTCGGATACACCTCCCGGATGACGGCATCACGCCCGATGAGGCGGGCGGGCGGCGCGATGGGCAAGGCGGCGGTGCTGCGGGCGGCGGCTTCATGCGACCTGAATTCAGACATCACAGTCCCTCGTTGTGTTGGCTTAAGCGACACTGTGCGCAGTATAACACTCCACACTTTGCGCGGCAATTTTGCCCTACTGCAAGCGCCCGCCGAAAGCGATTATGCTAGGCTTGGTCACTTTGCCCCGACTGCGCGTCGTCCGCCAGCATCCGCGCGATGACCGCCGTCTCCAGCGCATCAGTGTAGGCCTCAATGCCCGCCTTCAGATAGTCGGGCAGATCGGGGTGCAGCGCCTGGAAGCGGGCGATGAAGTCCGGGTGCGTGGTGTAGAGGTCGCCCAGGCCGCGCAGCACCTCCAGCGGCGGCTCATAGAAGTAGCGCAGATGCTCGTGCCAGCGGCGGAACAGGGCCTGCACCGCGTCGCTGTCGCTGGGGTGCCCGGCCTTCAGTGCCTCGACGATCTCGTCATACAGGGCATTGCCTTCGTCCATGACGCGCTGCTTTTCGGCCTCGCTGTAGCTGTTCCAGCGCCGCCGCGACTCGTCGACCAGGTCGGCGTTGTAGCTCAGGCGGATTTCACGCTCGTACTGGCGCTGGGTCTCGTCGTCGAAAGGTTCAAAGAGCTTCTTGTTGTCCATCGTCACATCTCCAATCAGGTGCATGAGGGTGCTGTCCACGGTGCGGATGAGGCGGTGCAGGCGCTCCACGCGGCCTTGCAGGGCGTCGCGGTGGCTGCGCAGCGCGGTGATCAGGTCGAAGCGCGGGTCGTCCAGGATGGCCTTGATCTCGGCCAGCTCCAGGCCCAGCTCACGGTAAAACAGCACCTGCTGAAGCCGCAGCAGCGCCGCGTCGTCATAGTAGCGATAACCGTTGTGCGCGCCGATCTCGGTAGGGGTCAGCAGGCCGATTTCGTCGTAGTAGTGCAGGGTGCGCACGCTGACTCCCGCCAGCGTTGCCAACCGCTTCACCGTGTGCATAGAATGCCCTCCGTGCCGCGTATTCAGGGGCATCCTACACCCTCACGTAAGGGGAGAGTCAAACGCGGGGCACGGGCGCGATCCTTCTTGTTGCACACAAATCTTTGCCCAGTGTGTAGTATAATGAAAAGGGGTAATCGCTTATGTTGAGGCCACTCGCGCGATATTCTTTGTACACCCATCGAGTCCACCCACCGCACAGCACCCTACCCACAGGGGCCGCACAAGCGCTACAATAGACTCATCACCCGGTAAAGCAAGCATAGAGGCACAGTGAATCATGGCCGTCCTGCCTATTATCCAGCCCGATAACCCCACCCTGCGCAAGAAGGCCGTGCGGGTCAGCAGCTTTGACGACAAGAAGCTCCAGCGTTTGATCGACGACATGGTAGAAACCATGCTGGACGCGCCCGGCGTCGGCCTGGCCGCCCCGCAGGTAGACATCCCGCGCCGCTTGATCGTGGTGCGCCTGCCCGACGACGAGGCCAGCCTCGAAGAATACGGCGACGACGCCGGCGTGCTGCACGTGGTGGCAAACCCCAAGATCACCAAGCACAGTCGCGAGACTGTCGAAGGCGTGGAAGCCTGCCTGAGCATCCCCGGCTTCTTTGGCACCGTGGACCGCTACGAGAGCGTGGTCATCACCGGCCAGGACCGCCACGGCCAGGACATCCGCATCAAGGCCAAGGGCTGGCTGGCGCGCGTCTTCCAGCACGAAATCGACCACCTCGACGGCGTGCTCTACACGGACATCGCCAGCGAGGTGTGGCGCGCTGGTGAGCGCCCGGACGAAGAAGCCGAGGCCGACGAGAGCGCATCCGCACCCGCCGATGCGCCCGCTGACAGCAGCGAAGACTGAGCCATCCGGCCCGCACCCTGAAAGGCCGCCGCGTGCCCCGTTTCTCTGTTCCGCTCATCTCCATGGTGGCGCTGCTGCTGAGCGCCTGCTCGCTGACCAGCGCCGCCGCGCCCGGTGTGGACGCCGTGACGCTGGCAGCTACCCTACCGGCGCTGCGGGCCGTGACCCTCAGCTCACCAGTGCCGATGATAGCCCAGGTGCTGCCCACGCCCGCCCCGACCACCACCCCGCCTCCCGTCCCCATGCCTGATGTCTACGCGGCGTGCGGCACCGACCCCCACGCGCTGACTCAGCACAACGTCATCGCCAGCATGGACTACGCATCCCGGCAGATCGGTGTGCGCCACACGCTGACCACTGTCAACCACGACTCCGCGCCGCTGACGGACTTCGTGCTCAACGTGGCGGCGGCGGGCGGCGGCGATGAGTCCTTCACGCTGCACGGCCTGCTGCGCCTGGACGGGGACTCCGCGCGGGAACTGGCTTTCGTCTCACAGACGGAGCGCCGCCTGTACATGGAGCTGGACACGCCCGTGCCGCCCGGCTGCCCACTGAAGCTGGAGCTGGCCTATACGGTGCAGGTGCCGCAGATCGCAGGCGGCGTGGGGGCTTTCGACGGCTACTTTGGCTACAGCCCGCGCCAGGTCAACCTCGGGCACTGGCTGGCGAGCGTTGCGCCGCGCCTCAACGGTCAGTGGGTCACCCGCCAGGCGATGTTCGTGGGCGAGCAGGACGTGGTGGCCCAGGCCGACTGGGCGCTGCGCTTCACGCTCAACAACGCGCCCGATGACCTGGTGTTAGCCGCGCCGGGCATCGTCACGCAGGCCGCGCCCGGCCAATGGCAGATCACACATGCTGCCGCCCGCGATCTGACGTTGAGCCTGTGTACGGGCTGTCAGGTGCTCAGCTTGATGGCAGAAACCGGCACCACGGTCGAGGTCTACAGCTTCGACGACGCGCAGCAGATCACCGGCAGCGGCCTGGTCGACGGCGCACGGCACGCGCTGAACATGGCGATGCGCGCTTTGGAGCATTACAGCGCACAGTTCGGCCCCTACCCCTATGAGCGCCTGCTGGTGATCCAGGGGGATTTTCCGGATGGCATGGAGTTCAGCGGCTTGATTTTTGTCAGTACGGCCTGGTTCCGTGAGTACAACGGCGACCCGGCGGCCTACCTGACGCTCATCACGGTGCACGAGGTGGCGCATCAGTGGTGGTACCTGCGCGTGGGCAACGACCCGGCCCTGGCCCCCTGGCTGGATGAAGCCCTGGCGACTTACAGCGAATACCTCTACCTGGAGACCTATTACCCGGAGCTGGCCGAGTGGTGGTGGGCTTTCCGCGTCGATTCGCACGCGCCCACCGGCTTTGTGGACAGCAGTGTGTATGAGTTTGACAGCATCCGCGCCTACATCAACGCCGTGTACCTACGGGGTGTGGAGATGCTGCACTATCTGCGCGCGGACCTGGGCGACACGGAATTCATGGGCCTGCTGCGTGCCTACGCCGAGTCCGGCGAGGGGCGCATCGCGGCCCCGGCGGATTTCTGGGGCTTGCTCAGCCCTCAACAGCTCAACGCGACGCGCGTCACCCGCGAGCTTTACTTCCGGGACGAGGAAAACCTGGCCCCGGAAAGTCGGCTGTCGCCTTAGCGCGTACTAGTAGACGAAGGTCAGCAGCGTGACGATCAGCAGCACACCGATGAATACCGGCCAGTACAGCAGCTTGGGCAGGATGTTCTCGCGGAAGCTGACGATGCCCCAATGCGGGAAGCGCGCCACGACGTAAATATTGGCCGCCACCGCCACAATCGCTACGTAAAGCAGCAGGTAGATGTACTCCAAGTACGTGACGCCCACCGCCGCGATCTGGTCACGCAGGCCGGTGTGGATGACGGCCACGACGAAGAAGATGGCCGCGGCGTAGTTCAGCGCGTTGACGACTTCTTCGTCCTTGCCTGGCTCGCGGCGGCTGAGCAGGTAGGTGAACATCATTACGGCGGCGATGGTCCCTGGCAGCAAGTAGGCGATGAACGGTCCCAAGGTGCTGCGTTCCGCGCGGATGGTGAAGCGCAGCTCCGGTCCAGAAACCAGTGCGGCGCGCGTCGCTAGGCCGAAGTCGGTGGGCGCGGGCGCGGCGTCGTTGTAGCTGAAGCGGCTGCTGCTCAGTGTCCAGTTGTTGATCTGCACCTGGGAGTCCACGCCGGGCAGCAGGCTGGGTGTAATGAAGGGATAGCCGCGTAGGTCAGGCGTCAGCACGATGTTGGCGGCGGGGTCCGCCGGGGTCAGGCGCAGCGTAATGTCGCGGTGGTCGAAGGGGAAGCGTCCTGTGTCGTAGACCTGTCGCAGCGTCACACCGATATACCACAGTACCGTCTCGCTGTTCCCGTCGATCTCGCGGCTGATTTCCTCCAGGGTAAACTCTTCACCGCTGAGCTGGGGCATGGTAAAGCCAAACGGCACGTCGCTGGTGAGCGTGTCGCTGTCAACCGGGCGGCGCTGCCACACGTAACCATTGAGCGTCACTGAGGTGGGATCGGGGAAGTCCAAGGCCTGTACGTAGACGCCGGTGGACAGGTGCGCGGGCGGCGCGTCAGGGTCCACCACCTGCGACTCCAGGTAGCGCTCCACTTGGGTCAGGCTGGTGATGCGCACGCCGCTGTGGTCCGGCAGGCGGGCGTTGAGCGTCCACACCGTTACGATCAGCCCCAGGCTGAGCACGGCGAAGAGCTGCGAGCTGGCCCACAGTCCGGTAATCACGTAGCGGTCCAGGCGGAAGACGGTGCTGAGGCCGAAGAAGAGCAGGCCCGCGGCAGCCAAGGCGATGCCGGTCTGCTCGCGCAGGGTTTGGCGCGGGACTGGCGCGAATTCGGATTGGTTGAGCACGATGCCCACGGCCCAGCCGGTGCTGCCGATGGGTTCAAAGAAAGCCCACACGCCCTCGTTGGTGACCGGGTCTAGGCCGACGGCGAACTGCGCTTCGGCAGTGTCCAGAACGGCGCGGGCGGCGGTTTGCAGGTCAGGGTCGATTTGCAAGTCGAAGAAGCTGCTGCGCGCCACGTATTCCGCCACGGGATGCGCCAGCAGGGTGCCTTGGGCCGTCAGCACGAAGCCATAGCCGGTGGCCCCCAGGTCCAGCGCCGCCATCAAGGCGCGTAGGTCGTCCAATGAGTAGTCAATGGTGACGATGCCGGCGGTCTCGTTGGCGCGGTCGCGGCCTGGAAAGGTGAAGGGCACGCCGTATTCCACCAGCACTTTACCCGCGCCCGCCGCGAAGAACGGTTCCATCCAGCGCGCGCCCTGCGCCACGGTATCGACGTACCAGCGCGTATCGGGGGTGTCGGGGTCGTCGTCGTGGGGCAGGGTGTAGTCATAGGTCGCGCCGTCCAGCACATCGAAGCCGTCGTCCGCGGTCTTGTAGACGTAGCGCTGATACAGGCGGGTGTCGGGGTCATAGGCGAAGGGCGCAAAGGTAACGGCCAGGCCGTCGATGTCCGGGCGGATGCTGATTTCGGTATCGAGACGGTCGGCGATGTCGGTGAAGGCCAGCTCCCCAAAACTGAGGTCACGCGCCATGCGTTCGGCGATGCGCATCACCTCAGCGAAGGCATCGCCGATTTGGTCGGCGGCCTGCTGGGATTGCACGCGGGCGTCGGCCTGGGCTGCGGATTCCAGGGCGGCACGTTGGTTCAAGTGACTCAAGGTGAGCAGGGTGGTCAGCAGGGTGAAAGTCAGCGTACCGGCGATGAGGCCCAGCGTGAAGAGGCGTTTCATGGGTGGCGGTGTCCTTGGTCTGCGGCGATGATTCCTTCAAGATAACTGATTATAGCGGGTCGGGGCGGCGGCTGCATGTGGTGATGCCACTGCTCGTCCCGCCTCCTGGACGATCTGCACAATGAGTCCTGGGTCAAAACGTAGAACCTTGCACAAGCTCCAATGGATTCGTTGACAGGTTTCGGAAAGCGGTTTACGCTTTGGCGCAGTGTACGCGACCGGACACGCATCCGGCCATCCCAACGAGCTAACGATCATGCAGCGCAGCGTCGTCGTCCTTATCAGCATTAACCTTGTCAGCCTTCTTGTCATTACGGGTAGGCATTAGCGGCTTGGGTGGACGACACGAACGCGCGCAGCACCATCAGCGCAGACCAGAACCTCCCAAGCCGGGGGGTTTTTTGTTTGCCTTGGCCGGAGGTGGACCGGGCCGTGCACGCCTATTGAACCGCGATAGAGGGTTAGAGGGGTAAGGCACATGCAGCTAAGCGGAGCAGACATCATCCTGGAGTGCCTGGTGCGCGAAGGGGTGGACGTGGTGTTCGGGTATCCGGGCGGGGCTATCCTGCCCACCTACGACGCCATGACACGCTGTACACAGATTCATCATGTGCTGGTGCGCCATGAGCAGGGCGCGTCGCACATGGCCGACGGCTACGCACGCGCGACCGGGCGCGTCGGCGTGGCGATTGCCACCAGCGGTCCCGGTGCCACCAACTTAGTCACGGGTCTAGCCACCGCCATGATGGACTCCTCGCCGGTGGTGTGCATCACCGGGCAGGTGCCACGCGGGGCCATCGGCACCGACGCCTTCCAGGAAACTGACGTCACCGGCGTGACCATCCCGGTCACCAAACACAACTACCTGGTCAGCGACGTGTGCGAGCTGGCCTACGTGATCCGCGAGGCCTTCCACATCGCGCGCACTGGGCGGCCCGGCCCCGTGCTGGTGGATGTGCCCAAGGACGTGCAGAACGCAGTGATCGACTTTGTGTACCCGGAAGGCCCCATCCGGCTGCCCGGTTACCGCCCGCCGCAGGAAGCCACCCCCGACCAGGCGACGGACGCGCAGGCCCTCATCAACGCCGCCCAGCGCCCGGTGATCCTGGCCGGGCACGGCGTGATGCTCAGCGGCGCGCTGGCTGAAGTCCGTGAGCTGGCCGAACGTGCCGGCGTCCCGGTAGCGCTGACGCTCTTAGGCAAGGGGGCCATGCCAGAAGGTCACCCGCTGACCCTGGGCATGATGGGCATGCACGGCCAGGCCACCTGTAACTACGCCATCCAGGAAGCCGACCTGCTCATCGCGCTGGGGATGCGCTTTGACGACCGCGTGACCGGCAACCTCAAGACCTACGCCCCCAACGCCCGCAAGATACACATCGACATCGACGCCAGCGAGATCAACAAGAACGTGACCGTAGACGTCGGCATTGCCGGGGACCTGCGCGCTGTGCTGACGCAAATCCTGCCCGGCGTGCAGTCCGCTGCACACCCGGACTGGATCGCCCGCATCCGCGATTGGCAGGAAGACGACAACGAGCGCGACATCCTCTACCAGGACTCCGGTGACAAACTGCTGAGCGCGCAGGTCATCAACGACCTGTGGCAGCACACCGGCGGCGAAGCGATCACGGTCAGCGACGTGGGCCAGCATCAGATGATCGAGGCGCAGTACTACCCGCATCAGCGCCCACACACGATGCTCACCAGCGGCGGGTTGGTCACCATGGCCTTTGGCTTCCCGGCGGCGATTGGGGCCAAGTTTGGCCGCCCCGACGAAGAAGTGTGGGCCGTGGTCGGTGACGGCGGCTTCCAGATGACGCTGTGCGAGCTGGCGACCGCGGTGCAGGAAAACGTGAACGTGAACATCGCGCTCATCAACAACGGCTTTCTGGGTATGGTGCGCCAATGGCAGGAAATCTTTTACGATAAACGCTATCAATCCACGCCGATGTTTAACCCAGACTTCATCAAGCTGGCCGAAGCCTACGGTATCCCGGCGCGCCGCGTGACCCACCGTGACGAGATCGCCGAAGCGGTGGCCTACGCCCAGAGCATCGACGGCCCGGTGCTGATTGAGTTTGTCGTCGAAAAAGAAGAGATGGTGTACCCGATGGTCCCCGCCGGGGCCGACCTGCACAACATGATCCGCCGCCCCAAGCCGGGCCAAGCACAAGCAGAGGATGTGACCCAGTGAGCGACACCTTGAGCGCCCCCAACCCCGACAAACAAACCCTCGTGGCCCTGGTGGAGAACAAGCCCGGCGTGCTCAACCGTGTGGTGAGCCTGTTCCGCCGCCGCAATTACAACCTGGACAGCCTGACGGTAGGCCGCACCCACCGCCCGCCCATCTCGCGCATGACCATCGTCGTGGATACCAACCGCGCCTCGGCCCAGATCATCGCGGCCAACCTGTTCAAGCTGGTGAACGTAATCGAGGTCAAGCTGGTGTCGGACGCGCCGCACGTCAGCCGCGACCTGGCCCTGGTCAAGGTGCGCACCGACGACACCGACAGCCGCAACCGCCTGACCCTGATCTGCGAGCGCTACCCGGCCCGCATCATCGACATCGGCACTGAGGTCGCCATCCTGGAGATTGTCGGCCCAGAGGCCGTGGTGGAGGCGATGATCGCCGAATTGCAGCCCCTGGGCATCGTGGAGATGATCCGCACTGGCGTGGTCGCGATGGGGCGCGGCACCCGCATCACCGACAGCGAGTACGAGCCGACCATCACCCCGGCTGAAGTTAATAACTTTGAGCGTTACAGCGTATAGACTGGCACCCACCGAGAGGACATCATCCGTCATGGCACAGCTTTACTACGATCAAGACGCGGACCTGGGCCTGTTGGCCGACAAGACTATCGCCGTCATCGGCTACGGCAGCCAAGGGCACGCCCACGCCCTCAACGCCAAAGAGAGCGGCTGCCAGGTCATCATCGGCCTGCATGACGGCAGCAAGAGCCGCGCCAAGGCCGAAGCCGACGGCTTCACGGTCTACGACGTGGCCCAGGCCGCCGAACGCGCCGACATCATCATGCTGCTGATCCCGGACACGCGCCAAGCCCAGGTTTACGGCGAGTCGATCAGCGCGCACCTGAAGCCAGGGAACACGCTCATGTTTGCGCACGGCTTCAACATCCACTTCGGCACCATCGTCCCACCGGAAAACGTCGATGTGGCGATGGTCGCGCCCAAGTCGCCCGGGCACCGCGTGCGGGAGCTGTTCCCGCAGGGGGGCGGCGTACCTGGACTGGTGGCCGTTCATCAGGACGCCAGCGGCACCGCCAAGGATACCGCCCTGGCTTACGCTAAAGCCATCGGCTGCACCCGCGCCGGCGTGATCGAAACGAGCTTCAAAGAAGAGACTGAGACTGACCTCTTCGGCGAGCAGGCCATCCTGTGCGGCGGCGTGACCGCTCTGGTCCGCAGCGCCTTTGAGACCCTGGTCAAGGCGGGCTATCAGCCGGAGGTAGCCTACTTTGAGTGTATGCACGAGCTGAAGCTGATTGTGGACCTGATGTACGAAGGCGGCCTGAGCTACATGTGGTACAGCGTCAGCGACACCGCAGAATACGGCGGCTACACTGTCGGCGACCAGATCGAAGGCCTGGTCAAAGAGGAAATGAGCGGCGTGCTGGCCCGCATCCAGGATGGCAGCTTTGCCCGCGCTTGGATCGACGAGAATAAGAACGGACGCCCGACCTTCACACCGCGCCGCCAGACCGAGCACGACCTGCTGATCGAAAAAGTCGGCGCGGACCTGCGCGACATGATGACCTTCATCCAGGCCAAGCGCCCGGACGGGTCCTGAGCCGATGCGCACGCGAACGCACATACGAAGGACACCAAAGGAGCAAACCCCATGTCAGATGTAGCCAACGACCCCAACCACGTCCGGTTCTTTGATACCACCCTGCGCGACGGCGAACAAAGCCCCGGCGCGACGCTCAGCAGTGCCGAAAAACTGGAGATCGCCCGGCAGCTCGCGCGTTTAGGCGTGGACATCATCGAGGCGGGCTTCCCGGCGGCCTCCCCGGATGACCTGGCCGCCGTGCAGCGCATCGCGCGCGAAGTGGGCACCGCAGATGGCCCGGTCGTCTGCGGGTTGGCCCGCGCCGTGGAAAGCGACATCCGCACCTGCTGGGAGGGCGTGCGCGACGCTGCCAAGCCGCGCATTCACACCTTCCTGGGCACCTCGGACATCCACCTGAAGCACCAGACCGGCCTCAGCCGTGAGCAGGCGCTGGACCGCATCCGCGAGTCGGTGACGCTGGCGCGCAGCCTGTGCGACGACGTAGAGTTCAGTCCCATGGACGCTGGGCGCACCGATATGGACTTCCTCATACAGGTCTGCGCGACGGCCATTGCATGTGGCGCGACGACGCTCAACATCCCGGATACAGTCGGCTACGTGACGCCGGAAGAATGGCAGGAGACGATCCACACCCTGATTGAAGAGACGCCCGGCGGCAAGAATCCGGGCGTGGTGTGGTCCGTACACTGCCACAACGACCTGGGCATGGCGACGGCAAACACGCTGGCGGGGGTCATGGCCGGGGCGCGCCAAGTTGAGGTGACGATCAACGGCATTGGCGAACGCGCGGGCAACACCAGCTTAGAAGAAGTCGCGATGGCGCTGGCGACCCGCCCGCAGTTCTACGGCCTGACGAGCGGTATCAACACCCGCGAGATCATGAAGACCAGCCGCATGGTCAGCAACTATACCGGGATGCCCGTGCAGCCTAACAAAGCGGTCGTGGGCGGCAACGCCTTCGCGCATGAGGCCGGCATCCACCAGGACGGCGTGCTGAAGAATGCCAGCACCTACGAGATCATGACGCCCGAAAGCGTCGGCTTGCAGCAGAGCCGTCTGGTCCTGGGCAAGCACAGCGGGCGTCACGCACTCAAGGCACGCCTGGCGGAACTGGGCTACGTCTGCGAAGGGGACGCGCTGAACCAGGTCTTCCGCCGCTTTAAGGCCCTAGCCGACGCCAAGAAGACCGTCACTGACGCCGACCTAGAAGCCCTGGTCGCGGATGAGTTCCACGGCCCCGAAGAAATCTACAGCCTGCTGGACATTCAAGTGACCTGCGGCACCATGGGGATGCCTACGGCCACGGTCAAGATGCGCGCCCCGGATGGCAGCGCGGGCGGTGTGGAAGTGGTGCGGGCGGCGGTGGGGGCCGGTCCAGTGGACGCGGCCTACCAGGCCGTGGACGCCGTGGTGCGGGCACCGAACACCCTCATTGAGTACAGCGTGCACAGCGTCACCGAAGGCATTGACGCGCTGGGTGAAGTGACCGTGCGCATCGCCACCCCCGACGGCACCCGCTCCTTCGGCGGCTACGCGGCACACAACGACATCGTGGTCAGCAGCGCGAAAGCGTACCTGGCCGCGCTCAACCGGATGGTGGCCGTGCTGGGCATCGGCGTGCAGCCGGAAGGCGACGCAGCCGTCATCGGCCTGACCCACAACAGCGGCGCTTAGATCAGAGACGAAAGCGAGACGACCTAATCATGACGACTGCCACACCGCAAACCCTGTTCGAAAAAGTGTGGGCGCGGCACCTGGTCCGCCCACAGAGTGCCGACGCGCCCGCCGTCCTCTACATTGACCTGCACCTGGTGCATGAGGTCACGTCGCCACAGGCCTTTACTGTGCTGAGGCAGCGCGGCCTGTCCGTGCGCCGCCCGGACCGCACCATCGCCACCATGGATCACAGCACGCCCACCACCCCGCGCGGCGCGGATGGCCGCATCCCGGTGCTGGACCTACAAGCCGTCTCTCAGCTCGACGTGCTGCGCAAGAACTGTGCCGATTTCGGCATCCCGCTTTACGAACTGGGCACGGCCAATCAGGGGATCGTGCACGTCATCGGCCCGGAGCAGGGACTCACGCAGCCGGGCATGACCATTGTCTGTGGGGACAGCCACACCAGCACCCACGGCGCGTTCGGGGCGCTGGCCTTTGGCATCGGCACCAGTGAGGTGGGCCACGTGCTCGCCACGCAGACCCTGCTTCAGAACAAGCCCAAGACCATGGCCGTGCGTGTGGACGGACAGCTTCAGCCGGGGGTGACGGCCAAAGACATCATCCTAGCGCTGATCGCCAAGATCGGTATCGGCGGCGGCACCGGCTACGTCTTCGAATACAGGGGCGCGGCCATCCGCAGCTTGAGCATGGAAGGCCGCATGACGATCTGCAATATGTCCATTGAGGGCGGCGCGCGTGCGGGCATGGTCGCGCCGGACGACACGACCTTTGAGTACGTGGCGGGCCGCCCCTATGCACCGCAGGGCACAGCCTGGGACGCCGCACTCGCCGATTGGCGCACCCTGCCCAGCGACCCCGGCGCGCAGTTCGACGCCGAAGTCGTCATTGATGGCAGCGCGCTGACGCCCATGATTACTTATGGCACCAATCCCGGCATGGGCATGGGCATCACGGAGCGCGTCCCTGACCCTGACGCCGCGCCCAACGCCACGCAGAAGCTCGCGCTGGAGAAAGCCCTGCGCTACATGGACCTTCAGCCGGGTGAGCCGCTGTTGGGCCGCCCGGTAGACGTGGTGTTCATCGGAAGCTGCACCAATTCGCGCATCGGTGACCTGCGTGAGGCGGCGCGCTTCGTGCAGGGGCGCAAAGTGGCTGACGGCGTGCGGATGCTGGTCGTGCCCGGCTCGCAGCAGGTCAAGGCACAGGCCGAAGCCGA
>CAYWGJ010000079.1:0-12887 GCA_964457835.1 uncultured Anaerolineaceae bacterium
CGGCCCGGCGCGGCATCTCGTTCAGCGCGTCACAGACCAGCACCAGCCGCTCCCGGCGCAGCAGCTCGGTGGTGTAGGGCCGCAGCGCGTCGCTTAACTGCGCCTTAATGTGGTCGCTGAACGGCGTCTCGCCCTTGAAGGCGTTCAGCGGCACGAACACCGGCACGCGGCCTTCTGCGGCATACTCCCGCACATAACGCATCACCAGGCGGCGCAGCGTGAAGGTCTTGCCCGCGCCCGGTTCACCGACCAAAACCACCCGCTCACTTTGCAGCAGCCGCGTCAGGATGTCCGGCACGTGCTGCGGCTTGGCGTCCTGCGCGGGCGCGTGGTGGTCGGCGTCCAGGTCAACCAGCAGACTGCCCATCACGTCGTCCAGCTCATCAAACAGCGGGTCATGGTAGACGTCGGTCTCAGGCGTGGCCTGCTTCATCTGCTGCATCACCTGGCGCACATCGCCTTCCAGGTCCACGAACAGCCGCTCGTAAACCTCCCCTTTCAGCCGCCGCGCCAGTGTGTCCAGGTAGGCCCGGATGTGCGTCTCCACGTTGGCCGGGTCCAGCTCCCAGTGCGTCAGCGCGCTGATGAAGTCCAGCGGTCCGGCGTAGCGCCCATCGACCGTCTTGGCCGTGGCCCGCCGCAGGATCGCCAGGACTTCCGCCGGCAGCGCGGGATGCTCCGGCAGCGGCAGATCACGGTGCTGCTCAAACAGGCGGGCGTGGCTGCTGGCGTCATACGGGAAGGCACCGCTCAGCATCTCGTAGGCGATGATCCCCAGTGCGTACACGTCAGTCTGCGGGCCGGTCGGCTGGTTGTACCACTGCTCCGGGGCCATGTACTTCTTAGTACCGACCCACTCACCGCTCTCGGTCAGGCTCAGGTCCTCATCCGGGCTGACGGCCAGGCCAAAGTCGCCCAGCATCAGGCTGTCATCCTGCACCAGAATGTTCTCCGGCTTCACATCGCGGTGGATGATCCGCTGCCGATGTGCGCTGTCCAGCGCTTCCGCCACCTGACCCAGCAGACGCACCGTGTCCTCCGGGCTGAAGCGCCGCCCCGCCATGAAGTCGCGCAGGGTCTGCCCCTCGACGTAATCCATCACGCCGTAGAACTGCCCACCGACCACGCCGTCGGTCGTCGTTCGGATGATGTGCGGGTGTTTCAGCCGCCGCGTGACCGCGATCTCCCGCTTGAAGCGCTCCACACGCTGCGGGTCCTGGCTGATCTCGCGTTTTAGCAGCTTGATGGCCACTGGCAGTGTGCTGTCGTCGCTGAGGCGTTCATCCGCCAGCCAGACCTCGCCGTTGCCGCCTTGGCCCAGTCTGCGCCGGAAGGTGTAGCGGTCTGCCAGCACCTCGCCCTCACGCGGGGCAAAGGGCGTGTCGTCGGGCTGATGGTCGGGTGGGTCCATTACGCACGGGGACTGCGCCAGGGCCTGCTGCACTGCCAGCGCCAGGTCCTCTTCCGTGCGGAAGAACTTCACCTGGTCGCCCAGCACTTCATTACGGAAGGCGGTCAGCTCCGGGCGCACGATCTCCGGCTTGAGCGCGTCGTCCAGCAGAAAAGCCAGCACGCACAGCCCATCGTGCCGCTGACGCTCCTTGGCGCGCCGGTATTCCAGGTGCGTCATGGAGAGCTTGTCCGGGTTGCGCACGGGGTCCTCCGGCACGTAGCCGTAGCGGAAACCCAACAGCAGAATGTAGACCTCGGCCTCGTCCACCAGGTCCAGTGAGTAGCTCAGGCCGTCCTTACCGGTGGCCGAGTCGTTGTCCATCATGCGCGGGGTCAGCAGCAGGTTGGTGATGAGGGGACTCAAACGCCGTCGGTGCGCGCCCAGATCACTGGTTGTGCTGCTGACCATCACGTCAATGCGCCGCTTGCCTGTCACTGCCACCGCTCATCTTCTCCCCGGTCGCGTGCTGATGATGTGTACAGTATAACCGAAAGCCAAGAGGCGCACGAACATTTGAAGGGCAGGTACGCAGCTGTTTTACCCTACCCTCCCGTCGGCACAACGTGGGGCGGCGCGAGCCGTCCCACACGCTGGAAGGGGGCGCAGCACCCCTTCCAGCGGCGGAGCGCCACAGCGCTCCGCACAGCCCCCCGGCGCTTGAGGGGCGGGCTTTTAGCCCGCTACGGGTGCCGCGCAAACGTCCGGAACAAGGGGGCCAGCAACCAGCCGCACATCACCCCCTGACCCCGGACGTTTCACTGCGGCAGCCGTCGTTTCACATGACGCGAGGCTCCCGTTTCACACGACGACTCCCGGCCTGCGACCCCGGCGGGTGGTAGGGATCGCCAGACAGCAAGCGCCAACAAAAAAGGGCGATCGCCCGTAAGCGACCGCCCCGTTTTGCGCTGACCCTAGAAGGGCGTGTCCTCGTCCGGCTCCGACGCACCGTTGCCGCCGTTCTCACCCGGCGCACTGGCCTGAGCTGCGCTCAGGTTCAGGAACTGCACGCGGTTGGCCGTCAGCTCCAGGTTGGCGCGGGGGTTGCCGTCGCGGTTGATGTACGCGCTGGCCCGCAGGTTGCTGCCCTCCACCAGCACGCGGCGGCCCTTCTCCAGGTACTTCACGACCGTTTCAGCCAGCCCGTTCCAGGCCGTGACGCGGTACCAGGTCGTGATCTGCGTGGCGTTCTCGCCGCTCCCGCGACGGGTGTTCACGGCCACGGAAAAGCTCGTCACCGGCTGACCACCGGCCTCGCGGAGTTCCGGGGTTTCCCCCAAGTTGCCAACGATGATGTGCATCTGGTACGACATGTCTTTCCTCCTGGCGCGCTTGCGCCTGCTTACGCCCGACCCTGTGCCGGAGCTGCCACGTCCGGGGCACGTCCACACAGCCACTGTGTCAAGGATTCACGCTTGCGTTGAGTGAAACGGCACAAGCCAGGAGCAAGCGCCTTGACACGGGGGCGGGACGTGCCACAGTGGCACAGCTCCGTGCGCGGATAGGTCGGGCGGGCAGGCCGCGACAGGCAAAGACGGCGGACCGCACATCATGGCAGCAGGGGAAGCCCCGCCGCGAGGCCACCGGGTGAGACAGCCGCCGAGCTTCTGTGGCCGGTCCCGGCGTGCAGAGCAGCAGAATCACGACCGACGCGACGGCCAAGGGCTGGCAGGGTCGCAGTAAACCAGGCAGGGCTGCCGCCGGTGGAGGGTGCAGCGGGCCGCGCATCAACCGCAGGCATCCGCGCCGGTCCGCTGACGCACCGCGTGCCCTGGACGCCGCCGGGACTCACGGCGCAGCGCGTCGAGCCAACGAGGGCGGCCCATGGGTCAGCTCGGGGCAGGTGCACGGGGATCGCCTTTTCCAGAACGGGCGCGCAGCGGCGGCGATCCCCCTTGGGGGTGGGTGGCGGGCACCAATGGAGGCGCGCCAGCGCCTTCCACTTTCTTTAGAATTTCGCGTTTTCCCCGCCTTGGTCTTCAGTGGCATCCTTGAGCAGTGTGTCGCGTCCTTGCTCGGCCAGCAGCGTCAACTCTGCGTACACATGATGCGCCAAGCGGTTAAACGTCTGTGCGGGCAGGGCATACAACACACGCATCACGTCGAGCAGCGTTGCATTCCGATCATCATGTGGCGCACCCCACCGCACCGGGATGTCCCCCGTTTCGATCAGCTCCCATGTCAGCCATTCCAGGTGATGCAGCGCGACTTGAACCCAGTCCTCCGGCATCGCCAGCAGATGATGCATCGCCAAACCGCGCAGCTTCAGCGTCTCAGCCGTAACCTCTCCCGACGGCACTTCACTCGGCTCATCTAGGCGCAGATGCGGCAGCTTGCCTTCGGCGTGCAGTTTGCGCACCTCCGCATCGATCAAGCTCACCACACGACCCAGCGCTTCCTCAGGTAAGCGGCTCAGGACTTGCGTCAGGTGCGACGGTGTCACGACATAGTGCTCTCTACCCTTCATCGTTACCTCTCACTTTCTTTCAGAAGCAAAAACGGCATTTCACAGCGCATTTTACGCTGTGCCTGCACCGCTTCCCTCTGCAAAAAGGTAGAGAACGCTGCGCCAAACGGTAGATTTTTACCCCACTAAACCCCGTTTTCTTCCGATGTTGATGGCCTGCGTCCGGTTCTTTGCGCCCAGCTTCTTGTATAGATTCTGCACATGGGTTTTCACCGTGCCCGTGCTGATGTGCTGTTGACCGGCGATCTGCGCGTTGCTCAGCCCTTCCGCCAGCAGATGCAGCACCTCCAGCTCGCGCCTAGTGAGCGCTTCTGCTTGCTGCGTGCGCGGGTGCAGGTCCAAAGCGATTTGCGCGGTGCGTTCTTCCAATTCCGTGAATGCCGCCAACAAGTCTGTTGTGAAGCTGTGCGGATCACGGGCCGACCCTAACCCACGTAGCAGCGCTTCCATGGGTGATCCGCGATCCAGAAAAGGCCGCATCAGACCCTGCGCTGCGGCATCTGCCAGCACCTCGCTCAGCAGCGACCGCGCCCCATCCACATCCCCCACCTGCCACAAGGCCAACGCCTGCACTAAGCGGATTTCCAGCCCCAGCCACCCCCAACCCTTCGCCTGTGCAGCTGCGGCCATCTGTGCGAGAAGCGGCTGCACCTGCATCGCCTGACCGCCTGCGATGTGCGCCTCAGCGTAAACGAGGTATACCCCCATATTGATGAAGGTCAGCGGCACGTCTTGAGTGATTTGCACCTGCCGCGCCCAACGCAGCGCCCGAACCCCATCCCCGTGCATTAGTGCCAGCCGTGCCCGCTGCGCCTGCACCAGACCCCGCAGTGCCGTCAAGTGTGCCGTTTCGATGTGGGTCGCGTAAGCTTCCAACGCCGCCTTCGCTCCCTCCTGATTGCCCCGCGCCGTTTCCACCTGGGCCAGCATCAAGTATCCTGGCAGCGTGGAGCTGATCGCGCTCCAGGGCTGCGTCTGTGACAAACCATCTCGCAGTAGTTCGGCAGCGCGCTCTAGGTGGTTCCTCGCATACAGGATGTGCCCCAGCCCTACTTGTGCCACACCAGCCACCCCAGCCAGCAGCGGATTTGAAGCCGCTTTCGTCACGGCAATCACCTGCACATACGCTGCTTCCGCGTCGCTCAACCTGCCGCGCGCCACGTCCAATACCGCCAGGTTGCATTGCGTCAACAGCCGCATCACAACGTGCTCCTCATCCGCTGCTCGGACTAAGTTCTCACGCAGAATACGCTCCGACTCGTCTAGATCACCGATTAACCACGCGGTATAGCCCAGTACTGTGTTGGCTAACCCACGCGCAATCGGGTTATCAGCCGTAAGGTGTGGCTGTGCGTTCACGGCATGGTGCATCGACAGCACGAATTCACCGCGCAGGTGCGCCGCTAACGACCGAACCAGCATAATCTCACCAGCAACCATCCTGAGGTCATCCTCCAGCACCTGGCTTGGGTGCGCAGCCAGCGCGTCTTCGGCTTGAAGCAGGTTCTGCTCTACACGGTCAAGCTGGCCGCGCAGCAGCAGAATCCAAGCGCTATAGACCAGCAGCCGCGTGTTAGCATTTACTCGATCCGATGGCAGCGCATCCAGCCAACCCTGCACAGCCTGGATTTCCCCACGCAGCAGCCAGGACCGAATGTGCGTCCGCATGAGCCGCTCGGCCTCCGGCCAGCTTTCCGCCGCGCACAGGTGTTTCACAGCCGTGTCAAACAGACCCGCTTCAACAGCATAGACTGCCGCACGTTGATGCAGCTCGGCAAAACGCCTCACGTCTCCGTATCGAAGTGTATAGCGCAGCGCGTCACGAATCGGCGTTAGATACTCATACGCCTCGCCTCTTTCGTCCACACGCCGCACCAGCTGCGCGTCAGCCAGCGTGTGCAGCATCGCTGCCGCGTCTGATCGTCCGGTTAAAGCCTCGCAAAACGCCGGGATCAGCGCGTCCAGAGCTGCCGTTTCACGCATGAACGCCAACAGGTCCTTTGCCATCGTGTCGAACAACGCCGTGTCCAGGTAGCGCCGCATGCTGTAGTGCGTGCCGTCAAACGCTGCTATATCCGCTTTGTGCTGTGCCGCAATCCGCAGCGCGGAAGGCCACCCCTCGGTGCGCTCCAACAGCCCCGGCAAGACCCTATCGCGGTTCATCGTTTCACGGAAGAAAGCGTCAGCTTCCTCAGATGTAAAACGTAGATCGTCGCTGCCAAAAACTTCAATCTGGCCTGCAAGCGTTAAACGGTTAGTGTTCAACAACAGCTTCGTTTGTGAAACCAATATCAGCCGCAGCGCAGGCGGGCGGTTTTGCAGCACGCGCTCCAGGCAATGCAGAACGCTTGTATCCTGGATGGTGTGGAAGTCATTCAGCACCAAGGCCATAGGCGCAGGTTTGTTTTGCAGCTCCTGCGCGAATGCTGCCAGCCAAACTCGATCCTGCGACAGCTCTGGCGTGTACACCAGATTGGGCAGCAGGTCGGGGTGAATGCGGCGCAGCGCAGCGGCCACGTAGGCCCAGAACACCGGCGGCCTGTTGTCGTCCGCATCCAGGTGGACCCAGGCAGCGGGGTGATCCCAACGGGCCAGCGCCTGCGCCACCAGCGTGGTCTTGCCCCAGCCGGTCGGCGCGATGAGAAAACCGTCGCGTCCAGCGTTCAACGCCGCCAACAGCCGGTCTTCCAGGCGCGGGCGCGGGATGACATCGGGCATCAGGGGAGGCTCCAGCTTGTTGGGCAGAAGCTCCGGGCTGCCGAACTCAGGCATGGCACACGACCTTTCTTCAAGGCGCATGGTGCGGGCGCTGGAACGGCATCGAATTGGCAAACGGACGCGCTGTTTATCCGCACAATGCTGTAAGGGACGAAGTTATGGTCAGAGAAAGTATTAGCACGTGAGGTTGATACTCTGCACTGGTACTATGGTCACGATTTTTGCTCGATATGTCAGAGTAACAAATATTTAGGTGGCTGGAGCCGCGCCAACATCGGTTAAACCAACTTATTCAGACACTCAAACGTAGAACATGTGTACAATACAAGCTGTTTCTGGCATAATAAGTTTGTCTGTTGTTACATCCTTCAAGGAGAACTTGTGCGCACACAAATTCAACACGACATTCTGCTTTTCATCCATCACCACATCATGGAAAACGGTTTTCCACCTTCGATCCGGGAAATCGCCTCAAGGCTGGAAGGCGTATCACGGACGGTCGTTGCTTCCCACATCGACTCGCTGACTGATCGCGGCTTGCTCGACCGCAAGCCCGGCATTTCTCGTGGCATCACGATCACTGAACAAGGACGCCAAGCGCTTGGCCTGGCAGCGCCTCAACCAAGTACGGACTGCCATCAACTACTAATTGAAATCGACCTGCTGAAGCGCGAAAACGCCGCACTGCGAAGCCAGTTAGATCAGCGTGTTTCATGAGGTCAGTGGGCAGCCCGATCTGTTGAGCTGCCCACTCCCACCATGGCTTATAATCTCCTCCCCTCAACTCGCCCCCACCCCTCCCTTACGCTATACTTCCCGCATACCGATCACCGACTACCCACGGGGGGACGCGGATGGACAAACCCTGCTTTGACGCTGCCATCGCCATGCTGACGCCACACCTCAGCGACGACGGCAGCCGACGTGCACTGCTGTACGATGCGTTTTACGGCCATGACACCCTGCTGGCCCGCGTGGACTGGAGCGGACCGGCCCAGGTCTTCACCGTGAAACTGCTGCGCCTGCTGATCGACTACGGCCAGCTCACCCCCGGACGCCCCGCCGCCGCTGCTCTGCTGGAGACCCTGCGCGCCCAGCTCGGCCACGACCAACAGGCCCGCATCGACGCGCTGATGGACTGCATTCAACCGCCCGCATCTGCCCAAAAAGGAGACAAACCCATGGACCCTGTTTCTCTCACCTTTCTGCTGGAAATTGGCCGCTGGGCCAAGAGCGAACTGAAGGAGCGCTGGACGCTGCGCCGTCAGCAGCAGAGCGCCGACCTCAGCGACGAAGCCGCCGTACGTGCGGTGTTTGAAGAAACTGGCGCTTACGAAACCGCCGTACCCGCCTTGATCGACCAGGTGAGCGCCGAGCGCAGCCCGCAAGAGGTCGAGCGCACGCTGAAGCTGATCCACCGCAAGCGCGACGCGATCTACCGCGCACGTAACGCAAAGCTGGCCGACAAGGAAGAATACGACGCGCAAAAGCTAACGAAATCCGCCTTTGAGCAGCGACGCGACGAGCACGACGCGACCATCCACCAGATGCTGGACGAGATCGAAAACGACCTGGCCGACCTGGGCATCACCGTGGAGCGTAAACCCGCATGACGAACCGTGACGACCTGATCCGTAAGCTGTGTGAAGAGATCGATCGCTGCAAGGCGGGCAAGCTGGACAGCCTCCATGAGCATGACCTGGAAAAACTATCCTTGGCGGCGCTCAATGAGCGGCTGAACGCCTACGACAAGCGCATCGCTGAGGCCCACACGGAGCTGCAAGCACTCGGCGCGGACTGCAACCCCGCTGCTGCGCCGACCGCATCTGATGCCGCGCCGCCCGCCGCCGTTGACGGCCCCTGGGACGTGTTCATTTCTTACCAGCGCGGCTCTGAGGCTGCCGCCCGTGCGCTGCATCAGCGCCTCACCGCTGAGGGCCTGCGCGTGTGGCAGGACGTACACAACATCCGGCACACCGAGCGCTGGCCCTTGGCCATTGACGCCGCTCTGCGCAGCACCGACCGACTGCTGCTGCTGCTGACCCCCAAGGCCATGGACTCGCAAGAAGTGTTCAATGAGTGGTTCTACTTCTACAACAAGAAGAAGCCGCTGCACTGCCTGCTGCTGGAAACTTCCGACATCCATTACCAACTGCTGCCCTACCAGTACATCGACTGGCGCGACCCCGCCCAGCGCGACTGGCCTCGCCTCTTCCGCGAGCTGCGCGCCGACTTCAACGCGCCCGGACCCATCAGCCCATCCCCCATTGTAAGCGCTCCCGCCGCTGACACAGACACACCAGTGGATGCACCCTCACCCTTTGGCGAACTGTTGATGGCCGCCCGCAACCCCGAAGGGGCCATCGCCCTCACCGAAGCCCAGATCAAGGCGCTGGCCCTGCACCAGCCCGCTGACCTGGCTGAGTACTACCTCAGCCGGGTGGCCGCCTGGAGCCAGCCGCGTTACCAGCTCGATACCCGCTTCGTTAACCTCACCCTGCTTCTGGACAAAGGCGAAGACGCCCAGCAGCGTTGGCAGCACGCCGAAAACACCCGCTTCAACGACCTGCGCGACGTGCTCAGCGCCGTAGACGACCCCGCCCTCGTGCTGCTCGGCGCGCCGGGATCGGGCAAGTCCACGCTGCTGCGCCGCCTCCAGATGGACCACAGCCTGGCCCAACTGCGCGCCGATGGCGATCACATCACCTTCTTCGCGGCGCTCAACGGCTACCGCGCCGGGACCACCCCCCGTGACTGGCTGGCCCAACTGTGGGCCGAACGCTGCCCCGACCTGCCGCCCCTGGACACCTACCTCGCGGATGGCCGCGCCCTGCTGTTACTGGACGCCATCAACGAGATGCCGCACAAGAGCACCGCCGAATACCACGAACTAGTCGGCGCGTGGCGGGACTTCACCCAGCAGGCCGTGCGCAGCGGCAGCCGCGTCCTCTTCTCCTGCCGCAGCCTGGATTACAGCGCCAGCCTCAGCAGCCGTGAGCTGCGTGTGCCCCAGGTCGAAGTGCAGCCCATGACCCCCGACCAGGTGCGCACCTTCATCCAGGTCTACAGCCCCACGCAGGCCGACAGCACCTGGCGCGCCCTGGACGGCACGCCGCAGTTCGACCTCTTCCGCACGCCCATCTACCTCAAGCTGCTGCTGGACCAGGTGGCCCGCTACGAGCGCGTGCCTCAGGGCAAGGCCGGTCTGTTCACCCAGTTCGTGCGCGACCAGCTCCAACGCAACATCACCCACCCGCTGCTGCTGCCCAACGGCCTGCTGAGCGAACGCGACCACGCCAAGCTGACTCGCGACGCCTGGAAATCACCCTTTGAGCTGCCAGAGCGCGGCCTGCTGCTGCCCAGCCTGAGCACCCTGGCCTTCACCATGCAGCAGAAGGGCCTGGAAACCGAAGGCGCGCTGGTGCGCATCGACTACGACGACGCCTGCGACCTGCTGAGCAGCGACCGCGACGCGGACATTCTGAAGGCCGGTATCGCCCTGACGCTGCTGGACGAGGACATCGCCCGCGAAGAGATCACCTTCTTCCACCAACTGCTGCAAGAGTTCTTCGCGGCGCGGCGCTTGGCCCAGGACCCCAACCCGGCCTTGGTGCACGTACCCTGGCGCGCCGACGAAGCCAAGCCCGCGTTAGACGAGGTGCTGGCTGGGCTGGCCGATGGGGACCCCCTGCCGCCCCTGCCGCAGACCGGCTGGGAAGAGACCACGCTGACCGCCGCACCCATGGCCCGTGACCCGAACGCCTTCATCCGGGGGCTGATGCCGCACAACCTGGCCCTGGCCGCTCGCTGCGCCGCCTCCCCGGAGATTGACGTGGACCCGGCGCTGAAGCGGGAAATCCAAGGCGCGCTGATTGCCCGGACGCAGGACACCGCTCACGCCGACCTGCGCGCTCGGATCGCGGCGGGGCTGGCCCTGGGTGAGCTGGGCGACCCGCGCTTTGAGCGCCGCAGCGGGCCGCACGGCCCCTACTTGCTGCCGCCAATGATAACTATACCCGCCGGAACCTACCCGATGGGCGACAACGACAGCCAGTACAACAACGAGAAACCGGCCCACACCATCACGCTGAACACCTTCGGGATCGGGCAGTTCCCAGTGACGAATGCCGAGTATGCGCTGTTCATGGAAGCAGGTGGCTACGAAGACGAAACCTGGTGGCAGACCGACGAAGCAAAGGCCTGGCTGCGCGGTGAAGGCAGCAGTGAGGGGCAGAAGGAAAGCTGGCGTGATACATGGCGGCAGCTTCAGAGCATCACGGACGAACAACTGCGCGCCTTGGTGCCAGAGCGCATCACAAGTGAGCAAGCGGATACCTTCATCACAGTCAAGAACTGGTCCAAAGCGCAGCTCAATGAATGGCTGGATGAGACCTTCCCCAGCGGCGTCACCTACCGCCAGCCGGAATTCTGGGAGGACACGCGCTTCAACAACCCTGCCCAACCCGTGGTGGGCGTCACCTGGTTTGAGGCGCGGGCCTACTGCGCCTGGCTGAGCACCCAAACCGGCCAGGCTTACGCGCTGCCCACTGAAGCACAGTTTGAAGCAGCAGCACGCGGCACCGCCGGTCGGCAGTACCCGTATGGCGATGATTTCGACGCGGCGCGGGGCAACACCTTTGAGAGCCACATCCGCCGGACCACGCCAGTGGGGGTGTTCGACAACGCCACGCCGGAAGGCGCGCTGGACCTGAGCGGCAACGCCTATACCTGGACGCTGACGATCTATGACCCGGAACAATTTTCATATCCATATGCACAAAGTGACGATAGGAATAACGTCATTACGCAAGGTGCCCGCCGGGTCCTGCGCGGCGGCTCTTGGAATTCCATTCAAGACCGCGCGCGCGCGGCGTCTCGCAACGACCTCAGCCCGTACGATCGCGACTACGACTACGGGTTTCGGGTGGTGCGGCCCCCGGAGTAGGGTACCCTACTCTTGTAGTAAGGTTTTTCTGAACACTGTTAGGGCGGTCGGGCCATGCGCAGGTGCCATGCGGAGCCTACGCTTTCTTGCAGGGATACTCACCGGTACGCATCGTGAACTGACGATACTGCACCTGTGATTCAGCGTTCATCCGCATGACATTGATCGTGACACGGCCTTCGGGCGTTTTTCCGGTCAGCGCAGCATCCGGATTGATCGTGAAGTGATCGTCCCAGATTTGCGTTCTGGGATTGAACAGGAAGGCGGCTGCCCCTGTGAGTGGATCGGCTGCTGCCATATTGGACCCCTTGAACAGATTGCACATATAACAGGCTAGACAGAGGTTATCTAGATCATCTGTGCCGTTGTTCTTGCGCGGGACGATATGGTCTACGTGGAAAGGGGCAAGCTCGTCGATTTCTGTCAGGCGGCAGTATTCGCAGCAGTCCCCAGCACGTTGAATCACCGCCCGACGTTGTGCGGCTGTAATGCTCATTGGGCCGCGTTCTGCTGCTGGAGCTTGATGCGCATTTTGACTTTGAGCAGGCGCATCATGGCGTTCATGCGGGCGAAGTCCATCATTTCGTCGTGTTCTTCTGGCGTGAGGTCCCCTTCACCGTTCTTGTCAAGCAGCACGTGGGCGCGCGCCTGCAGCTCCTGCGGCAGCTCATAGGCGACAATCTCCTCCGGTGTCGGGCTTGTCGCCAGGAAATCGGTAATCTCGCCAAATACTGTGCGGATCGGTGTGTTCTGCATCATCGCGCTCCGTGACTGAACTACCTCCATTTTACCATCATTCGCGCATCGCGCTACAGCGCCTGGCACCTACGGATGCACGCAGCCTAACAGTGTTCAGAAACACCTTACTGCAAGAGTAGGGTACCCTACTCCGGGGGCCGCACCACCCGAAACCCGTAGTTGAGGAGGCGAAGGAACGGGAAGTAGCTGAGGCGACACGCCGCGCGCGCGTCGTCTTGACGGTTGTCCCAAGAGCCGCCGCGCAGGACCCGGCGGGCATTACTTATTAAGTTATCTTCATTCGATTCACCTTCCGGCTTGTTGTAATCCGTCACGCACCACTCCCACACATTGCCGCTCAGGTCCAGTACGCCTTCCAACGAGGCCCCCTGCGGATACAGGCCCACCGCCGTGGTCGTCTGTAAATAGTGTGGTCCGGCATTGCCAACGGTCTCATCGATATTCGCATAACCCGCCTGGTAGTCAGCGCCCCACGGATAGACGCGGCCATCCTTCCAGCGCGCCGCCCGCTCCCATTCCTGCTCTGTCGGCAGCCGCACCGCCCACGC
>CAYWGJ010000080.1:0-12876 GCA_964457835.1 uncultured Anaerolineaceae bacterium
CACTGAGTGGATGCAATCCGGGGCGGATTACATCCTCACGCGGCAGTTGTGAGCGCACTGAGTGGATGCAATCCGGGGCGGATTACATCCTCACGCGGCAGTTGTGAGCGCACTGAGTGGATGCAATCCGGGGCGGATTACATCCTCACGCGGCAGTTGTGAGCGCACTGAGTGGATGCAATCCGGGGCGGATTACATCCTCACGCGGCAGTTGTGAGCGTCAGCACAGCATCGGGCGCGGCTGTAACAGACGCAATAAGCCTAAATTAGTACCCTGGTACTAGTTGACCAGCGATGCAAAACGTCATATGCTGAAAAGTGTCAAAAGTTGTCACAAGCGCTGAGTGCCGCATAAGTTCACCCCACACACCCTGGGGAACGGCTGCACACTGGCTTACCGCCTATTTATTTCACGAAAGAGGACGGCATGTATACCGCCAACGCCCTGCTGTTCCCCCATCACGTTATTCCCTCACTGCGCGACTTGCGCGGGCCGGATTGGGCCGCCTTAGTGGACCACGTTTGCAGCCTGCCGACGCGCCACGAAGAAACGCTCGCTTTCATGCTCATGATGATTCACATTGACGGTTGCCTGACCTGCGAGACGGACAGCTACCGGGCTATGCGTGGCTGCACGGCCTGTGCCGTACAGGCGCTGCGGCGCTTCAAGGGCACCGACGCGGAGCTGATGGCCGCCTATGACCGTGCCCTAAAGCAGGTGCGCGACTACGCACACGCCGGCAAGCCCCTGTCTAACTTGATCGCGGGGGACGTGATCCCGCTGGAGCAGGTACGCGGCGCGCGCGTGCCGCTGCCGGTTCAGCGCAGCGTGGACGTGGATCACCCCAACCCTTGAGGCGCTGGGGCGACTCATACGACGTCAAAGACAGCTAAGACCTGTCCGCGCATCAGCCGCTGGGCGTCAGCGCTCAGCCTTTCGCTGAGCTGGTGGCGGGCGTTAGGGGCGGCCAGGGTCGCGGTGTGGAACTGCGCCTGGGCTAAGTGACTCAGCGCCGCGGCGGTATCCCCTGCGCTGCTTTCCAGCACGGCGTATAGGTGCTGTATCTCGATGAGGGCGTAGGTGTTCCACTGTGTATCAAGCAGGGCCAGCGCTCGGTCGAATAGGCCGCGCGTCAGCGGCAGCATCTCCGTTGAGTCGTTTTCCTGCGCGTGCACCAAACCCACTAATCCCATCCCCACATAGCCCCACGCCAGGGCGTGAGGTTCATCCAGGCGCTGACGTTCCAGCAGCGAAATACGCATCCATTGAAAGGCCGCGTCCTCGTCGTGATCGATCAGGGCGTGCACGCCGTACTCGTAAGCGATGCGGCCATGCTGTGCCGGGCAGCCGCTGCGGCTGAAGTGGTCCGCCGCTTTGAGCAGCCAGGTGGCGGCGGTTTCAATGTCCCCCTGGCGGCGGTAGGCGATGCTCAGTGTGAGGGCGACCTTTGCCATCTCGACGGGCTGCTGCTGTGCCTGCCAACTGCGATACGCCGTTTGTGCCCAGGCAATGGAATCGTCCAGGCGGCCCCAGCGCAGGTAAGCACGGGCCATCACGCGGTACAGCCGTGCCGTCAGCGTGGTGCTGCGCACGCTGCTTTGCGCGTTCAGTAGGTGAGTCAGGGTCAGCTCGCACAGCTCGCGTGAGGCTTGGCGGGCGTGTAGGTCGGCTAACTGCACGTAGGCGTTCAGTTCCAGCCGCCGATCTTTACGGTACTGGGCCGCCTGCGCCGCCTCGCGGAAGGCCTGCGCGGCCTGCTCCAGGTCCCCTAAGCGGGCGTGCAGTGCGCCCAGGTATAGCGTAATGCGCTGAGCGCTGGCGGTGTCCACCTGAAGATGTGTCAGGGTCAGCAGGTCCAGCCAGCGATAGGAGTCGTAATCGCCGGTAAGGTGTGGCCCTACAGCCAGCAGCAGCCGCTGATAGCCGCTCCGATAGGCGTTGTAGGGTGGCTGCTGCCCCAGCACGCTGAGCACGGCGTAGGCGTTGATGTACAAAGTATTGGCGTGCTGCTGGAACCAGGTCCAGCCGCCTTGTGGCTGCGCGGCGGCGGCCTGCTTGAACTCATACAGCAGCAAGTCTGGATTTAGAATGGCGTGATGCGGTTGTCCTGACATGAGTCGCGGTCCTGTGAGTAGACCTTGTTATCATAATGCAGAAAGCATAGTACCGCAATATGCCAGTCCGTCTGCCTTTATACTTGCTCAGTCCCGCGACTGGTTCAGCCGCCGCTCCAGGATGCGCACGATCTGCGAGCCGAGGATGGTCATCGTCAGGTAGATCAGGGCTACGATCAGGTAGGTCTCTAGATAGCGAAAGGACCGCCCCGACGACAAACGTGCAAGCTGGGTCACGTCGCGGATGCCCAGAATGCTGACCAGGGCGCTGTCTTTAATCATAGCGACGAAATCGTTGCCCAGGGGCGGCAGCACGCGCCGCACCGCCTGCGGCAGCACCACGAAGCGCAGCACTTGGAAGCTGGTCATGCCCAGCGAGCGCGCCGCTTCGCGCTGGCCGCGCTCAATGGACTGGATGCCCGCCCGCAGCGTTTCGGACATAAATGCGCCGTAGGCCATCGCCAGCGCGAAGACTGCCGGCAGCGGCGACCCCGCCCGCACCTGAATCTCGTAGCCCAGCAGCGGTTCCAGCACATCATCGCGCAAGATGGGGAAGAGTACGAAGGCCATAATCAGGATGCTCACCAGGATGGGCAGGCCGCGCATCACTTCCACGTAGAGCGTGGCGATGTTGTAGATCAGCACGCGGAAGGCACCGAAGATACTGCCCAGCAGACCATGCCCCGGCTGTGGCGGAAAGGCGCGGATCACACCGACGATCAGCGCGATCGTCAGCGCGGAGACGTAAGCGGCAGCGGTCACACCCAGCGTCATGCCGATACCCTCGCTGAGCTGTTCAAAGATGCCGCTGTAGATTTCGTCACTGCGCACGAGCTGGAAGATCAGCACGGCGACCACGACCAGCAGCAGCGCCCAGTATGGAAAGCGGTAGAGCTGCTGCGTCAGGCGGACGCGCAGCGGGGTGTAGTCGTCGCGCGTGGCGGATGGGTCGGTGTCGTCGTTTTTGCGCTTGCGTTCGCGCTTCGGTTGGCGCGGATCGTCAATGGGGCTGTCCGGAAGGTTGATGTCGTCTGTGGGCGGCATGGGGCGTGATCCTACAGGTGTCCAAGGTGAATGATGGGTAGCGAGTCAGGGCGGCACAGCAGACACTATAAAACGAAGGGCGGCCCTAGCCAGTAGGCCGCCCTCGTGTGTTACTGCTGTTCCTGCGCGCCTGCGTTTACTCCGCGCCTGCAGGCGGGAACCAGGTCGCATTGATGGCCACCAGGGTGCCGTCGTTTACCATGCTGATGATCGCCTTGTTGAAGGCGTCCACCAGTGCCGAGCCTTCAGGGAAGGCGAAGCCCAGCAAGTCGGACTGGATCACGTCATCGATGAGCTGCACCTGGTCGGCGTTGACGCCGGTGTAGCCCTGGCCGGCGGTGTTGTCGATAATCACGGCGTCCACCTGACCGTCAATCAGGGCCTGCACCGCCACGCCGAAGGTGTCGTAGGCCACGATGCGCGCTTCGTCCAGCAGGCCGACGGCGGTTTCGTAGTTGGTGGTGCCTACCTGGGTGCCCAGCAGGGCCTCTTCGTCGGCGATGAAGTCTTCGACGGTGGGGTAACGTGCATCGCCGAGCTGCACCATCAGGGTCTGGTCGGTGCTCATGTAGCCGATGCTGAAGTCGATCACCTGGTCGCGCTCTTCGGTGATGGTGATGCCGTCGCCGGCCACGTCGAACTCACCGTTGCTCACGGCCAAGATCATGCCGTCCCAGGCGGTTTCCACGTAGACGGGCACGCAGTTGATGCGGGCGCAGATTTCGTTCACGGCGTCATAGTCCCAGCCGACACCGTTACCGTCTTCGTCCAGCAGGTTGAAGGGCGGGTAGGCGTTCTCCACCGCCACGGTGATCTCCTGGCCCTGAAGGTTCGGGAGCTGCTGCGGGAACCACTTGGCGTTGATGATCTCCAGGGTGCGGTCGGCGATCATGCTCTCCAGGGCGGCATTGAAGGCAGTGGATAGCTCAGAGCCTTCAGGGAAGGCGAAGCCCAGCAAGTCGGACTGGATCACGTCATCGATGAGCTGCACCTGGTCGGCGTTGACGCCGGTGTAGCCCTGGCCGGCGGTGTTGTCGATAATCACGGCGTCCACCTGACCGTCAATCAGGGCCTGCACCGCCACGCCGAAGGTGTCGTAGGCCACGATGCGCGCTTCGTCCAGCAGGCCGACGGCGGTTTCGTAGTTGGTGGTGCCTACCTGGGTGCCCAGCAGGGCCTCTTCGTCGGCGATGAAGTCTTCGACGGTGGGGTAACGTGCATCGCCGAGCTGCACCATCAGGGTCTGGTCGGTGCTCATGTAGCCGATGCTGAAGTCGATCACCTGGTCGCGCTCTTCGGTGATGGTGATGCCGTCGCCGGCCACGTCGAACTCACCGTTGCTCACGGCCAAGATCATGCCGTCCCAGGCGGTTTCCACGTAGACGGGCACGCAGTTGATGCGGGCGCAGATTTCGTTCACGGCGTCATAGTCCCAGCCGACACCGTTACCGTCTTCGTCCAGCAGGTTGAAGGGCGGGTAGGCGTTCTCCACCGCCACGGTGATCTCCTGGCCGCCCAAGTCGGGCAGGACGTCATCTTGGGCCAGCGCTGCACCCGAAAGCAGCAGGACGGCCAACAACCCCAGAATCAAAAGCACGCGCTTTGACATATCACACTCTCCTCTGATTGGCTTGTGTCAAATTGTGCAAGGGTCTATTCGATGGGCGAAGTGTAGCGCGTCTGCAGGGAAAGGTCAAAAACTTGTTAAGGGATGTTCCATGAAAAAACTAAAAACCTCAAGACTTCCGTCATGGAATAGGGGTGAATGCATTGAAAAGGTAGGGTATGACTGTATTGTGAGTGCCCTGGCTTTAGTGGATAATGAGTTCAGAACGGAGAACGCAGTCAGATACCCCTCACTGGTTCGTTCTGACGGATTCGCGGTTGGCTGCCCCTGTTTCTGCTAGTCATGGCCTTCTTGGCAATAGGGACTCGTCCCTGTGCCATCCTCTTTCCCCCTGGCAGTGGCGCAGAAGCACGGGCAGCAGAATCCGACTGCTGCCACGAAAGCACGGTGACCCCATGGTCACTGGATTGTACCCAACTCACGACCTCAACAAGATAAATGCGGAGGTGTTCGTCATGGAGCGTATGCATATTCATGTGTTGGTTTTGCTTTCTCATCCAGACGGCCCTTCCTTCGCTGCACTTGATACCCATGGTGCCGGTCTGAGTCTAGACTTTTTGGTGACCTATGACCTGGAAACCGCCGCGGAGCACCTGCACAGCGGCCAGATCAACGCCCTGCTGATTGATTATGCCGCGCTGCCGGAACCGCCGATGATGGCAATTAAGACCCTGCGCGGCCTGGCCGGAGAGCGCCCGCTTTTCGTCATGACGGACGCCGCGCACTACGCCGATGCTGCCGCGCTGCTGCCTTACGGCGTGCAGCCCAGCCTGCTGCTGCGTCAAGCACCGCCTTCCCTGCGCGATACCCTGCTGCGCCACGCCTACCAGAAGCACATGGAATCGTTGTGCAGCCGCTTCTTCGGCGTCAGCAGCGAGCTGCTGTGCCTGCTGGACCTAGAGACCGAGCAGCTTCAGCACGTCAACCCGGCGGTGGTGTCCATGCTGGCTTATGCGCCTGCGCAGCTCGTAGGCCGCCGCCTCATTGATTTCATCCACCCGGACGACCGCTCGTTGGTGCGCGAGATACTGACTCAGCCGACGCACGACGCCCCCGTCCGCTTTGAGGCACGGATGCTGGACCGGCGCGGCGTGTATCACTGGATGCAGTGGGCGCTTCAGCGGCGCGAGGGCCTGCTGTACCTGGCGGCCCAGGACATGAGTACCCATCAGCGCGTGGCCCAAGCCTTGGCCGCAAGCGAGTCGCGCTTGCGCGTGATGCTCAGCGGGCTGCCCATGCCGGCCATGCTCTACGCGGAAACGGCGCGCGGTGAGGGCGAGGTGCTGCTGCTTAACGCGGCCTGGACCGCGCTCAGCGGCTACAACCACGAAGACCTGCCTACGCTCAGCGCCTGGGGCAGCGTGGCCTATGACCCACCGGTGCCCCGCCCGATTATGGACGGCGAGACTACCCTGCGCAGCTTTGACGGACATCAACACACCTGGGACTTGGCCTCTGTGCCGCTGGGCAAGGACCCGGATGGCCGCCGCCTGATGCTGTGCATTGCCACCGACATCACCCGCCAGCGTGAAGCCGAGCGCGGCGTGCAGAACCAGGCCCAGGCACTGCGCCGCTGTCGCACTGACCAAGAGCAGATCGCGGCGGCCCTCAATGGCGAGCTGCGCCTGGCCCTCGATGAGTTGAGCACGCGCCTGACTGGGGTGGATGCACACTGCGCCGAGCAGGTCGCTGCTGCGCGTGAGGCGCTGGTGGGCTTGCAAGCAGTGATTAATGCCCTGCTGGGTTACTTTCAGCACAGCGCTAAATCTCAAGGGTTCGACGTTATAAACTGTGATAGGGTGTTACAAGAAGTTGTCGCCGAACAACGCACCACCGCTGAGGCCAGCGGCGCGCACATCACCTGGGGACCGCTTCCGGCGCTGATCGCTGACCGGGAGGGACTGGCTGAGGTCTTCCGCATTCTGGTGGGCAACGCGCTGAAGTACGTAGCTGCGGACCATCCTCCTCAGATACACATTCACGCCCAAGCCTGCGGAAGCATGACACAGATCACGGTCCAGGACAACGGTCCTGGTATCCCGCGGACATTCCTCAGCCGCGCGTTTGAGCCTTTCACCGGGCAGGCGCGCGGGGATGTGCTGCCGGGGGTGGGCATGGGTTTGGCGACTGCAAGGCATATTGTAGAACGTCATGGAGGCCGCATATGGGCCGAATCGACACCGGGCAAGGGCACCCGCGTCATGCTGACCCTGCCCACCCACACCCAGCCGCACAGCAGCACTTCCCCACAGCTTTTTTCAGTGGGCAGGAGCGTGTAGCCATGCGCGAGGTACAGCCGCTGCACCTGCTGGTCATCACCGCAGATGCGGCGGATGGTCAGCAGATCAAGGCGCTGCTGGCGCAGGTGTCGCAGGCAGATATCGATGTGCAGACCTGTGATACGCCGGTCCGGGAGTGTATTACGCTGCGCCAAGACCACTATGATCTGCTGCTGCTGGACCTGAGCTTAGGCCAGGTGGCAGATGTGGCCGCGCTGCGACCTGAACTGCCCGTGGTCGTCATCGGCGACAGCGACGACACGGCCATCAGCCGGGACGCGCTGCACCAAGGTGCTCAGGATGTCCTGCTGCTGGACGGCCTTTCGGGGCGGCGGCTGCTGCGCGTGATCCATTCCGCCGTGGCGCGCAAGGCGGCTGAGGTGCGCGCGCGCGAGACCGAGCGGCTGGCGCTGTCCGTGATTAACGCCCTGCACGCGCAGATTGCCCTCATTGACAGCGAGGGCACAATCATCGCCGTGAACTACGCCTGGCGCAAGTTCGGCGCGGACAACGGTGCCGACCCAGCCAGCATCGGTGTGGGCGGTAACTACCTGGAGGTCTGCCGCCAGGCCAGCGGGCCGTGGTCCGAAGAAGCGCCGCTGTTTTACGTGGGCATCCGTGAAGTGCTGACCGGCCAGCGCGACGAATTTCACATGGAATACCCCTGCCACAGCCCGGACCAGAAGCGCTGGTTCATCGCGCGCGTGACGCGCTTTATGCTGCAAGACGGCAGGGCCTGCGCGGTAATCTCGCACGAGAACATCACTGAGCGCAAGCTGGCCGAGATCGCCTTGGACCAAAAGCGTAAGCTGGCCGATACCCTGCGTGAGGTCACCGCCTCACTGAATAACGCTCTGCACAGTGACCAGGTGCTGACACAGATTTTGGCGGGGGTGTGGCGCATCATACCCTATGACGCGGCCTATGTGCTGTTGGTGGAAGGCGCGACGGTGCGCGTGGGCGCGGTGCGCGGCTACACGCCCAGCGAGGCCTACCGGCTGCGCGCGCGTCGCTGGCCGCTGAACCACCCGGCTTTGAGTCACATGCTGCGCGGCACCAACAGCTTTGAGCGCTCCCTGCGCTTTGAGGACCTGCACACCGACCCCAACACGCACAGCCATCACCTGACCGCGCTGAATTGGGTGCGCGCCTCGTTGAGTGTGCCCATCCAGGGCCACGGGCAGACGATCGGCTTTTTGACCCTGGAGAGCAGCCGACCTTATGCCTTTAGCCTAGCACAGGCCGAGGTACTGCATCAGTTCGCCGAGCACGCGGCGCTGGCAGTGCAGAACGCCCAGGTCTACGACAGCATCCAGCGCACCAACACCGAAATGAGCGCCATGCTGCACGCTATGTCCGTGCTCTTTACGCCCTTTGGGGCCATTAACGACATTCAACGCACCGGCCAGCAGATCGTAGATGCGGTAGAGAAGGCCTTCGGCCATGTGGACTGCGGCTTGATCCTGATTGACTCTCGCACGAATACGTTGGTGCGGGTGGCGCGCACGGGCGGTTCACATGTGCGCACGCAGGTCCCGCTCAGTATGGATGGCCCTGGCCTGGTGGCGGAGAGCTTCCGCCGCGGCGAAGTCATTTACGCGCCGGACGTGCGCCTGAACCCCTTCTACGCCGCCAACGAGAGCAGCACCTTGTCCGAACTGGTGATCCCGCTGGTGACGATCAACGGCGTAGTCGGCCTGCTGGACCTGCAAAGTCAACAGGCCGATGCCTTCAGCCTGCGCGACCAGAGCCTGCTCAAGGCCTTTGCCGAGCGCGTCGCCGTCGCCATCGAAAACGCCCTGCTCTATGACCGGCTTCTGCGCCACGCCGATGACCTGGAGCATCAGGTGATTACGCGCACGCTGGAAGTGCGCCAGGTGAAAGATAAGGTAGAGGCCATCCTCAACAGTGCCACGGACGCGCTGGTGCTGCTGGACAGCCAGATGCGGGTGCTCAACGCGAACCCGGCCTTTGACGCGCTCTTCGGCTTCCAACGCGACGAGGCCTTCTTGCGTCCGCTGGGCGAACTGCTGGCGGATCACAGCCGCGCGATGCTAACGGCGGTCTTCAACCAGATACTCAGCGAAGGCAGCCAGCAGCAGGTGGAACTCAACGCCCGCCGTGCCGATGGCAGCCTCTTCCCGCTGGCCGTCAGCCTGGCCTTGATGCCTTACACCTCCGGCGGCCAACAGGAGGTCGTGTGTACGCTGCACGACATCACGCAATACCGTAGGTTGGAAGACAGCCTACGGCAGAGCTTGGAGCGCGAGCGCGACCTCAACACGCTGAAGACCCGCTTCGTGTCGATTGCCTCGCATGAATTTCGCACGCCGCTGACGGTCATCAACTCCGCCAGCAGCCTACTGCTCAATTACTGGGAGCGCCTGGGTGAGGAGCGCGTGGCGCAGAAGCTGCACAGCATCCAGGAACAGGTGGCGCACATGTCCCACCTGATCGACGACGTGTTGATCTTAGGCCGTGCGGAGTCTGGGCGGCTGAGCTTCATGCCGGAGCCGGTGAACCTCAAGCAGGTGTGCCGCCGCATGACCGATCAATGGCGCGAGTCGGTGTTGAGTGCGCATGTGCTGGACTATCAGTGCAGCGCACAAGTCGAAACTGTGCCGCTGGACCTGTCGCTGGTGACGCACATCATGAACAACCTCATCTCCAACGCGGCCAAGTATTCGCCCAAGGGCAGCACGGTGCACCTGCATGTAAGTGAAGACAGCGATTGGCTGGATATCCGCGTGCGTGATGAGGGCATCGGCATCCCGGAAGCGGACCAGGCCAAGCTCTTTGAGAGCTTCCACCGGGCCAGCAACGCGCACGACATCCCCGGCACCGGGCTGGGCCTGGTGATCGCACTGCGCGCGGCGCAGATGCACGGCGGCAGCCTGCGCTTTGAGAGCGTCGAAGGCCAGGGCACGACCTTTATTGTGCGCCTGCCGAAAGCACCGCCTGAGGCAGCCTATGCAGACGGGGTCGCCGTAGACGAGTCCGCTCATGAAATCATGGTGGACGACCGCCCCCACAAATCGACTGTGAATGCGAGTTAGGCCTTGAGTAGGCAGGAGTGAAACACGATGACAACCGTTATGGTCGTGGAAGACAACACTGAACTGCTGGAGAACATCGCCATTGACCTGGAGATGCGCGGCTATGAAGTGATGCAGGCCGCCAACGGTACCCGCGCCCTGGACGTGCTGCACGCCAGCGAAAACGCACCGGACATCATCGTCAGCGACATTGCCATGCCGGAGATGAACGGCTATGAACTGCTGGAGAACGTGCAGGCCAACCCGCCCTGGGCTGGCATTCCCTTTATCTTCTTGACGGCTTTTGGCTCGCGCAATGCCGTGCGCATGGGCAAGGAGCTGGGGGCTGATGACTACATCGTGAAACCCTTTGAATACGAGGACCTGGCCGTGGCGATCGAGAACAAGCTGCGCCGCTTTGAGCGCTTCCGCGCCGACGCCGAAGAGAACCTAGACAAGGCCCGCCGCGAGCTGATCCAGCTCATCTCGCATGAGCTGCGTACCCCGCTGACGACCATCTACGGCGGCACTGAAATGCTGGCAGAAAGCCTGCGCAGCCTGGCCGACGAAGAGACGCGCAACCTGCTGTCCTTGGTGCGCACGGGCACCAAGCGCATGAACCGCCTCATCAGCCGCGTGCTGACCGTGGTGCAGATCGACAGCGGACACTATCAGCGCGTGTTCGCCCAGAGCAGCCAGCCCTGCGATCTCAGCGCTGTGGTGCGCGCCGGGGCCATGACCGCCCGCGACAGCGAGCTGCTCGTGGGCAAGAGCGTGTCGTTGAACATGGAAGGCAGCGACGAGCGCCTGGTGGTGCGCGGCGTGTACGACCTGCTGGCGACGATCTTTGAGGAGCTGACGCGCAACGCTCTGGCCTTCAGCGCCCATGCCGGCGTGGTGATGGTGCGTGTGCTGCGCGAGGGCGACCGCGCCGTCATCAGCGTGCACGATAACGGCCCAGGCATCCCCGAAGGCCAGATGCAGCGCGTGTGGGAGCGCTTCGTGCAGCTTGACCGCGATCAATACGAGCAGCAGGGTACCGGCCTGGGCCTGCCCATTGTCGATGGCCTGGTGGCGCTGCACGGCGGCAATGTGTACCTGGAAAGCAGTGTGCAAAACGGCACCACCGCTTACGTCGTGCTGCCCTTGTTGGCCGGTCCCTTCGATGACGACGCCGATCCGTTTTACGACTCGTTGTAGGGCGGGCGTCGCAGCAAGACGCTGTAGCGGTTGCGCTGACCGTCGCGTCCATCAGCGCTGAAACGGGCGGCCTCTTCTAAGCCGGTGGCCGTCACCAAGGCGTCGTGTTCGGCGGCGTCGATGTGGTGGCAGTAGCGCAGCGCGACCGTGCCGCGCCGCCAGTCCAGCAGATGATCGCCCGGCTCCACCAAGGCCGCCAGGTCCGCGCGCCAGGGCGTGATGCGTGGACTGAGGCGTGGGTCGTCGGCAAAGCGCCAGGCCGTGAAGATCAGTGCGCCGCCGGGGGCCACACGCTGTGCCGCCGCCGTCAGCAGCGCCCGGCGGAAGTCTGTGCCCGGCAGGTGATGCATCACCCCAAAGAGCACTACCAAGTCATAGCGCGCGCCGCCGTCCTCCGGCAGACCGTCCGTCACTAGGTCGTGCAGCGTCAGCGTGAGGTCGTGCAGCCCCGGCAGCGCGGTTAGGGCAGCGCGGGCGGCGTTCAGCAGGGCGGGGCTGTTGTCCAGGCCCTGATAGCGCAGCGGAGCATACCCCGATTCCAGCAGAAAGCGCGCGAAACGCCCGTTGCCACAGCCTAAATCCAGCACGGATGTCACCGGTGCGTCCAGGTGGCTCAGCGCCTGGGTCCAGCCGGACCAGGGGGTGGCGCGGCTGGCGTCGAAGTCGGCGGCGGTGGCGGCGTAGAAGCGCTGATTGATGGCGTTCAACGCCTGCCGGGTGGCGTTGTCCATCAGGGCGCATCCGCACGTGCATCCGCACGGGCATCCATCATGAAGAGGGCGGGCATGGGTTCGCGCTCTACATGGTAGATGCTGAAGCCGCGCTGCTGATAATTGGGCAGGGCGTGCGGGCTGTCCAGGTTGCAGGTGTGCAGCCACAGCCGTTCGGCCTTGGAGTCCCAGGCGCGCTGCACGCCATAGCTCAGCAGGTGCTTGCCGTAGCCCTGGCCGAAGTACGGCTCGCGCAGCCCGAAATAGACCACTTCTACCGCGCCGGTTTCGTCCTGCTCGCTCAGCTCAATGAAGCCTGCCGGGGCACCGCCCACGGACATGACGTGAATCTCTGCGCTGCTGATGAGGTCCGCCAGGGCGTGGTCGCTGAGCTGTGCGCGCTCGCGCCAGCGCCAGGCAGCCCCGACGCTGTGATACAGGAAGCGATAAAAGGCTACATCCGGCACGGTCAGGCGGGCGATGTGGGCGCGCGGGCAGTCCACGAAGACCGGGCGGAACTGGGCGTAGTCCGTCATGTGCAGGTAGGTGGTCACCAGGGTATCGGGGGTCAAAGCGTGGCCGTCTCCATGTCAATAAATTCATTCGCTTTGACTCTATCATAGAAGTGTGGCTGTGGGGCAGTGCGTGTGATCCAATGGCCTGTGATCGACGAACGCCGATGACTTGCAATTCGCGCCAAGCCCCACCCCCGCGTTATAATGCCTGCGTGTTGGAATGCTTGAGGATGCGTATGTCTGAGCAGAGCCTGCCCCCCGAAGACGCGCCGCGCTTTGTCGAGGACGCTGCCGGGGGCTACAACCCGCCGCCCATCGTCCGCCCGGAGCGCCGCGCCAGCAGCAGCTCCA
>CAYWGJ010000081.1:0-12730 GCA_964457835.1 uncultured Anaerolineaceae bacterium
CCAGGGGTAATCAGGGTGATCTTCCAGCGCGCCGCGCCGGGGATGGCATCCTGGCGCAGCTTGGGCAGCAGGCCCGCGCGCACCAATGAGCTTTTACCGCTGCCCGACGCGCCGACCACGGCCAGGAACTGCGCATCACGCGGGCGGCCCATAGCAGCCAGCGCCCGCTGGATCAAGCGCTCGCGGCCAAAGAAGAAGGCGGCGTCGGTCTGCTGGAAGGCTTCCAGTCCCTTGAAGGGGTTGGGCAGGTTTTCCAGGTCTATCACGTCGAAGGCCCCGATGCGGCGGCCACCGGGCAGCGCGGCCAGCAGCTGCGGGAAGGCTTCTTCGTAGCGGTCCATGAAGGGGATGAACTGCACCTCGGTCATCCAGGACAGCGTCGCGCTGGCTTGTAGGTCGGCGAAGGCGTCCTCCACCATGATGGGCAGGATCATCTTGCCCTGCTCACGGGCGGTGTTGACCTCCCGTGCTACCCATTCGCTGGCGACGGCAGGCGGGGAGAGGCACACGACGATGATGTCGGAGTGTTCCAAGCCGCGAAAAATTTCATTGCGCCACATCTCGCCGCCGTGAATTTGGCGGAAATCGACCCATACGTCCAGGCCGGCGTCGCTGAGGTCACGCGCGATGCGTTCGGCGAAAATCTTGTTACGGCGGGAGTAAGAGACAAAAACACGGTTCATAAGCGTCTATTCCAGTTGCGCAGGGCCTCATCAAGGCCGGGCGGGCAAATGCACCCCCATCATATGCAGTTTCTGGAAGGCCGCGCTCTGTCTTCTCAGGGGATTCTCATATCCTGGCTCACGTATCGGTGAGTGTGCGGCGGATGTCTGAGACCTGGCGCAGCATCTGGGGGTCGCGTTCCATGCGCTCTGCGATGCGGTTGCAGCCGTGCATGATGGTGGTGTGCTTGCGTGCGAAGACCTCGCCGATTTGGACCAAGGACAGCTCAGTGAGTTGGCGGGCCAGGTACATCGCCACCTGTCGTGCCTCGCTGACGTGCTGGGTGCGCCCCTTACCGGTGAGGTGCTGCGGCTTGAGTCGGTAGTAGGCGGCGGTGCCAGCCAGAATTTCGTCAAGCTGAAGGGCCGGGCGGCCATGCTGGCGCGGTGCGTCGAAGCGCAGCAGGCTGGTCTCGGCCTGCTGGCGGGTCAGGTGGCCGTGGCTGACTTCTTCTTGCAGCAGCAGATGGTTGAAAGCACCGTTCAGGGCGCGGATGCTGGTGCCTGCGTGCTTGACGAGCATGTCGATCACCGGGTCGCTGAGCTGTGCGCCGCGTTCGTCCAGCCACATGCGCACGATGGCCTTGCGGCTTTCGCTGTCCAGCGGTGGGATGTCCAGCACCAGGCCACCCTCAAAGCGGGAGCGCAGACGGCCTTCCAGTTCCTGGAATTCGCGCGGGTGGCGGTCGCTGGCCAGCACGATCTGCTTATTGACCACGTGCAGGGCGTTGAAGGTATGGAAGAACTCTTCCTGCATCCCGTCTTTGCCCGCGATGAACTGAATATCGTCCAGCACCAGCACGTCCACGGAGCGGTACTTCTCGCGGAACATCGCCATCGTGCGGCGGCGCAGGGCTTCTACCATGTCGTTCATGAAGGCTTCGGCGCTGATGTAAGTGGTGCGCAGGCCGCGGTCGTTGCAAGCATGGGCGATAGCCATCAGCAGGTGAGTTTTGCCCAGGCCCACGCCGCCATAGACGAGATAGGGGTTGTAATTACGACCCGGAGCATCGACGACGGCCATAGCCGCCTGATAGGCCATCTGGCTGCCGCTGCTGACGATGAAGCGCTCAAAAGTGTTTTCGGGCCGCAGTTGGCTTTCGGGCAGGTCGGGCAGGCGGGGCCGGGCCACGCGCGCGTGCAGGGGCAGGTCCTCGGTGGCATCGACCGGGGCGTCAGGCTGTTGGGCCAGCAGGCGGAAGAGGGGCATGTCGTCCTGGGCCTTGTCCTGCGGGCTAAGGGCGGCAGCCTCAGCTTGACGCACTTCAAAGCGCAAGCTCACTTCGCGGCCATAGACATCGCTGAGCACGCGCCGGACGTTGCGGTACAGACGCTGCTGGAGCATATCCTGGATGTAGGCGTTGCGCACCCCGACAACGAAGACACGTCCTTCGGCTTCGGTGTGCAGCAGCACCGCATCGCGCAGCCAGGTGTCGAAGCTGCCGCGGTCCAGTTGTAACTCCAGTTGGCTGTAGGCAATGTTCCAGGCTTTTTGCGCGTTCACGAGTCTCTCTTCCATCATGGGTGCTGCTGAGGGTGGGCGCTTCGCCGAGCAGAGACAATAAAATCACTGCCCGGTGGCCGCGCCCCCGGTTTCAGGCAAATAAGCTAAGTGATGAGTTGTCGGTTAATCCGGTTGCTGTAGGTGTGTGTGGTGGATGAGCCGCCGACACCAACAGGGTGGATGTTGTTGGATGCTGTTTTGTCTTTACAGTATAGCGCAATTCGCGCAGGCCCTCAACCAAATTCAGGCCTTTGGCAAAAATTTTAAGGTTGGGATAAGTGGACCCGATTCTCTTAAAAAAACTTGGGATAAAACGGGCTGCGATTCAGGGTTTTGAAAGCGATGGAGTTATAGAACGCACGTGCGCTTTTGAGTTCAAAACGCACTAATTGACAGGTGTTAGTGTGCAGGTTCTGTTGAGGTTTAGTTGGCGATTGTGAAAAGATGCGCTTTTTAACATTGGGATAAGTTTTTCCACGGGTGAGCAGCATCCCTTGATCCGCTCGTCGATACATAGTTTTGTCATAATCGTATTAGTTGTTTAATTGACGATATGACATAATAACGAATGTGCTTGACAAAGCGCCTATAATTCTTTATATATGGGTTAATCCGTTCTCTGTTCGCTTTAGAAGAGCGCGGTGAATGACACCCATCTTTACTGACGAGTGAGAGTTGGCTGGTACCATGACCCACATGCACGACCCTGCCGGACCGCCCCACAATCCCTTTGCCTATCTTAACGGTGGCCGCCCCGACCGTGATCCCGCCCTTGACGGCAGCAGCAGTGTGATCAAAGTCTCGGCTAAGTCCCGTTCCACCGCCGTTGCTGGGGCAATCGCTGGCATTATCCGCGAGCGCCACTACGCCGAAGTGCAGGCCATCGGTGCGGGCGCAGTGAACCAAGCAGTCAAGGCCCTCGCCATTGCGCGCGGCTACTTAGACCAGGATGGACTGGACATCGTTTTTGTCCCCTTCTTCACCGATGTGATGATTGAAGACCAGGAACGCACCGCGGTGCGCTTCCAGGTGGAGCTGCGCCCCAAAGCCTGAGCTTTCCGCATTCACCTTCACTAATATGCAGCAGATGCATCCGCCGTAATGCGATCATCGGCAACTATGTAAACAGGTGCCCCCGCGCGATGACAGCGCCAACGGGCACCTGTTTGTTGTCGGGGGGCCGACCATTGTACTCAGCGCGGCACGAAGCGGTAGCCTACCCCGCGCGAGGTCAAGATGTATTCGGGCTGCTGGGGGTTGCTTTCCAGCTTCTGGCGCAGGTAATGGATGTAGAGCTTCAGGCTATCGATGGCGTCGCCGTATTCCTCGCCCCAGGCCTGCGTGACCAGCTCGGTGCGGGTGACCACACGCCCGGCGTTGCGCACCAGCACGCCCAGCAGGTTGAATTCTTTAGGCGTCAGGTGCTTCAGCTCGTTGTGTACGTAGACCTCGCGGTTCATGAAGTTAACGCGGAAGCTGCCGTTGTCGAAGACCAACTCTTCACTAGTGTTGGGGCGCGGGGAGCGCCGTAGGTGCGCCCGCACGCGCGCCACCAGCTCGTCGTTATCGTAGGGCTTCACGACGTAATCATCCGCGCCCATTTCCAGGCCGCGCACCACGTCTTTAGTTTCGCCGCGCGCCGTGAGGAACACAATGGGCACGTCGGACATTTCGCGCAGGCGTTTGCACACCTCCCAGCCGTCCATATCCGGCATCATGATGTCCAGCAGCACCAGGTCCGGCTGGGTGCGGTAGGCCTGGCGCAGGCCGTCTTCACCGCGATAGGCCTTGATGACCTCAAAGCCATTGCGCTGGAGCAGGTACTCCATGATCTCCACAGTGGTCTCTTCGTCGTCGATGACCAGGATTTTTTCCGCCATGCACCTACCTCCTGCGAGTCTCGTGCGTGGGCAGCGAGCTGGGATTAGCCCACCGCCGATGCGAGGCATTACAAGCCTCTAACCTTTTCAACCTAAATCTATCACGCTCGGAACTATCGCGCAAGTCTAGCGGGGCCGGGCACACGCGGCGGCCAGCTTGGTGCACCCGCCAGCAAACTGCTGCTTGACATCGCGCGCCGCATCGGGATATACTGTCAATTCACAACGTAGGTCTCATCCGCCTGTTGCTACACTGCATGGATCGACTCTGAACGCATAACGTATATGGCACAGCACACACTTCCCTGGTAAGTCCCGCATTCAAGAGCGGGGATGTGGTGGCTGTGTGTCGGTTTAAGCCCCTTTCTCTCCCCGTCCCGTTATCAAACAAGAGGAGCGGCGCTTTGGTGAACGATCGTCGGTTTTTCAACGTCAAGAACTACGCCCGCACTGCGGACGTCCAGGAGCTGCCTTCGCTGATTGAAGTGCAGCTGCGTTCATTTCAGTGGTTTCTCAACGAGGGCCTGTCGGAACTCTTTGACGAAATCAGCCCCATTGAGAGCTTCAACGGCAACCTGAAGCTTTACTTCCCCGGCAGCAGTCCCGAAGCCGAACAGTTCGACCTCATCTACTGGTTTGAGGCACCCAAGTACGACCAGGAGCTGTGCCTGGAGCGCGACATGTCCTACGCCGCGCCCATGTACGCCCGCGTCGCTTTGGTCAACATGGAAACCGACGAGGTCGTCATTTCCGACATTTTCATGGGTGACTTCCCGTTGATGACGGAAAAAGGCACCTTCATCATTAACGGTACCGAGCGCGTGGTCGTCAGCCAGTTGATCCGCTCGCCCGGCGTGTACTTCGACGCCGAAGTGGACCGCACCAGCGGGCGCAACATGGCGACCGCCAAGCTGATCCCTGACCGCGGCGCGTGGATGGAATTTGAGACGCGCAAAAACGACTACATTGCTATCAAGTTCAACCGCAAACGCACTATTCCGGTGACGATCATGCTGCGCGCCCTGGCCGCCGTCGAGGACGGGATGCCCCCGGAGCATTCCCCCATCCAGACCGGCACTGACGAAGAGATGCTGGCCCTGTTCGCCGACATCGACGTGGACCCCGATCACCTCTTCGTCCCCAGCACGCTGAACCAGGAACCCAAGTGGGAAACCGGCAAGAAGAACATGAGCATCGCCGAGATGGCCCTGCTGGAGTTCTACCGCCGGATGCGCCCCGGCGACCCGCCCACGCTGGATAACGCCCGCGAATATCTGGAGAGCCAGCTCTTCGACCAGCGCCGCTATGACCTGGAACGCGTGGGCCGCTACAAACTCAACCAGCGTCTAAGCCTGAGTGAAGACATTTCGCTGCGCCACCGCACCGTCACCAAGCGTGACGTGGTGTACCTGGTGCGCCGCCTGATTGCCATCAACAACGGCCAGGAAAAGCCCGACGACATCGACCACCTGGGCAACCGCCGCGTCAAGACCGTCGGCGAGCTGATCCAGAACAAGCTGCGCGTGGGCCTGCGCCGCACCGAGCGCGTCGTCAAAGAGCGTATGTCCATCCGCGATACCAACAACCTCACGCCTGTCTCCCTGGTGAACATCCGCCCTGTAGTGGCTGCCGTGCGCGAGTTCTTCGGTTCGTCGCAGCTTTCGCAGTTTATGGAGCAGACCAACCCCCTTGCCGAGCTGACGCACAAGCGCACGCTCTCCGCATTGGGTCCGGGCGGCCTGCGCCGTGAACGCGCCGGCTTCGACGTCCGTGACGTGCACCACAGCCATTACGGGCGCATCTGCCCCATTGAAACGCCGGAAGGCCCCAACATCGGCCTCATCGGGCGCTTGGCGAGCTATGCCAAGGTCAACGACTACGGCTTCGTCGAGACGCCCTACCGCCGCGTTGTCAAGAAACTGACCTTGGACGACCCGCGGCTGCTAGGCCGCACGGTCCGCGAGGACATCGAAGACGACGATGAGAACGTGATCCTCGAAGAGGACGCGGTGATCACCGAGGCGGCGGTCGCCATGCTGCGCGCTAAGGGCTTCGACAGCGTGCCGGTGACGCCTTTTGTGGAGCCGGAAGTGCTCTACATGTCCGCAGATAAAGAAGATAACTTCGTTATCGCGCAGGCCAACACGCCTACCGATGACCTGGGCCAGTTTACGGTCAAGCGCGTGGAAGCCCGCTACAACCAGGACTTCCGCTTGATGCCCGCCCAGCGCGTGGACTATATCGACATCGCGCCGCGCCAGATCGTGGGCATCAGCGCCGCCTTGATCCCTTTCCTGGAGCACGACGACGCCAACCGTGCCCTGATGGGGTCCAACATGCAGCGCCAGGCCGTGCCGCTCATCATCTCGGACGTGTCCATCGTCAGCACCGGCATGGAAAGCCAGGCCGCGCGTGACAGCGGTCAGGTGATGGTCAGTGAGGTGGACGGCGAGGTCATCAGCGTGCAGGGCACGCAGGACGGCGGCTCGCAGATCGTCATCCGTGACGACGAAGGCCAGCTCTACACCTACCGCCTGCGCAAGTACGACCGCTCGAACCAGTCCACCTGCATCGACCAGCACCCGGCGGTGCATAAGGGCCAGCGCGTCAGCAAGGGGCAGATCATCGCGGACAGCTCCTCTACCCACTACGGGCACCTAGCCCTGGGCCGGGACGTGCTGACGGCCTTCCTGTCCTGGGACGGCGGCAACTACGAGGACGCGCTGCTCATCAGCGAAGAGATGCTGCGCCGCGATATGTTCACCAGCATCCATATCGAAAAACACGAGGTCGAAGCGCGCGACACCAAGCTCGGCCCGGAAGAGATCACCTACGACATTCCTAATGTGGGTGAAGAAGCGCTGAAGGACCTGGACGAGTTCGGCATCATTCGCATCGGCGCGGAAGTCGGCCCCAATGACATCCTGGTCGGCAAGATCACGCCCAAGGGTGAAAAAGAACTCAGCCCGGAAGAAAAGCTGCTGCGTGCTATCTTCGGCGAGCAGGCCCGCGAAGTGAAAGACTCCTCGCTGCGGCTGCCGCACGGGGACCGGGGCAAGGTCGTAGACGTCAAGACCTTCACCCGCGAGGAACACCGCGACCTGCCCGCCGGCGTAGAGAAGATGGTGCGCGTCAGCATCGCCCAGCGGCGTAAGCTGACGGTCGGTGACAAGATGGCCGGGCGGCACGGCAACAAGGGTGTCATCTCGCGCGTGGTCGCCATTGAAGACATGCCCTACCTGGACGACGGCACCCCAGTACAGATCATCCTGAACCCCACCGGCGTACCAGGCCGCATGAACCTGGGCCAGGTGCTGGAGCTGCACCTGGGCTATGCTTCCAGCCGTCTGGGCTTCCGCGCGGTGACGCCGGTGTTTGACGGGGCCAAAGAAGAAACCGACATCCGCACCGAGCTGGGCCGCGCCTGGATGACCGACCAGGCTTGGACCGAAATCACGGAGCGCGCCTGGGCTTGGGTGCAGCAGTTCGAGTATCCGCCTGAAGAGCTGGAAGACGACCACGAAGTGCGCCTGCTCTTCGTGCACGACTGGCTCCAAAGCGCACCGGTCGCATACGACATGGACCTGCTGGTGCACAACGAAATCTACGCGCGCCGAGCGGCTGTGGCCGAATGGCTGCGCGAAAAAGGTTACGTGCCTGAAGAGACTATGATCTATGACAACAGCTCGCTGACGCTGGCGCAGCGCACGCAGTACGACCAGAATGCGCTGCACACCTCGCTGCGGCTGTGGATCAAGCATCATCTGCCGGTGCTGGAAGTGCCCGACGATGCCGACACGCGCACGCTCTTCAGCTTGGCGGACCGCGTGATGTTCGAGACCGGCGAGCCGGTGCCCCACTACGGCAAGATGCGCCTGCACGACGGGCGCACAGGCGAAGCCTTCGACCGCCCCGTAGCCGTGGGCTACGTGCACATGCTGAAGCTGGCCCACCTGGTCGAAGACAAGGCGCACGCCCGCTCCACTGGCCCCTACAGCCTAGTGACCCAGCAGCCCCTGGGCGGTAAGGCCCAGTTCGGCGGTCAGCGCTTCGGTGAAATGGAAGTATGGGCGCTGGAAGCCTACGGCGCGGCCTACACCCTCCAGGAAATGCTCACCGTCAAGTCCGACGACGTGCAGGGCCGCGTGAAGACTTACGAGGCCATCGTGAAGGGCGAACCCATCGAAGAGCCGGGCATCCCCACCAGCTTCCATGTGTTGGTCAAGGAACTGCAAAGCCTGGGCCTGGCCGTAGAAGCGATTACCGACAACGGCGACGTGCTGCGCTTCGGCAAAGAAGAACAGGACACGCGCCAGAATAACGGCATCAGCAGCGGCTTGAGTGCCTCTGGGGTGCAGCCGCGCCTTGAGGCCCGCAGCAGCGACGCTGTAGATCAGCCGCCCACGCCGGAACCGCGCGAGAGCGGCGACTGAGCCTGACGGGCTGCCCGACCCATTTCACCCCACCCCCGCTGCAACCACAGCGGGGGCTTTTTTGTGCCCTGCTAGGCCCCGGCTGATGCGAACGCCAGCCGGGTGGGGTGTGTTAAACCGCGTCCAAGCGGACGTTGTGCAGGTTAGCGTATAAGCCGCCGCGCTGAAGCAGATCACGGTGGCTGCCCACTTCGATGATGCGCCCTTGGTCCATCACAACGATCCGGTCGGCGCTGCGCACGGTAGACAGTCGGTGCGCCACGACGAAGGTGGTGCGGCCCTGCATCAGGCGGCCCAGCGCTTCCTGGATCAGGGCCTCGCTGCGCGTGTCCAGCGCCGAGGTCGCCTCGTCCAGGATCAGCACGCGCGGCTGGCGAATCAGGGCGCGGGCGATGGCGATGCGCTGACGCTGCCCGCCGCTGAGCCGTGCGCCGTCCTCACCGATGAGCGTGTCCATGCCTTGGGGCAGTGCCTGGATGAAGTCGGCGGCGTTGGCGTCGCGCACGGCCTGCCACAGCGCCGCCTCGGATACGTCGTCCAGGCCATAGGTGATGTTCTCGCGCACGCTGCCGCGCAAAAGCGCGGTCTGCTGCGGCACCACCGACAGCCAGCGCCGATAGCTGCGCAGGTCGATCGTATTCATGTCCACGTCATCCAGCAGGATGCGCCCGCTGCTGGGCCGGATGAAGCCGATCATCAGGTTCAGCAGGGTGCTTTTGCCTGCGCCGGACGGCCCCACTAGCGCAATGGTCTCTCCCGGCTGCACGTCCAGCGACACATCGCTCAGTGCGTGTTCGTCGGTGTCGGGATAAGTGAAGCCGACGCACTCCAGCGTCACGCGGCCCTGCACGGCGTGCACGCGGGGTTTACCGGCGTTGTGCTCGATGTCCGGGCTGTCCAGCACTTCCGCCAACGAGTATACCGACTCGAAGCCCTTGGTAATCTGCGGCACCAGGGCCAGCAGCGCGCTGACGCTGCCGGTGATGCTGCCGAAGTAGCTGGTGAGCAGCACCACGTCGCCCACGCTGACCGGGATCACCTGGGTGAAGGCGAAATAGGCGGCGGTCATCAGGCACAGGGTGTTGGCTAGCATCAACACCACCCAGGACGACGCGCCGAAGAGCGCGTTGATCTTGTCCAGACGTACACCGCTGTCGCGCACGGTCTCCAGGCGCGTCTCGACACGGGCGATGGCGTCCTGTTCGATGCCGTGCGCGCGCGTGACCGGGATCAGGTGCAGCATCTCGATCAACTGGGTGGACATGCGCTCCACTTCCAGGCGGAACACGCGGTTGCGCGATTCCAGCGGGGTCTGCATCCGCTTCATCAGCCATAGGGTTGGCGGGATCACGCCGACGAAGAAGAGCAGGAAGAGCGGCACCCGCAGCAGGGTGGCGATCATAGCGATCAGCAGGGTGATGAGGGTCACGGGCACGGTCTCGAAGAGCTGGCGCGTCAGCAGCTCGATCTGCTCCACGTCGCGCAGCAGCTTGGTCTGCAATTCGCCGGTGCTGGTGCGGAAGTGGTAGCTCATCGACAGGTTTTGCAGTTGGCGGACTAAGACGCTGCGCAGGCGGGCTTCTGTGGCGCGGTTGGCGGTGCTCAGGTAATGGACGTAGATGGTGTGCGTGGGCACGTTCTGCACGTAGATCACGGCCAGGAACGCACCGTAAAGCCACAGCTGGCTGAGGCTGTGGGCCTCTGGCTGGGCGATGATGTCGATGATGTTGGCCGTCACTAAGGGCATGGCCCACACGCCGCTGTGCATGATGGTGTAGAAGAACAGGGCCAGCAGCAGGCGGTGCACCTGCCCGCGATAGAGGTTCAGCAGGGTGCGAAAAGCGCTGCGACTTTGATAGCGGGGCATGAGGGGGAGACTCCTGGGTGCTGGGTTGTTTGGGTCATTTCATCCAGTATACGCCCACACCCCGCCCTTTGTTAAGCGATGAATGGTGCGTTGTGGCTTCTGATCTGGAACCTGTGGGGCAATGGGTTTGAATGCGTTCTGGTCCTTATCTCTCCCACAAGCTCTCTGGCTTCAGGGATTACCAGGCTCCACCACGGGTCATATTTTACCGCACCTCCAACATACATGGGACTTCAACACGCTGTACTTTCCGTCTCCCAGCGCTGCGCTGGGAGACGGGGCCGGGGGATGCGGGCCGGAATGCGCTGGCTCTGCTGGAAAAGCGGATTAAGCGGCGCTGAGGCTTGTGCTACAATCGCGGCAGCGAGATCACGCGAAGGAGTCGGCCATCCGATGAACGACACGCCCCATACGCCGGTGCTGCTGGACCCGGTGCTGGATGCGCTGCTGCCGGCAGGCCGTCCGGTCACACGCGCCATCGACGGCACCCTGGGTGCGGGTGGGCATACGCAGGCCCTGCTGGATGGCGGCGCAGCGCAAGTGCTGAGCTTCGACCTGGACCCCGACGCGCTGCACCTAGCGGCGGCACGCCTGGCCCCCTACGGCCCGCGTTCGATGCGCGTGCACGCCAGCTACGCCCAGATGCGCCAGGAGGCGGCCCGCGTCGGCTGGGCGGATGGCGTGGACGCGATTCTGCTGGACCTGGGCGTGTCGTCCATGCAGGTGGACAACGCCGCGCGTGGCTTCGCCTTCCGGCTGGACGGCCCGCTGGACATGCGCTTCGACCCACGCTCCGACGCACTGCCCGCTGCCGAAATTGTCAATGCCTGGGACGCCGACTCACTGGCGGACCTGCTTTATCGCTATGGCGAAGAGCCAGACGCGCGCCGTATCGCCCGCGCCATCGTCGCCCACCGCGAGTCCGTCGGTCCCATCAACACGACGGCACAGTTGGCCGCGCTGATCGCCGATGCGGTGCCGTCGCACAGCCAGCGCCGCAGGTCGAAGGGCAAGACGGCGGGGCCGCGCATCCATCCGGCCACGCGGACCTTCCAGGCGCTGCGGATCGTGGTCAACGCGGAGCTGCAAACGGTGGAGACGGCGCTGCCTGCGGCCATTGCGCTGCTGCGCCCTGGCGGGCGGCTGGCGGTCATCAGCTTTCACAGCCTGGAAGACCGCCTGGTAAAGCAGGCCTTCCGCGAGGCCAGCACCGAGATCGTGTCGCCGCCGGGCATGGTGCTGCCCGACGCGCGCGCGGCGGTAGTGCGCCTGCTGACGCGCAAACCCATCGTGGCTGACGAGGCCGAAATCGCCCGCAACCCGCGCAGCCGCAGCGCGAAACTGCGTGTCGTGGAAAAGCTGGACCCGTCCACGTCACCTTCAGTCATGCAGCGCTGATCTAAATCGGCTAAAATAAGGCTAGGACTGCTGATCTACCGAGGGACAAGCAAATCATGGCATCGCCGAACAACGACCAACTAATCCAGATGGCGCAGCAAGCCGCCAAAGCCGGTAACAAAGACAGCGCGCGCATGATGTTCGAGCAGGTCTACAAGCAGGATAAACGCAGCGAGCGCGCCATGCTGGGCCTGGCTCAGGTGGCCCGAACGCCCGAAGAGCGCCGCAAGTGGCTTAAGCGGGTGCTGAAGCAGAACCCGAACAATGAAACCGCCAAGAAAGCGCTGGATAAACTCCAGTATCGCACCGCTGCCAACGAAAACCGCACGCTGTTGATCTGGGGCGGTGTGGCCCTAGTCCTGGCCGTGATCGTTTTCGCGGTGCTCTTCTTAGTGCTCAGTGGTGCCCTATAATGGGTCGGCGCATCGTCGGCCCCTGACCCAATGGTGAGGAGACAAGGCTGTGGCCTCCAATAATGACGATCTGGAACGCCAGCTACGCGCTGGAATCGCCGCGGCCCGCAAGGGGGACCGCATGGCCGCCCGCCGCCTGCTGGAAAAGGTGGTAGAGCAAGACCCGAACAGCGAGCTGGGCTGGCTGTGGCTGGCCTCATCGGTCAACACCGCCGTTGAACGCCGCCAATGCCTGGAGCGCGTGCTGGAGATCAACCCGGATAACGCGCGCGCCCAAGAAGCCCTGGAGCGCCTGCCCGGTGCCCCGTCCGCGCCCCGCAGCGGCGGCGGCGAGCGCGCCCGCGCCGTAATCGCCGCTGAACGCCAACGCACCCGCCAACGCGAAATCGCCGATGCCCTGCGCGACTCCTCTGGGGCGTCGGGCGGCGGCTTGAACACTACGGCGATGATCCTGCTAGCCGCGCTGGCTGCGGTGGCGCTGCTGGCCCTGGTGGCGCTCAGCGCATTGGGTGG
>CAYWGJ010000082.1:0-12699 GCA_964457835.1 uncultured Anaerolineaceae bacterium
GGCCAAGTCGTCGAAGGCAGCGCGGGCGCGGACCTGCATGTCCGCGCGGGACTCGCCGCCGGGCATGACGAAGCCGTGCCGGTCCGCCTGGAGCTTGGCGTAATCCTCCGGGTAGCGCGCGGCGATCTCATCGCGGGTGAGTCCGCTGAAGCGCCCGATGTCGATCTCTCGGAAGCGTGCTTCGGTGTCTAGGCGGGCGCGCAGCACGGGTGCGATGGTACGAGCGGTGTCCAGGGCGCGGGCTAGGTCACTGCTGACAACGCGCAGGGCCTGACGTCCGCGCAGGTGGTCGGCCAGTGCGACGGCCTGCATCCGCCCCTTGGCGTTGAGTGCTACGTCGGCTTGACCCTGCCAGCGGCGGGTGGCGTTCCAGTCGGTTTCGCCATGGCGGATAAACATCACGCGGGTGGTGGGGGGTGGTGTGTGGGGCACGGGCGGTCCTTTCAAGCGCGGCGATGCCCTTACTTTACACGAAAGTGCCGCACCTATACCAGGGTGCGGCGCAGATATTTGTGATGATGTGCGCCTGCGTTAGGGGGCTGCGGGCAGGGCCAGCGCTACCAGCGCCAGCACGACAAAAAAACGTTTGTTAATCGACATTTTTCCTCACCTTCTTGTATTGTTGGCGCTTGCCATTACAGCGCCGCGTCAGATACCTTAAATATATTACGGCAAGCCGTAATTTTTGGTGGAGAAAGGTGATGATCCTGTACTTTTGTAAAAAAGGTAAAGGGCAGGCCGCCCGTGCCGCCTGCACTTGACGGAATGCCCGGAAGCGGGCAGAATCAGCTTAACTTTTCTATCACACCTTACACGCAGGAGATAAGCGTCAATGGCAGATCACGAGACCAGCGGCGGGATGCATCACGACACCGGCCAGGACAGCATCACCCTGGCGCTTTCGTTCATTGCCGGGGGCGGCCTGACAGCCATGATTGTGGCCCTGACCCTGGGCGCGCTTGATCCCAATCTGGAGTCCTTCGTCGGCTTGATGTTCATGGTGGGCCTGGCCGGGTTGGCAGCCGGTTCCGTCGGCTGGATCGGCTACACGCGCCCCTTCGACCACATCGACGACATCAACGTGGGCACCTACACCGGCCATGAGCACGACCACCACGACGACGATGTGGCACACGACGACGTCGAAAGCGAAGGGGCCGCTGAGGAAGTCGTCAAGGCCGATGCCCACTAAGCCGATCCCGGATCGGGACCCCTACGGCGAATGGGTGCCGGGCGCGCTGTTACAACAGTCCGGGCACTGGCTGTTGACGCTGGACGCGGGCGCGGGGCCGGTGCTGCTGCGCTACGCCGCGCGCTACCTGGGCAAGCCACACCTGGCGGTCGTGCCAGGACTCATCGCGCTGGATTACGGCGACTTCCTGACGGGGCATGACGCCTGGGAGTTCCTGTTCAAGCACAGTAACTTGTATCCCCGCGCTGACGTGATCGGCTACCGGCACGATGGCCGCGACGAGATGACCCTCGTCAAGCACTTGGACCTAGCCTTGACGCCCATGGTGCTGGCCTACCCGTCCGAGGAAGCTGCCGCACCCCTGGGCGAAGTGAGCGCGCTCATCGCGCCTGACGACGCTATCCAAGTCAGCGCTTACCTGGCGGCGTATCTGCCGCGCTTCGAGTCGCGGGATGCCTGGCGCACCTCCCTGTCGGGTGAGTCCAGCGAAGAAAGCAGTCCCTCATGAATGAGTCCCCGTTAGATGACGTGTTCAGCGACGATTGGCCCGAAGATCACCGCTCCGGCGTGGTCGCCGTGGTAGGCCGCCCCAACGCAGGTAAGTCCACGCTGATTAACCGGGTATTGGGCGAGAAGATCGCTATCGTCAGCCCTAAGCCACAGACCACGCGCCGCCAGCAGCTTGGCATCTTTACCCGTGAGGACGTGCAGCTGCTCTTCGTTGATACGCCTGGCTTGCACAAGCCGCAGCACAAGCTCGGCGAGTACATGGTGCGCATGGCACAGACGGCCCTGCGCGACGCCGACGTGGTGCTGTGGATCATCGACGTGGCCGAGCCGCCGCATGTGGGCGACAAGTTCATCGCCGAGATGCTGCAAGCCCAGCCGGAACTGCCGCCAGTCGTCATTGTGCTGAATAAGCTGGACCGGCTCGAATCACAGAAGCGCCGCCCGGACCTGGCCGCTTACGTGTATCTGAGCGCCGAGTCGCTGCACCCGGTCAGCGCGCTAAACGGGCAGGGCGTGCCGGAACTGTTAGCGCACCTCATCGGCATGATGCCGCTGGGACCGCGCTATTTCCCCGTGGACCAGCTCAGTGAGGTGACGCTGCGTTACATCGCGTCGGAGACGATCCGCGAGAAGGTGATGCTGCACACCGAGCAGGAAGTGCCGCACGCTGTGGCGGTGGAGATTGACTCCTATCGGGAGCGGGAAGACGGCACGCACTTCGTCAGTGCCACGCTCTACGTAGAGCGCGAATCGCAGAAGGGCATCGTCATCGGCAAGGGCGGAGCCATGATTAAGCGCATCGGCACCGAAGCGCGCGAGGAACTGGCGCGGCTGGTGGACGCGCCGGTTTACATTGATCTGCACGTCAAAGTGTTGAAGAACTGGCGCAGCAGCGATCATCTGATGCAGCGCCTGGGCTACCGCGTGCCAAAGGATGAGGATGCAAAGTAAGGGCTTGCCCCTCCCACGATCCCTGCCCACAGGGTAGGGAGGGACTCCTCTGCGCCTAATACCCCAGCTCTAACGCGACAGCGTGTGCGCCATGTCGAAGTAGCCATCGCTGATCTGGCGCATCTTGGTGGTGACTTCCTCCAGCGGCACGGACACGATGTCGCGGCCTTGAAGCCCGACCATGATCCCGCTTTCCCCCTTCAGCATCCGCTCCATCGCCTGAACGCCCATGCGCGTCGCTAACAGGCGGTCAAAGGCCGACGGGCTGCCCCCCCGCTGCGTGTGTCCCAGGATGGTGAGGCGAATCTCAAAGCCGGTTTGCATCTTGTTCAGGTAATCTTCCAGTTCAGTGACGCGGTAGGGCGCGCCTTCCGCGACGACGGCAATGGCGTGTGACTTGCCGCGCACGTAGGCATCGCTGAGCGCGGCGGCCACTTCTTCCATGCTGGGCGCTTTTTCCGGCGTGATGACGATCTCCGCGCCGCCCAGGATGCCGCTCATCAAGGCCAGGTAGCCGCAGTTGCGCCCCATCACTTCGATCAGAAAGCCGCGATTGTGCGAGGTGGCCGTGTCGCGCAGGCGGTCGAGCGCGTCGAGGATGGTGTTCAGTGCGGTGTCCACGCCGATGCTCATGTTCGTGCCCCAGATGTCGTTGTCGATGCTGGCCGGGATGCCGATCACCGGGATGCCCAGCTTCTGTAGGGCCATGCCCCCGCGTAGGCTGCCGTCCCCGCCGACCACCACCACGCCTTCAATGCCGTTTTCGTTGAGGCGGCGCAGGGCGCGGCGCTGACCCTGCGGCGTCTTGAATTCTTCGTTGCGCGCGGTTTGCAGGATGGTGCCGCCGCGCTGAAGGATACCGCTGACCTCACGGCTGGACAGCGGGTGCATATCCCCGCTGAGCAACCCGGCGTAAGCCTGCCGAATGCCCCAGACTTCGACGTTGTGCTCCATGCCGGTGCGCACTACGGCGCGGATGGCGGGGTTCATTCCGGGGGCGTCGCCACCGCTGGTCATGATTGCGACCTTTTTCATTATCGTCCACCTGTTCCTATTGGCTGCGGATGACCGGTCGGTGCGCCGCGTTCGGCGACCGATGCGCATTATAGCCCCGCTGCGTTAAATTCCGTTTAACGTTGAGCAGCATTTGCCTACATACCTTATCATCGTCACCCCCTGCGGTGACGATTAGCACTATGATGTTGCCTCACTTCTTGTTAAGCTGGCAGGTGAGAATCCGCCCCTGTTACTGAGTATTGGAGTTGATGGTATGCGTAAAGGAATGCTTTTGCTGCTGCTGGCCGGGGCACTGCTTTTCAGCGGGATGCTGAGCGCGGTGGGGCCGGTGTCGGCACAAAGTGAGGATGGTGCCGTTCATGCCATCATGTTCTCGCTGCCAACCTGTGGGCATTGTAACTACGTCAAGCAGAACGTTTTCCCCCCCCTGCAAGAACAACACGGCGACCTGCTGCGAATCCACGAGGTGAACTTGTCCGGCGGCACGTATAACGGCCTACTGAGCGAAGTCTGTATGGCCTACGGTGTGCCGACGAGCGACTGTGGCGCGGTGCCGCTGCTGGTCGTCGGCGACCAATGGATGCTCGGCTCTGCGGACATCCCGGCGCGCTTCCCTGGCTTGATTGAACAGGGCTTGGCTGCTGGCGGGACACCCCTGCCGGACCTACCCAGTATTGATTTGGTGGCAGATGCGGGCGGCGTGTCGTCTAACCCGGTGTGGTGGACGGCCTTCGAAGCCGACCCCATCGGCAATGGACTCGCGGTTTTCGTGCTGCTGCTGCTGATCGGCAGCATGGGCGCGCTGCTGCTGACGGGTTATCGTGGCCTGAGTAACGCGGCGGCCCTGGACTGGCTGACGGCACGCGGCGGCTGGGCATTGACAGTCGGCTCGGCGCTGCTGGCGGCGTTGGTGGCGCTGACGCTGGTGCTCAACGGCGAGGACCTGCTCAGCCTGCCGACTTTGGCGGCCCTGACCGTCAGCGCGCTGATGCTGCTTGTCAGCGTGGGGCTTTACCTGCATCAGCCGGAAGACAGCGCGTACCGTTTCCCGGCCTGGGTGACGCCGGTCGTGATTGTCGGCGGGCTGGCGGTGGCCGGTTACATGGCCTACGTCGAAACGCTGGAAGTCGCGCCGGTGTGCGGGCAGGTGGGAGACTGCACCACGGTGCAAACCAGCACATACGCTTATCTCTTCGGTGTGCTGCCGGTGGGCGTGTTCGGACTGCTGGGCTACGCGGCGCTGTTAGGGGCCTGGCTGGCACGCTTTGCCAGCGAGCGCCTGGCCCTGTTGGGACGTGCGGCCTTCCTGGTCTTCGCGTTGTTCGGCCTGGCTTTCTCCATCTATCTGACCTTTTTAGAGCCGTTCGTCATCGGCGCGAGCTGTGCCTGGTGCCTTACCTCGGCGCTGGTGATGCTGACACTGAGCTTCCTGGGGGCCAAAGAAGGCTGGGAGGCTATTCGCGTGCTGGCCTTGGGGCCGGACGCGGTGAAAGCTGCCAAGGCTGGGGCCAGCAGCAAGCGCAAACGCCGCAGTGCCGCCAAGCGCGCTTAGCACGCGGCGGCCCCGCTAGTAGACCAAATCCCCACTGACGAACTCAGCGGTGCGCGGGGCGGTGAAGAACTGCTCCGCCGCCGCGACCTCCACGAGCTGTCCATCCAAGATCAACGCCACGCGGTCGGCCAAGCGCCTGGCTTGGAAGATGTCGTGCGTCACCAGCACGACTGTGCTGCCGTACTGGGTGCGCTGTTGGTCGATCAAGCCTTCGATAAGGCGCACGTTTTGCGGGTCCAGGTTGGCGGTGAGTTCGTCCAGCAGCAGCACCTGCGGCTCCAGGACTAGGGCGCGCGCGATGCTGACGCGCCGCATCTCCCCGCCGGAGAGCGTGTGCGGGCGGACGTGGGCCAGGTGTCCCAGGGACACGCGCGCTAGGGCGTCGTCCACACGTGCGGTGATGGTCTTCGCACGGTACAGCTTCAACCCACAGGCGACGTTGGCTCGCCCCCGACCGCAGCTGAGGGCGGGTGTCGCGTGCGGCGTCTAATCGGCGTTGTCTGGCGTAAGCTCCAGCGCAACTTCTGGCGTCACTTCCGGCTCCATGTCTTTCATGGCGGCACGCCAGGCCTCGGAATCCGGGATGAAGAGCGCCTGCTCATTGACCTTGTACTTAGCGATCATCTGCTGCGTGTCCAGGGCGGTCAGCCACTCAGCGAAGGACTGCGCCAGTGCCGCGTTCACGTCGGGGTGAGTCGCCGGGTTCACCGGGATCACGCCGTAGGGGTTGAACAGGATCGGGTCGCCTTCGGTCAGCACGACAAAGGGCGACTCGCTTTCGGCGATCAGCGCAAAGGCGGCGGCGTCCGCCCGGCTGCTGATGCCTGCTGGGTCATCTGCGGGGCCGAGGATCACGAAGTCGTTGACCATTACGCTGAAGCGGGCGGTGCCGTAGCCCTCCTCGAGGAAGGCGTCCTCCAGGGCGCGCGGGCGTGGACGAGCACGACGTCGGCGTCCCCGTTGCGGCCCAGCTCCAGCGCCTAGCCGGTACCGACCGCCACCACATCCACTTCAGCGTTGTACTGTGACTCAAAGACGGGCAGGATGAAGTCCAGCAGGCCGGAGTCGGCGGTGCTGGTGGTGGTTGCCAGGATCAGGATGTCAGCGGTGCCGTCCTCCTCTTGTGTGCACATGTGCGGGCGAACAGGCTGTGGGGTACCCGCTGTGGGGTATACCGTCTGTCAGCCGCCGATGTAGTACATCTCGATGCGGGGGCGGCGGCGCTGCTCTTCGGTGAGCGAGGTGCGCACTTCAGAATAGCGATCATCGCGCTGTGTCCAGGTACCGGTCAGGATCGCCAGCAGGTCCTCATCGCTGGCCCCGCTGCGTATCGGCGCGCGCAAGTCGATGCCATCCACGGCGAAAAGGCAGGTGAAGAGCTGGCCCTCCGGGGACATGCGCAGGCGCGTGCAGCTCCCGCAGAAGGGCTTGGTCACGCTGGCGATGATGCCGATTTCGCCGCCACCGTCCCGATAGCGGAAGCGCCGCGCCGTCTCACCGAAATAGTTGGCCTTGACCGGTTCAATGGGCAGCGCGGCGTCGATGCTGGCGGCGATTTCTTCAGCGGGCACGACGTGGGACATGTCCCAGTCGTTGCGGGTGCCCACGTCCATGTATTCAATAAAGCGCAGAATCCAGCCGCGGTCACGGGCGACACGGGCCATATCGACCAGGGTGTGCTCGTTGGTGCCGCGTTTGACCACGGCGTTGATCTTGATAGGGGTCAGTCCGGCGCGTTCAGCGGCCTCAATGCCCTTGAGCACGTCGTCCACGTCGGCGCGGCCCCCGTTCATGGCGCGGAACACCGCGTTGTCTAGGCTGTCTAAACTGATGGTGACACGCTGTAGGCCGGCGTCCTTGAGGGCCTGTGCCTTGGGCGGCAGCAGCACGCCGTTGGTGGTCATCGCCAGGTCGTGTGTGCCCTGTACCTGGCTGAGCATCTTGACCAGGGTCTCCAGCTCATGGCGCACCAGCGGTTCGCCCCCGGTCAGGCGCAGCTTGACGCCGCCCATGCGCACGACCAGCTTCACCACGCGCGTGATCTCTTCAAAGGTCAGCAGCTTGTGCTTCGTTAAAAACTTGTACTTGTCGCCGAAGATTTCCGCTGGCATACAGTAGGTGCAGCGGAAGTTGCAGCGGTCCGTTACGCTGATGCGCAGGTCACGCAGTGGGCGTCCGCGCGTGTCTTTTACGTCGGTGTTCGGTTGGGTTGCGTCGTTCATGTTGTGTTTACCGTTTCGGTTCCGTTCAGGCAGTATCTGTATTGTGACTAAGGTCGCGTTGGACCTTACCGGTTTCATGCGTGTCATAACCGGGCTGGGCATCTAGGGCGTGCACAACGTCTGTGCTGTGCAGCACGTCCAGCAGGTGGCCGATGCCGGGGTGATTGAGGTGCGCCGCGGGGATCACCAGGTCATAGCGTTCCCAGCCCACGGTCACGAAGTCCAGGCCCAGGGCATCGGCGGCGCTGCGCACACCCAACCCGCAGTCCGCGACGCCGGTTGCCACTGCTGCGGCCATGCCCATATGCGTGTACTCCTCGTGCGCGTAGCCGGACACCGACTCGGCGTTGAGGCCGCCATACCGACGACCTGCAAGTACGCGGTCTGCGGCGCGTAGGGCATAGCCGTCCATGGTGCTGCGCGTGAATTGCGGCAGTTGGATGGGCGCGGTCGGCGCGGTGGCCAGCACCTCTGAGACCGGCTTCAGGGCGAAGCACTCGCTGCTGTTCATGGCGTGGACTCCGGCGTGCTGATGCTAAAGGTGGCGGCGCAGCGGGCGAACCAGGGGACCAGCGCGTCGAGTTCGGCAATGCGCAGGTCCAAGGCCAAAGCACCCACCCCATTGCCGCGCTGTTCTGGACGGCGGAAGTGTTCCAGGAGTTGGTAGTCGTGGGCGCGCTCGACCGCTAACAGGCCCAGCAGTACGTCATCAGGGGATAATTTTGCCATAAGGACACGCAGTCAAAAACTCAAACCATCCATGCTAAAACCCCGACTTAACCTGGGTAGTGTTTATCTTTCCATTAGAGTGATAGATATTATAATCCGGAATAGGCTAACTGTCCACCACTCCCAAATCATGTGTTACTCATGTCCATATACCCAAAGTGTAAGCCATTTTTGTTTGAGGGAGAAATAAGCTGATGGAACTCGGTGGTTACGCCAATCACATGGCCCGCGTGAACTTGTCCACGGGTGAGGTGCGCTATGAGGGCATCCCGGAGGACTGGGCGCGCAAGTATATCGGCGCGCGCGGTCTGGGCGTGCGCTACGTGCTGGAGGCTGGCCCGCAGGTGGCCCCTTACGGCCCGGAAAACGTGCTGTGCTTCATGAACGCGGCCCGCTGACCGGCACCCGTGCCAGCATGAGCGGGTGTACGCCTACGTGGAAGACGGTAAGCTGGCGCTGCGCGACGCGAGCGAAGTGTGGGGCATGACCACTCACGAGACCGTCCGCTTCTTCCAGGAACGCTGCGGTGAGAAAGACCTGACCGTGATCGCCATCGGCCCAGCGGGCGAGAACCGGGTGAAGTTTGCCGCCTGGATTAACGCGAACGTTCGCGCCGCCGGGCGCGGCGGGACCAGGGCTGTCGGCGGGGCCAAGCGCCTGAAAGTGATCGTTGTCAAGGCGGAAAAGGCCATGCCCAAGCCCGTCCGTGAGGACGACTTCCGCCAGGCGCACAAGGACGCGCAGGCGATGATTATGGACCAGGGCAACATCACCGCGCCCAAGAAGGGCGGCCTGAGCCTGTACGGTACCAACATGCTGATGAACGTCACCGCCAGCATTGGCGCGCTGCCCACGCTCAACAGCCAAGAGACCTCGTTTGCCAACGCCGAACTCATCAGCGGCGAGCACATCCGCGATACGATCTGCGGGGCTGGGAAAACGGCGTGGTGCCGGACGCCAAGCTGCGTGCGCTGGGCATCATTGACTAGCGGTGTGATGCAGCGCTGCGCATATCGGGCGCTGTTACATCAGCTTCACCTCCATTGACGTGTGCACTGTGTGTACACGAACCCCCGGACGCCCATCACGGCATCCGGGGGTGCTTTTTGTAAGGTACGAGGAAAGCGTGGTGTTTTACAGGTAGTCGCGCAGGTGGCGGCTGCGTCGCGGATGACGCAGGCGGCGCAGTGCCCGGCCTTCAATCTGGCGGATGCGTTCGCGGGTGAGGCCAAATTTCTGCCCGACTTCCTCCAGGGTGTAGCTGCGCCCGTTGAGCAGGCCAAAGCGCATACGCAGGATGCGGGCCTCACGCGGGGTCAGCGTAGACAGCAGCTCTTCGATCTTCTCGTTGAGCAGGTTATTGTAGGCGCTCTCGGAGGGCGTGGGGGTGCTGTCGTTCTCGATGAAATTGCCCAGCTCGCTGTCCTCGTCTTCACCGACGGGGTGCTCCAGGCTCAGGGGCTGCCAGCTCACGCGCAGCATCCACTCGACCTTGCGCGGTTCTTCGTCCATGGCTTCGGCGATCTCGTCCACGGTCGGCTTGCGGCCATGCTCCTGTTCTAGGCTGCGCATACAGCGGTACAGGCGGCGGATGCGGTCGCTCATGTGTACTGGCACGCGGATGGTGCGGCTTTGGTCGGCGATGGCGCGGGTAATGGTCTGCCTGATCCACCAGGTGGCGTAGGTGCTGAAGCGGTAGCCGCGCCGGTAGTCGAACTTCTCAACGGCTTTCATCAGGCCCAGGTTGCCTTCTTGGATCAGGTCCAGGAAGGGCACCCCGCGCGCCATGTACTTCTTGGCGATGGAAACGACCAGGCGGGTGTTGGCCTTGATGAGGTGATCGCGGGCGTCCTGGCCGTCGGCTGCCAGGCTGCGCAGATGAGCGGCGTCGGGGTGATCGGGACTTTCACACAAGCAGCGCTGAGCGTCAAGACCGGCTTCCAAGCGTTTAGCCAGCACGACCTCTTCTTCGGTACTCAGCAGGGGCACGCGGGACATCTCTTTGAGGTACAGGCCCACTGTGTCATTGGAGGGCAGATCGTTTAGGAAGGCGTCGTCGATATCGTCGTCGAACAGTTCATCGTCGTCAAAGGACTCGTCATCGAATTGGTTGGATTCTCCGGCGAAGTCATCGTCGTCGTCTTTAGCGTGGTGGCCCATGGGCGGGAAGTCGGACTCGAAACCACTGTTGAAGTCATGGTCAAAATCGGTCACACGAAAAGCCCTTCTTCAAAATGGGAAACGAAAGGTGCGCTCACGAATCGGAATCGAGCAGTTTTTTGAGTGCGGCGAACTGCGGGTTGATGGCGTCATCGGCACAGGTGCAGTTGCTGTGGTTGAGGTTGGTGCCACATTCCGCGCACAGGCCTTGACAGTCGGGGCGGCACAGCGCGCCCTGAGCGTTGACGATGAAAATTTCAGCGCGCAGCAGTGGGGCCAGGTCTAGGATGCCATCTTCGCCGATGCTGAATTCTTGTTCGCTGCGCGGGTCCACAGCGTAGAGTTCTTCCAGCACGACGTCGAATTCGTGCTGAAAAGTGTCCAGGCAGCGGTAGCATTCGGTCTGCATCCCGACCTTGAGCTGGGCCTGCACGAGGATACCTTCTTTGGTGCGGGTCAGGCGCAGCGGGCCGCGCAGGTAGTCCAGGTCCAGGTCGTCGGCCACACGCAGGGCGGGGATGTCCAAGGTAGAGTCTTGGCTGTGGGCGGGGCCGTCGTGCATGAGGTAGCCGACGTTGAGCTTGAGTACGCGGTTGTTCAGACGAGTAGTCACGCGGGTCCCTGTGGGGTATAAGCGGACAATGCGACAGGTGCAAACGCTGCTTGGAGCGCCGCACCCCATCTATGAAAAGTATATGAATGCTTGTGGGCTTGTGTCAAGTTTTGGCACACAGTCTAAACCGAAGACAAACAATGCTGGCTTAACCTTTTCTCATCTCAATGATATAGTTTATTTATAAGATCATCATAAGAAGTATAAAAGCCTGCTGCACGCTTAGCGCTTACCGGGTGTACAATAATCGCATTGTGCAAACGGACTGCGGCCCGCTTGTGCCCTGTATCAGCTATCTACATGGAGCCAATCCCATGCGTGAGTCTACGACGAACCAGACGATTGACCTGCCCATTACCGGTATGACGTGCTCGGCTTGTTCGCGCAACGTGGAACGTGCCCTCAAGCGCACGGACGGCGTGGCCGAGTCCAGCGTGAACTTCGCAACCGAGCGTGCTACGGTCCATTACAACGCGCTGAACACCAGCCCGCAGCAGCTCATCGCCAAGATCGAAGCCGCGGGCTATGGTGTTGCCACGGCCAGCGCCGAGCTGCCCATCACGGGCATGACCTGCGCCGCCTGCGAGCGCAACGTAGACCGAGCGCTGCGTAAGCCTGTGGGCGTGTTGGACGTGAGTGTCAACCTGGCGACGGACAAGGCTGTCGTGCGCTATCTACCGGGTGCTGTGCGCCGTAACGATCTGGTGAGAGCGGTCGAAGCGGCGGGTTACGGTGTCATCGACACCAGCGACGTGGATGCCCCAGAAGACGCCGAACGCGCCGCGCGTCAGGCCGAAATTGACCGCCAAGCGCGCCTGGTCAAGATCGGCGTGCTCTTCACCGTGCCGCTCACTGTGTTGAGCATGACCCGGCACTTCATGCATACCGCGCCCTTCCTCATGGACGCCTTTCCCTGGCTGATGGCCGACTACTGGCTCTTCATCTTTGGTGCGCTGGCGACCCCGGTCTACGTGCTGCTGGGGCGGCAGTACATCGTCGGCGGCTATAAGTCGCTGCGGGCGGGTACGGCTAACATGGACGTGTTGGTAGCGATGGGGTCCTCGGCGGCCTACTTCTACGGGATTATCGTGCTGCTGGGGCTGGCATTCGGCTTCAGCGATGCGGTCGGCACGGACGATTACTTCGAGTCGGCGGCGGTGATCCTAACGCTGATTACGCTGGGTAAGCTGTTGGAGGCACGCGCCAAGGGCCACACTGGGGATGCCATCCGCCAACTGATGGGACTCACCCCCACGACTGCGCGCCTGCTCCAGGGCGTTGATGAGGTCGAGGTGCGGGTCGATGACCTAAGGGTCGGCGATCTGCTGGTGGTGCGCCCTGGCGAGCGCGTGCCCGTGGACGGACTCGTTACGGAGGGCCGTTCATCGGTGGACGAGTCCATGCTGACGGGCGAGTCGCTGCCGGTGAGTAAGTCTATAGGCAGCGAGGTGATCGGCGGCACGGTCAACAAGCAGGGCCGCCTGGTGATCGAGGCGACACAGGTCGGTGCACAGACCGCACTGGCGCAGATCATCCGCTTAGTGCAGGAAGCGCAGGGGTCCAAGGCACCCATTCAGCGTGTGGCCGATCAGGTGTCGTCGGTCTTCGTGCCGATCGTGTTGGTGCTGGCTGCGCTGACGCTCTTGGGCTGGTTGGTGGTGGGACAGGTGCCCTTTACGCAGGCCATCTTGAACACCATCGCGGTGCTGGTGATCGCCTGCCCGTGTGCGCTGGGCCTGGCGACGCCGACGGC
>CAYWGJ010000083.1:0-11152 GCA_964457835.1 uncultured Anaerolineaceae bacterium
GCCTCGGTGGGCGCTTCGGTCGGGATTGGCGTCGCGGTGGGGGCCTCGGTGGGTGCTTCAGTGGGCGCTTCGGTGGCAGCCTGTGCCACGGATTCGCCGTCATCGGCGGCGGGCGCGTCCGTGACGAGCGGCACCGGCGTCGCGATGGTGCCGCAGGCGGTCAAGCTCAGGGCGAGGGCGACCAGCAATGCAATCAGTACGAAGGGCGTGCGTTTCATGGGCGTGTGTCCTGGTTGATAAACCGTCAAGTTGTGAAAATGGGTGCAAAAAGTATAGCGTATCGCGGGGGGCACAGCCAGTATGCAGACAGTGAGAATACGCTTATGTGCCCGTCGTGTATCTGGTATGAGGGCTGGTCAGGTGTGGGGAAAGCCTGTTATGATGCGCTTTACTTCACGTTGACCGTTCGCATATAAGGCTAATCTCATGCAGAACGCGGCATCTTTGCCGGAGATTCAACTAAACACCGACTGGATGTACTTCTTTGCCAGCAGCCGCGGCGCGGACTACAGCGCGCGCGCAATGAACGACGCGGCCTGGATTCCGCTGCTTGACTTGACTGATTGGTCTGTCACCAATGCGGTGCAGTCTGGCGCGGACTGGTTCCGACGCAGGGTGCGGCTCGTGGCTACGCAGAACTGTGTGCGCTATCTGTTGGTCATCGACAGCGTGCCGGAGGACGTGAGGGTGTATGTTAACGGGCAGCAGGTGGGGCATGTGCGCGGCATGAAGGGCTTCCGCGCGGATGTCACCGATCAGGTGCACCTGGGTGATAACCTGCTGGCTTTCAAGCTGACGTGCAGCAGCGAGAAGAGCGGTGGACGCTTCGGTCGGGTGGCGCTGCGGGCCGTGCCCTGCGGGTAAAGTGTTCACAGCGTGCCGACCCCACACGGGGCGGGGTCGGTGTGTTGTTTCATGTCACGTGTGAGCTGGTCTACGCCCAGGTAATCAGGCCCGGCTGGAAGGACGTGCTCAGGAACTTGTGCTTGGGCACCACCCGCACCGATACGCCGCGTTCGCCGCTGTTATTGTAGGCGATCTCCGCACAGAAGACATATTCCCCTGGCTTTTCCTTCACACAATTCATGGTGACCGCTTGGCCGTCCTCGCCGATTGCGCCATCGGTGTCCAGGCGGCCCACGAAGAGCTGTACGGTCACGTCGTCGGGGGTCAGCTCACCTAGATCGATGGCGGCCTTGACTTCCATGGTTTCGCGCACCTTGATGGTGGCCTCAGGTACGTGCACGCTGTGGACCTTGATCTTGGGCCAGGCCAATTCCAGGCGGCTGCGCCATTCCGCGTAGCGTGTGGCCTCGCTCAGGTCGGGCGTGACCATGCGGTGTGCGGTCTCATACGAGGGCAGGTAATAGCGCTCGGCGTACTCGCGGACCATGCGGCGGGTGTTGAAGAAGGGCGCGTGGTGCTTCATGCTGGCCTTCACCTTGCGGATCCACTCGCGCGGCAGTCCGTCGCGGCCCCGGTCGTAGAACATCGGGATGATGTCCTGCTCGAAGACGTTGTAGAGCGCGCGGCTTTCGATACGGTCCTGTTGTTCCCACTGCGACTCGGCGTATTCTTCACCGTTGCCGATCGCCCAGCCCATTTCCGGCGCGTAGCCTTCTGCCCACCAACCGTCTAGGATGGAGCAGTTCAGGCCGCCGTTGTAGATGACCTTCATGCCGCTGGTGCCGCTGGCTTCTTTGGGGCGGCGTGGGTTATTGAGCCACACGTCCACGCCCTGCACCAGGTAGCGCGCGATGAGCATGTCGTAATTTTCCAGGAAAACGATCGCGTGGCGCAGTTCGGGGTCGCGGGCCAGGTTGACAATCTTGCGGATGAAGGCTTTGCCGTGTTCGTCGTGCGGGTGCGCCTTGCCGGCGAAGATGAACTGCACCGGGCGCTCTGGGTCGTTGACCATGCGCTTGAGCCGCTCCACGTCATCGAAGATGAGGGTGGCGCGCTTGTAGGTGGCAAAGCGGCGGGCAAAGCCAATGGTGAGCGTGTCGGGGTTCAGCACTTCGTCGGCGGTCTGGATTTCGGTCTGTGACACGCCGCGCCGCACCAGTTGGTCGTGCAGGCGCTGACGGGTGAAGGCCACCAGGCGCTCGCGGCGGCGGGCATGGGTGCGCCACAGCTCACCGTCCGGGATCAGGTCCACGTCACGCCAGATTTCGTGATCGTCTTCACTGTCGCGCCATTTCGGGTCCAGGTAGCGGTCCAGCAGGGACCCCATCTCGCTGCTGGTCCAGGTCTGTACGTGGATGCCGTTGGTCACCGCGCCGATGGGAATTTCGTGCTCCGGCAGGTTGGGGTACATCCACTGCCACATGTGCCGCGACACCACGCCGTGAAGCTGAGCTACACCGTTGGCATAAGAGGCCAGGCGGATCGCCAGCACCGGCATGGAGAACAGGTCATAGGTGCCCATGTCTTCGCGGCCCAGGTCATGGAACTGGTCGCGGCTGAGGCTCAGCGTCGGCCAGAACTCACTGAAGTGCTCGTCGATCAAGTCGTAGCCGAAGCGCTCCAGGCCGGCGGGGACGGGCGTGTGCGTGGTGAAGATCGTCGAGGCCTTAGTGATTTCGCGGGCCTGGTCGAAGCTCAGCTTGTCCTCGGTCATGCGTTGGTGGATGCGCTCAAGGGCCAGGAAGGCGCTGTGGCCCTCGTTCATATGGCAGATGTCTGGGCGTTGGCCCAGGGCATCCAGGGCGCGCACGCCGCCGATGCCCATCAGGATTTCCTGGCGGATGCGCTGGCGCTTGTCACCGCCGTAGAGCCGGTCGGTGATGTTCCGGTCGTCGGGACGCGGGTTCTGCGCGATGTTGGTGTCCAGCAAGTACAGCGGAATGCGCCCCACCTGCACCTTGTAGATTTGCGCGTAAAGTTCGCGGCCTGGCAGCGGCACGCTGATGATGATCGGCTTGCCATCGGCGTCGGTTTGCAGCGACACCGGCAGGTTGGCGTAGTCGTTGATGGGGTAGCTTTCCTGCTGGTAGCCGTCGGCGTTGAGGTACTGCTGGAAGTAGCCCTCCTGGTACAGCAGGCCTACGCCCACTAGTGGTAGGCCTAGGTCACTAGCGCTCTTCAGGTGGTCGCCGCTGAGCACGCCCAGGCCGCCGGAATAATTTTGCAGGCTTTCCGTCAGGCCGAACTCCATGGAGAAATAAGCCATGATCGGGTCTTTATCCCCGGCGGGGCGGTTGCGCTGATACCAGGTGTCCGTGCTAGCCATATAGTGGTCGAAATCGACCAGCACGCGGTTATAGTGGGCCATGAACGCCGGGTCATTGCTGACGAACTCCAGGCGTTCTTGGCTGATCTGTCCCAGCACCGCCACGGGGTTGTGGTAAGTCTTTTCCCAGGTTTTGGGGGCCAGGCGGCGGAAGAGGGCAATGGTTTCGTGGTCCCAGGACCAACGCAGGTTGTACGCCAGGTCGGTTAGGCGGCTGATGGCCCCCGGCAAATCGGGCACAACGCTGAGCGTAGCTACGGGTTTAATCATGGTTCGGCTCCTGTCACTGACACGGCCCACGATGCGCGGGCTGTGTGGTTGTGTTGTATGCATGAGCATACGCATTGAACATGGGCTTGGCAAGCACGTATCGTGATTGCGCTGCTAAGTTTATTTTAACAAATACATAAATAACACTGCATTAAATAATTTCTTGAGATGCATCTATCGACGCGGGGGGTGGGGCGGTGGCATCCAGCCAAACCTGGGCATGGGCCAGCGCGCTTTCGCTGGCGTTGAACACTACATCGCTGGCCGGGAACACGTTTCCTTCGCCCAAGAGCGCGATGGTACCGGTGCGTTCGAGCTGCTCGCGTACTTCTGTGCTGACGCCCGCCAGGATCAAGCGCCCGTCGCGCGCGTGCAGGGCGTTGGCATAGCGCCGCAGCAGCCGAATCCCGGTGCTGCCGAGGTACTGGTTGTTGCGCAGCCTCAGGATCACCACCGGCTGCTGACTGTCCGTCGGCGGCGGGAGCTGTTCTTCCAGGCTGCGCACAGCGGCGAAGTACAGGTGCCCGTAGACAGTGATGAGCACTGGCTGGCGGCTGGGTAGGGATGCGGGCAACTCGGCCTCGCGGAAGTGGCCGTCGCCAGTGGGCACCAAGTGTACCACACGCAGGTTGCCCGCCGAGGTATACACGTACAGCGCCAGCGACAGCACCACACCCAGGTAGATGCTGTATTCCAGGGGCAGCACCAAGGTTGAAGCGAAGGTCAGCAGCATAGACGCGCGCGCGGACGGGTTCACGCGCCAGACCACACGCAGCGCATCCGGCTTGATGAGGTCCGCAGCGGCCACAATCAGATGACCCGCCAGTGCTGCCAGCGTCACCTGTTCGATGAGGCTGCCGAAAAGCAGCAGGCTGAGCGCGATGAAGACGCCCGACAAGATGTTAGCGGCGCGGGTCTGGGCACCGCTGGCAATATTGACTGCTGTGCGCGACAGCGAGCCGCCCGCTGGCATTCCCTGGAAGAACGCGCCGATCAGGTTGCCTATGCCCTGCGCGCTGAAGTCACGGCTGACGCGCACGCTGCCGCTGCCGGTGTGGATGGCCTGCACCAGCGCGGCACTCTGTACCGAGGCCAGCACCGCCATCGCGAGCGCGGCGGTCAGCAGGTCCAGCGACAACGCGCTGAAGTCGGGCACGCGCAGTTCAGGCAGGGCCTGCGGTATCGTGGCGAGATCAGCCACGGTTTCCACGCTCGTCCAGCCTAGGACCGCCACCAGCAGTGACGTAACCAGGATCGCAATGAGTGTAGCAACGTTCTTCAGCCGGGTGTGGTGCAGGGTGTAGATCATGACGACCGTCAGCAGGCCGATGAACGTGGTAGCGGGGTCCAGTTGGCCCAGCTTGCCCAGCCAGTCCAGGGTGCGAAACAGCACGTTATCACCGCTACCGCTGTGCCCGGTCAAATGGCTGAGCTGGCCCAGCATAATCAGCAGGCCCGCCCCAGTGATGAAGCCGGTCATGACCGCGTTGGACACGAAGCGCGTCAAACGGCCCAGCCGCAGCAGCCCGAACACAAGTTGAAATGCGCCCACCAGGAAGGTCAACAGGAACAAGCTGTTGATAGGGTCCACGTCGCGTAGGCCCAGCAGCGTGGAGCCGACCACCAGCGCCAGCGCATTTGTTGGGCCGACAGTCATCATGTGGCTGCGGGTCAGCAGTGACGCGAAGATGGTGGAGACGATGGCAGTGTAGAGTCCGTACAGGGGGCTGACTCCGGCCAGCAGGGCAAAGCCCATGGCCTGCGGTGCCCCGGCGACCGCGCCTGTCAGCCCGGCGGTGAAGTCGGCGTAGGCCATGCGGCGTGTGTAGCCTTCCTGAGGCAGTATGCGGCTGATTACGGCCATCACTGACTTTGCACCTGTGGGTTGAACGACTGAAAGATCATCGCGGTTCGCGTCTTGCGATGCATGTACTTATACTATAACCCTCCTTTCCGTTGGGGCGCAATGGCAAACCGATGCCCCAGCGTGGGGCGGCTGCTTCGGGGCAGTGGCAGATGCTGTGCATCCGTTATAATGGGGGTCTGTTGACGCTGATCGACCGAGGCATTGAGAGGACCCGTGATATGCAGCCTGCGTTGAATGCACTGATGCTCCATTTGATTGACTATGCCGGGATGTTTCCACCAGCGCGCCAGAGTTTGGCACAGGCTTTTGATGACTACAATCGTTTTCGCCTGGACGCCGATGCCTGGATGCTGGGGCGTTTCATCGTGTCGGCGGCGGACCTGCCGGAATTGGGTGTAACGGCTGGGGAGCGCTTCCGGGCGGTAGCGCGGCCTATCCCGCTTTCGGTACTGTCCGCACTTGGTGCAGATGCCGACGACGCCATGCGCAAGCTGCAAGAAGCCGCCGATGCCATCAACACCTTAGAACGCCAGCACAAGCCTGGCGTCGATGTGCAGATGATCGAAATGCGCCTGCCCGATCTGCCCGACCAGGCCGCTTATAATCGCTTGATGGTGCGCGCCATCGATCATATCGCCCTGGATGAACCGCTGGTGATGGCCTTTGAGATTGCGCGTGATGAACGCTGGGAGGATCGCGTGCGCATGATCGTGACGGCCATCGCCGAGCACAATGCCCGCACCGACCGCCGCGATGCTTTTAAGGTGCGCACTGGCGGCACCGAGGCGGCGGCATTCCCCAGCGCGGAACAGTTGGCGTTGGCCGTGGTCGTGTGCCGGGACGCGGCCGTGCCTTTCAAAGCGACTGCCGGCCTGCATCATCCCTTCTACCATAAGGATGAAACCTTGGGCGTGCGGCAGCAGGGCTTCATCAACTTGTTCGCGGCGGGGGTATTGGCCCATGTCCACAGCTTGAGCTGGGTACAGACTGAGACCGTTCTGGTCGATAAGGACCCGGCCAACTTCCGCTTTGACGCTGAAGGCTTCACCTGGGGGGATTTCCGCGTCACACTGGCGCAGATTAAGGTCGCCCGACAGCAGTTCGCCTTGTCCTACGGGAGCTGTTCTTTTGATGAGCCGCGCGACGATCTGCGCGCTCTGGGCTGGATGAATGAAGCGTAAGTGCTGCGTTAGGTATATCACCGATTTATAAGGAAGGACCACAATGGCCCGCATCGATGAGAGCTTTATCCCTTATAAAAACGAGTCGCAGTTTCCAATCCAGAACCTGCCTTACGCTGTTTTTTCCACTGAAGCTGATCCCGCCGTGCGTGTGGGCGTGCGCATCGGGGATTTCGTGCTGGACCTGGCAGCGCTGGAATCACGCGGGTTGCTGCCTACGGATGGGATGCCTTCCGGCAGTGTGTTCGCCCATGACTCGCTGAATGCCTTTATGGGACTGGGCCGCCCGGCCTGGGCGCGCGTGCGCGCGCGGCTGCGAGACCTGCTCAGTGCCGGGACGCCCACCTTGCGTGATGATGTCGAACTGCGCGCGGCAGTGCTGTATCCCGTGGACGCTGTGCGGCTGCATCTACCCGCGCGCATTGGTGATTACACCGACTTCTACTCCTCGCGTGAGCATGCCACCAACGTCGGCACCATGTTTCGCGGCGCGGAAAACGCCCTGATGCCTAACTGGCTGCACCTGCCGGTGGCCTATCATGGGCGGGCCAGCTCAGTGATTCTCAGCGGGCAGCCGGTACGCCGCCCCTTGGGGCAGACCAAGGCTGACGACGCTCCCACGCCCCGCTTTGGCCCCAGCCGCCTGCTGGATTTTGAGCTGGAGATGGGCTTTTTCGTGGGGCCAAGCACTGCACTGGGCGATCCTATCCCAGTGGGGCAGGCGCATGAGCACATCTTCGGTATGGTGCTGGTCAATGACTGGAGCGCGCGCGACATTCAGAAGTGGGAGTATCAACCGCTGGGGCCGTTTTTAGCCAAGAACTTCGCCACGACGATCTCGCCCTGGGTGGTGACGCTGGACGCGCTGGCCCCCTTCCGCGTGCCGGGGCCTGCTCAGGACCCCGCGCCGCTGCCCTATCTGCGCGCGGACGGGGATCACGCCTATGACATTCAGCTTGAGGTGGCGATCCAAAGCGAAGCCATGGCCGCAGCCGGTTCCGCACCACAGCCGGTGTGCCGCAGCAACTTCCGTTATCTGTACTGGACCATGCCGCAGCAGTTGGCGCATCACAGCGTGACCGGCTGCAACATGCGCCCTGGCGACCTGTGCGGTTCTGGGACTATCAGCGGGCCGACGCCAGACTCATACGGGTCCATGTTGGAGCTGACTTGGCGTGGTCAGCACCCGGTAACGCTCAGCGATGGCACGGCGCGCACCTTTTTGCAGGATGGCGACACAGTAGTCATGCGCGGCTGGGCACAGGGGGAGGGCTATCGCGTGGGATTCGGTGAAGCGCGCGCGGCCATCCTGCCTGCGCATGATGGGGTGTAAGGTCGCACGTGTGGGGTAGCGCTGCCGCGGGGTGACGGTATGGCGCTGCAAAGGGGGCACATGCTGGAGTCGCGTAAAGGTGTCCAAGACAACACCCAATAGGGCCGTGCAACGTGTGCGCGGCCCTGGGCGTTGCTGGCTACTTAGGCGTGCGGCGGCTTACTTCTTGCGGAACAGCTCACGCACGATAATGTTGCGCTGAATCTCGCTGGTGCCTTCGTAAATCTGGAAAATCTTCACGTCGCGCAGCAGCTTTTCGACCGGGTATTCGCGCATGTAGCCGTAGCCACCGAAGACCTGGACGGCTTCCACGGCGGCCTGGGTCGCCATGTCCGCGGCAAAGGCCTTGGCGATGGCCGGAATGCGCGGGTTGGCGATGCCGTTATCCACCTGCCATGCGGCCTGCCACACCAGCATACGGCTGGCTTCATAGTTGATCGCCATGTTCGCGATCTTGTGGCCGATGGCCTGGTGTTTGTAGATGGGCACGCCGAAGGCTTCGCGTTCGCGGGCGTACTTGATGCTCTCTTCCATGGCGCGGCGCTGTAAGCCGACAGCGGCAGCGGCCACGCCGGGGCGGCTGTGGTCGAACACCTGCATCGCCAGGTAGAAGCCGATGTTTTCCTGGCCCAGCAGGTTTTCCGCGGGGACCTCGACGTTCTCGAAGACGATCTCGGCGGTGTCGGAGGCGCGCTGGCCGATCTTGTCGAACTTCTTGCCGACGCTGACGCCGGGGGAGTCGCGATCCACGATGAAAGCGGACATGCCGTTGTGCCCGGCACCGGGGTCGGTCTTGGCAAAGATGGTGAAGAAGTTGGCATGGCTGGCGTTGGTGATGAAGGTTTTGGAGCCGTTGATGATGTAGTGGCCGTTTTTGCGCTCGGCGCGGGTTTCGATGCCGACAACGTTCGAGCCAGCCGCTGCTTCGGTGACGCCGTAGGACACGAACTCGCCCTTGTCAATCAGGCGCTCGCCCAGCCAATATTCCTTTTGCTGCTCGTTGCCCGCCAGCAGAATAGGTAAAGAACCGAGGCCGTTGGTGCCCAGGCTGGTGCTGATGCCCGTGCAACCGTAGCCCAGCTCTTCAGCAACCAGGACTTCCTCGAAGACCGACGCGCCCACGCCGCCGTACTCTTCGGGGATGTTCATGTTCGCCAGGCCGATCTCGCGGGCCTTCTCGAAGATTTCATCGGGGAACTTGGCTTCGCGGTCGTGCTCTTCAGCCACCGGGGTGATCTCCTTGGCGGCGAAATCACGAGCCAGGCGCACCAGGTCCTGCTGTTCGTCCGTCAGGGCGAAACTGACACCGGAAAGAATGTGTTCTGCATCAACCATCGTGTACGTGTCTCCAGAGTCTAAATTGACGAAAAAACGTAATCTAATGCCTATTCGATTAGTATAGCGTGTGCTGCGCAAAGTGCAAGCGATTCATGGGCCTGCCTACGTGCAGCAAATATAAAGCGAATTTAACGCAAACTTGCAGAAAAATTAACGCCCGCTGCCTATCATACGCCGGTAGCATAAGAATAGCTTGAGCACCGAGATACGTATGAACAAAGTCTTCATCAGCTACGACGGAGCAGACAGCGAAGCCGCCATGCTGTTGGCGAACCAACTACGAGCCAAGGGCGTGGACGTGTTCATTGACTATCAGCGCATGATGAACCCGCCGGCCTTCACCAAGCGCCTGGAAAGCGAAATCCGCGCGCGGGAATGCGTGGTGCTGGTGCAGAGTGCCACCGCGCTGCGGTCACCGCTGGTGCAGGCCGAGCTGGAATTCGCCTACGGTCAGCAGTTCCGCATCATCCCGGTGGCGGTGGCCCCCCTGGACGTGCGCGAGACCAGCGAGTTTCGCTTTTTGCTGCACATGAACCCCATCGATTTCGCTGCGTGGCGACAGCGTGCCGCTGCTGCCCATGCTGTAGACCAGCTCATCGCGCGCCTAAACACGCCCACCGATAATAAGATCACCGTGCACAACGCCAGTCGTCTGGTGCAGACAGCCACGCTGGACGCACACGCGGGCTTCGTGCGCACCATCAGCTACGCGCCGGATGGCAGCCTGATGGCCTCCAGCGGTGCCGACAACAGCATCCGCCTACTGGATGCACGCCACCACCCGCCGCAGCCCGTTACCGTGCTCACCGAGCACGACGGCCTAGCCTGGGGTGTGGTGTTTGCGCCGCGCCATCCTTACATGGCCGCCGCCGCAAACGACGGCACTGTGCGCCTGTGGGACCTTAATACAGTGCCTGACGTGTACGAGTTTACGCGGCTGGCGGGCTACGATAAGCCGGTCTACACCCTGGACTTTTCCGCTGACGGCGCGCTGATCGCTACCGGCAGCAGCGACAACATTGTCCGCATTCACGACTTGACCGACATTGCACACACCGGCCAAGCGCCGGAAATCACCAAGCTGCTGCACGCGGGCCAGGTCTACTGGGTAGCCTTCTCCCCGGATAACCGCCTGTTAGCTTCCACCTCGCGCGATTCAACAGTGCGCCTGTGGGAGATCGACTACGACAACCTGAGCTATGATTACGCGCCCAAGCCCTACGTGCTGTCGGCGCACAAGAGTTGGGTCAACAGTGCGACCTTTGCGCCGCACGGTCTGCTGCTGGCGTCAGCGTCCAACGACGCGACGGTGCGCTTGTGGGACGTGCAGCACCGTGATGTGATCGGCGTGCTGAAAGGGCATACGGAAGGCGTCAACATGGTGGCCTTCGCTGCCGATGGCAGTTTCATCGCGTCGGCGTCCAAGGACGGCACTGTGCGCCTGTGGGACCTCAACAGCTTGTCAACGGTGGCCGTGCTGGAAGGACACAGGGGCGCAGTTAACGCGCTGGCCTTTGCCCCGGACGGCTATACCCTGGCAACTGGTGCCGCCGATGGCGTGATCCGGCTGTGGCAGGTCGCGGTCTGACACTGTGCTAGATCGTCACCGGCATGTCCAGCACCAGGCCGTCGGCGTCGTAGAAGCCTTCAGTGTCCATTTGGAGAAGGCCTTGCCGCTGCTCAAAGAGCCAATCCCACAGCGGGTCCAGGCGGCTGAGCACCGGTTCCGCGTCGCTGCCCGTCCATTCAGCCTCCATGCCCACAATGGCCTGCGCACCGTCCAGGACGGCCAGCACGCGGGCGCGGGTGATCATGGCCGGCGGGGAGAAATATCTGCTGCCCGAGGGCGTCGAGGGCGAGCATGGCGAGGGCGCGCGCAAGGACGGACGCAACCTGATCGCGGGCGCGAAGGCCGCGGGCTATGACGTCGT
>CAYWGJ010000083.1:11162-12651 GCA_964457835.1 uncultured Anaerolineaceae bacterium
GCGGGCTTCGCGATCGGCGGCGTGGGCCACTAGTTCGCGGAACGCCTCGATCTCCTCGCTGAACAGCTCCTCGTCCGGGCGGGTGATCTCCAGCTCGCCCAGCAGCAGCCCCCCGTGATGCAGGGTCGTCAGGTCCGGCACGCTGCGGTCTGGTGCGCGGTAGGCCGCATCCAGCGCGCGCAGTGCGTCCAGCAGCGTGTCCAGTGCCAGCGGGGCTGGGTCCGTGACGAAGAAGCGCATCAGGTAGCCCATGGTGGTCCTCCTCGGCTGATTTAGGCGTCCGCGCTGAAGTGCCCCCAGCGCCGGTTGTGATACAGCAGCGGTTCAGCCTGTGCGCTGCTGCGTCCCGCCGCCACCACTTCGCCGACAAAGAGCGTGTGATCGCCACCGTCGTAGGCGTGCAGCACGCGCGTATCTACCCAGGCCAGCGCGCTTTGGAGGATCGGGCAGCCGGTTTCGGCGGTGGTCCAGGCGTTCTGGGCGAAGCGGTCTTCGATTTCCGGCCTCATGCCGGCGAAGAGCTGTGCCACGCCGCCCTGGTTGGCGGCCAGGATGCTGACGGCGTACACGCCGCTGTCGGCCACCACCTGGTGCGTGTAGATGTGCTTGCCCAGGCTGATGAGCACCAGCGGTGGGTTCAGGCTAACGCTGATAAATGAGCTGACGGTGGTGCCTTTCCAGGCGGGGGACGGGGCATCATCGTTGTGGATGAGGCTGGTGGCAACCGAGACGCCGCTGGCCCACTGTGCCAGAGCGTCCTTGAAAAGCTGGGGGTCTACGGCCATAAGTGCCTATCCTGTGTGGGTGGGCTGCTGCGCGGAGGCGGACAGCGCTGCACCGGTGAAAACGTCGCGTTTGACGAAAGGCGCGCTCAGAAAGCGGCGCAGAATCTTGGGCGTGGTCAGCCAGGCGATGCGTTTGCCCGCATCATTGCTGAGCATGCGGTCAGCTAGGTAGGGTGCGACAGTCTCCACGCGGTCCGCCAGGATGTTGAAAATCCGTTTGGCGCGTTCTATGTCGTCGCCGGTGTAGCCTTCCACCAGCAGGTCCGTGACGACCATGCCAGGACTCAGCGCGATGACCTGTACCCGGCTGCTTTGACCTGCGTACTGGCGCAGTTCCTTTTGCAGCGCTTTCGTCAGATAGTCCACAGTGTACTTCGTGGCACCATAAAGCGTCAAACCGGGAGTGATACGGCCATCGCTGCCCAAGCCTTCCATTAGGTAGACTTGGCCGTGCCCCTGCGCCAGCATCCCCTTGAGGGCTACCTGCGCGCCGAACATGATGCCGTAAGTGTTGGCGTGCAGCAGCGTGTCGATGGCTTCCGCATCCAGGTCCCAGAAGGGGCGTTGTGGGTGGCTGAGGCCGGCGTTGTTGATCCACACGTCGACGGGCCCGTGCTGGGCAACGGCGGCGTCCCACAGCGCCTGTACCTGGTCGAAGACGCCCACGTCGGCAGCCTGACCGAAGACCCGCGCGGGGTCATGGG
>CAYWGJ010000084.1:0-12566 GCA_964457835.1 uncultured Anaerolineaceae bacterium
GGCGCGCTGGTCGGGCGGCTCAATGCCGTGGCCGACAGCGTTGCGCAGCAGATGCAGCAGCGGGTCCTTCAAGCGTTCCAGCACGCGCTTGTCCAGCTCGACCTGGGCACCGTCAATGTGGAAGGCGAGCTGTTTGCCCTGGCTGCGTGCTGCATCGCGCACAGTGCGTTCCAGCACCAGGCTGATGGTTTGGAAGGGGACCATGCGCATCCGGCGGATTTGGTCTTGCAGGCCGTCAGCGGCTACGCCCAATTGCAGCGAGTCTTGGTAGATACCGCGGTCCAGTAGGTTGAAGCGCTGTGTCAGACGCTGCAACACCTCCGTTTGCCGCGTCATCACCTCGTTGATGAGGCGGGCGTGTTCAGCGGGGAGGTGGTGCATCAGGGCACTGAGGTCGCGCAGGCCCTTGTTGAGCTGGGTCAGCTCGACGCGCACGGCGTTGGCGTCACTCAGGCGGTGCTCGGCGCTGATGCGGGCCACTAACAGCTCACTGACTTGGGCCATCAGGTCATCCAGCTTGCCCACGCTGACGCGGATGGTCTCTTCGTTGGCGTTGTGGGCGGGTTGCGCGGCTTGGGTGGTGTCAGCCGTTTGGGGCGCGGGGACAGTGGGTGCAATGGGCGGCGTGCTTTCTGGCACGAAGGCGTGTAGGCGCGTCAACGTCGGCGTGATGTCCAGGTCGGCGCTGCTGCCGGTGGCGTGCGCGTTGATGAGGCTGCTCAGCGCGTCGAGGGCGTCATAGCAGGCGTCGCACACATCCGCGGACATCGCTAGGCCCTGGTCACGGGCGGCGTGCAGCAGGTTCTCCATGGCGTGGGCCAGGGTCTCCACTGGCTGGATACTGACGGCACGTGCGGCCCCTTTGAGGCTGTGCGCAGCGCGGAAGGCTTCCTGGATCAGCGGCTGGCGCTGATCCGGCGGCGGGTCCCGCTCGATTTCTAGCAGGCTCTGATTCAGCGTCTGGAGGTGCTCGGCGGCTTCAGTGTAGAAGCTCTGGAGCAGCTCCTTCAGCAGGGCGTCATCTAACTCAGGCATGAGGTGTGCCTCACAGCTCGTAACGGTCGGCGGCCTGTTCCAGGCTGCGCGCCATGTTGGTCAGGTCACGCACGCTCTGTTCGGTTTGTTTGGTGCTGGCGGCGGTCTGGGCGGTGGCCTGCTTGATCTGGGTCATGGCCCCGGCCAGTTGATCCATGCCGTTGGTCTGCTGATGGGTGCTGGCCGCGATCTGCATGGCGGCTTGGGCGGCATCTTCGATGGTGCTTGCCAGGTTGCGGATGGCTTCACCGGCGCGCTCGACGAGCTGCATCCCACCTTCTGCGCCTTTGCTGCCCTCTTCGGTGACCATGACGGCGGTATTGGTCGCCTGCTGAATCTCGTTGAGGATGTCACGGACGCGGGCGGTGGCGTCGCGGGATTGCTCGGCGAGCTGGCGTACTTCCATGGCGACCACGGCGAAACCGCGTCCTTCCTCACCGGCGCGGGCGGCCTCGATGGAGGCGTTGAGTGCCAGCAGCTTGCTCTGGTCGGCCAGCGCGTTCACCGTGTCGATGATCTCGCCGATCTGCTGGGTGCGCTCGGAAAGCATGAGGATGTTCTCGGCGATGCTCTCTACGCGCTGGCGGATCAAGCGCATCCCTTCGACCGTATCGGCCACGGCTTCCTGACCGCTGCGCGACACGTCCACGGACTGCTTGCTGGCATCGGCCACGGATTGCGCGCGTTCGGCGGTCTGCTGCACGGTGGTGCGCACTTCTTCGACGGTTGCGACGGTCTGGGTGACGGCGGCGTCCTGTTCGGTGGCGGTCGCGGTCTGTTGGGTGGTGGCCGCCTGAATTTCGGCGGCGGCGGCGGAGATCGACGCGGAGGCTTCACGCACTTGTTCGGCCATCTGTGCCAGGTTCGCGACCATGCTGTTGAGGTTGACGCCCAGCATGTACAGGTCGTCGTCCACGGCGTCCTCGCGTTGATGCAGGCCGTTGGCCGCGTCAAGCTGAAGCCGGGTCTTCAGGTTGCCTTGAGACACGCGCTCGACGAAGTTCATGTAATCGGTGACGGTGCGCTCCAGATATTGTTTGCTCTCGCGCTCGGAGTCGACCAGGCGCTGGATGTTATCAGCCATGCCGTTGAAGGCCGCCGCCAGCACACCGACTTCGCTGCTGGCGTTCACGCTGACGCGCTCGTCAAGCTGGCCGTTGGCGATGCGGATGGCGGCATCGGTGACGCGCGTCAGCGGGCGGGCGATGGAGCGGGCCACCAGGTAGCTGACCACGGTCGTAGCGATGAAAGCGACGGTCACCACAAAGACGATGAAGCCGGCCAGGTCGTTGATGGGGCCAAAGGCTTCGGCCTGGTCCTGCTCGCCCAGCATGTACCAGTCCAGATCGGGCAGATAGCGCCAGGCCCCAATGACGGGTAAGCCGCGGTAATCGTCGTAGCTGCCCGCGGCGGTGCGGCTGTCGCCTTCGGTGCTGCGCTTGAGCACGTCGAGGTCTACCCGCGCATCACTGCGCAGCACCACGTCTTCCGCGGTGAACATGGGCTGGGTCAGGAACTGCCCGCTGCGGCCATCAATGATGTAGGTCTCGCCCGTGTCGCCCAAGCCGGTGCGGTCGTCCATGATGTTCTGCAAACCGACGATGTTCACCAGCAGTGCGCCCACGCCGATCGTGCGCCCGTTGGACCCGATGATGGGCCGGTACACGCGGTAAGCCAGCACGCCGTCGTCGGTGCGCAGAACGGGCGAGATGTAAGGCGCGATCTGTCCTTCGATGAAGGCCTCGCTGCTGCTGACATCCTGGCCTTCGACGATGGTGGCCGTGCCTTCCACCACTTGCACGATGCCGTCCATGGAGATGATGCCGATGGCGTCGATGGCGTCGCTGAAGGGCGCGCGGGTGGCGATCAGTTCATCGCGGGCGTCACGGTAGGCGGCTTGATAAGCGGCGGCGTTCTCGCGGTCATCGCGCAGGCGCTGAAGCGTTTCGATGCCCGTGCCGGCCCCCGCTTCACCGGTGATGTCGGGCAGGTTGACGGCAATCTCCAGGATGCCCTGCCAGCGCTCCAGGCGGCCTTCCACGCGCTGCGCCTTGATCTCCACGGTGGAGAACAGGTTGTCCTCGACGGCGGTGCTGAGCGCTGTCTGCGAGTTGGTGTAGGCCAGCAGGCCCACGAGGATGACCGGGATCAGGCCCAGGGCCAGCGTCCACAACAAGATGCGCACCTGGATGCTGTTGAAGAAGCGGACCTGGGTGTTGGTAAGCGCTGTGTTCGTCATGATGGTTTAATCCCCCTTGCGTCTTTGAGCAAGTTCAGTTCACGTCTTGATTGACCTCAATGGCTGGGTCGCTGAGTAGGGCGGCGATGTCCAGCAGGGCGGTGCCATCCGGCAGCAGCGCCCGCAGGTACGCGCGCCCGTTGGGTGCATCGGCCTCGCTGCTCAGCGGCTCCAGTTCCGCTTCACGGTAAGGCAGCACGTCGCCGATGGCCTGCACGCGGAAAGCGACGGTCATGTCCGCATGGCCTGCCACGATGATCCCGTCGCTGTCATCGGCAGGGGCGGCCCCCGCGCTGAGCAGCAGGCCCAGGTCCAGCACGGGCAGGATGCGTCCGCGCACGTTGGCAATGCCGCTGACGTAGGCCGGTGCCCCCGGCACCCGTGTGACGTTCAGGCGTGGGTAGACACTTTGCAGCGCGTCGATGGGCACCGCGTAGCGCTCGCCGTTGAGCGTCAAGCGCAGCGCGTTGTGGGTTTGGGCTTGGTCTGGGTCTTGTTCTTGCTGGGCGGCGCGCTGTGCTCGTGCTTGCAGCACCGCGATCTCTTGCGGCGAAAAGTCCTGGTAGAGGCTCATGTCAGTCTGCTTTCCTGCTGGGGCGTGTGCGCTTTCAATTGGTAACCCAGCAGCTCACGCAGGGCCGCGACGCTCAAGCCCTCGTCCAGGCGGACCTGTGCGTCAGGGTCTTGGCCGTCCAAGGCCTTGAGTGCCTGTGTCCAGTGGCGGCGTGCTTCGTTGATCTGCCCCTGCTGGCGGTACAGGTCGCCCAAGCTGTAGTGCGCCAGCGCACACTGTGGGTCACAGTAGACTGCTTGGCGCAGCGACTCCCGCGCGCGTGGCAGGTCCCCGTGGTGCAGCCAGACCATAGCCCGTAGGTAGTAGATGCCGACTTGCAGCCGGTCGAGGGTCTCTAAGTCCGCCAGCAGGGCTAGGGCTTCGTCCCAGCGTTCGGCGTTGGCGGCGGCGCGGGCGTGTTCCCACAGGTGATGGGTGGCTGTTGGCGTGGGCATGGTGGTGGGCTTTGGCTGATGACGCGCTGGGGCGACCACCGGCTGATTGCGCGTCGCGGCCTGGTCGCGCTGCACTCGGGGCTGTTCAGCGATGCGGGGTGGCATCGTGCGTGGCAGCGGCACGCCCAGCTGCTGATGCAGCGTCGGCTTGCGGTAGAAGGTCGCGCCTTCCAGGATGTGCGTCTCAAAGGCGTCGTAGACCTTTGCTTGGGGTTCGCTGTGGCCCACAATCAGCCAGCCGCCGGATTGCAGCGCAGCGTGCAGGCGGACGACTAGCGCCTGGGTTTGTTCGCGGCTGAAGTAAATGCTGACGTTGCGGCACAGGATAATGTCGTGATTCATGGTGTTGCTGGCGTAGGCGGGGTAATCGTCCTCGCGCAGGTTCAGCGGCTTGAACTGGGCCATGGCGCGCACGCGCGGGTCCAGGTGGTAGCTTTCGTCTTCGGCCTGGCGGAACCAGCGCTCGCGGATCAGGGGGCGCGTTTCGGTGCGGAAGGCCCGCGCCCGGTATACGCCGCGCTGTGCGGCGGCCAGGGCTTCGGTGTTGATGTCCGTACCCAAGAGGGTGAGTGACCAGTCGTCCACGTCCGGGATCATCTCGCGCAACAGCATCGCCACGGAGTAGAGTTCCTCGCCGGTGGCACAGCCCGCGCTCCAGATGCGCAGGTAGCGCTGGCCGCTGCGACGCCGGGCGGCAATGAGAGGCGGCAGAATGTGGCGCTCCAGGGCGTTGAAGTGCGGCCCGTTGCGGAAGAAATAGGTTTCGCCCACGGTGACCTGGGCTAGGATTTGCTGCCACAGGGGGGCCGTCGTGGGCAGGGTCGTCAAGGCATCCAGCCGCGCTTGGATGAGCTGCGGGTCGTCGGCATCACCTGACAGCGCACGCAGCACGTCGGCGGTGCGTGTGTCCGAAGGGGTCAAGCCGGTACGTTGTTTCAGCAGCGCGGTTAAATGCTGATAGACGGAGGGGTCGTGAGACTGCATGTCGTCTACCTTCCGTGTAGTGTGTGCACAAGGCAGCAGCAGACGCCGCTGTTCATTACACGCTAGGGTTATTTTATGCCTAGACGTATACCATTAACCCTTAAGATTATCGCTTTGTGCCCATACTGAAGAAACCTGTCGCTTAGTGTTTATGCAGGTACAACGGGCTTGTTATGATAGGTTTGTGCTGGGTAGGGGGCACGCGGCATTGCCTTGACAAGCGCCGCTCTGGGCCGGACAATACATTTAGTGACCTGCAACCCGTGAGAACCCACTATGCCCCGACTGCCGTTTCGTCGCCGCCCATCACCTGAACCGCCTGATGCCCCGCCGCCTACAGACCCGTCCTACGACGCCTTCGACCCTGAAGATGGGCACGAACTGCGCATGTCGCTGTGGGCGCACCTGGGCGAGCTGCGCGATCGCCTGCTGCGCGTGCTCATCGCGCTGATGCTGGGGTCCGTGCTGGGCTTCATCGTGGCCGGGGATGTGATCGACTTCCTGCGCGGGCCGTACTGCGCGCTGGTCGAAGCGGAGGAAAACTGCCGTTTCATCATCTTAGGGCCGACGGGCGGCATCGTGGCCTACCTGCGCGTGTCGATCCTGGTAGGGGCGGCGCTGGGCATCCCGTATATCACGTACCAGGTGATGATGTTCGTGCTGCCAGGCCTGAAAAAACACGAGCGGCGCTATGTGCTGCTGGCGCTGCCCGCGATCACGCTGCTTTTCGGGGTGGGGGTGCTGTTTGCCTGGTTCGTGTTGATGCCGCCCGCGCTGGGCTTTTTGGAGGGCTTCCAGCCGACGCTCTTCAGCCCAGAGTGGACCGCCGACCTGTACCTCACTTTTGTGACGACGCTGGTGTTTTGGATGGGCGTGGCTTTCCAGACGCCGCTGATCTTCTTTATTTTGGCGCTGCTGGGCCTGGTGACGGCAGGCGGGCTGGCGCGTAATTGGCGTGTGGCAATCGTTGGCGCGTCGGTGGCGGCGGCGCTGATTACGCCCACCATCGACCCAGTGAACATGTTCCTGGTGATGGCCCCCCTGCTGGCTTTGTACCTGTTCAGCATTCTGCTGGTGATGCTGGGGCGGCGTATCGCCTTTGGCCGCAATCAGGCCGCCGCCCCAGCCTGAGCTGCTTCAGTCCGTCAGCGGCACGATGTTCCACGGCTGTACGTAGGTCAGGGTGGGGATAGGTGCGCTGCCGCTGAGGTCTTCCCAATGCGCCCAGCCGTCGCGGTTGATCGTTAGGCGGTAGTGGGCCACGCCGGAGCTGCGCAGCTCGAAGCGCTGCGGGGTCATGGGCGCGGTGCTCTGTTTGAGCTTACGATATTGACGCTCGCCGAGGGTGTCCATGATCTCGCGCAGGGCGGCTTTGATCTCCCCGGCTTTATGGATGGCACCGACGCCTTGATACAGCTCTAGCGCGGCCCCATACAGGCGCTGTGCAGCGTCGTGCTGGTCCAGAATAGCGACGACCGAGGCGGCCATGGCGATGCGGTCGGCGTGGATTTCGCTGCGCCCGATGCGCTTCTGTACGTCGGCAGCAGCTTCGCACAAAGCGACGGCGCTGTTGACCTGGTTGATGTACGCAGCGGTTTTGCCCGCGCCAAACAGCACGGCGGACAGCATCTTGTCGTCGTCGAGCTGGTAATGGCGCAGGGCGGCTAGGCACTGCCCGTACCATTGTAGGGCGCTGTGAGGATCACCATCGTCAAGGCTGGCGTTGGCTTGATGATAAAGCGCTACTAACAACTCGGTGTTGGCTTGTGTCTCCAGCGACATGCGTCTCCCCTTTGTCCTTTACTGCACGGTATTGTAATAATATATGTAAATGATACCTGTATACTTTATCTTAACTGCATACCGACTATTCACGCAACCCTCTCATTTGGTGCTCAGGAACACTACGACCTTTTACAGGTTGTCTTCGTCTAGCAGGGGCAGCACGTAGATCACCGCTTCTTCGTAGGGGTGGGCTTGGCGGATAGCCGTCACGACGGCTTTAGCCTGTGTGCGTGGGGCGAAGGTCTCAATGCGCCATTCGTCTTCGGCGTTGATGATCCCTTTCTGGCCGGTGTGCGGCGCGGCGGCTTCTGAAGGCTTGAAACGGCCAACGCCTGGGCTGGTAAAGGCGCAGTGGCTGTACTGGCCGATGATGCCGCCGCCCGCTGCCGAGATGGCATCCAGCACGTCTTCTAGGTGGCTTTCCGGCACGGTGGTCACGATATACACGCGCTCCATGGCTACAACTCCTTAGCATTTACTCATAATGCGTCACATATTAACTGGCCTCTGTCGGCCATGCTGTCTTCCATGCAACGAGTGTAACGCAGGCGCTGTAGTCTGCCAGGGCGATTTCCCTGGGCGGGCGGCGCTTGGCCTGTTACACTGTGCCCCGTTATTCGTATAAGTCAGCAGCAGCGGGGGGTGTTATGGCAGTCTCTAGGCCCAATGACAGTGCAGCAGCGGCGCGCTTCGGCACCTTTGCTGGGGTCTTCACCCCGAACATTCTCACTATCCTCGGTCTGATCCTCTTTTTACGGCTGGGGCAGGTGGTGGGTGAGACTGGGCTGTGGGGCGCACTGCTGATCGTGCTGCTTGCCAACAGCATCTCGCTGCTTACGGGCCTGTCGTTGGCGGCTGTGGCGACCAACATGCGCATCGGTGCGGGGGGCAATTACTACATCATCTCGCGCTCGCTGGGCCTGGAGGTTGGCGGCGCGATTGGGATTCCCCTCTTCTTGTCGCAGGCGATTTCGGTGGCGTTCTACATCATCGGTTTTACCGAGTCGCTGCGCACGGTGGAGGTTTTCGCCGGGCTGGACCCGCGCTTGATCGCGTCGGGAGTGGCGCTGCTGTTTATCGCCATTGCCTACGTCGGTGCGGACTTCGCGCTCAAGATACAGTTCTTCATTCTAGCGGTGCTGTTGGCGGCGCTGGTGTCCTTCTTCACCGGGGGCTGGGGGGCACCCCTGGCCGAGCCGGTGCTGACGTCGGCCTTTGCCGAAGGCTCCGGTTTTTGGTTGATGTTCGCGCTCTTCTTCCCGGCAGTCACGGGTATTGAAGTGGGCGTCAGCCTGTCCGGGGACCTCAAAGACCCCAGCCGCAGCATTCCGCGCGGCACCATTGCGTCGATCTTGTTCACGGCGGCGGTGTACGTGGCGGCAGTGGTATGGCTGGCGACGCGCGTGGATCGCGCCGTGCTGCTGACCGACAGCCTGGTGATGCAGCAGGTTGCTAGCGTGCCGGGCTTGATCTTGGCGGGGGTGTGGGCCAGCACCTTGTCGTCGGCGCTGGGCAGCGTGTTGGCTGCGCCGCGCACGCTTCAGGCCATTGCCACTGATCGCGTGGTGCCCGGCTGGATCGCGTCACGCTTGGGCAGCCGCACCGAGCCGCGCATGGCCGTGCTGGTGACGGGTGTCATTGCTCTGGCGGTGATCTGGGCCGGGGAGCTGAACGTAGTCGCGCCGGTGATTACCATGTTCTTCCTAAACACCTACGGCATGGTGAACGTGGCGGCCAGCATCGAACGCCTGGTGGGCAACCCCAGCTTTCGCCCACGCTTCAGCGTGCCTTGGCCGCTGTCGGCGCTGGGCGGGCTGGGCTGTTACGGCGCAATGTTCCTGATTAGCCCGGTGGCTACGGTGGTGGCGGTGGTGGTGAGTACCGCGGTGTTTTTCGCTTTGCAGCGGCGGCAGCTTCAGCGTACCTGGGGCGACGTGCGCAGCGGCTTGTGGATCGCGATTGCGCGTTATGCCCTGCTGAACCTGGAAAGCGACTTGCAGCAGGCCCCTAAGACTTACGCCCGCAACTGGCGGCCTAACCTGATCGTGTTCACCGGGCAGCCGCACCACCGCGAGCAGTTGGTGGCTGTTAGCGACTGGCTGAGCCGGGGTCAAGGCATTGTGACCTTTTTCCAGTTTATTGTGGGCAAGTTCGAGCGCCATCAAGAGGCCCCGCTGCGCGACACTGCCCGGCGGCACATCCGGCAGTATATCGACGACCACGGCATGAAAGCCTTCGCGGAAGCCGAAATCGTGCCGGAGTTTGAAGCGGGGGCGCTGACTGTGGCGCAGGCGCACGGCATCGGCGGTTTGGAGGCTAACAGCGTGCTGATGGGCTGGAGCAACACGCCCAAAGGCCGCGCCGATCAACTGCGGTTGATGCGTGAGCTGGTGGCCCTGCGCAAGTCGGTGTTCTTACTCAGCTACGACTTTGAGCGCGGCTTCGGGCAGCACGCCTGCATCAACGTGTGGTGGCAGGGGCGCGGTGCTAACGCCGATCTGATGCTGCTACTGACGCACATCATCCGGCAGCACGGCTATTGGCGGCACGCTCATGTGCGCCTGCTGCGCGTGGTGAAGAACGTGGAAGGTGTCGCGGCCACCCAGATGCACAGCGAGCAGATGCTGGAATCGGTGCGCGTGGACGCCGAGCCGGTTATCATCGTGCGCGACGTACCGAATCAGCCCCTGGCCGAGGTGATCGCGCAGCACAGCCAGGGCGCAGACCTGACGCTGATCGGCATGAAGCTGCCCGAAGACGAGGACCTAGAGGCCTATGGCGAACGCCTAGACGCCCTGGTGCACGCGGTCGGCTCGGTGCTGCTGGTGCGCAATGCCGAGCTGGACGAGGACCTGCTGACGCCGGAGTGAGCGCCGACGTCAGCAGCGGTGGCTCAGCCCAGCACCACGCCCATCTCTACCAGGTCCAGCACGGTGAAGGCGATCAGCAGCAGAAAGGCGAAGGCGGCCACGACGCTGTATTGACGCTTATACTTGTAGTCGATCAGCCAGAAGCGGCGCACGCTCCAGTACAGGGCCAGGATTGCCACAGCGTTGATGGCGAGTCCGATCACGGATGAGAAGACGCCGCTGATGCCCACTAGAGGCAGCAGGAAGGGCAGCATGACGTACTTGATGATGCAGCGGAAGCCGGACATTGCCAGCGAGAAACCGAAGGCGTTCTCAGCACGCAGCGCGTCGTCGCGTTCAGCGGGGGCGTCACAGCCGGGCAGGGCGCGGGCGTTGGCTTCCAGGGTGACGGGCGGGCTGTTCTGAGCGGTGCTTTCCATGGGGTGTTTGCTCCGTTAAATCGCTTACCATAGCAAATTTTAGTGTACCAGGCCGCGGGTGCGTCGCCCAGGTCCATGTATCGGTGCCACGAGAGGCCCTGAGTCCACGCTCTTTTCCCCCCAATGATCGGGCGTTGTGAAACCGAGGGGGTTGAGCGTATAATTTAACCACACTTTAAGTGTTCGTCTTCCCTTTTATCGCGGCTGACCCCGCCCCGCGCAGCCCTGCTTATCCCTGCGCCGAACGGGACGCACAGCCGAGGAGAACGCTCATGTCTTTGGATTTTCTGTCGCGCGTTGTTGGAATGGTCGTGTTTGCACTGGTGGGTGCCCGCTTGGGCATTGACGCCGCACCGACGTTGGGCATCCCGGAAGATGCCGCCTGGTTTGCCTTCGCACTCATCGGCCTGTTGATTGGCATCATCCTCACGCCTTGGCTGACGGTGCGCCCGATCACCCTGCTGCGTCAGAGCATCGCCGAGCAGCCGATTGAAGTGCTGCTGGTGGCGCTCTTTGGCTTGATTGCGGGCTTGTTCATCACGCTGATGCTGGCCTACCCGCTGGCGCAGTTGGGTGGGGCACTGGGCAGTCTGCTGCCGGCTGTGGTCTCGGTGACCGGCGCGTACTTAGGCGCGACCACCTTTGCGCTGCGCTCGCGGGAACTGCTGGATTTGCTGGGCAACCGCCTGGGGATGCAGCGCGCTAAAATCCTCAGTATGCAGTCCAACCGCCAGCTCTTGCTGGATACCAGCGTGCTGATTGACGGGCGCATTGTGGACATCGCCATGACCGGCTTCATCGGTGGGACGCTGGTGGTGCCGCGCTTCGTGCTCAGCGAGCTGCACCAGGTGGCGGACTCGCCGGACATGCTGCGGCGCAATCGAGGGCGGCGCGGCTTGGTCAAGCTCAACGAATTGCAGCGCAGCGAGACGACCTTGGTCAAGATCGTGGAAGACGACTTCGAAGAGATTCCTGAAGTGGACGATAAGCTGGTGGCGCTGGGGCAGCAGCTCGAAGCCTCCATCATCACCAATGACTACAACCTCAACCGCGTGGCGGAAGCGCAGGGCGTGCCGGTGCTGAACATCAACCTGCTGGCTAACGCAGTGCGCACCGTCTACATCCCCGGCGAGACCTTCCCGGTGCACGTCATCCAGGAGGGCAAGGACAGCGGTCAAGGTGTGGGCTACCTGGAAGACGGCACTATGGTGGTGGTGGAAAATGGCCGCCGTTCCATGGACCGCACGGTCAAAGTGACCGTGACGCGCCTGATAAACCGGCCCACCGGGCGCATGATCTTTGCTGTACCGGAGTCAGAATACCGTGCGGGCAAGCGCGGCCCCAGCCCCCGTGATGACGACGAGAGCGAAGACGACCGCAGCGGGGCTTAGTGCAGCGGCCTAGAAAACGCAAATGCCAGGGGTCTATGCCTGGCATTCGCACAAAGGAGGGGACATCATCGCTTGGCAACCGGCGTAGGGGGACGCGCGGTTGTGCCGCACAAACGCGGCAGATAAGCGCAAGTATCAATAGGTGGATGCTTTCAGCGCGGCAGACCTCCAGCGCAGCGGGCTACTGACAACACACTCGGAGACTCTGACAGCACAGGTCGTTGTACTCTGCTACCTACACAACACACATCGTACTGCGGGCGGTCTGCCGCGCTTTGAGCATTCACCATTATGTTCAAAACTTATTGAACGTTTCGAACACAAGCAAAGTATAGAACACAAAAGCCCGGCTGGCAAGCATCTACCGGGCCTTCTTATGCGATATTTCCGCCTTACTCATGGAGGCCTGAGCGGCTCCTTCAGGGGGCGTTGGTCACCGTGGCGAAGGGAGTCGCGGTGGCGAATGTGGCCGATGGGAAAGCGGTTGCTGCGCCGGTGGCGGCCTGTGTCGCCCCCGCCGTGACCGGCTGGCCTGGCGTGCCGACGATGATGCGCTGTGTGGGCAGGGCCTCCGGCGTGTTGTAGACCGGTTCATTGCTGGCGATCCAGTATTCTGGCGGACCGCCTTCGGCCATCCAGCCCAGCACCTCCGGCCTGCCTCGGATGCTGACCTGCCACCAGTTGTAGCTGTCGGCACACACCGGGCCGCCTTCGATCACTAAGGGCACGCTGCGCACCAGGTCGTACAGCACCGCTGCGTTCAGGTCCGGGGCGTTGCGCAGGCGCTTGGGCGGGCCACTCTTGTAGCTGACGGTGGCGTTGTCGCCGATGTCCA
>CAYWGJ010000085.1:0-12468 GCA_964457835.1 uncultured Anaerolineaceae bacterium
GCTCACTGACCGGTGGCTGCGCGTGCGCGTGGTGCATGCTGACACCCCCGCCGAAGACGTGCTGGCGATGGGCGCGGCGGGCGTCTTTCTTAGCAATGGCCCCGGCGATCCGGCGGCGGTGGACTACGCCATCGACAACGTGCGTACTTTACTGGGCAAAGCGCCGGTCTTCGGCATCTGTCTGGGCCATCAGATTCTGGGGTTGGCGCTGGGCGGCAGCACCGAAAAGATGCGCTTCGGGCATCGCGGCGGCAACCAGCCCGTCAAGAACCTGATGACCGGCGTCGTCGAGATCAGCTCACACAACCACGGCTTCGTTGTCACGCCCGATAGCGACCTGAGCGGCGCAGAGGTGACGCACATCAACCTGAACGACAACACCGTGGAGGGCCTGCGTCACCCGGACCTGAAGGCCTTCAGCGTGCAGTATCACCCGGAATCCGCGCCGGGGCCGCACGACTCGCTCTACCTCTTCGATCAATTCGTGGCGCAAGTGAAGGCCCATGCCCAGGAGCAGGCCGCCGATGAGAGCTGACTCCGGGGTGGCGCGCGGCTTATTGGCGGTGATTCTGCTGGGCTACCTGCTGGCAGGATCGCTCTACGCACTGCGTACCCCCCCCTGGCAGACTCCGGACGAACCGGCACATTACAACTACATCCGGCAGACCGCTGAGACCGGCGCGCTGCCCGTGATCGAGATGGGCGACTGGGACCAGGATTACCTGAGCGCGCTCACGAGCAGCCGCTTTGACCCCGCGCTGCTGGATGACCTGGCCACCGTACAGTACGAAGACCATCAGCCGCCGCTGTACTACCTGCTGATGACACCGCTCTACGCGCTCAGCGGCGGGGACCTTTACGTGATGCGCTTGGCCTCGCTGCTCATCGGCACGCTGATCGTGCTGGCGGCCTACGGTGTAGGCCTGGTGATGTTTCCGCAGCGGGCGCAGATCGGGCTGGGGGCGGCAGCCTTCGTCGCGTTCTTGCCCCAGCACCTGGCGATCTTGGCTTCGGTGAACAACGATTCGTTGGGTTGGGCGCTGGCAGCGCTGATCCTGTGGGCGTCGGTGGCCTACTTGCGTGGGGCGCTGCGCGTGCGCCCTTGGATGCTGGGCCTGCTGATCGGCGTGGCCCTGGCGACGAAGGCTACCGCCTACCTGATGGCTGGAGTCGCGTTCTTAGCGCTGCTGCTGCGCTGGTGGCTGGATGGGCGTCCGAACACATGGCGCGGGCTGCTGCGCCCTATGGCCGATTATCTGGTCCCGGCGCTGACGTTGGGCGTGCTGTGGTGGCTGCGCAATTTCGCCGTGTACGGCTTTCCGGATTTTCTAGGCTTAGCCGCGCATGACGCCGTAGTCGTCGGGCAGCCGCGCACTGCTGAACTGATTGAGGCCGTCGGTTGGAGCGGCTACCTGAGCCAGCTCATTGAAGTCAGTTTCAGCAGCTTCATCGGGCGTTTTGGCTGGATGGCGCTGCCCCTGGTCGGTGAGGGACTGGTAGGCTTGATTTACCCGGCGTACTTGGTCTTGTTCATCGCTGGCGGCCTGGGCTTGATCGTCGGGCGCGTGACGCGCGGATCCGTGCCGGAGGCTGGCCAGTGGGCGGTTTGGCTGCTGCTGGGTTTGACCGTGCTGCTGTCGCTGCTGGCCTACGCCTACTACAACACCCAGTTTCAACAGTTCCAAGGGCGCTACACCTATCCGCTGCTGATTCCGTTGGGGGTGGCGTTGGCCCTGGGCCTAGACTCGTGGCGGCGGCTGATCCTGCGGGAGCGGGCGGCCTGGCTGGTGCCGGTGGGCCTGCTGGCTGCGCTCCCGCTGAACGTCTGGCTGTTGTGGACGGTGGTCGCGCCTAACCTGGCGGTCACATAGTGGTGCGCTTTAGAAGAGCACCATGGCGTCGCTGTAACGAACCGTGGCGGTGCGGCGGTAGTGCTTCTGAATGAAGCGGTAGATGAGAAGCACCTCTTGATCGTTGAGCAGGCGCAGGTAGGTGTACAGCATCTCCTCTGGCCGCCGCTGGTCCGGACGCCAGCTGATGGATTTGCGCATGATGCGCGGCTGCGTGCTGGTCAGCACATGGGCAAAATAGATCGGCAGGCGCAGCGCGTAGCTGATGCCATCCGGCGCGGGCGCGAAGTAGTAGTCGTCCAACACTTGGTCGCGATCGATCAAAACGTGCATGGCTGCCTCCATCAGATGAACCTTCAACTCAGGGCTGCGCGTATCTTGAGTGTATGACACGCGCTGGGCTGTACATTAGGGGCTGTCCCCTAATTCCCGATCGTGTGGCGGTGGAGGGATTGCGTTGCGTGCAGATGACGCTTCGTGGTTCAATATCTTTACGAGATTGTGTGACTAAGGATGGCTCTTGTTATGCGCTTGATGCCCCTGCTGCTGAGTCTGCTGCTGCTGAGCGCTGCCTGCACCGGTGCGGATGTGACGCCGGAGGCCACGCTCGGCCCCGGTGAACGCCTTACGCCTACACCTATTCCGCTGGACGTAGACGGCTGGACCCTGCCGGCTGGCCCCATCACCTTGGACAATGCGCCAGACCTGCGTCTGCTGGGAGAACTGCGCCCCCCAGAGCCGCCCAGCACGGTCTTTGCCTATGCGCTGTCTCCGGATCAAACCCGGTTGGCCGCGCTCAATAATGACCTCTTGCTCGCCTGGGACCTTATCGACGGAGACATCCTCTTCAGCCAGGCGCGTGAAGGTGCTGTCAGCGTGTATTACAGCCCGGACAAGGACGAAATCTACACCTTAGACCGCGACGGACTCATTGGCGTGTTTGACGACGAAGACGGCACCGCCTTGGACGCCCTGCGCGGTATCGACTCCTATGCTGGGGCTGCCGCTTATGATCCACGTGGGGGACGGCTGGCACTGGCCGCCACCGATGGGCGTGTGCGCGTCTGGGACTTATTTGAGCGGCAGGCGCTGATAACTCTGGGCGAAGCCGACCCAGCAGCGCCACGCATCATGGCCCTGGCCTTCAACCCGGCGGGGGAGCGGCTGGCGGTGCTCGGCGAAGGTGGCTTGGTCGTCCTGTGGGATTGGCAGGCGGATGCCGTGCTGACCACGATCAGCGACGCCGGGGCCTTCTTCACGCGGGCGGCCTTCAGCCCAGATGGACGCTTTCTGCTGTTAGCCGGGCCGACGCGCACCGCGGTCTTGGACGTGGACAGCGAAGTCTACGCCGCCCTGCCACCCACACTGAGTGCTGCCCAGGTGATGCGCTTTGTTCCGGACAGCATGTACCTCATCCTACAAGGCCGTGCGCTTAATGAGCTGGACTCCGACGGCCTGCGCGCTTGGGACTTGGCAGCAGGCACGGTGGTCGGGGCACTGCCTGATGTCGGCAGCGACTCGGCATCGTCGGCAGTGTCGCCAGATGGTACGCTGTTGATGACCAGCGCGCTGGACCAGGGCGTGCAGCTTTGGGGCCTGGACGGTCTGGCACAGAATACCGTCGGGCGCAGCGCCTTTCGCCTAGAACGCGACGACGTGCTGCAAGTACATTGGACATCCGACGGCTTTCTGGTACTGATGTTCGAAACCCTGGGCGGGGTGCAGGTATGGGGCGTACCCGTAGAGTAAGCGTGCCTGCGGGCTTAGGTTGTGCTCGTGGGAGAATCGCCCCCGTGACGAAGCCCGTGCACTGGGGTTGTGGCTTAATACGTGTATATTCACCTACAGACGATATTCCTGGGGTGAAAGTGGCACTGCGACACACCCATCACCCTCTATAATTCAGTGAGTGAGGCAGCGGCATGAAAGGCGGCAAAGTGGCGGTGATTACGGGTGCGTCTAGTGGTATCGGCTGGGCGACGGCCCTGGCCTTTGCGCAGCGCGGGGTTAACGTGGTGGGCACAGGCCGCCGTGCCGACCGCCTGCGTGACCTGGAACGCGCCGCCTTGGACATGCCTGGCGTCATCATCGGCGTGGTGGCCGACGTGAGCGACCCGCGTCACATGCACATCGCGGTGCAGAAGGCCTTGGCCCGCTTTGGCCGCGTGGACATCGTAGTCGCGAACGCGGGCGTAGGACATCGCGGCGCATTGGTTGACTCGCGCTGGACAGACCTAGACACCCTGGTGCGCACCAACATCGACGGCCTGCTGCACACCCTGCGCGCCGGGGTGCAGGGCATTCGTCAGCACGGGGAGGGCGGTCATGTCGTGATCGTCTCGTCGGTGACTTTCAACATGACCGCACCCTACACCGCTGCCTATGCTGCCAGCAAAGCCTTCGCCAGCAGCATCGCGCGCTCGCTGCGCATGGAGCTGGCCCCGGAACACATTCGGGTGACGGACATGCGCGTGGGCCGCACCGAAACCGGCTTTAATGCGCAGCGCCTGGGCGATGGGCCGCGCCGTGACAGCGGACTGCCGGTCATGCGGGCGGAGCGCGTGGCACACGGCATCGTGCGCACCGTGTTAGATCGTCCACGTCGCAAACAAGTCACGCTGCGTTGGATCGATCGCCTCATCATCCTGGCGAATCGCCTGCTGCCGGGGGTGATTGGCCGCCGCGCACGGGCGCAATATCGTTAGGCTGCGCCAGTCAGCGGTTTGAGCGTTCGCGGGGTGGGGGGCGCTGGGTGTAGTCATCACGGAAGGCGTGGCGCTGCTGAAGGGCCTTAAAGCGCGCCTCGACATCACTGAGGGCGGCTTCGTCCAAGGTTAAGCGCATGTCGTAGGCGTCTTCACGGTTATCGCGGTAATACTGCGTCTTGATCCCCCTGCTGACGAAGCCCCACTTGCGGTAGAGCTGCTGCGCACCGGTGTTGCTCACGCGGACCTCCAGGGCCACGAACCGTGCCCCAATCTGCGCGGCACGTCGGATCATGGCCGCCAGCGCCAGTTCCCCGTAGCCCTGCCCGCGATAGTCTGGGTGCGAGGCAATAGTGCTGATATGCGCCTCTTCTAAAAAGCGCCATAGTCCGCCATACGCCAGGATGCGAACTGATGGGCGGCGGGCACGCAAGAAGGGCAGGCGTCGCAGCCAAACGCGCAGCAGCGGGCGGCTGTCTTGCGGCTGGTGCTGCGTGATGACCAGCATGTAACTATAGGTCGATTCGCCTACTTCGTACTCATAGGAACGCACTGACCAAGGCGTGCTGAAGGCGGCGCGGTCAATGCGCATGACCTGCGGGATGTCGTCCAAGGTCATGTAGCGCAGCAGCAGCGGGGCCATTAACCTTCACTCTTGAGGTAGATCGGGCTGAGACGTGCGGGGTCGAAGGCCGTATCGGGGTCATCACTGGCATGGAGCTGTGCCCAGGCCGCTTGTGCCAGAAAACCGGCGCGGCGCAGACGAAAAGTGGCGGGGACAAGCTGCACCGGGGTCCCCTGGGCGGCTGCCTGGGTGATGCGTTCCTGGGCGACGGCCTCTACCTCACCGGTGATGAGTGCAGGTGCGTCGATGCTTTCCAGCAGGGCGTCCCAGGTCATGATGGCCGCCTGACCACGTCCGGCCCAAACGCCCAGTTCGCCACCGCCGCTGCTCCAGCGGTAGGTCTGCGCGATGATGCGGCCCCGCCCGGCGTTCACTACAGCGACCAAACCGGTGCTCGCCTGATACGGCGCAGCGGCGGCCAGGGTATCCAGGGTGGTGCGGCCAATGAGGGGCAGTTTACGGGCGCTGGCAATGCCTTTCGCCAGCGCAATGCCGATACGCAGGCCCGTGTAGGACCCCGGCCCCACGCTGACGGCGACGGCACTCAGTGCGTCCATCTCCGGCGTGACCTGAGCAAAGAGCTGTGCTACGGCAGGCGCAAGCTGGGTCGTGTGATTGTTGTCACTGTGCCAACTGTGTTCGGCCAGCAGGCGCTGCCCATCGTGCAGAGCCAGGCTGATGCTGCGGGTGGCGGTATCGAGGGCGAGTAGCATAGTGGTTTCCGGTCGGTTTACACACCGTAGGTCAGGCGGCGAAACTGGGCGATCAGCTCGGTATAGCGCGCGTCTCCGTCGCCCTCAAAGATCAGATTGCGGCGGCTGGGTTCCAGCACGCGAAGCTGCACCCACAAGCGCGATTCGGGCAGCGTGTCGATGATGCGCTCCGGCCATTCAAAGATTACCAGGGAGTCGTGGCGGCTGAGAATGTCGTCCAGACCGATGCTGTCCACTTCTTCCGACCCGCTGAGGCGGTAGCAGTCCAGGTGGTAGAGGCGCTGTTGATCCTTGTCGCGGCGGTGCTCATGGACGAGGTTGTAAGTGGGGCTGGTCAGTGGATGCTGTGCCCCCCACCCTTGGCCCACCCCGGCGGCGAAGACCGTCTTCCCTGCGCCCATGTCGCCGGAAAGACACACCACGTCGCCAGGGCGCAGCAGCGACCCTAGGCGCATCCCTAGGCGCTGCGTCTGTTCTGGCCCATGGCTGATGATGTCAAGTTCACCGTCGTTGAGTATCGGCACCGCTGTCCTCGCTGTATACCGCGTGCTTGATGTTAAGAGTATACAACGTCAGGGGGCTGTGTAAAAAGCCTGGGATCACGTCCCCCGGCGACTTGGTTTACCGCCGGGAGACGGTATGGTGTGGATCAGCCGCGCTTGGGCTTGAAGGCTGCCTGCATCACGCTGTCGTCAAAGAAGGCCTCGACATGGCCCTGTGTGGCGTACTTATACAGCGCCGCGCGGTAGATGCTGCCCAGCGCGCCGCCGACTAAGCCCACACCGACTAAAGCGATCAGCACCAGGCCGCCGACGATCACCGCCAACGCGCCGCTGATGGCCGCCGCACCCGCCACAAACAGCCCACCGACCAGCAGCACCGCCAGCATAATGAGGCCAAAAACCAGGCCCACGCCGCCCGACCCAATGATCTGCTCGCCCCAGGTCTGCCGCAGCAGCGACCCGCTGCGCTTGATGGCGTCCACCGGGTTGAGGTCTTCCACTACGATGACCGGTACCACCAGGAAGGTTATCACGTCCCAGGCCGCCGCCAACAGGCCCGCGATGATCTGGGTGAAGATGTTGTCATTGTCACCACGGATCATGCGCAGAATAACGCCGACGGTCGCGGCAATGGCTGCGTAACCAACAATAGTCCTTAGACGGCCATTCGCGATGCTGAAGCCGTCCTGAAGCGTCGGGTCGCCCCCGTCCAGGCGGATCATAGCAGCACTGATGACGGCTGTGTTGGAGTACACGGTGATGGTGTACACGACTAGGTAATACAGAAACAAGACGATCAAGCCCAGGATGTTGAACCCGTCTTCACCGTTGGTGCTGCCCGATGTCGCGCCGGATACGGCGATGAAGGGCAGTGCGAAGACCAGCGTCGTGATGATGACGCCAATCATGCTCATCAAGGGGAAGGTCAGCAGCTCACGATCCTGCTGTAAGGCACGCCAACTTGTCTTCACGAGCTGCCAGCTTCTGCCGAAAGTTTCAAACACGATGGTTGCTCCTCTTTGCTCCTTGGCAATGACTCTAGTGTACCTGAAAACAACTACGGTGCTGAGGTGATCTCAATTTGCCGCAGCACCACGCCGGGTGTATAGTTTGTCAGGGGTTGGATGTCAGGCCCCTAACATCACCTGGCTTCATCGGCCTAGAACGGCAACACGAGAGGACGAAAGTATGCGCGGTCTGCGGCGTTTCATCTGGCGCTTTATGGTGATTTTTTCTTTTATCGTCAACGTTGTGCTGGTGGTGGTCGTTGCTTTCCTGCTGCTAACGATCTTCCAGATTAACGAAAACATCGCGAAACCCCTGGTAGGTGGCCTACACAGCAGCTTTGTCGGCTTGGATGAAGCCACCATCGACTGGACCATCCCCGTGCGCGAAAACGTACCCGTAAAGCTGACCATTCCTATCTCCATGGACACCACCGTCGTGCTCACCGAAGCCGTACCGCTGTCAGTGGTGGCGGACATTACCGCGCCCGCCCTGACGCTGAACAATGCGACCGTCAACCTGGACCTGCCTGTGGACCTGGAGCTGCCGGTGAACTTAGACATCGTGGTGGAGGTGGACGACACGCTGCCGGTGGAGCTGGACGTGCGCGCCGTGATTCCGCTGCAAGAGACTCAACTGCACGACGTGGCCGACAGCCTGCGCCTGCTGCTAGAACCCATCGCCATCGGCCTACACAACGCGCCTGAAGACTGGGGCGGGGCTATCCAGATGGTGGGTGATGCGTTGGGCGGCAATCCGCCCAACCTGCTGGCTGAAAACGACTACAGCCGCAGCCCCTGGCCGGGCTTCAGCGTCACCGCTGGGCTGAATTACCCCGATGACCTGCTGGCTGCCCCGGTTCCGGAGGGCAATCAAGCGGTGGAAACGGGCATCGTGCCCTTGGGCGGCATTCCCGCCCTGGACGCACAAATTCGCCCAGCGCTGTATCAGGATGACATGACCCCAGCGGAGATTAACCGGGCGGCGGTCGAACGGATGACCGCACAGGGCGTACTGCCCCCCTTCTTCGATGGCGGCTTCAATGCGCAGCGCCTGGAATCCATCAGCAGCTTCGTGCCGCAGTCTGCGGGCGGCTTCACCAATCCCAACGCACGTCCTGGCGCAGACGATCAGAGCGACATCGCCCCGCCGACGCCTTAGCGCCACGTCATGCTCGACCGCAGGCTGCGCCAGATCAAAGACCGCGTGCTGGACCCCACAGCACAAGCCATCGGCCACCGCATCCACCCGACGACGATCAGCGTTGTCGGGTTTTGCGTCGGGATGGGGGCGGTGGCGGCGGCGGCATCCGGCGCGTATGCCTTAGGGCTGACGCTGTGGCTGCTCAACCGTGCGCTGGACGGTCTAGATGGTGCCGTGGCGCGGGCTTCCGCACAGCAGACGGACTTGGGGGGCTATCTGGACCTGTTGTTTGACTTTGGCGTTTATGCCCTGGTGCCGCTGGGACTGGCATTGCATGTGAATGCGAGCGCAGTATGGCTGGCGCTGGCCCTGCTGCTGAGCAGCTTTTACGTCAATGCGGCGTCGTGGATGCTGTTGTCGGCACTGTTGGAAAAACGCGCGCGCAGCACTGTCTCGCAGACTAGCGTGGCGATGCCCGGTGGTTTGATCGAGGGCACGGAGACGATTCTATTCTATGTGAGCTTCTATCTGCTGCCGGGGTATTTGGCGGTGCTGTACCTTTTGATGGCGTCGCTGGTGCTGCTTACGGTGTTTCAACGGGGTGTATGGGCGGCGCAAGCCTTACAATCAAGCTGATCGTTCGCTGAAGAAATAGTGAATGAAAGTTGAGAAGTGTTGAGGTTTTGCCTTTTCCGTCGAATACCTGTTGCGCTGTGACAGCACGGCATCGATGGGAAAACAAAGCGGCCCCCCGAAGGGAGCCGCTGAGGAGTTACTGAGGTAGTCTTACGGCGTAGTTGTTTACCCGCCGGAAGCCAGACCAACGGTGACCTCGGAGAAGATGTTGCCGATGGCCGGCCCGAGGATGCTGAGGATGACGATCACCACAACGGCGACCAGCACCAGGATGAGAGCGTACTCGACGAGGCCCTGGCCTTCTTCACGCGGTTCGTAGATCATGATAAGCTCCTTGTTAGATATGATCCGTATGACGAACGATACTGCTCGTGTGCTGCTTCACTGCTTTCTGCAGTTGTGATTAGCATAGCATAGAGACTATTGAGTGTCAATAAGCACGACCCCAATTTTAACGATCTTTACGCCTAGTATTTTAGTCCTACTTACTGATGTGTTTAGGTGTGTAATGTCTTGCTAGGTGTCTTGACTAGACGGAATGGCCGCCAACTGCTCCACTAGGGCCGCCATGCCATTGCTCAGTACTGGGTCGTTCAGTGCCTCTTGGAGCTGAGTCACCAGGTATTGGTCGTTGAGGTTGGTGGCGTAGATAGCCGTTAGCGCGTGTTCGTCGGCCTGTTCCAGAAGGTGCGGGTATTCCTGCTGCGTATGATACAGCACAGCGCGCAGCACGGTATCCATGTCTGTTTCGCGGCCATCTGCCCGCAGCTTGACCGCCTTCCGCTTGTCGGTGTCGTACCCCGCCGCTGTGGCGGCTTGCAGCGCTGCCTGCCCGGCGGCGGCACTCGTGCGCATCCAAGCACGCAGCTTCGGGTGTTGTTCGGGCGGCTGGATTGTCTCACCTTTGAGCGTCAGCCATAAGGCCTTGAAGAAGGCGCGTAGATAACGCATGGGTTGTTTATTCCTCGTCTTGATCGTCGATAGTGACAAAATCCACCCGTGCCGCGTTAACCTCACAGCTCCCGCGTGTGACCAGCGTCACCACCTCGCTGACGGCAGTCCCGGCGCTGTCGAAGAGCTGCACACTGTACTGTCCGGCAGCGGGCGCATCCCCCAGCTTGAAACGAAATCCCCCGGGACCATAGCTCGGGTCACTGCCGCTGAACACACCGCTGTCCAGGCCTTCCCCTGCGATGCGCACCGCGTAACCGGCTTCGGGCACGCTGCCAAGGATACCGCCCCAGGTGCAGTCTGTGGTGCTGATGTGCTGTACGCCCTGTGGCACGATCTGGAAACGCAGCGCGGTGGGCGGCGGCAGCAGACCGTCCGGCGTAGCTGTGACGTAGATAGGCAGCGGTGTCGGCACACGCAGCGGATTCAGGGGGGACTGCGGCTGCTGCCACAGGTGCAGCAGATAGCCCGCCGACGCCAAGGTCGCCAGCAAAAACAGCAGGCTCAGCAGGTTTTGGCTGCGTCGCCGGCGCTGACGGCGGGCCTGGCGTGCTGCGCGCCTGTCCTTGGGGGGCTGTGCCATTGCTGCGGGGCCGCCTTAGAACTGTGTCCGCGTTTGCACGAAGTCCACGCGGGCCAGGTTCTGCTCACACAGGCCAGGGAAAGTAAGCTGAATCACCGGTGAGATGGGCGTGCCCAGCGTGGTTTCCAGGCGCAGGAAAAAGAGCGTATTTGCGGGCACACTGCCCACTTGTACTTCCCACCCCGACACCGCGCCGTAGAAGGAATTGCGCTGTGAGACCTGCTCGAAGGTGTCGTTGTAGACCCGCACCTGTACCGACCCAGCGTATTCTATACCTTCCGGGGTGAAGACCTGCCCGCCGATGCCCTGCCAGTTGCAGCCCAGTCCATTGGCGAAATTGGACGTGAAGAAGGTCTCGCCGCGCTGGATAAAGGCGAAGGGAATCTCAGTGGGGGACGGCACCGCTGTGGGACCGGTGGGCTGCGGCGTCAGGGTAATGGTGGGCGTGGCGGTATCGGGACCAGGCGTATCCGTGATCGTTGGTGAGGGGGTCACGGTGGGTGTGGGCGTGGCCGTTGAGCTGGGCTTCAGTGTCGGCGTCAGCGTCTGGGTTGCCGTCGGTGAGGGGGTAAAGGTGGGCGGGATGGTTGCGGTGTGTGTGTTGGTCGGCGTCAGCGTGGGCAGCTCCGGGGCCAACGTGGGCAGCGCCACGACCGGCGGCGCGGGCGGCGGGGTCAGCATCAAGCCGACGATCACCGTCAGCGACACAAGGGTCAGCGCGAAGAACAACAGGCTGATAGCGTTGAAGGTTCCAGCACGGCTCACGGTTGGCCTCCTGCCAATTCTAGGCGCTGACGATCATGACCAGGACGACCCCGATCACGACGAAGGACAGCAGCAGAAAGACCACGGTCACGATGTTAAAGATGCGGTTGCTGCTCATGACGCCCTCCTTCAGGACCCAACGCGATTAGTTGTCGAGAAAGCGTTCGATCTGGGCCGATGCGCGCTGTGTCACCAGCCAGTCGTTGAACTGCACCTCGCTCTGCTGGGCAGGGTCGAGGGTGGTGGGCGTGTCGCTGAATTCCAGTGTTTGCACGATGTGATAGCCCAGTATTGTCTGTACCGGCCCGGCGATCTCGTTCACACTCAGGGTCAGCGCGACGTCGGCCAGTTCCGGCGTGGTCAGGTTCTCGCGGACGAAGAAACCCAAGTCGCCACCGCTGTCGCGGGTCGTCACATCGCGTGAATAGAGGCGGGCGAGGTCGGCGAAATCTTCACCCGTGCGCAGGCGGTTGAGCATGTCGTTGGCCTCGGCTTCTGTGCTGACCAAAATGTGCCGCGCCCGCACCTGAACCGTGCTGCTGCTGGTGTCAGCGGTCATGGGTGCGGCGTCCGCCAGCACGGCCTCGCGCACGCGCGCCGTCGTGAGCTGGTCGCGCGTGGCCGTGACGATTTCAGCCTGAGTGTACAGGTTTTGCGCCAGCCAGGTCTCCCAGGCATCCGCGCTGCCGGCCTGGGCAATGAGCGTATCGACCTCGGTCTGCACTTCGGCGTCCGTAACTACAACGCCCAGCCCCGCGGCAGCCTGGTTGATGACTTCCTGCTCGATCAAGGCGTCCAGCGTGCTGGCAATCAGGGCCTGTTCATTAGCCGCCAGGCTGTAATTGCGGCGGCGGGCCAGCTCACGCTCGAAGGTATCGCGGTTGATGTTGACGCCATTAACGGCAGCGACTGCTTCCCCGCTGATGGCAGCCGCAGCGGCTGTGGGCGGGTTGGTCGGTACAGCGGCAGCAGCCGTGGGGGGCGGCACG
>CAYWGJ010000086.1:0-12136 GCA_964457835.1 uncultured Anaerolineaceae bacterium
GCTGCTGAAGCGAAAGGCCTGCATCGGGCCGAAGCCGGGCGCGTCCGCCTCAACGATGGGCAGCGCGGCGGTGTCGCCGTCTAGAGCCGTGCCGATCATCCAGCCGCTGAAGCGCAGGCCGCCGTCATAGCGCACGCGCACCCAATCCCCAAAGCGGCCCGTACCCATCACCGGCTCCTCTGCCGCCACGGACCCCAGCACGCTGCTGCGCTCAGACGGGGCCAGACGCACGTTGACGCCGGCGCGCGTCGTGAGGGCGGCAGTTGCCAGCGTGTCTTCATCCGCGCCGAGGTCCACATCACCGAAGAGCACGAAAGTGAGGTTCTGCCCTGGCAGGGTGTCGGGCAGGTTGGCCTGCACCTGCATCCAGGCCACGCCCCAGCCGCCGCTGTCCAGGTCCAGCGCGCTGAGCTGAAAGCCACCCAGCCGGTCCAAGGCTTCCACGTCACCCACCTCAGCAAACTGGAGCGATTCAACCGCCGGGCGCGGCTGGGCATCCAGCAGCACATGACCGTAACAGGCTTGGTTGCGCCCCGTATCCGCACAGGACTCAGCAGTGAGGGCTAGGGCGGTCTGTACCAGGGCCGGGCAGCCGTCAGGGTCAATGGGGGTGGACTGCGCGGCATAGGACGCAGGGGGCGGCGCGGTCAGGCTGAGCAGGGCCGCCGCTGCGATGACGAAGAAGAGAAGCATGGGGCGGATGGACATCAGGCGTACACCTCGTGTGCTATTGAACACGACTCACTGACTCCATTGTATAACGTTTTTCCGCACCGGCACCCAACGCTCAGCCGACTCGGATCATGTCGGCGGCCTTCTCGGCGATCATGATTGCGGGCGCGTGGGTGTTGCCGCTGGTGATCGTGGGCATCACCGAGGCGTCGATCACGCGCAGGCCCTGCACCCCATGCACGCGCAGCCGCCCATCGACGACAGCCATGGGGTCCGTGCCCATCTTGCAGGTGCCCACCGGATGATACAGCGTTTCGCCGCGCTGCCGCACGTAAGCGGCCAGTTCCTCGTCGCTCTGCACCTGCGGGCCGGGCAGCATCTCCAAGCCGCGATAGCGGTCAAAGGGTGCTTGCGCGATGGTCTCGCGTGCCCAACGCAGCGACTGCACCGTCAGGCGCATGTCGTCGCCGTCGGGGTCGCTGAAGTAATGAGCGTGGATGACCGGATGCGTCAGCGGGTCGTCGGACGTGATGCGCACTTGTCCGCGGCTTTTGGGGCGCAGCACCAGCCCACCCACGCCAAAGCCGTGCCCATTGATCTCCGTCAGGCCGTGATCGACGAAAAAGCCCGGCCCGAAGTGATACTGCACGTCCGGCGCGGGGGCGTCGGCGTCAAAGCGGACAAAAGCCCCGGCTTCGGCCAGGTTGCTGGTGAGCAGGCCGCGCCGCGTCAGCAGGTACTGAGCTAGGGCGCGCGGCTTGGTCGCGTCGGAAAGGCTGACGGGCTGAGTGGCGTGGTGGATCACGCCCGCGATGAGGTGATCTTGCAAGTTCTCGCCCACGCCGGGCAGGTCCATCACCAGGTCAATGCCGTGCTGGGCCAACAGGTCCGCCGGGCCGATGCCACTGAGCTGCAAGAGCTGCGGCGAGTTGATGGTCCCACCGCACAGCAGCACCTCACCGGCGCGGGCCTCGCGGGGCAGGCCGTCCTCCAGGTAGGCCACGCCCACCGCCCGCTTATCCGTCATCAGCACACGGGTGACCTGGGCGTTGGTTTTGACCGTCAGGTTCGGGCGACCCAGGGCAGGCTTGATGTAAGCGGCTGCTGCGCTGTGCCGCCGCCCATCCTTTTGGTTGAGCTGATACAAACCCACACCTTCTTGGGTGGCGGCGTTGAAGTCCGTGCGATAGTTGAGGCCGTTGGCGTTGGCCGCGCTGATGAAAGCTTCCGCCATCGGGTTCGGGTCGCGCGGGTCGGCCACGTTCAACGGACCACCCACCCCGTGATATGCCGACGCGCCGCGCTCTTGATTTTCCGCCTTCAGGAAGTAGGGCAGCACGTCTTCATAGGCCCATTCCTCATTGCCCAGCTGCGCCCAATGATCGTAATCCCAGCGGTTGCCCCGGATGTAAATCATGGCGTTGATGCTGCTGCTGCCGCCTAAGGTCTTGCCACGCGGCCAGAACAGACGGCGGCCATCCATGTGCGGTTCTGGCGCGGTCTGGTAGAACCAATCGACCTCGGTCTTGAGCGTGCGCACCCAAGCGGCGGGAATGTGAATCTCCTTTTTGCTGTCGGCGGGGCCAGCTTCCAGCAGCAGCACGCGCGTGGTGGGGTCCGCAGAGAGGCGGTTAGCCAGCACACAGCCCGCAGAGCCGGCGCCGACGATAATGAAGTCGTACATCAGGAAGAACCTTCTCTAATCAAATGGGCATTCGGTTTCTGAGGAAGTATACCGCAGCCTGACAGAGAGCGCCTGTGCCTTAAGGCAGGGTGATGGCCTTTAGTTGGCTTTGCAGGCGTGTCACCAGCGCGTCGCGGCGTGCGGGGGGTAAAAAAGCCGCCTGCGCCGCGTGGAGGATGCACTGTTTCAAAGTGTCCAGGCCCATGCCGATGTCGTGGTAGGCGCGGGCAAGTTCGTCACTGAGGGTGATATCGCTGATGAGCGGGTCGTCGGTGTTGAGCGTGGCCGCGATGCCGTGGCGCAGCATCTGCGGCAGCGGGTGCACTGCCAAGGACTTCACGACGCCCGTATGGACATTGCTGGTGGGGCACACTTCCAGTACAGTGCCGCGCTCAACCAGCACGGACACGATGCCGGGGTCTTCCATGGCACGGATGCCGTGGCCCACGCGGTCCGCGCCCAGGTTGCCCACCGCATCCCACACCGACTGCGGGCCATCCCATTCCCCCGCGTGGATCGTGACACCCAACCCGGCCTCTTTAGCCTGCTCGAACAGGGGCCGAAACAGCGAAGCCGGATGCCCGACTTCCTGCCCAGCCAGGTCAAAGCCGACGATGCCCTGGTCGCAATGTGCGATAGCAGCGTCCAGCACCTGCTGCCCAAAGGCGATGCTCTCATGGCGGTTGATGCTGGCGATCAAGCCGACCTCGATGCCGTGCTCGGCAGCGGCCTCCTCGGCGGCCTGGCACACCCAGTCGATCACCTGATGCGGCGTGGCACGGATGATATTGCTGAGCGCCTTGGGCGTAAAGCGCAGCTCTAGATAGACCACGTTGTCAGCGGCGGCATCGGCTACGGCCTCACGGGTGATGCGCTGGATAATCTGTGGCGAACGGAAGAATTGGCGCAGCGTGGCGAACTTAGCCAGGAAGTGCTGCCAGTCGCGGGTTTCGCCGGGCATCATCTGCACGAAAGGCCGCAGCAGCTCCGGGTCATAATCGGGCATTTCAAAGGCATTCTGGCGCGCAATATCAATGAGCGTGTCCAGGCGTACCGCGCCCTCCAGGTGACGGTGTAGTTCAACCTTGGGCAAACGCCGGGCTAAGGCCAATGCCGCCGCGCGATCCTCGCTCACAGTGCAGGTATCCCGTCATGCTATACGAAAAAGGATGGTGTCTCAAAAGTCTTTACCGGGTCAGTCCCGGTCTGCGATCAACCAGCTCCAGTAGCGCCAAGCCACCAGCAGGCCCACCGTGACGGCAGTCGCTAAGAGTGCGTTATAGATCACCATCCACTGTGCATTGTCGTACAACTCGCTGGTTTGCGCTAGTTGCAGGCTGTAAAGCTGTACCCAGGTCGCCAGCGCGCTCAACAGGCCCGCAGCCCAAAAGCCGATGTAAGCCGGGGCAGCGTGCGTCACACGGCCCAGTTTGCGGCTGATGAAGCCCAGAGCCAACAAGAGAAAGGTCAGCGCGATGGGACCTAAGAGGCTCAACAGCGCAAGGGCGGTCATGGCGTAGGGGTCCTGGGCGGCTGACGAGCGGCTTCCTCGTCAGGGCTGGGCTGAATCATCATGCGCCAGTACAGCACCAGCACCAACAACACCAGGCTGGCCCCTGCCACGGCCAAGGCCGCATCAGCCAGTGGATCACCGACGATCACGTCCACCGAGGCGTGCCGCACCGCCCCCACCCCGAAGCCGATCACGGGCAGCGCGTAGAAGCGGAAGAAGGTCCGCCGCCCGGAAAAGCGCTCGTAGAAGCGGGCGATCATCGCCACAATGAACAGCAGCACGGCTAGCGGAAACCAGGTGTACAGCGCTAGGAACTGGTTAAGCGACAAGGACACCATACGCGCTGACCCGTGGCCCCCCGTTTAAGATTGTCGGGTGTTGAACTGCATTCCGCGAATGACGTGGTGAATGGCTTTCACGCGGAACTCGCGGTCGTGGCAGGCGTCGATGAAAGCGTTAATGAGGTGGCGCATGTGTTCGTCGCGGCTGAGCTGGTAAACGCGCTGGCCGTGTTTGGCCTCGCTGACTTCCAGTACGCCGCTTTCCACCAAGCCGTTCAACTCACGCTCAACGGTTTTCACGTCGCGTCCGGTGTACTCCGCCAGTTGAGCGGCAGTGTCACGGGCATGGGGGTTATCGTTGAAGAAGCGCACCAAGTCCCATTTGATGAAGGAATTGACCTTGTTGCGCAGGAAGTCATACCAGTTAACGCCGGGGTCGGTTTCTGTGTGCATGGATACCCTTCGTGTGCTTCTGTTCGTCGTTACCCGCGAATAGCTTTTGGGGTGTTTGATAACGATGTGTGGGCCACTACACCCACCTTACTGCTATACTAACAACCCTTCAGTGCCGTCGCAATAATCGTGAAAAGCATCACAGCCGCTGCCTGGGCGGTGCCCACCGGCTCACGGTGATGAGCAGGCTCATTTTGGGGGGGCGTATTTTAGTCTTTTTTCATTTTACCACGTTTTTCCCCTGTGTAGGGGGCAGGTTTTCAGCATTTTCACAGAACATCGTCTGTTTTCCTAACACAGCGGCCCCCAGGTGCTTGACACCCAAGGGCCGCCGATAAACGTAATGCCGACCGCAGTCTTAGTTCTTCTCGGCCACGTCGCTCAGCGAGTAGCTGCGCGGGATGTAATTCTGCTCGCGGGCATAGGCCATCAGCTCGTCACGGAAGTTGGGGTGGGCGATGCTGACCAGGGCGTGCACGCGCTGGTTGATGTTGCGGCCCCACAGGTCCACCACACCGAACTCGGTGCCCACGTAACGCACGTCGTTACGGGTCGTCACCACGCCTGCGCCCGGCTTTAGCTGTGGCACGATGCGGCTGAGGGTGTCCTTGCGGGCTGTGCTGGGCAGCGCGATGAAGGTCTTGCCTTCCTTGGCCCGCGCCGCGCCGCGCACGAAGTCGATCTGGCCGCCCACGCCGCTGTAGAACTTCGGCCCGATGCTGTCAGCGCAGACCTGCCCGGTGATGTCCACTTCCAGCGCGCTGTTGATGGAAATCATGCGGTCATTCTTGGCGATGACAAAGGGGTCGTTGACGTACTCAGTGGGGTGCAGCTCAAAGATCGGGTTGTCGTGGATGTAGTCGTACAGGGCGCGCGTACCCAGCACAAAGCCAGCCACGACCTTGCCTGTGTGCAGACTCTTGCGCGAGTTGTCGATCACGCCCATCTCGATCATTTCCATCACGCCGTCACTAAAAAGCTCGGTGTGCACGCCCAGGTGCTGATGGTTGGTGAGCTGACGCAGCACCGCGTCCGGGATGCCGCCGATACCCATCTGAAGCGTGGCCCCGTCCGGGATCAGCTCAGCGATGTGCTTGGCGATCCTCACCTGAAGCTCGCTGGGCGGCGGGGTGGGAATTTCGGGCAGCTCGTAGTCCACTTCAACGAAATGATGGATCGAGTCCACATGGATGAAGCTGTCGCCCAGGGTGCGCGGCATGTTCGGGTTCACTTCGGCGATCACGATGCCCGCGCTTTCCGCAGCGGCCTTCGACACGCCGATTTCGACGCCGTAGGAGCAGAAACCATGCTTGTCCGGTGGGCTGACCTGGATCACGGCCACGTCCAGCGTCAGGCGGCCCGTGCGGAACAGGTGCGGAATTTCAGACAAAAAGACCGGCGTGAAGTCCGCCAGGCCCTCATTCACGGCGTTACGGATGTTGGGCGCGATGAACAGGCTGTTGATGCGGATGTGCTCGGCCATCTGTGGGGTGACGTATTCGTTCGGCCCCATGCCCAGCAGTTGGACGATCTCAACTTCGCGCAGTTCTTGGCAGCGGTTCACCAGGCTTTGCAAGAAAGCCTGCGGGGTGGAGCAGTTGCCGGTCAAGAAGACGCGATTACCGGACTTCACCAAGTTGGCGGCGGCGTCGGCTGAGATCACCCGTTCTTTCCAATTACTCATGAGAAAATGTCCCCTTCATTGTTAGATAGTGGTACGAGATGACGGTACAGTCTCAGAGTACCTGTGCGGCCCCGGTCAAGACAGTACCGAACGTCTTGCTTCACCCGTGACGTATATCATGAGGGTAAGATGAGCGCAAATCGGGCCGTCTATAGGCCCTGTCTATGACGCGCTCAGTCCTCATCGCCCGGAAACTCCGCCAGCAGTGCGAACGCCTCCGGCACGGTGTTCACGAAGTGAATGTGGGCCAGGTTCACATGCAGGCGCTGAAAGATGTCCTTGAAGCTGCGCACCAGCGGCGAGGCGTTAACCACAACGACCTGTCCGACGTAATCTTCCGGGATCACCACCCCTTCCGTAAACAGACGTTGGATCAAGCCCAGCACGTTGGCGGGCAGGTCATGGGTGCGCAGCTCCACAAGGGCGTGATAGCGGCGCGGCGGCAGGTCCAGCAGCATCGCCAGGTGCTCGTCGAAGCGCGCCAGCATCTCGTTCCAAGTCCAGCCATGCTCAAAGATATAGGCCACACAGGGCATGTCCGGCGGGGCATCCGGGTACAGCTCATGGCACCAGGCTATTTGCACCGACATGCTACACGCTTCGTCCAGGGGGGCAACATCAGACCGCATCTCCTCAACATGAAAACCCTTCTACTGGAGGCCGGCGGCCCTGTTATTCTGCCGTAAGCGGACTCAGCCGCCACAGCGCGCCGCCATCCTGCCCCACCGTGCTGAACACCAGCGAGCCGTCGCGCGGGTCCACCGCCAAGTCGATGCGGCAGCGGCCCGCCCCCAGCGGCATCTCTACCAGCGCCGTGACCGCCGTGCGCCGCTCGTCGTCCAGCGTCAGCTTGCGCAGCGAGGGATAGCCGTCATTCCACACACAGAAGAACACCCGGCCTTCCCATTCCGGCACCGCCTCATGGCTGTAGACGACAATCCCGGTCGGGGCCTGCGTCGGTGTGAAGCGCAGCAGCGGCGGCAGATAACGCACCAAGTCCACGCCTTGCGCGGTGCCCTCACATTCATAGCCCGGCCCCGCGCCGTAGTTGAAGCCGGGCAGGATCAAGTTGATCTCGTCGTCACAGTGCAGGCCGTTTTCCGTGGCGATGATGCGCCCCGGCTCTACGTCAAAGGCGAAGTCGAAGCTGTTGCGCAGGCCGTAGGCCCACAGGCTGCGCGCGATCTCTTCGTCGCTGAAGGGGTTGTCCTCCGACGGGACCAAGCCCTCGTCCGTGACGGCGAAGCGATGGATGCCGCCGGGCAGCGTGTCGATGTCCTGCGAATTGGCCGCGTCTTCCAGGTCACCCAGCGTCACATACAGCAGGCCGTCGGCGTCGAAGTGCAGGTTGCCGCCGTTGTGAATCAACGCGCCGTTGGGGATGGGCACGCTGAGCATCACCTCCGGCTCAGTGACGGCCAGGCCGTCTTCCACTCGGAAGCGCAGCACCTGGTTGGCCGGGAAGTCGCGCGCGGTGCCGGGCGCAGTGCGCATCATCCACACCTGACCGTTCTGCGCGTAGGCCGGGTCCACTGCCACGCCCAGCAGGCCCTGCTCCGCCAGCGCGTTGACCGGCACCGTCACCACCGGTTCCGGCTGACGGCTGCCATCCGGCGCGATGTAGCGCAGGCTGCCGGTGGTCTTCTCGGTGTAGTACAGGCCGCCATCCGGCGTAAAGGCCAGCGCGACCGGGTAGTTGGCCGCCATCAGGCGCTCGACGCGGTAGCTCACGCCGTCGGCGTCGGTGAAGGTCTCTTGCGCGAACGCCGGGCCGGGGCTGAGTATGAGTGCGATCAACACGAAGATGAGCAGGATGCGCATGGGTGGGTCCTCCAGGTATAGGCTGCGCGTTCCAGTGGATTATACCCCAGGCGGCGGCCGCTACGCCCCGTACTGCCGCAGCGTGCGATCCACGGCGGCCAGGTAGCTGCCCCCGAACAGCCGCACGTGCACCAGCAGCGGATACAGGTTGTACAGGTCGCGGCGGCGCTCGAAGAAGTCCGCATCCAGCGGACGCAGCGCCTGGTAGCGGCGGAAGAACGGCTCGCCAAAGGTGCCAAACAAGGTGCTGAAGGCCAGCTCAACCTCAGGGTGGCCGAAGTACAGCGCCGGGTCGATGAAGCCCACCACCCGCCCCCCCTGTGTGAGTATGTTGGTCGTCCACAGGTCCCCATGCAGCAGCGACGCGCGCGGCGGCTCGGTCAGCCAGCGCTCCAGATGTTCGGCCAGGCGCTGCACACGGACGTAGAGCGCATCCGACAGCGCACCGTGCTTATGCGCCAGACCCGCCATGTACAGCAAACGCTGCTCACGGAAGAAGGTCACCCAGGACGCGGTCCAGGGGTTAGGCTGCGACAGCTCGGCGATGTGGGTATCAACCGGGAAGCCGCTGCCTTCCGTGGCATGTACGCCGTGCAGCGCGGCGACCAGCTCGGCGGCGTGTTCCTGCTCAGCAGGACCCAGGCGGCTGTTGCCATCGATGTAGGCCATCAGCAGCAGCGCGTCGTCGGCGTGGAACACCTCCGGGATAGGCAGGGGCGTGTGCTGCGCCAGGTAGCGCAGCATCATGGCCTCGATGCGCAGGGCATCGACCGGCGCGCCTGCCCGCTGGCGGCTGAACTTGGCGACGATGGGCGGGCCGTCCGGCATCTTGAGCAGCAGCACCTGGCCGATCATGCCGCCGGTGAGCCGCCGATGTGAGCGGGGCCGCCGACCGATGGCCGCTTCCACCTGATCGTAGAGGTCCATGGGGTCTCCTGGGTTACGGTCGCTACCCGCCCATTTTACCCCAAAATCGATTCGCCTGACGGCGAAGGGACCTGGGGGCTTTGCCCCCAGACCCCCAAGATTTGCTGCGCAAATCAGGGCTTGCGCTACGCGCATCGGGCTGCGCCCGACCGCCCTAACAGTGTTCAGGTGCAACCTACGGTTGCAATTGAGAAGGGGGCCGCACCACCCGAAACCCGCTGAAGTCGTCGCGAAGGTCCGGGAAGCTGTTGGTGCGAGCCGCCGCGCGCGCGTTGACTCGATTGGCGCCCCAAGAGCCGCCGCGCAGGACCCGGCGGGTAGTATGACTTTCATCATGAATGTCTATCTGTATGTCACCGCTGGCATGCACTGTTCGCGTCCACTCCCACACATTGCCGGCCATGTCCAGCGCACCGAAGGGACTCTCACCCTTCCCTTGATACGCCGTCACCTCGGTGGTGCGCCCGATGCCGCTTTCACGCGTGTTGCAGCGGGCTTTGTCAAAGTCCTTCCCCCAGGGGTATTCTCGCTTGTCGTCGCCCTGGGCGGCGCGCTGCCACTGCTGCTCGGTGGGCAGGCTGACGGCTTCACCCGTTGCCTCGCTCAGCCACTGGCAGTAAGCCACCGCCTCGTAGAAGCTCACCCCCACCACCGGGTAAGCAGCCCCGTTCCACTTGGCGTCGGTCCATAAACGCGGTTCGGTCACACCCTCTTCATCACGCCAGGCCCAGCCCGCGCCCGTCCACCAGCGGCGCTCGCGGTAGCCGCCTGCTTCCACAAAAAGCCGGTACTGGGCGTTCGTCAGCGGGTACTTGGCAATCTCAAACGCGGCCACGTCGAAGGTGGTGTCTTTCTTCGAAAGGTAACCGCCCTGTTCCAGCGTCACGCGCCCAGCGGTCACGGGCAGCCATGCAAAGGGCGCGGGCAGCAGGTCGGTGCTCGTGGGTTTGCGCGGGGCGGGCGGCGGCGGGGGCGCGGTTGGCGGTTTGGGCGCTTCCGTCAGGGCCGCGGCCAGGTTGTCAGGGTCGAAGAGCGGCGTGAAGGAACGCGGGAAACCGGCCCGGTAACCCGGCCATTCCGCCACGGCCTTGTGCCGCGTGCTGCGCCGCGCCGCGAAGCGCTGGATACGCTGATACTCGCGCACGATGCCGATCCATTCAGCGGCTTCGTCGCGGAAGTCGGGGTCATTCCAGTTCACCAGCTTCTGAAACAGCTTTTCCGCCGTGTTGAACTCCATGCGCCAGGCGTAATCACAGGCTTCATCGTACACAAAGTCGCTGCTGTTGCTGGCGTCGCTGGCCTCACGCGGGTCTGAGGGGCGGTCGGCGGGGAAGTCCACCCAGCGCTGGGGTTCCGCCGCGAACTTCGCCAAGGCCGCCGCCAGCTTGTCATAGAAGCCCGCGCCTTCGTAGAACAGGAATTGGGCGCGCAGGTCGTTCAGCTCGTCCGGCACGCTGTCCCAGTAATCAATATCGTTCTTGCCCGTCACCGGGTTGTGCGTAAATTCGCCTTCCAGCACCACCGGCAGCACCGGGCGGTTGCGCTTACGGGCGTAGCTCAGTTCGGCGCGGCAGTTGGGGTTGCCCACCGACTCCCGCGAGACCATGAAGACTAACACCTCACAGTCGATGATGGCGTCCACGATGCTCTGCCACCAGTCCTGCCCCGGCGGGATGCCGTACTTGTCCTGCCACACGCGGTACAACGCCGCACCATCCGGGCGTTTGAGGCTGTTGAGGCGCTTGACGATGGCGTCTACATTGGTGGAGTCCAGGCTGCGGTAGCTGATGAATAGTTTGTTCATAACGGTTCCGGTTCCCTACATGCGCAAATCTACCCCCATTATGCCACACCCACCGCGCCGTAACCATTGAGGCGCGCCGGACGCCGGACGCCGCCGCGCGCCCACCGCCCAAGGATGGTATCATCAGGCCTTTGCACATACACACCCGGAGTCAGCGTCCCATGGACATCCTAGAAATCATGCGGCTCAACCTGCTCTCCCCGATGGTGTTAGCCTTCGTGCTGGGCATCATCGCGGTACGCGTCAAAAGTGACCTGAAGATTCCCGACCAGGTGTACGACATCATCTCCGTGTATCTGCTCTTCTCCATCGGGCTGAAGGGCGGCTTCGACCTGGCGGCCTCGTCCCTGGACAACTTCGGCGCGGCGGCCCTGGTCACGGCGCTGCTGGGCGCGACGATTCCGCTGTGGTCCTACCTACTGCTGCGGCGCGTGGGCCGTCTCAGCGCCACCGACAGCGTTGCCATCGGCCTGCACTTCGGCGCGGTCTCGGCGGTCACGCTCAGCGCGGCCATCACCTTCTTGAACGAGGCCGGCGAGTCCTTTGAGGGCTTCATGCCCACCATGTACGTCATCATGGAAATTCCGGCGGTGATCGTAGCGCTGCTGATGGCACAGCGCATCCTGGGCCGCACCCAGCAGTCCGCCGGGGACGTGCTGCGCTCGGCATTGACGGGCAAGAGTTTTCTGCTGCTGGGCGGCGGCTTGGTGATCGGCTACGTGTCCGGGGAGCCGGGCAAGGCGGCGGTCGCGCCCTTCTTCGTCGATCTCTTCGCCGGTTTCTTGACGCTCTTCCTGCTGGAGATGGGCACGCTGGTGGGCGCGCGCTTCCATCAAATCCGCAAGATGGGGCCGTTCCTGCTGGGCTTCAGCCTGGTGATGCCGCTGGTACACGGGATGCTGGGGCTGGGGCTGGGGGCACTGGTGGGCTTATCAGTGGGCGGCACCATGATCCTGGGCACGCTGGCGGCCAGCGCGTCCTACATCACCGCGCCGGCCATCACACAGCAGAACATGCCGGACGCCAACCCCGGCTACTCGCTGACCGCCGCCCTAGTGATCGCCTTCCCGTTTAACCTCACGCTGGGCCTGCCGCTGTACTATGAGGTCGCGCGCCTGCTGGTCGGCTCATGAACCGCAGCCGACCTCAGCTTGCATCCACCTCTGGCGCGCGGACGATGCCGGGGTCGCGGAACAGGTCGTTTTCGTCCGTGCTGCGCGTGCTGAACACCGACACGACCGCCCCCTGCGGCCCGCCCTGGAACCAGTGCGGCGTGTCCGGCGGGAACGTCACCTGA
>CAYWGJ010000087.1:0-12096 GCA_964457835.1 uncultured Anaerolineaceae bacterium
GCCCCGCCAGGATCAGCCGCCCGCTGCGCCGCCGCCTCAACAGCCGCCGCGCCGTGACGAAGGCAGCCCGCGAGTCTACGACGATGACCTGAGCATCCCGGCCTTTCTGCGTAATAAACGCCGCTGAGCTGCCGCGGCACCGCCCCCACTGAATTTTATAGCCCCTGGCGTATGAACGCCGGGGGACTTTTTGTGTCGTTTTGTGATCTTAATGCAAGGAGGGTGCTTTTCACGGGTTAAGTGTGTTAAAATGAGATTAATTATTCTGCTTGTACGTGACTAGGATTCCGCCGTTATGGGACTTTGGCATCGCTTGACGTGGCCTGTGCGAGCCGACGGCGAGGTGGAAGCGCAGCAAGCACAATTGATGTGCAGCATTGCGCTGGCCTTAGTCGGCTTTGCGGGCTTTACGCTGCTGCCTTTGGTGGGCTTGGCTTTCATACCACCGCAGCAGGTTCAACCGCTCGTAGGCAGTGCGTTGATTACCCTGCTCAGCGGCGGCACGGCGGTGGGCATCAGCCTGACCGCTTACGCGCTCAGCCGTCAGGCGCGTGTGACCCAGGCCGCCTGGTTGGTGACGGTCACGCTGTCGGTGTTGATCCACGCGACTGCCGTGAGCAACCTGGCAAATGAAACACATTATATGTTTTATTATTTACTGGTGCCCACGCTGTTGGCGGCGTTTTTCCTGCGGCTGCGCTCAGCCGTGGCCGTGACCGTAATCAACCTGGCGGTGATGCTGCTGCTGGGTGCCCTAATGCCCGGTCTCGCTTTCTTCGACTTGCCGCTCATCTTTGTCAGCGTGATGGGCACGCTAACACTGCTGTTTCGACAGCACCTGGTGCATCTGGAAAACGCACGCAGCTTGGCCGCGATCCACGCCGAACAGGCACGCAGCGCTGCGTTACAGGCCAGCGAAGTGCGCTACCGCACCCTGTTTGAGGCCATGTCCGAGGCGGTGATTGTCGTGCGGGACGGCGTGCAGGTAGCGGTTAACCCGGCTTACGTGCGCATGTTCGGTATCAGCGAAGCCGAGGCTATCGGTCAGCCGCTGCGCGCGCGCTTTAGCACCGGTTCGCCGCCTCCCAACGCTGACGAAGAAGCGACTACCCGCCGCTTTTATCAGGTGCAGGCTGTGCGGGCAGACGGCAGCTCCTTCGACGCGGAGGTGCACCTGCGCGCCATGCAAGCCGCCGACGGGCACGCCGCGCAGCTCTGTACGATCCGCGATGTGACGGCGCGCAAAGAGGCCGAGGCCATCGCCCACGAGCTGGAGTTGGAACAGGCCCATCTGCGGCGGATGCGGCAGTTCGTGCGCGATGTGTCGCATGATCTGCGCACCCCATTGGCGGTAATCCTCAACGGCCTGCACCTGATCCGTGTCGCGCCGGACGCCGACTACCGCGGGCGTAAGATCGCCAGCACGGAACTGCAAGTCAAGCATATCGCCGCGATGCTGGACAACCTGCTGAGCATCGAGCGCCTAGACAAAGCCGCCGACAACCGGCTTCAACCTATGCCTTACGACCTCAACGCACTGGCGGCACAGTGTGCTAAAGATCAACGCTGGCTGGCGGACGAACGCGCGATCACACTGGCGCTGGCGCTGGAACCCACGCTGCCGATCATCACCATGGACCCGGACGAGATGCTGCGCGCGGTGCGTCAGTTCGTGATGAACGCCATTGCCTACACCCCATTGGGCGGCACGGTGACGATCCGCACTGGGCACGACGCTGATACAGTGTGGCTGGAAGTGGCGGACACGGGCATCGGCATGAGCGAAGACGAACAGGTGCGCATCTTTGAGCTGTTCTACCGTGCGGAGACCTCGCGCTTGGGCGGGCAGGGGGTGCCGGGGCTGGGCGTAGGCCTGACCATTAGTCAGCGCGTGGTGCGGGCGCATGGGGGCCGCATCGACGTGTACAGTGCATCGGGTGAGGGCAGTCGCTTCCGGGTGGTGCTGCCGCTGAGTGCGGTCGCTGTGCCGCCCCTACCGCCAGGCAGCGCGTCAGCGGCCCATGAGCAGTAAGGAAAGTATTAAGTGACTTTGGTAAGTTATCTTGCAATCTGGTTAGAGTCTGTCAACAGGCACCGACATTTATGCGGTACGACACCTGGCTCGTGTTATGATGAACACAGCTATCTCGTTAAGAACGTATTGATATGGAGGCAGTTTATCATGCATCAGTATCGTTATTTAGGCTTCATCATCCTGGCTGTGCTAGCGCTGAGCCTCAGCAGCGCAGCCCTGGCCGCTGACGTCCCCACCACGTTGACTCCCAAAGACGGCGCGACTCTCACCAGTCCGAACCAGACCTTCACTTGGGATGCCGTAGACGGCACCACGAAGTACCGGCTGATCGTGAACCAAGTCGGCGCGCCGTACAAGTTCCGCGTTGTGATGATTCCTGGCGAGGCCAATTGCAGCGGCGGCACATGCAGCCACACCCCCAGCGGGGAAGACTGGAAGCTGCGCCACGCCAAGGAATACCGCTGGAAAGTCGTCGCTAAGGGCGATTACGGCAGCGGCGTGACCAAGGTCAAGGACAAGGCCAGTTTTACCACTAATTTCCCGGTGCCCGGTGCATTCAATATCTCCAGCCCGGTTAACGGCAGCACGATGGATAAAAATGCAGCGCCCACTTTTAACTGGAATGAAGCCAGCGGCGCTGTCGAGTACAAGCTGATCCTGAAGGCCCCCAACAAGACCAAGCTCGTGAGCACCAACGTCCAGGCCAACAGCGTGTGCAGCGGCGGCACCTGCACGTATGCCAGCTCCGCGCTGAAGCAGACCGGTCAATACGTCTTCAAGGTTAAGGCCATCAATGAATACGGCAAGAGCAAGGCCAACACCCGTTTTAACGTGGTCAAACCGGACAGCTACGCCAACCAACTGCTGACCCTGGTCAACCAGGCGCGCTGTGACGCGGGCAAGGCACCGCTGGCCCTCAACGACAAGCTGATTGCCGCCGCTGAGCGTCACAGTAAGGACATGGGCGACAACAACTTCTTCGACCACACCGGCTCCGACGGCAGCAAGTTTAACGAGCGCATCCGCGACGCGGGCTACAGCTACACCACAGCGGGTGAGAACATCGGGGCGGGCTACAGCAGCGTTGAGTCGGTCTTCAACGGCTGGATGAACTCCGAAGGTCACCGCAAAAACATTCTTAACGGCAACTTCCGCGAGATGGGCATCTACTGGTACCAGAAGTCCGGCAGCGATTACTTCAACTACTGGACGCAGAACTTCGGCGCGCGCAACAGCGACGTGCTGGGTGTATGCCCCTAGTCCCCGCCGCTTGAAACCCGCATCAGATCAATCCGCCGCCCTGGGTGACTGTCACTCAGGGCGGTTTTGCGTCAGCGTGTGAGCGGGCAGCCGGGCACATTCTGGATCGCCGCGCCGACCGTCTCGCCCGCGATGCGATGGCCGCGCTCGTTCCAATGTGAGTCGAAGCTGTAGTAGCTCTGCGGCCCGGTGGTGACGGCAGCTTGCAGCGCAGGCACCAGGTCGATGAAGGTCATGTCGTTGTCTTCGGCGGCCTCGCGGATCGCGTCGCGCTGATTGCCCATGCGCCCGTGCAGCGTGTCCCAGTCCACCGGCGTGACCTGCCCGGAACGCAGCCAGCCGCTGCCGTTCTGTTCCAGGGGTTCGGCGTTTTCCAGCACGAACTGCCGGTTGCCGTCGGGGTTGGCGTGTTCCAGGTAGATATGGGCTTTCGTCGGCACGTAGACTAGGCCGACGCAGGCGTCCCCGGCGGCGGCACGGATGTCGGCGAAGGCGGCGCGGATTTCCTCCAGGTTGCGCGATGTGCGGTACACGTCCGCTTCACCGTTGAGCCACCAGATGTAGCCGTTGATGTAGGCCAGTTCCGCCTGGATCGCCAGGTGCTTGAGCGGGTAGAGGTACCAGCCGTCCTCATGGGTCACGATGTCGCGGTAGTCCTCCAGGCTGCGCGGCTCTAGGATGGGGGGGGCGGTCTGGCGCGTCAGGTCCAAGGTCAGCGGCTCGCCGCTGCGCCGCAGGCGCTGATAGGTGCTGCGGGTGTTGCTCAGGTCGTTGCCCTCGAAGTAGGCCACCAGGACCCAAGTGTGATCCTCAGCGAGGTAGGTTTGAGCGACGGCGGCGTATTCCAGGGGGCCATAGCCGCTGAAGCCCAGGTTGCGCACCGGCACGTTGACCGTCTCGGCCAGCACATCGACCCAGGGCACTTGGCCGCCGTCGGTGAAAGAGTCGCCGATGGCGGCAATGGGGTAGTGGTCGGCGACCCAGGCCGGGCGGCGGAAACCGTCGGCGTCGTCGTAGCGGGTGACATCTTCAAGGACGCGGTTGGTCTCCGGCGGCTGGACCAGGCCGGGCTGGTGGCGGAAGATGTCGCCGTCCAGTTCCGTGAGGATGAAGCGCGTGCCGCCGGGTTCCAGGCCGGGCACCAGGCGCATCAGCAGGGCGATCAGGGCCAGGCCAAAGCCGACGCCGAATGCGGCCAGCAGCAGAGCGCTGAGGATGCGCTGGCGGGCGCTGGGGGTGTCGGGCGGCGGGGCGGTGGGCGGTGTCATGGGCGATCCTGTGTGTGCATGTTTGCGGAATCAACGGGGAGTCATGCTACCGCCGGGGCGGGGCAGGCGCAAGGGGCGGGCATACCGGTCAGCGTAGGTAGTCCGGCTTACAGCGGGGTTCAGGTAGTGACACGTACAGCTTCGGTGGCTTGCTCATGCTGCTATTATGCCACAAAGCGCCGCACTCAGTTAAAAAGCACCAACAAAAGTCGGGAATCTTTGGGCGCTTAGCCCATGCCGGGCATGGCACCCTGCGTCATAATCTGGCGTGCCTGGGTGACACCTCTTGCTTGTTTTTGGCAGAGACGGCTGGATGTGTTAAAGTCCCGTGCATCGTTTAACAACCTTTTAATTGCCAAGACCCGAAGGGAGCACAATACATGAGTACAAAGCACGTTAAGTTTCTAGGTCTGCTGCTGACCCTGCTGCTGCTGGTCGCTGCGGCCCTGCCCGTCGCCGCACAGGACGCCGAGACCCTCACCATTGCGTCCGGCACGGACATCGAGAGCACCAACATTCACACCGTCACGTCGTCGCCGTCCTTCTCCGTCCTGGAGCACATCTACGAACCGCTGTTCAACATGAACACCGAAGGCGTGCTGGAGCCGCTGCTGGCCGAGAGCATCGAGGCCACCAGCGACAACGTGTACGTCGTGACGCTCAAGGAAGGCATCAGCTTCAGCGACGGTACGCCCTTCAACGCCGAAGCGGTGAAGGCGAACCTGGACTGGGTGCTGGATGCCGAGAACGGCGCGCCCTTCCGCTTCCTGCTGGTGGTGGGCGGCGAGCCGGCCCAGGTGGAAGTGCTGGACGAGTATACCGTCGAGATCACTACGGCTATCCCCTTCGCACCGCTGCCCGCGCACCTCAGCCATGGCGCGCTGGCGATGGTCAGCCCGGCCCTGATCGAAGAGGGCATTGACGCCATGGCGACCAGCGCGATCGGCACTGGCCCCTACGTGCTGTCCGCTTGGGACCGCGCCGAACAGGTGGTGCTGGCCCACAACGAAAACTACTGGGGAGATGCCCCCGCTCTTGACACCGTTGTCTTCCGTGTCGTGCAGGAAGACAGCGCCCGCCTGGTTGAAATCGAAGCGGGTACCGTGGACGTGGCCGTGCGCGTGCCCCCGGCGGAAATTCCCCGCCTGGAAATGAACCCGGACGTGACCGTGGAAATCACCCCCGGTCTGCGCACCATCTACATTTTCTTCAACGTGACCCAGCCGCCCTTTGATGACGTGCGCGTGCGCCAGGCCGTGAATTACGCCGTGGACAAGCAGGCGATCGTCAGCGCCCTGTTTGAAGATGCCGCCCTCGTCAGCAGCGCGCCCTTTGCGCCGCCGATCTTCGGCTACAGCGAGCAGGAACCGTATGCCCGTGACCTGGACCGTGCCCGTGAGCTGCTGGCCGAAGCCGGTATCGAAGAAGGCACCACCATCGAGCTGTATCACCCCACGGGCCGTTACATTCAGGACGCCCTGGTGTCCGATGCCGTGCGCGCTCAGTTGGCTGAAGTGGGCCTGAACGTGGAACTGCGCACCCTGGAATGGACCCAGTACGTGCCCTACGTGCGCCGCCCGGCCCCGGAAAACGACATCCAGTTTGCGATGCTGGGTTGGGGTACCCCCACCATGGACGCTGACTACGCCCTGTTCGCGCTCTTCCACTCCAGCGAAGTGCCGCCCGGCTTCAACGGTGCGTTCTACAACAACCCCGAAGTCGATGCCCTGCTGGAAGAAGCCCGCTCCAACCTGGACACCGAGGCCCGCCAGGCCGCCTATGACGAGGCTATCAGCCTGATCTGGGAAGATGCGCCCTGGCTGTTCCTGTACAGCGAAATCCAGGTGACGGCGATCCGCAACAACGTGGAAGGCTTCATCGTGCACCCGGATGAAAGCTTGATTGCGACCTTTGCCACCAAGCAGTAAGCGGCAGCTTTCGCCATAGCAGCGCAACAACCATGAAGACGGGGCGCATTGGCTCCGTCTTCTTCATTGGCTACCCATTTGGCTACCCATAGAGAAAGCAGTGACCTTATGGCTAGTTACATCGCCCGCCGCTTGCTGCTGGCTTTGCCCACGCTCATCGGCGTGTCGTTCATCGTTTTTCTCAGCATCCGTCTGGTACCCGGCGACCCGGCAATCGCGTTGGCGGGTGAGCTGGCGACGGAGGAATACATCGCGTCTGTGCGTGAAAGCCTGGGCCTGGATCAGCCCATCTTCGTGCAGTACGGGGCCTATATGGGGCGTGTGCTGCAAGGGGATTTAGGGCGCTCGGTGCGCAGCCGTATTCCCGTTACCGAAGAAATTCAGCAGCGCCTGCCGCGCACCTTGAGCCTGGCCCTCGTCAGCCTGGTGATTTCTGCCGCGATTGGCATCCCCATCGGCATCGCATCGGCCACACGGCGCAATTCCTGGTTCGACACCGGCAGCATGGTCTTTGCCCTGTTGGGCATCAGTATGCCCATCTTCTGGCTGGGGCTGATGCTGATGGCGCTGTTTGCGGTCATCTTACCGCGTTCGCTGGGCCTAGATGGGCCGATCTTGCCGCCTACCGGCAGCGGCACCTGGCAGCATATGGTGATGCCGGTGGCGGCGCTGGCGGCCAACTCCATGGCGATCCAAGCGCGCATGACCCGTGCAACCATGCTGGAAGTCTTGCAGCAGGATTACATCCGCACGGCACGCGCCAAAGGCCAGAGCGAGCGCCGCGTGATCTACAGCCATGCGCTGCGCAACGCCCTGCTGCCCATCGTGACCGTGCTGGGTTTGCAGTTCGGCACCCTGCTGGGCGGGGCAGTGCTCACGGAAACCGTGTTTGCCTATCCAGGTGTGGGCCGCCTGCTCGTGGACGCCATCACCTTCCGTGACTACCCCATCATTCAGGGCACGGTGCTGGTGATTGCGGTCGGCTTTGTGCTCACGAACATCTTGGTAGACGTACTGTATGCGTATCTGGACCCACGGGTTCATTACAGGTAGGTGTCATGACATCCACAACGACCTCTGTACAGCTTTCCCCCGACTCAGTGCGCGAACGCCGCTTTAAGCTGCCGATGACGCTGGTACGGGTTTTGCGCAGTCGTATGGCCGTGCTGGGGCTGCTCATCATCGTGACCTTTATCTTCGTGGGCCTAACTGCGCCGTGGATTGCCCCGCACGATTATGACTACGCCAACCTCAGCCTGGCGCGCGAGGGTCCCAGTGCCGAGTACGTGCTGGGCAATGATGAGCTGGGGCGCGACATGCTGTCGCGTTTGATGCACGGGGCGCAGATTTCGCTCATGCTGGGGGTGATTTCGGTCAGCATTGGTCTTGCAATCGGCGTGCCTATGGGCATCATCGCGGGCTATTTCGGCGGCCTGGTGGATAATTTTGTCACCTGGATCATCGACATCATGCTGGCTTTTCCCAGCATTCTGTTGGCGATCATGATGGTGGCATTCTTAGGTCCCAGCTTGGAAAACGCGATCATCGCTATTGGCGTGCTGTCCATTCCCATCTATGCTCGGCTGGTGCGCAGCAGCACCATTGGCATCAAAGAGGAACTGTTCGTGACGGCGGCGCGGGCACTGGGTGCGCCATCGCTGTATATCGTGCGGCGGCATGTGCTGCCCAACGTGCTGGCCCCGCTGATCGTGCAGTCTACGCTGCAAATGGCCGTGGCGATCCAGGCGGCGGCGGCACTGGGCTTCCTGGGCTTGGGCGCACCGCCGGATGTGCCGGAATGGGGCAACATGCTGCAAAAAGGGCGCACCTACATCTTCAGCGCGCCGCACATCGTGCTGTATCCCGGCTTGGCGACCATGCTGGTCGTGTTCGGCTTCAGCCTGCTGGGCGACGGCCTGCGTGATGCGCTCGACCCGCGGCTGCGCGGCGTGGACTAAACGCCAGCGGCGCTCATTGCATCGGGTCCAGGCGACCCATGCGCACCCGGTAGATCACCAAGCGGTCAAAGCGCACCGCCTCCACCAAGGTCTCGCGGCAGGCCGCTGAGCCGAGTGCGCGTTCCTGCGGGCCGTACAGCACATAGCGCACGCTGAAAGCCGTGGTCTGGCTGCTCATGCCGTTTAAGAGGGCGCTGCAATCGTAGCCCTCGTCGGGGTCGGCGCTGTACCACTGCTGCACGGCGCGTGCTTTGAGGGGGGCGTCCATGGTCCAGTTCGGCATTCCGTAGACGACCGGCATCCCGGCCCAGGCGGGCAGCCACTTGCCCACGCGCGGCGCGGCCAGCACCACGGTATTGGGCGGGGCTTGGGCGTAGAGCCATGCGAAGGCCTGTCGGTAATCACGGTCCAGCGAAAGCTGGCGGGTGGCTTCCGGCGGCTGACCGTTGATCGACAGCACCGGCATCAGCAGCACCAGCAGATGACTGATGGCGATAACGGGCAGCAGGGCCACTAAGATGCGCATCCGCCAGCGGCGCACTACCCGCGGAAACCAAAAATCCTCGGCGGCGCGGGCACCGAAGTAGGCGATGGGCAGCATCAGCCCGGTGGCGAAGTAAAGCTGCACCACCGGGGTCAAGTAGATCAGCACCAGCATCGCCAGCAGCCAACCGAGCATAAACTGGTCGCCGTCAGGTTCAAAGCGGCGCAGCGCACGCATGATGCCCGGCAGGGCGATCAGCAGCGGCAGGCCCAAGCTCAGCAGCAGCGACACCGGGTCCGGCGGCGGGTTGGCGTTGGCCTGATGCCATACCGCCGAATACACCGGGTTATACAGCAGCGTCACGATAAAGTAAATCAAGATGGGCAGCCCCGGTACGCTGAACCACAGCATCCAGCGGATGTCCCGCAGCGGCATCCGGTCATGGCGCACCGAACGCGCGATTAGCAGTGCGATGAAGGCCACCGCCACCGGGATCAACACCTCCGGGTACACCAGGCTCAGCAGCAGACTCAGCAGAAAGACCAGCAGGCCGCCGTTGTTGACGTCTGGCTCTTCCTGCGAGCCGGGCTTGAGCGCCTCAATGATGGCACTGGCTAAAATCGCCAACATGCCCAGCGCCAGCGGGTAATGCACGTTGACCAGGGTGGTCTGAAAGGGGTAGAGGGTGCTGAGCTGTACGTCTGGGAAAGCTGCCGCGCTGCCAGTGAGCGGAGCCGCCAGCCAGCCCAGCCCCGCGCCGAAGGCCGCCAGCGCGAAGAACACCCGCCGCGTGCGCAGCTTGGACCAAATGGCCGCGCCCAGGTAGTAAATCGCCATGTACATAAACAGCGCCGCACCTACCCGCGCCACATGGAAGATGACCACCGGGTCCAGGTCGATCAAACGCGCCAGGCCGCCTAATGCCGTGTAGACCAGCCCGGTAAATACGCCGGGGTGTGGCTCCGGGGTGTGTAGAAAGTGCGCCAGGAAGTCCCCGCGCGTGCCTTGCACAATCAGTGACAGGTCATTAGCAGCCTGCTCGGTGCCGTGCAGCGCGCCCATGAACTGCGGGGCCTGTGCCGTGCTGCCTCCGCTGAGGATCACCCACAGGAAAGGCAGGAAGATCAACAGGATAAGGGCGCTGCTCAATACGATCACCCAACGCCATTCGGTGGGGGTTACGTAGCCGGTGTAGCTCGTTCGCATGGGTCGATCCTGTTCCTGAGCCGCGCAAGGGCCGCGCCGTGTGACTCGTTTTGACTGGGGTCAACGGGCGCGATCCGGGCAAATCGTCTACAATAAGGATGCATTGCCCTGATGCCATTATACAATAGGACCAGGGCCGCGTGGACGCCAACGGCTTATCCCGCCCGCCTACGCCTATTTCGCCGCCGTGCCTGAGCGCCGATTCAGGCCATACAGTACACAGGATAGCCCCACCATGAGTCAACCCCAATCTGACGCCCAGGCTTTGTACGCGCTGCAACAGATCGAACTGGAGATCATCTGGCGGCAGAAGCGGCTGCAAGCCATCACCGCTGAGCTGGAGGATGAGGCCGCCCTCGCGCAGGCCCGTCAAGCGCAGCTCGCTGCGGAGCAGGCAGTGGCCACCCCGCGTAGTGAAGTCCGCGACTTGGAACTAGAGATACAGACCAACGCCGAGAAGATGAAAACCGCTGAGGAACAGCTCTACGCCGGCACTGAGCAGAACCCCAAGGTGCTGCAAGAGCTTCAACAGGAGGGCGAGGCACTCAAGCGGCGCGCTGAACAGCTCGACGAGCGCCTGCTGGCGGCCATGGAAGCCCTCGACAGCGCCCAGGCCGCCCTCGACGCCGCCAACGACGCGCTTGAGCAGGCCGCCGAAAGCCATCAGACCGCCCAGAACGTGCTGCTGGACGAACAGGCCCAGCTCCAGGAAGATGTCACCGCGCTGAAGGCCCAGCGTCAAGATGCGCTCAAGCCGATCAGCGATGACCTCTATGCCATCTACAAGACGCTGCGTTCCAAGAAGGCCAATCAGGCCGTCGCCCCGCTCAACGGCTATAGCTGCGGCATCTGCGGCATTGAGCAGACGGTCGCCAATGCACAGCGTGTGCAGCACAGCGGCAGCAGTGACCTGGTGTACTGCGAGAACTGTGGGCGCATTCTGGTGCGTGTGCCCTGACGAGACATCGACAAGCGTGACGAGGTGAGCCATGGGATTTGAACTGGACCCTAACAGTTTCGGGATTGGCGTGGGGGCGGGCTGGGCTTCTGCGCTGGGCATCTACGCCGCACGCGGCCCGCTGGGGCGGCTGCGACGGCGGCTGACCGCACAGTCTGACGAAGCGCAGGAGATCGCTAGTCGATCGGCGGAAGGGCGTTACGGCCTGCTGCTGAACCAGATCGCACAGCGCGGCCATATGCTGGGCGACCGTATCGACCTGAGCGACATTCTGGCTGAGCCGCGCTTTGTGATGCCCCCGCCCTTTGCCGCCCCGCCCGACGAAGACTTGATCCACGACGTGTTCCGCGTCGTTCCGCGCGTGCATGACCTGCCTTTCCTGCACGCGCCTTACAACATCGACACGCTTTCGGTCAGTGACCTGAGCTTCGGCGAGCGGGCGATTGCGCTGCTGGGTGTGCCGGGCAGTGGCCGTACTACGGCGCTGCACGCCATCGCATTGTGGAGCAAGGGCCTGCTGGAATTTGAGCAGCGCCTGGACCGCGTGAGCAAGCAGATCGACGAAGACATGGAGTCGTTGAAGCAGGAAGACCGGGCACAGCGCATGAAAGAGCTGCTCGCCATCGAAGAGCGCGCCCGCGATCAACTGGCCCGCGAGCAGGGTATCGAGGTGGAAGCCCAGCAGGCCCAACGCGGCCTGTCTCCCTTCCGGCGGCTGTTCCCGATCTATATTCACCTGGCTGATGTGCTGCCCCACGCGCGTGAGTTTGCGCGCGGCGGCGCAGACCCTGCCGAGCCGCTGGTGCGTGCGGTGCAGCATGATGCCGGGTACTTCATGCGGCACACCATTCCCATTAAGCTGTATGACACGCTTAAGAACGGGCGCGCGCTGCTGCTGCTGGACGGCTTCGATGACCTGCCCCCGGCGGAACAGGCCGCGCGTCTGCCCTGGCTGCGCGCCTTGATCGCCACGTATCGCGCGAATTTTTTCATCGTGAC
>CAYWGJ010000088.1:0-12067 GCA_964457835.1 uncultured Anaerolineaceae bacterium
GTAGACCCCGCCAGCGACCGCCGCCCACCCACCGCGCGCGTCAACTCGCTGCCCGTCACCAGCCCGCCCACCTTCACCGTCAGCTGGTCCGGCCAGGACGACAGCGGCATTGAACTCTTCATCGTGTGGGTACGTGTCAACGGCGGGGACTGGCAAAAATGGTTAGAAACCGCCGACACCCAAGCGGAATATGCCGGGGTCAGCGGGCAGCGCTACGCCTTCGACGTGTGGGCGCTCGATCTAGCGGGCAACTGGTCCAGCGACGTGCAGCTCAGCGCGCAGGCAGCCACCAGCGTGCCTTAGTCGCTGCGATGGCTGCGACGGCCCTCGACCGGCACTGTTTCGCCGTCGATGTCGTCGGCATCCACCCCCAGGCGCGGCAGCTCCAAGCCCACCGGCGCGGTCAGCGGCAGCGACACGTAAACGGCGGTGCCTACGTCTACCTTGCTCTTCAGACGAAGAGTGCCGCCGTGCGCCTCAATGATCTGGCGGGCGATGGTCAGGCCTTGGCCCATGCCGGGTACATGGATCACCTGGCCCTCAGCGCGCGGCGTGCCCCGGTAAAAGCGCGTGAACACGCGCGGCATGTCCTGCGGCGAAATGCCCGCGCCGGTGTCCCGCAGACGCAAATGCGCCATGCCGTCCTCGCTGCCCAGAATTTCAATCAGCATGACACCACCCATCGGTGTGTACTTGATGCCGTTATCGACGAGGTTACCCAAGGCCCAGCGCAGCCGCCGCTCATCACCCAACACGTACAAACCCTTGACACTGATCTGCACACGAAGCTGAATGCCGCCCATGGTGGCGATCTGCCGCCACTCGTTGACGATGGACCACACCAGGGTTTCCAGCGGGATGGCGGTCTGATCGCGCTCAATGCCAACAGCGTCTACGTCGGCCAGCTCGCGCAAGTCGGCGATGGTCTTGCCCAGGGTGCCGGTGTGGCGCGTGATCTCGCGCACGAAGTCGCGCAGCATCAGTTCCGTGACGATGCCGCTGCGTCCCCGGCGGCGCGCCAAGTCGCTGAGGGGCTGCTGCACCTGTTCTTCCAGGCGCTTGATGAGGGCGTCGCGCTGTTGTTCCTGACGCACGGTGCCGCTCATGTCGCGCAGCAGCACCACGCTGCCCAAGGGTTCATCCAAAGCCGAAACCACCGACGCCGCCTGTGCACTGAGCACTTTGCCGTTAAGCGTCACTTGATAGGGGTCACCCAAGGCGTAAATGCCGGGGGCGATAGCCAACCCCAGCGTATCCGTGACCAGCGCGGTCAGCTCGTGCAGGCCGCTGCTGCGAAAGACGCGCTGTGACCCCAACAGTTCGCGAGCGCGTGCGTTCATCAGCATGACGCGCCCACTGGTGTCTTGCACGATCACGCCATCCGGCATGGCTTCCAGCACGGCCAGCAGATGCGTCAGTTCACGGCGCTTGCGGCGCAGGCTGGCGCGCAGCTCGTCCTGTTTATCTTGGGTATAATCGGCGTAGGCATCCAGGGACTGGCCCATGCGCGCCACTTCGTCGCGGCCTTCGAGCTGAGTACGGGCCGTGCGGTGACCGTCGCGCAGCATCTCGGCGGTGTGACGCACGCGGCGCACGCGGCCCGTCTGCGCGCCCAGCAGCAAAAAGGCGGCCACCATCAGCGCAGCGGACGCCGCAGCGGCACTCAGCACCAAAGCGGGCGGGGCGGCGGACGTTTGGCTCAGCAGCAGGGCGGCCCCAGCCCCTACACTGACGGCCAAGGCAAAGAAAGGCAGCGCCACGCGCCAGCGCAGCGCGGGGGCATCGGTGACAGAGGGCGGGCTGAGGTCAGAATCGCTGCGTGGCATGGGATACGCTCCAGGGCTAAGGGGCAGCATTGCGGGCGATCTTATTCTTATTGTAACCGAAAAACGCCCCCGGCGGCTATGGCAATGTGTACCAGGGGCGATCCAACTCAGCCCTTCACACTGCCCGCCAGCAGACCGCGAATGAAGTAACGCCCCAGCAGGATATACACCAGCAGAGTCGGCAGCGCGGTCAGGAAGGCCCCGGCCATCTGCACGTTCCACTCCACGATCTGACTGCCCGACAGGTTCTGCAAAGCCACCGTGATCGGCTGCGAACCAGGCCCGCTGATGGTGACACCGAACAAAAACTCGTTCCAAATCTGCGTGAACTGCCAGATGATAACCACCACGAAACCCGGTGCGCTGATGGGAAACACGATGTAACGGTACAGGCCCCAGAAGCCCGCCCCGTCGATCTTGCCCGCCTCCAGCATTTCCGTGGGCACTTCGACGTAGTAATTGCGGAAGATCAGCGTCGTAATCGGAATGCCATACACGACGTGCACGACGATCAAGCCGCCCAGACTGCCGTACAAGCCCACCGAGTCCAGGAACTGCACCAAGGGGATCAGAATGGCCTGATACGGGATGAACATGCCGAACAACATCAGCGGGAAGAGCAGGTTGGCCCCAGGGAAGCGCCACTTCGCCAGCACATAGCCGTTGAGCGACCCCAGCATGGCCGAAATCGCCGTGGCCGGGATCACCAGGCCCAAGCTGTTGAAGAAGTTCGGGGCCAGCTCATCAATGGCGCGCTGGAAACTGCCGAAGTTCAGGCCGTCGGGCAGCTCCCACATCGTGGACAGGCTCACCGTATCAATGCTCTTGAAGCTGGTCACCAGCACCATGTACACCGGGATCAAGAAGATGATCGAAAACATGACCAGCAGGCCATAGACCAGGGCGCGGCGGGCGTAGAACCCCCAGCGGAGCGGCTTCTTTGCAGCGTCAGACCTAGGTACAGCGCTTGCGGCGCTCATCAGCGTCCCTCCTCACTGCGCAGGCTGGTCACCAAGTACGGCACGATCACCACCGCCACAGAAATCAGCATCACGGTAGCGATGGCTGCCCCGCGCCCGAACTCCGACGCGCGGAAGGTGGTCAGGTACATGTTGATGCCTGGCATGTCGATGAAGAAATTCGTGTCCCCGGCCATGGTGTACACCAGGTCAAAGATTTTCAGCGAGATGTGGCCCAGGATAATCACCGCGCTGAGCGTGATGGGCTGAAGCAGGGGCAGCACCACATGACGATACACGCCCACTTCCGTCGCGCCATCGACACGGGCCGCCTCGCGCAGGTCCTCGCTGATGCCGCGCAGCCCGGCTAAGTACATCGCCATGGTGTAGCCGCTCATCTGCCAACCTGCCGCCAGCACCACGGCAAAGAGCGCCACGTTGAAGCCCTGCGTCTCGCTCTTCAGCGCGATGGCCTGGCGTGGGATGTCCAGGGTGATGCTGGTCATCAGCAGCAGCGCCAGCGCCGCGAAGATCGCCGCCGCCGTGGAGCGCTTGCTGCGCCAGTATTGCAGCGCCACGAACAGGAACACCCCTAAGACGACGATCGCTAGGTAGTTGGGCACGTTGGCCCAGTCGAACTCCAGCCAGCGCTCTTCGCTGATGAACCAGCGGAACTCCCCTTGTGGTAGACCGACCAAGGTGGGTAATCGGTTGATGCCCGCGTCTGGGTTAAACAGCCACTTCCACACCACGCCCGTCACCACGAAGGACAGCGCCATCGGAAAGAGGAAGATGGTGCGAAACAAGCCCTCACCGATCACCTGCTGGTCCAGCAGGATCGCCAGTGTGAGGCCCAGCACTAAGCACATCGCAATGAAGAGGATCGTGAAAAAGAAGGTGTTCGCCATGTCGATGCGAAAGCGGGTTTGCAGGCCGCTGGCGATCGCGCTCTCGTGGTGGAACAAATCCGCGTAGTTGCTGAGACCCTGAAACACCGCCGTCTGCCCGCTGAGCTGCTGCAAGGCGTTGCTGTTGGTCATGGAGGTGTAAACCGTCCAAGCAATGAAGCCATACACGAAGATGGCAATCAACACAATGGACGGCACCAGCACCAGGATGGAATTAAGGCGGTCGCGTGTCATCGTCCGCTGTCCCCCTACGATTCTGATGAACGGTCGTTTTTTTGTTTGGGTATAAAAAGGGTCCCACCCGAAGGCAGGACCCAGGGATGCTGCGTCATACGGCGCGGCGTGCTTAGTTCAGCAGGCCGGTCTGAATGCCCAGGGCCGCAGCGTTGGAAGCAGCCGAAGCCGCGTCACGCTCAGTAGCGAAGCCCGCCAGGATGTTGCCGAAGCCGTCCAGGAAAGCGGTCGGGGCGGCGGCACCGTGCGCCAGCGAACCGACGATGGCGTTAGTGGTCCAGTCCTCGTAAGCGTCCTGGAAGTAAGCGTTGTAGAGGTCCGGGTTGGTGATGTCGGCGCTGGTGTTGGCCGGCAGCGACCCCTTCAGCGGGTTGAAGATGTCATGCGCTTCCGCTGAACCCAGGAAGCCCAACCAGACCAGGGTGGCTTCTTCATTGGGCGCGCCCACCGGCAGGCCGAAAGTGTCCGACAGCATCAGGAAACTGCCATCGGTACCAGGGCTGGCCGCCCAGCCGAAGTCCACGTTCGGCTCCAGCGCCAGGTCCACCAGGAAGTAACCGGCGGCCCAGTCGCCCATCACGTTGAAGGCGGCGGTGCCCTCCGCCACGCGCTGCGAGGCATCCTGCCAGCTCAGGGCGTTGCGGTCATCGTTGCCGCAGTCCAGCACGGCACCGAAGGTATCAAAGACGGCCTGCACTTCGTCGCTGACCCAGCTTGTTTCGCCGTTCCACAGGCCGTTGTAGGCCTCTGGCCCCAGCACGCCCAAGGCCACGCTTTCCCACAGGTGCACCTGGGTCCAGTTTTCGGCGATGGTGATAGGAGTCACGTCCTGCGCTTGCAGGGCCGGGCAGGTCACGTCAACAAACTCGGTCCAGTCGGCAGGCACCGTCACGCCCCACTCATCCAGGTTGCCCGGCACGTACCACAGCACGTTGGAACGGTGGATGTTCACCGGCACGCTGTAGATGTTGCCTTCGGCGTCGCTGATGAGGTCGATCAGGCCTTCGGGGTACTCGTCCAGCCAGCCATTGGCCTCAAAGAGGTCGTTGAGCGGCTGCATACGGCCCGCGGCCACCCACAGTGCGTTCAGCTCTTCACCGGCATGCACCTGGAAGGTGCTAGGCGGATCGCCACCGAGCATACGGGTTTGCAGCACGGCGCGGGCGTTCACGCCGGAGCCACCGGCCACGGCGGAGTTGATGACGTTCACGTCGGGGTTGTCGGCGGTGAACTGTTCGATCAGGGCGTTGAGGCCGGCTTCTTCGCCGCCGCCCGTCCACCAAGAGAAGATTTCCAGGTCACCGGAGGCGTCCTGGGCCAGGCCGATGCCAGCCACACTCAGGCCAAGGGCCACAACCAGCAGCAGCACGAGGGTCTTGCGAGTCATAGAGGGTCTCCTAAACTCAATCAACAACATTGTTCAAAAATGGGCGGTGGAAAAAACCGTCCACCCACGCGACACAGTATAGCGTATTTGCTCAAAAATGATAGCGACCTGAGAGTTTTTCACAGCTTTTCGTGCAAAGTGAACGATTAGGCCGCTGAGTTGGAGGCAGTCGAAGCCCGCAGCGCTATAATCCCAGCGGTGTATCCCAAATCCCCCAACTGGCCTTCGTAGGGCTGGCGGTCTTCCTGGATGCGGCGCTGTGGCTGGCGATCATCGCTGACGTGGGCATGATGCGGCTGGTGACGCTCAACGGGATGCGGCCACTGCTGTGCGGGCAGTAGGGCGGCGCATCCGCAAAAAAGGGGGCCGCCCGTGATGGACCGCCCCCCATGTTACAGTGTCGCCCAGGCTATTGGCCCAGGCTGATGCTGGCAATCATCGCCTTGACGGTTTCCTTGTTGGCGTTGATCGTGTCGGCGGTGTCCCCGGCCACCAGGGCAACGGCGTAGTTGTCCTCGCTCAACTGCGCGACCAGCACATAACCAGCCTCGCCCTCAACCTCGATGTCGGCTTCAGCAGCGCTGAAGTCACCGACGGTGATCTCGCTGCCGCTGGTGCCTTCCGGCAGCCCCGGCACCGCTGCCAACACGTCAGTCAGGGCCGCGCCCGCTTCCAGGCCCAAGGTATCCGGGCCGCCCGTGCGGATGCTGACAGCCAGGCCGCCCTCCGGCACTTCATCCGACTCCAAGAATGCGGGATCATCGCTGTTGAAAGCAGCCAGGATGCCAAACGCACCCTCAACCGTCCAGCCGCTGGGGTAGTTGATGGTGATGCTGCCATCGTCCGCATTGTAGGTTTCGGCCAGTTCCAGCAGGCCGCCGACTTCGCCACCGTCAGCGGATTCTTCTTCGCCACCGCCGCAGGCCGCCAGAGTAACGGTCAGCGCCAGCATGGTGAGCAGCAGCAGCATACGCACAGTCTTCATGTTCCTCACTCCTCTTTGAGTTGAGACCGCAAAGGGTCAGAATCAAGTAATGGGTGAAACACCCACTACCATTTAATCGGTTTAGCATATGAATTGTCAAGTTACGTACACGGCTTTTAACAGGCTTAAACAAGCTGCCCCGCGGCCTTAATCCCCGTCATTCAAGACTTTACCAGCTCATCCCTTGACAGGCCCACGCCCCTCTGATACTATGCGCGCACTGCACTTTTCCACAGTAGCTCAATGGCAGAGCAACCGGCTGTTAACCGGTAGGTTCCTGGTTCGAGTCCAGGCTGTGGAGCACGTCACAGCGCCCTGAGGCATCTCCGCCACAGGGCGTTTGCTTTGCCCCGATGCAACACCAACCGCGCCTCTTCTATGAGCCTTTAACTTACAAACCCGCGTTCAGACCAATTTGGTTAAAAACCAGTTAAGTACTTGGCAAAAGAGTTAGGATCGTGTAAATTAGCGTTGATCTGAGTCAAGGATGAGCAGCACATAACCCCACACTCAGACACAAACATGCAGACAAGGTCGTCAAGCCAACCCAAGGGGCTGTACAAAACGTGGTGCCAATGGACTCTTTCAACACACAACGCCCAACCCCGCACCCCCAAGCACTTGGGCACCTTGGACAAGGCCTCTCTTGGCAGTTTCACCATGCTGAACCAGCGACCCACCGCCCCCCTCCATACACACGCACCACCCCAACAACACAGCGGCTGTCTGCAAACCCAACCTGGGTGTTGGTCCGGCGTTTAGAGCACGCCGGTTGACACATCCTCGGCCATGCGCCGGGGGACCTATCGTATCTGTGCGCGTGGTTTAATTGACAAGCGGAACCTTCCGCCCACTGCGACGCACATTATCTGAGGAGAGTTTTCTATATGAACACTCGCTCTACCAAAGCTGTAGCCCTGTTGGTGCTCATCTTGGCGCTCGTTCTGAGCGTGATGCCCAGCATGGCCCAATACATCGTGGACGACGCACCCACCCTCGACGGTGAGTTCGCCCCCGATGCCGACAACATCGTGCGTATGCTCGATGGCCGTGTGCAGTACACCGTAAAGCTGTCGCAGCCCGCCGCCGTGGACGCCTTCCTGGCTTCCCGCGGTCTGGCTGACGCCGACGCCGTGGCCGCCGCTCAGATGGAGACGGTCGCCTTCGAACAGGCCAACTTCGAAGTGGCCGCCGCCAACGCCCTAGGCGCGGACGTCATCACCCGCAGCCGCTACCTGGTGAACACCGTGACCGTGGCCGTCCAGCCCGACCAGGTGGACGCCCTGTGGAGCCTGCCCGGTGTGATCGACGTGGCCCCGAACGTGGTGATGGTCAAGCACGACACCACCTCCACCACCGCCATCAATGTCCCGGAGGTGTGGGAAGGTGGCGCTTGGGGTGCCGCCGTGACCGGTGACAACGTGGTCGTAGCCATCATCGACAGCGGTATCGACTACACCCACGCCCACTTCGGCGGCGATGAAGACTTCGCTGCCGCCTTCGCCACCAACACCGTCCTCGATGGTGACGAGTTCGGCGATTACCCGATTGCAACCGTGGGCGACCCGAAGGTCGTCGGTGGTTACGACTGGGTGGGTGACGCCTTCACCGGCAGCGAGACTCCGGTCGAAGACCCCGACCCGCTCGACTGCCGCATTGACGACGGCGGCGGCCACGGTACCCACGTTGCCGGCTCCACCGCGGGTTGGGGTGTGACCGATGCGGGCGCAACCTACACCACCCGCCCGCTGGACACCACCACCTTCGACGCAGCGCCGGACCCCGACTTCCTGATCGGCCCCGGCGTGGCCCCGGATGCCGCCCTGCTGGCAATGCGCGTCTTCGGCTGTGACGGCAGCACCACCAGCGCCCTGGTCACCACCGCCATCGACGCTTCGGTGGCCGGCAGCTACACCCCGGACGGCGGCACCGCCGTGACCTTCCCCAAGGCCAACGTCATCAACATGTCGCTGGGTTCGGCCTTCGGCAGCGCCAGTGACCCCTTCTACGGCGAAGCCATCAAGGCCGCCATGGACGCCGACGTGCTGGTCGTAGCCAGCGCCGGTAACAGCGGCGACACCTACTTCATCACGGGCCGCCCCAGTTCCGTCAATGAAGCCCTGAGCGTATCCAGCATCGCTGACGGCTACGACATGGCCCGCGTGGCTGACGTGACCACCGACACCGATGGTAACTTCACCACCCCGGTCTTCTACGGCGGCACCTTCGGCCCCTTCACCCACCCGGTGACCACCTGGGACACTGGTGCGTCCCCGGAAAACGAAGGCTTCGTGCGCCCGGACGGCACCACCGACGACACCACTCAGTTGGGCTGTGACGCCGCTGAATGGGCCGCTGACCTGGACGGCGCGATCGTGCTGATCGACCGCGGTGTCTGCGCCTTCACCACCAAGCTGACCAACGCCTTCGCCGCCAACGCTGGCGGCGTGATCATGGTCAGTGACAGCCGTGCCCCCGGTGGCATGGGCGGCGACCCGATCCCCGGCTACGACCTGATTTCCGTCATGGTCAGCAACGAGGACGGCGGTCTGATCAAGGCAGCCCTGGCGGCTGACGAAACCATCAGCTTCGTGCTGGACAACAGCGTCACCGAAGACACCGGCGACGAAGTCGCCAACACCCCCAGCAGCTTCACCTCCCGCGGCCCGGTGCGCGGCACCATGCCGAACATGGGCATCAAGCCGGACGTGGGCAGCATCGGTAACACCGTCGTCAGCGCCGGCTCCGGCACGGGTGACGGCCCCTACAACATCAGCGGTACCTCCATGGCCGCCCCGCACGTCGCGGGTCAGGCCGCCCTGTTCTACGAGTTCTACGGTACCTTTGATACCGACGCCCTGACCCTGGACGCCCCCTACACCGCCTACACCGCCAAGGCGCGCATCATGAACAGCGCCCTGACCGACATCGATGACGGCGATGGGACCCTGTACAGCCCGCAGCGCGTGGGTTCCGGCCTGGCCGATGCTGTGGCGATGCTGGACACCGAAGTGCAGGCCTTCAACAAGGACAACACGGCGGGCGTCAGCGTGCGCTTCCCGCACCAGCAGCTCCCCATCACCGCCCCGGCCATCCCGGCGGCAACCACCCAGACCATCACCCTGCAGAACTTCGGCGGCGTTGCGATCACCTATGACATCGCCGTGCTGGGTCGCTCCGACGTACCGGGTACCGATGGCAACGAAGTGGAATTCACCGCCCCGGAGACCGTGACCGTCCCGGCTGCGACCGGCACGGACCCGGTCGTGCCCGGCACCGCTGACGTGACCGTGACCCTGAGCGGTACCCTGGACGTGGATGCCGCCCGCAGCACCGGCTTCCCCAGCGACCCGACCCGCAGCTTCTTCGACCCGCTGATCCTGGAAGAGAGCGCGATCATCGAGTTCACCGACCAGGGCACCACCGTGGCTCCCAGCCGCGTGCCGGTCTACGCCAGCTTCAGCGTCCGCACGGAAGTGGCTGCTGCCGATACCTTCACTGCCTTCGGCCTTGAAGGTGCCGCCAACGTGGCCGCCACCGGCACTGGCTATGACTCCTGGCTGGACTTTGGTGATCCCTTCGGCCTGATCGCCCTGACCACCCCCTTCGAGCTGTCCTACGAAGCGGAAACCCCCGAAATGGGCCTGGGTGAGCTGGAAGCCGTCGGCTTTACCTCGGATGGCGCGACTGCCTACTTCGCCCTGGCGATGGACGGTGCCTACAGCGCCCTTCAGGACCTGTGGATCAACGTCAGCATTGACGTGGACGAAGACGGCACTGTGGACTGGATCGTCTACAACACCTACAGCAATGGCGACTACGCGACCGCCGTGTTCGACCTGAACAACGCCTTCGGCTTCGGCCCGGGTGCAGGTGTGATCTTCGGTGACATCGTGAACGACGTCAGCGGCACCTTGATCGACACCTACGTGTACCACAACAACGTGGTCGTGCTGCCCATCTCCATGGACGTGATGGAAGCCTTCGCGCCCTTCGATGACGGCGACGGCAAGTTCGCCTTCTACGTTGAGGTCTTCGACGGCGACGACGACAGCGAGACCCCGGTCCCGCTCAGCGCCAGCGCAGACCCGGCTGACGCCGCCACCTGGCAGTCCGCCAACTACAAGGCCCCGGTCTACTACTACCCCGGCGTCTACACCGGCGGTGCCGGCATGGGCGTGAACCTGGTGGGTGAGGTCGATACCGAAAGCACGATCAACTTCAACTACAACTTCGCCGCCTTCAACACCGCAGGCGAAGGTCAGACCCCGGTCATCGACACCGCCAGCGTGCCGCCGGTGATGCTGGTACACCACCACAACACCCTGGCGACCACCTGGGAAAAGGCCACCCTGGACGCGGACAACAGCGACTTCTCGCCGCAGCTTGTCTTCAACCTGCTGTCACCGGCGGATGGCACCTTCAGCCGCACCGCGCTGCCCAGCGCCCTGGAAATCACCTTCGAGCCGTCGGCTGCGGCCAACAGCTACACCTGGACCCTGCTCCAGATCAGCAACAACGTCCGCATTGCGGAAATCGCTAGCCTGCCCCTGCCGACCAGCATCTGCGAGTCGGACGTCTGCACCTTTGCGCCCAACGACTACAGCATCGACCCGGCCACCCTGGGTACCGGTGAGTACGCTTGGACGATCACGGCCAACACCTTTGACGGTGAAATCGAAGCCGCCAACGGTCCGTTCTTCTTCCAGGTTGCCCTGGAGAGCTTCGAACTGATCGCGCCGGATGACCAAGGTTTCGAGGGTCTGAAGGAAGCCGGTCTGACACCCAAGGACCTGGACGGCATCAACAGCGGCTGGGACGCCAGTGCCAGCCTGAGCAAGATGGCGATCAAGTGCAACAAGTACGAAGATGACGGCACGACCCTGAAGCGCAACTTCAGCTACGCTGGCGAGTGTGCCCTGCTCATCAAGAACAACGGCACCGGCAACCTGCGCTACAACCTGCCCGCTGACCGCTTCGCCGATGGCGACGAGATCACCGTCAGCTTCTACGTTGAGAACACCAAGATCACTGACGCCAAGAACAAGAACATCACCAAGATGATCTTCCGCTTCAAGGACGCCGACGGCAACAACCTGAAGGGTGCTGCCAACAAGGTCGTCCAGAAGATCAAACCGGGCGTCTTCGTTCCTGGCTCCGGCGACACGCCCAAGTTCGGCGCGGCTGAGAACTACAGCCTGGTCACCGAGACCGTCGAGTTCGACGTGCCTTCGGAAGCCGTGGGCGGCGCCAGCAAGTCCTTCTTCCAGTTCCTGACCCCGCAGAACGCGGCCAAGGTCCTGGTTGACGAGGTGAGCATCGTGACCGGCCCCGGTGAAAATGCCGCCCCTGAGCTGGCCGAAATCGGCGCGCAGACCATCGCTGAAGGTGCTGAGCTGACCTTCACCGCCACCGCCACCGACGCCGACGGCGACACCCTGACCTACAGCCTGGAAAGCATCACCGCCCCGGCTGGCTTCGCGGGTACCCCGTCCCTGACGGAAACGGCCATCGACGCCAGCACCGGTGCCTTCGCCTGGACCCCCGCCGCTGGCGAGGCCGGTGAGTGGACCGTGGACGTGGTTGTCAGCGATGGCGTCGACACCGACAGCGAGACCGTCACCATCACGGTGAGCACCCCGCTCCAGGAAATCCCCAGCTTCCGCGACTAAGCGGCAAGATCACCCCGTGGGTGTCCGGTTAATCCGGACATCCACCCCTATCGAAACACCACGCGGGACCCGTCATCATGGGTCCCGCGTTTGCTT
>CAYWGJ010000089.1:0-11933 GCA_964457835.1 uncultured Anaerolineaceae bacterium
TCGGCGCGGCTGCTGGCGATGTGGGTGTCGGTGTCGGCTTCGTGGTTGTCATCCGGTGTGTCATCAACCTCAGGGCTGAACAGCGGCACCACAAAGCTGAAGGTGGTACCCACGTTCAGCTCGCTTTCCACCCAGATGCGCCCCTCGTGGGCCTGGATGATGCGCTCGGTGATAATCATGCCCAGGCCGGTGCCTTTTTGCTCGCGGGCGAGGCGGTTCTCGCTGCGGAAGTAGTCCTCGCGGAAGATGCGTTGGAGGTCTTCTTCGCTCATGCCGATGCCGGTGTCGCTGACCCACACTTTCATCACGGCCCCGTAGCGGCGTTGGCCTTGGCGGTAGTTGCGGATCACTTCTGCGCCGACGGTGATGGTGCCGCCTTCGGGCGTGTACTTGTAGGCGTTGCTGACCAGGTTCACCACGACTTGCACCAGCTTCTGGTGGTCGCCGTGGACGGGGGGCAGGTCTTGGGTGAGGGTGTTGTGGATCGTCTGCTCTTTTTCGGCGATCTGCTGCTCAAAGGGCACGATGCTGTCGTGTACGATCTGGTAGATGTCGGCTTCGGTCAGGTCAATTTCCAGCCGTCCGGCGTCGGATCGGGCGATGTCGCGCATGTCGTCGATGATGCTCTGCATCCGGTCGGCGTTGGTGCGGATGACCCGCAGCCACTGGCGGCGCATGTCGTCGTTCATCTGCTCGCCCATGGGACCCAGCAGGCCGTCGGCGTAGCCCTTGATGCTGGTGAGCGGGTTCTTCAGCTCATGGGCGGCAAAGCCCACGAATTCGCTCTTAGTGTCGGCGGCACCCACCACGGCGCTGTAGAGCTGGGCGTTGGAGAGGGCGATGGAGGCGCGTTCGGTCAGGCGCTTGATAAATTCCAGGTCCAGCAGGTTGAAGGGTATGGCGCTGTTGGTCTCCAGGATCAAGATAGCGATGATCTCTTCACCGGAGACCATGGGCACGGTGATCTGGCTGGTGGCCCCGGTGAGCGTGGGCACGTAGTCGGGGTCGATGCTGGGGTCGGCCAGGTCGGGCAGGCCGGTACGCAGCACGCGCTTGACGATACCGATGTCCAGCGGCCAGCGCGTGCCATCGGCACCGACCGGGTACTCGTCGTCGCGGTAGCTGTAGACGCTGCGCATCAGCAGCACGTTTTCTTGTGCGTAGACTTCGCCCAGGGCGGCGGCTACTGCACCGGAGTTGGCGACGGCCCACTTGATCGTGATCTGGGCCACGCGGTCGATGTCCAGCTCGCGGGCCAGCTCGCGGTCGATCTGTTCCAGGGTTTGCAGTTCTTTCACGCGTTCACTCAGCGCGCTTCCGGTCATTTCGAACAGGCGCGCGTTTTCGATGGCGATCGCGGCCTGCCCGGCGAAGGTGGTCATCAGCTCCACTTCTTCGTTGATGAAGGGCGTGCCATCGGTTTTGTTGAGCACTTCCAGCACGCCGATGATGGTGTCTTTGGCGATGAGGGGCACGGCCAGGATGGATGCGGTGCTGAAGCTGCCGGTGGTGGTCAGCTCGCCAGCCCAGCGCTGGTCGCTGTTGGTGTCGTTGGAGATTTGCGGCTGGCCGCTGCGCACGACCTCGCCGACCAGGCCGCGGTCAGACGGGATGCGCTTGCCAACCAGGTCCGCGCCGGTGCCGCCCACCGCTACGCGGAATTCCATCTCATGGCCGTCTTCGTCGGCGGTCAGCAGCAGCGAGCCGGCCTCGACGTTGAGAATGTTCACGGCGCTGGCGGTGATCAGTTCCAGCAGGGACTCGACGTCTTCGCTTTCGGCGGCCACCAGCTTTTGGCTGATGTCGTTGAGCGCGGCCAACTGTTCAGCGCGCACGTTGACCTCGCGGAAGAGGCTGGCTTTTTCCAGGGAGGTGGCGGCCAGCGCGCCGATGTCGCTGAAGATTTTGAGCTGTTCGCGGGTATAGCCGCTGTCCCCGGCACCTTGGCCCACGGCCAGCACGCCCAGCGTAGAAAACTGTGCTGAAAGCGGCACGGCCATCCAGGCTTTGATGCGTGCATGGCCGAAGATGGGCGTGTAGTCGCCATCTTTGATCGCCTTTTCGTAGTCGGTCAGCATCAGCGGCTTACCGCTGCGCACCACCTCGCTGAAGGCGTCGCGTCCGGTGCGCCAGCGCAGGTTTTCGCGGTCGCGGTAGCGCTCGTCGTTTTCCAGGAAGAAGGCGAAGTACATCTGTTCGTTGCGTTGGTCATACAGTGCGATGTAGAAGTTGGGCGCGTCGATCAAGCGCCCGGTCTGCGCGTAGACCAGCTCCAGCAGGTAGTCGAACTCGATGGTGTAGTTCACGGCCTGTCCCACCTGGCTCAGCACGTTCAGCTCGTTGACGCGGCGTTCCAGGTAGTCGATGACTTGGGTGCGCTCAATGGCGACGCTGAGCTGGCCGACCATGGCGTTGATGAAGCGCAGCGCCTCGTGGCCGTACAGCGTGGGGCCGCTGCGTGGGGGGCCGATGGTGAGGATGGCGTTGAGCTGCTGGCTGCCGCTGAGGCCGGCCAGCACCAGCGGCTTAAGGATGTGCAGGCGGGCGCGGTCGGCGATGAGCTGAAGGGGGTAGGGTTTATCCGGCTGAAGGTAGATCACGGGGCCGTCGGGGCCGCGCAGCAGCGCCACCAGGCCGCTGTCGGCGGCGAAGCGGATGTTGGTCTCTGGGTCGGGGCGGCCATAGGCGATGAACTCCTCACCGACGGCGCGCGGCAGGAAGATAAAGATACTGCTGGGGTTGATGGCGTCTTGCAGCAGGCTGCGGAACTCGGTAATGATTTCGTCATAGCCGTTGAGCGTGTTGAGCTTTTCGCTGAAGCGTTCCAGGTATTCCTGGTATTCGCGGCGCTGACGGTAGTACACGCGGTTGATGCGCGACTCCAGCCAGTTACGCAGGGGCAGCAGCGCTACGGATACCAAAAACAGCGTCAGCGCGATGAGCAGGGGGTTATCCGGCTGAAGGTCACGCAGGGCCAGGCCCGCGCCCAGCACCAGCAGGAAGTAACCGATGATGAGCGTGAACATCAGGATCAAGTAGGTGATGCTGCGGCTGAGCACGCGGTCAGCGCTGAAGTGCTGGTATTGCAGCAGGGCGTAAGTCTGGGCGATGATGGGCACCAGCAGCAGGGGCATACTGGCTTCCAGCGTGATATTCAGCGCGAAGTCGGCGCTGATAGTCTGTGCGGCCTGGCTGAAGACCCACACACCTGCTGGGGCGCTGCCTAGCATCAAGCCCAGCAGCAGGGTGCTGCTTTGGTCGCGGGTGATCTGGCTGTTGGCGCGGCGGCGCTGGACCAACATGGTGCCGCCCAGCACCAGCAGCCCGCCGACCATCCATAGCAGCACCACCTGGTTGCTGAGTCCGTAGCTGCGCGGTGCGAGGGCGGCGTTGTAGTTATACAGTGCGAAGGCCGCTGCGCCCGCACTGACCACCAACGCTAAATACTTGACGACCGGCATCCGGTACACGACGCTCAACGGCGAGGGGAAGACCAGGCCGACGCTCATCATGGTGCCGCCCGCTGCCGCCGCCGCGATAAACCAGATCGGCATGAAGGCTTGACTGCTGGTGTTATCGAACATGCCCGCCATCACCAGCGCCGTGGACAGAAAGGCGGCCACGGACAGCAGGCTGCCGCTCTGCCGCACCCGCAGCACCAGCACCAGGCTCGCCATCGCCAACGAGAAGGCCGCCGCGATAAAACTGATGACGAAGAACACCAGCAGGTCGCCCAGCGGGAAGCGCATCAGCGTCACATCGACTGTTGTGACGCTGCCGTCGGGGCGCTCGACGTCCACGCTGAGCACGTCACCGGGGGCTTTGCTGCGCAGAATCTCGTTGAAGCGGTCGAAGGCTTGGCGGTCGCTGCGGCGCACGGTTTTCAGCGTTTCGCCGTCCAGCGCCAGGATGCGGTCACGAGCGCGCAGCCCGGCTTCCAACGCGGTCCACGGTTCATCACTGACCGGCTGGCCGTTGGTGACGACGAGGGTGGGCGAGAGCAGTGCGCCGAAGAAAGGCTGGCTGCTCCATTGCAGGGCGGCGATCAAATAGCCCAGCATCACCAGGCTGGTGACGACCAACAGGCCCCCCAGCGCGAGTCGGCTGGTGCTTTCCAGCCGCTGGCGGCGGTCTTGGCGGTCTTGGCGGCGGGCGCTGCCTGTCAGGAGCGGAGCTTGGCTCATGGGTTCATCCTGGGATCATGGCTGCTGCATATGCTTCTCCATTCTAGCACAGCTTGCGAAGCTGAACCTATTACGCTGCCTTGGGTTTCGGTTTGATTAAGGTATGACCGCGCACTGAACTCAGCCCGTGATATACGGTGCGATGTAATACAACCCTGGCTCGCCTTCCGCCACCCAGCCGACGCGCTCCCCGGCCTGCACCTGATACCAGGTATAGCCGTCGGCGCATTCGGGGCCGTCCAGCACCAGCACCACACTGCCGATGAGCAGTTCATCCAGGATGCTTGCGTCAATGCCGGACCTGCTGCGTAGGCGCAGGGGGCTGGGGTCGTCGAAGGTGACGCGGGCACGTTCGGCCAAGATGAGGCGGGTGGGCGGGCTGTCCGGGCAGATTTGATCGCCTGGCCCGGGCGTCGGCATGACGTAGGGTTGGCTGAGGGCCGCCGCCGCGCTGAAGAGCAGCAGGCCGCCCAGGAACAGGTAAATTCGGGGGAAAGCGTGTGCGTGTCTCATGCGGCTGATTATAGCGCGAATCAAAAAGCGGAGCACATGGCCCCGCCCCTTGGCTGACGCGCGGTGCTGCTTTACACGCGCGTCACGTAAGTACCGTCTTCGGTCTTGACGCGGATGGTGTCGCCGACGTTAACGAACATCGGCACGCGTACTTCCAGCCCCGTCTCCACCGTGACGCGCTTGGTGGGGCTGTTGGCCGTGTCGCCCGCTACCGCCATCTCGGAGTCGGTCACTGCCAGGTCGATGGTGTTGGGCAGCTCGTAGTCGATGATCTCGTCGCCGTACTTGCTCAGCTTGAGGGCCAGGTTTTCCTTCAGGTATTGCATGTCGTCGCCGAAGAGTTCGCGGTTCATCTGCGGCTGATCGTAGGTCTCAGTGTCCATGAAGGTCAGGAATTCGCCGTCGTCGTAGAGGTATTCCACTTCGACGGTTTCCAGGCGCACGTCCTGTACGCGGGTGCCGGAGTTGTAGGTCTTCTCGAAGGTGGCCCCGCTGCGCAGGTTGCGCAGCTGCACGCGGATGGTGGCCCCACCACGCGCCGTCTTGTTGTGCGAGTAGTTCAGCACCTTCAGGAGTTGGTCGTCTTCCACGTAGGTGGTGCCGCGGCGAAGCTGATTCACGTCGATCATTATGCCCTCGTTTTGTCCTCACGCTCTGAGCTGACTCAACATTGCGCCGCGAGTATAGCAGATGGGCGGGCAGGCGCGTATGGTCAACCTAGCGCAAACGGGGATAGCGCAGCAGCATGGCCTCTAGCGCAAGCTGGACGTTGGCCCCGCTGTAGAGGAGGTCGATCATGTGCTGGGTAGCGCGCAGTGCCTTGAGCAGCGTTGGGGTGTCCAGGTTCAGCAGCGCGCGTTCTAGGCTGGGCAGGCGGTCCACGTTGCAGGCTTTCACTGCGCCGCGCAGGCCGCCGCTTTCCGCTGCCAGCAGCAGGTCGCGCCAGTAGCTCAACCACAGTGCCAGCAGCGGCACCAGCTCGTCGCGCTTGCTCTTGGCTAGGTCTGCGGCGGCGTCGAAGCGCTGTGCGCGGGATTGATGCAGCAGCGACTCCAGCAGGTCCAGGGACTGCTGGCGCTGCTGCTGGACGTTGGGGTTTTGCAGCGCGTGGATGGCCCAGCCGATGCGCCCGCCGCTGAGCCGCGCCAGGAGCTGGGCATCGTCAGGGTGGGCGTTGAAGTGCGTCTTCAGCGTGGCCTCGATGGTGGCGCTGGGTGCGGGCCGCAGCGGGATTACCTGGCAGCGGCTGATGATCGTCGGCATGATGCCTTCGGTGCTGGGCGCAGTCAGGATCAAGATGACGTAGGGCGGTGGTTCTTCCAAGGTCTTCAGCAGGGCGTCCTGGCTGCGGTCATAGGCGCGGTGGATGTCCTGGATGATGGCGATGCGGTAGCGGGCCAGGTAAGGCTGTAGGGGCACCCACTGCATGATATCGCGCAGTGCGTCGATCTTCAGTGCGCCTTTGAAGAGTTTTGACTCGTTGTCCACAGCGGCGATGCGCAGGTCGGGGTGGCTGTGGCCGACGACCTCGCCCTTCCTGGCCTCGTGGCGTCGGGCTTCTAAGGCGTTGAGGTCCGGCATTTTGCGGCAGGACTCGCAGCTGCCGCAGGGACGCTGGTGGGGGTCGGGGTGCTGGCAGTTGAGCCGGGTGGCGAAGGCTTGGGCCAGCGTCGTCTTGCCCAGGGACTCCGTGCCGGTAATCAGGTAGGCCTGGCGGATGCGATCATGGCGCAGGCCCTGTTCCAGGTAGCGCAGTGCCCAGTCATGGCCGTAGACGCCCCAGCGGGCGGCCAATTCGGGGTTGAACGTGGTGAGGGAGCTGATCTCATTCATGCGATGCAGTATAACACAAGGTCAAATTTTAGGCCGAAACAGCGCTTAAAACCTTTCTTTTTGTTTCAAATATTGCATACTTCTCATCAACTTACGCCTTGAAAATCGTCAGGTTATCGCATAAAGTGTTTTGAGCGAGACTTCTCGCATTACCTATTATTTACGTGTCAGGATGTCGTCATGATCCCGCCATCGGAACGCCTAGGGGCGCAAATACACCCCGACGGCGCTACAGAGTTTACGGTCTGGGCACCTAAAGCCGCTCAGATGGAGCTGCACCTCATCGATCAAGCCATTTACCTCCCCATGACCCGTGACCAACAGGGCTATTACAGTTGCCAAGTCTCGGACGTTAAACCGGGTGACCAATATTTATTCCGCGTGGGCAAGCAGGCTGAATACCCGGACCCCGCCTCACGCCATCAGCCGGAAGGCGTGCACGGTCCGTCGGCGGTCGTCAGCCTGGATTACGCCTGGCAGGATGCCCAATGGCGTGCACCGTCTATGCGTAACTTGGTGTTTTATCAACTTCACGTGGGCACCTATACAGCGGCCGGTACCTTTGAGGCCATTATTCCGTATCTGCCGCGCCTGCATGACCTGGGCGTCAACGCGCTTCAGCTTTTGCCGGTGGCCCAGTTCCCGGGTGAGCGCGGCTGGGGCTATGACATCGCCAGCCCCTTTGCCGTGCAGCAAAGCTACGGCGGCCCTGACGGGCTGCGCGCCTTGGTGGATGCTGCGCATGGTCAGGGCTTGGCCGTCTATCTGGACGCCATCTACAACCACCTCGGCCCAGAGGGGAACTACCTGGACGTTTACGGCCACTACTTCAGCGACACTTACCGCACCCCCTGGGGCCACGCGCTGAACTTTGACGGCCCACACAGCGATCATGTGCGCCGTTATGTGCTGGAAAACGCACTGTACTGGCTGAAACACTTCCACATTGACGGCCTGCGCCTGGACGCCACCCAGATGATCTTCGACGCCACACCGCGCCATATCTTGCTGGAGCTGGGCGAGGTGGCACATGACTGGGCCGAGCGCCACAACCGCCGCGTGCACATTATCGCGGAGAGTGACGCCAGCGATCGTCGTCTGCTCACGCCGAGCAGCGTAGGCGGCTATGGCCTGGATGGGCAGTGGCTGGACGACCTGCATCACAGCCTGCACGTTCTGCTGACTGGGGAGCGTGAACGCTTCTACGCCGATTACGGGGGCATCATGCAGATGGTCAAGGTGCTGCGCGAGGGCTACGCGCACACGGGCACGTACTCGCTGTTTCGGCAGCGGCGTGTTGGCTCGCCCGCCGCGGACCTGCCCACGGACCACTTTGTCGTCTTCTCACAGAACCACGATCAAGTCGGCAACCGGCCCGGCGGCGAGCGTTTGTCGCGGCTGACGGATTTCGACGGCCTGAAGGCGGCGGCGGCTTTAGTCACCTGCTCGCCTTACGTGCCGATGCTGTTCATGGGCGAGGAATACGCCGAGACCGCGCCCTTTTACTTCTTCAGTGATTACAGCGACGAGGTAGTCATTGCCGGGATGCGTGCAGGCCGCGCCGAGCTGTTGACTGGATTCGAGGGTGAGCCGGTCGATCCGCAGGACGAGGCCGCCTTTACACTCAGCAAGCTGGACCACGACCTGCGCAACCACGGCTCCAACGGGCTGTTGTACCGGCTCTACCGCGAGCTGCTGCGCATTCGCCGCGCGAACCTGGCTATCACCCACCCGGACCGGGCGCACCGTCAGGTGCACGTAGACAGTGCCTCGCGCGTGCTGGCCTTGGTCTACGAAATGGACGCAGCGAACTTCATGCTGGTGATTAACCTGCACCCCAGCCGCGAAGGCAGCATCAAGCTGCCGGTGTCGTATCGCACTTGGCGTAAAATCCTGGACTCCAAGGCCATCGCCTGGCAGCCCAACGGCACCCCGGAGGAACGCGCCCCGGACCTGCTGCCCACCGGCGAAAGCACCCGCGTCACGCTGCCACCGAAGGCCTTTGCGATTTATGAGTAATTCCCTAGCCCCCACTGCCCCGCGCCGACACCTATCTGCCGACGCGGGGCGGTTTGATGCTCTCTACTGGCTGTCCTGTGCAAGCTGAAGCAGGACCAGCAGCCCGCTGCGGCTGCCATACGCCACCTGCGAGCCGTCCGGGCTGTAGGCAAAGAAGCTGTTGCTCAGGCCGGGCAGTGTGTACGCTGCCACTTGATCGCCCCTTGTCAGGTCGAAAACCAGAAGCTGACGCCCGCCGACGGTCTCGGCAAACAGCGTCACGTTATCTGGCGCGACCTGCAAGCGGCGCACCTTCAGCGGCCCGTCCAGCGCATAGCTGCCGGACAGCGCCACCGGTTCAAAGCCGCCGCTGACGTCCCAGGTGAAGAGGGTCCACTCGGTGATGCCCACCAGCGTGTCCCCGTCCGGGGTGAAGGCCAGGGCTGTGACTGCGCCGTCGCTGTCGGGCATCCCGGCCACTTGCAGCCCGGTCAGCGGGTTAATCAGCTTGACTAGGCCCTCAGCGCCGGCGGTGGCTAAGAGCGTGCCTTCGGCGTTGATGGCGATGTCGTTGAGGCCGTCGATGTGCGGCGTCAGCAGGAAGGTCTGGCCGCTGCGCAGGTTGTAGATGCGCATTTGGTCCGGCTGCTGCAAGGCCGTGATGCGCTGTGCCAGCACGGTCGAGTCCCCGCTGAGGCGCAGCAGGTCGCCGGGGAGTTTATCCAGGTCTGTGACTGCCGCACCCGTCGCCAGATCAAACAGCGCCGCCGTGTCCCAGCCCGCTGTCAACAGCAGGTCACGGCCTGCTGGGGCATCACCGGGGACCGCGAGCAGGGCGCGCGTGTTGGGGGTCGGCAGCGTGTCGGTCAGGCGTCCGGCAGCCGCGTCGTAGATCACCAGGCCCTCGTCTTCGACGGCGGCAACCAGGCGGCTGCCGTCCGCACTGAAGGTGCTGGCACTGTAGGCTGTGTCGGTGTTCAGCGTCAGGGACCCCACGACCGCCTCCGCGGCTAGGTCCACGCGCTGTAGCGTGCCGCACTCGCTAACGGCCAGCAGGGTATCGCCGCGCAGCACTGCCGCCGCCATCGGCACGTCGATCAACGTGGACTGCGTGCCCGTGCCCGTGTTGAAGTCCAGCACCCACAGCGAGTCCTCTGCCGCCACCAGCACGCGCTCGCTGATCGGGTCCACGTCGGCGATGTCGCCGCGCAGTGCGTCGGGGTAGGCGTAGCTGTCCAGGGCTTCGCCGCTGGTGGTGCTGCGCCGGATGAAACCGCGCATTTCCGCGGAGAGCAGGTCACCGCCGTCCGCGGAAAAGACCATGGGCACGTTGATCTGGTCATTGACGACAGCCAGCAGGGTGCCCGTCTGCGCATCCCACAGGGCCTTGTTGCCGTTGGTATCCACGCTGGCGAGCACGCGGTCGTCGGGGCTGAAGTTCATGCCCAGCACGCTGCCCAGGTGATCCTCGACGAAAGCAGCGCGCACCTCACCGCGGCCTGTCTCCAGGAGTTCGGCGTAGCCGCTGAAGTCGCCCAGGGCCAGGCGGTCCCCGGCGTTGTTGAAGGCCAGGCTGCTCACCTGCATCTTACGGGGCAGCACCAAAGCCGGGGTCGGCGTGTCGCCGCTGAGGTCCCACAGGATGACGCCTGCGCCGGTCGGGGTTTCCGGGTCTAGCGCGCCGTAGCTGATTGCCAGGCGCTGGCCGTCGGCGCTGAAGTCCAGGGCGAGGGCGCTGTTGATCAAGCCGCTGTCGGCAGGTGGCATCAGCGGCACCGGCGCACCAAAGGACTCGATGTCCAGCAGGGCTGCGCCTTCTGCGGCGGCCACCGCTCCGCGCCCGGACTCCAGGTGCATGTCCAGGTCGTAGAAGGTCGTCAGGCTGATGTCCAGGTAGGTGAGTTGGAGACGGTCGGCGTTGTCGATGCGGATGCTGTCGGGGGCGGCCTCCAGGATCGGGGCCAGGGGCGGCTGTGGCAGGGCATCAATGACCGGGGCGCTGCCGCGTTGCATGCAGCAGGCGACTTCCACCGACGGCGTGTCACCGGTGATGGCCCAGGCGCGCAGCACGCCGTCATAGCCGCCGGTATACAGGCGCGTGCCGTCCGGGCTGAGTGCGACGCTGGCGACGGTCTGGGTGTGGCCTTTCAGCAGGCCCAGGGTCTCACGGGTGGCCGTGTCGAAGAGGCGCAGGTTGTCGTCAAAGGGGCTGAAGGACACGCGCCCATCCGGGCTGAAGGCTTCCGCGCGGGTCGGCAGTGTCAGGCCATCTGGTGGCGTAGTTACACGCTGGAAGGTCTCGGCGTCCCACACCGCCTCATCGTAGCCGAAGTAGGCCCCGTCCGCGCTGTAGCCGATGTCCCACACGGTGCCCAGCCCGGAGTCGTCGGCTAAGAGGATGTCGCCGCTTTCCAGGTCGATCACGTTCACGCTGCCGTCAAAGCCGCCGCCGATCACGCGCGTGCCGTCCGGGCTGAAGGCGACGGACATCATCTGCGTGGGCGTGATCTGAAGCGCGCCGTGGGGCTGGAAGGTCTCCATGTCCCACAGGCGGATGAGCGGCTCAGCGGCGGCAGTGGCTAACAGCGCGCCATCCGGACTCAGCGCGACGGCAAAGGTGCGCCCTTGATGCGGCAGTGCGGCCAATTCCTGATAGGTGGCCGCGTCCCACACGTGCACCATGTAATCCTGATCGGTGGCGGCCACCAGCCGCGTGCCATCCTGGCTGAGCGTGATCTGGCGAATGAGGGTATAAGCCAGGTTGCGCTGGCAGATGATGGCGTCGGTGTTCAGGTCCCAAGCTATCAGCTTACCGTCGTTGCTGGCAGCGTAGACGCTCTGGTCGTCGCCGCTGAAGGCTGCGCTAAAGAGGTCGTCTTCGTGGGCGTATTGCTTAAGCACCGCGCCGGTCTCGCCGTCCAGGATGAAGACGCTGTTGTCGCTGCCGACGGTGGCGATGTAGCGTCCGTCACGGCTGTAGGCTACGTCGCGCACGCCCGCGCTGTGATGGTCCAGGTTCTGCTGCGCGCCTGTCTCCAGGTCCGCCAGGATCACGCGCCCGCTGAACAGGCCGATGACGACCAGCGGCTTTTCCGGGTGATAATCCAGGCTGGTGGGCGTGCTGTTGAAGCCCGCGTTGCTTTCGCCCAGAATTTGCCCGGTGTTGACGTCCCACACGGCCAGGGTGTTGTTGCCGGTACCGGCGGCCACCAGCCCGACCTGGGGCAGCAGCTTTACCGTCAGGATACCAGTGCCCAAGTCATCACTGGAGAGGCGCTGGCTGTAGTCGTTCAGGTCCCAGATGCGCAGGGTTTGGTCATCGCCCACGCCGCCGCTGGCGAGCAGCGCGCCATCCGGGCTGATGTCCAGGGCGCTCACGGCGTCGGTGTGGCCTGCCAGCACGGC
>CAYWGJ010000090.1:0-11888 GCA_964457835.1 uncultured Anaerolineaceae bacterium
GCGGGCTGATGCCCAGCACCCGCCGCGACTCGCGCAGCAGGTCGGCGCTGCGCCGCCCCAGAAATTCGACCGGCTGACTTTCCAGCTCGCGCTGCCAGCGCTGATAGATGGCAAATACCGGCGTCGGGCAAGCCCCGAACGAGCCGTGGTTCAGGAAGATCACGTCAGGGTCCAGCAGGAACAGCTCGCGCATGGGGTGGCCCTCCAAGTTTATGTAAGTCGCTGCGGCGGACTCTAGCGAGAAGTTCACTGCGACGCAATGCGTCACGTCGATGGCAGCGCCCAGGTCAGCAGCGGCGCAATGGCTGCGTCTAGGTCGGCGGGCAGATCAGCATCGGTCACGGTTTGGAGCGCATCGGCATCGGTGCCCAGCTCGCGCAGCAGTTCCGCCAGATACACGCGCTTGAGACTTTGCCGCAGCGCCGGGTGGTTGAGCACAAAGGCGGCTAGCTGCCTGCTTTCTTCCACTTGACCTATCAGGCGCTTGAGTTGGGCCATCCCCACCAGGGCTTCCAGCAGCACAGGCGTCAAGCCGATGTCCTGCGCATCACGCAGGGCCTGCTGCCACAGTGCGTGTGCTTGCTGAACGTCACCCAGGCGCAAAACTGCAAAGCCCATGTTGACCCGCACCTGGGTCGCCATGCTGCGGCTCTGGGCCTGCTCAAAAGCGGCCAGGCTCTGCTCGTAATGATCGCGCGCGGCGGCGTCGTCTCCTTGTTGATAATGCAGCCGCCCTCTGTTGTTGTTCACCATGGCCATACCCTGCGGTATGCCCAAGCGCTGCAAGGTGTCATGCGCTTCGTCAATGTAGGTTTGTGCTTGGTCCAGCTTGCCGAGTTCAAGGTTGAGGCCGCACAGGTTGATGGCGCTGTAGCCCATTGCCAACCTTGAGCCGACCCGCCGGGCACCGAGCAGGCACTTCGTGTACCAGTCGATGGCCTCTTCGGTCCGGCCCTGCTGTTGGGTGAGGATGCCGAGATTGTTGTAGGTGCCGATCATGGTGCCGATGTCCTCGAAGGCCTGTCGCAGGCTGAGGGCGCGATCGTAGTAGTCACGCGCTTCGTCAAAGCGGCCCATGTGTTGGGTAATGAGGCCCAGCTCGTTATAGCACTCTGCTTGGCCGCGCAGGTCTTCAAGGCGCTGATACAAGTTCAGGCTTTGCAGCGAATGACTGCGGGCCGTCTCGTAGTTGCCCTGTACCAAAGCGATGAAGCTGAGCAGATTGTAGCTGGCCGCGCGCTCAGTGTCGCTGTCGGTCAGTGCCAGCGCGTGCTCATGGTGACGTTGCGCTGTGTTGTACTCGCCTTTCAGTTCGTAACAGGCCCCCAGGTGATTCAGCAGCGGGGCCGCGCGTGGATCGTCGTCGGGCAGGGCGGCTAAAGCGTCCTCGATCATCGGCATGCTGCGGTCATGCACGCGCTGATGGTTCACCAACCGGTCCAGCACCCGTGCCAGGTAGGGCAGCGCCTTGTCCAGTTCGCCAGCAGCCCACCAATGCTCGTAGAGGACTTCAGCGCGGTCGGGGTCATCCGGGTAGGCCGCCTCGATGTGCTGGGCTGCTTGGCGGTTCAAGGCGCGCTTTTCGTCGTCGGCCAGCTTTGCCACGATGTGCTCGCGCAGCTTGTCATGGCTGAAGCGCCAGCGCGCCTCGTCCACTTCCAGCACCGCCGCGTCCGCACAGGTGCGCAGCCAGGTGTCCAGGTCCAGTGCAGCATCCGCGGCCAGCAGCAGCACTGGGTCGATCTGCCGCCCCAACACCGCCGCTAGCTCAAGGGTGGGCCGTGCCCACGCTGGCAGCCAGTCCAGCCGCCGCTGGATCACCTGCTGCATCCCTCCCGCCAGCACACGCTTAGGCAGGCTCATGCTGGCGATGTCGTCCAGGCGGCCCGCTTCTTCAGCCAGCGTGCGCATGACCTCCACCATGAAGAAGGCGTTGCCCTCAGTTTCCTTGGTGAGGAGCTGCACCAGGTCGGCCTCGGCTGCGGCTTCGCCCAGCATGGCGCGGGTCAGTGCTGCGATGGCGGCTTCGTCCAGGCGCGACAGAGGCATCACCGTCATGCCGCTGAGTGCATCGGGCAGGTTCGGGCGCTCGTCGCTGCGGTAGCTGCCCACCAGCATCAGCGAGTGTGTTGGCATCATTGGCAGCAGACGCGTGATCAGGTCCAGGCTTTCTTCTGCCCAGTGCAAATCTTCCAGGATCAACAGCAGCGGCGCGTCATGCCGCGCGATCAAGTCGGCAATGGTGAGGGCCAGACGGTCGCGCGCGTGGCTGCCACTCAGTGCGGGGGCAGGCGGCACGGGGCGTTCCAACAGCGCGTCAATGTCCGGGACGATGGCTTTGAGTACACCCGCTTCTAGGTCATTGAGTTCAGTGTCCAACAGCAGACGTCGCATCGGTTCGCGCCACAGTTGATAAGGCAGGCCGCCGCCCTCAACGCCCTGACCGCGCAGCACGGTATAGCCGCGCGTCAGCGCCCAGATACGCAGTTCCTCCACCAGGCGCGACTTGCCCACACCGCTTTCCCCACCGATGAGCCATGCGCTGCCCCGTTCCTGTTCGATCTGTTTGGCCGCATCGCGCAGTGTCTTGATCTCTGCCTCGCGCCCAGCAAAGGTGGATGCCTGCAAGTAACCCTCGCGGATTTCGTGGCTTTCCACAGGCAGGGGTTGGTCGGTGGCCTCGGACAGTGCGTATATCACCGCCAGCGCGGAGTCCGGGCGCTTGTCGGGTGATTTCGCCAGCAGGCGGTCCAGCAGATCAGCCAGGTCAAAGGGCAGGCTGCTGGTATCCGGCGTGGTGTTCAAGATGTCGGTGACGAGTGTCATGGTGTTTTTAGCGTTGAAGCAATAGCGCCCGACGAACAGCTCATAGGCGATGATGCCCACGGCATACAGGTCAGAGCGCACGGTAGCGGGTTCATCGGCGAACAGCTCCGGAGCCATGTACATAAGGGTCCCGGCGGTCTCTTGCGTGGCCCCGGTGATCGCCATGTCACCACTCGCCTGCGCCAAGCCGAAATCCAATACTTTCACCGCACCCTCGTGTGTGACGAGCACGTTGTCGGGCTTCAGGTCCCGGTGGATCACGCCGCGCCGATGCAGGTAATCTAAGGCCAGCAGCAGACCGTTGAGCAGGTTCACGCGCCGCGCAATGTCCAGATCGGCGGCAGCGGCAGTGATCGTTTGCGCGTTGTGCAGCAGCTCCATGGTGAAGAAGGGCTGCCGCGCGGTGTCAAAGCCGTAATCCAGCACGCTGATAATGTGTGGATGACGCAGCCCGGCTAGAGTACGGAATTCCACGGCCAGTGCCAGCATGGGGTTCTGCACGGTATCCTCAGCCTGCATGGTCAGTGCTGTGGGCAATTGTACCTGCTTCAGGGCCACGGTTTCGTTTTTGAGCCGGTCCTGAGCAACGTAAACTGTGCCCATACCCCCAGCCCCCAGCTTGCGTTCAACGCGGTAACGTTTAGTGATCTGCTGCATTGTGGTTGCGCTCCCAAAAACCTTCGACTTTCAGTCTATCGCAGAAGCGCTAAACAGGGCAATCCGCGCGTAGGGTGATCGGTGCCCGATGAGCGATCGCCTGCGTGTTTGCTGCTGTTTAGAACGACTGTAATGCCCCATTGCCCCGGTCTCTGATACAATCGAGTATGGCACGTCTGATTGAACGTACAGTTTCGTGGCTCAAACGGATCACGGGGTTCCATGCGATGAATGACCTGTTGAAGAAGCTCAATACCTTGATGCGTGCACAGTTAGGCGACCTGACGCCTGACCTGCCCAGTTTTCCCCGAAGGCCGGACCTCGACGGCCAGGTCGAGGACATGCGCGCGCGCATCAACGACGCCCTGGCTCACGAGGATCAACTGATGGCGAAGGTGCAGGCACTGCGCGATGAAACCCAAGGTCTAGATGCCGACGCCGATGCCGCCCTGAACCGTGGCGATCAAACGCACGCCCGCCACCTGCTGATGCAGCTTCAGCGCACCGAACAGCGCCTCAGTATCGCCGAGGCTGACCTGCGCAGCCATCAGCGCGCCGCGGAAGAACTCATCCGACAGGTGAACGTGTTGGAAGCCACCATCGCGGATGTCAAAGCCAGTACACCACCGGCTGCACCGCCCAGCCCGCCGTCGCGTGACGTCGAGGCACCGCAGACCGCAGCACCCCGCCATAGCGCCCGCTCACCCGTTGAAGATGACTTGCCACAGCGCCGCCGCACCGTTATCCATGTGGAGTCCGACGACCCGCCCGCTGAGGCCCTACCCACACCGAGCGACGCGCCTGTTGACCGCGATGAGACCGCCGAGTCCGGGTTGGAAGACGCGCAAGAGACCGCCGCCCGCATGGACTCCATCAGCGGGATGCTGCGTGACGCGCAAAGCCGCACCCGCGCGCGCATCGAAGCGATGGACAAAGCGCTGGGCACCAGCACACCGGCCCCCAGCCCAGCCAAGCGCCCAGACGACAGTATGCAGGGGCGCATCTCGCGACTCAGCGGCCCCAGCCCCCAGCCCCCGCCCGATGACGACACCCCTAAGACTTAGCCTATGCTGCCTAACATACTCATTGCCGCCGGCAACTACGACATCACCTTTGCGGTCCGCAGCGCGTTAGAAAGCGAAGCGGTGTCGGTGCGTGGGGCCTATACCCATCGCGATACGCTCTACATGCTCAGCCAAGAACGCTACCAGGCCCTAATTGTGGATGCGGCGATGTTCGATCGTGACAGCGGGGAATACACTATCCAGGCGTTGGAACGGCTGAAGAACCCGCTGCCACGCATCGCCGTAGCCCTGGACGCCACCGCCGAGCACCGCGCCCGTGACGTGTCCAACATGATTATTGCGGAGCTGAACCGGGACACTATCCGCAAGACAGTGATCGCCCTGGTGGGCAGCGTGATGCCCCAGCGCAAGCCGCAGACCACTAACTTGATGAACCGGCGGCGCATGGAGGAAATCGACACACTCTTCCGCGTCAGCAAATCCTTGACGGAAGTGCTGGACCTCAGCGCCGTGCTCAACCGCGTGGTCGAAGCCGCGCGCGAGCTGACCAACGCGGACGAAGGCATGATCCTGATGCCGGAAGAAGTCGCGGGCGAAGAACAGCTCATGCTGCGCGCCAAGGTCGGCTTTGACGTCGAGACGGCGCGCAACTTCCGCGTGCGCATTAACGACAGCATCGCCGGTGAGGTGCTGCGCAGCGGCAAGCCCACCATGGACGGCCAGCGCGGTCCGCTCAAGGTCAAGACACAGCACCTGGTGCTGTCCCTGCTCTACGTGCCCATCCAGTTCAAGGACCGCGTGATCGGCGTCCTGGGCGTTAACAACCGCGAAAAGCAGGACGCCTTCGATGTGCACCACCAAGACCTGCTGATGAACCTGGCCGCCTATGCCGCCATCGCCATTGAGAATGCCCGCGTCCATGCCGAGAGTGTGCAGCGCAATAAAGAGCTGCAAACCCTGGTCGAGGCGACCCAGATCATGAGCACTTCGCTGGCGATGAGCGAGACCTTGGCCCATGTCTGTGAGCAGGTGCGTCTGGTCCTGGATGCCAGCCGCGTGGATGTCTACAACTGGGAAGAACACCAGGCCCTGCTTCAGCGGCGGGCCTGCGCCATGGCGAGCCTGTGGCCGCCGCTGGGTGGGCCGGTCGTGCAGGTGCCGGACTCCAATGACGCCGCCGCCCTCAAGCGTGGGGATGTGATCTGGCAGGACTCTGTTGGGCAAGACAGCTATTACGGGCTGTTGATCCCGATTATCTCAGAGGGCGACTTGGCCGGCGTGCTGCGCGCCTGCTATCTGGTGCGCCCTACCGAACATTCCGCCACGCGCCAACTGCGCAACGTGCGCGACATCGCCCTAGAAGCCCTCGCTAACCTGCTGACCACCGCCCCCGAAGACCCAGAGGTGCGCCGTCGCAGCGTCATGGAGAAGATGGGCGTCATCAACCTGCAACTGGGCTGTGACTGGTCAGAGATTATGCTCACCTCGGAGTCCGTGGCGGCGCTCTTTACGTTGGCACAGGTGGGCAAGGCGGTGTGGCCGCAGCCCCCCTTCGAAGAGATTGACTTGGACCAAGCCTCAGAATATCAAGGCGTGCTGCTGAAGCACCGTGTGCTGGAACAGCGCGGTACCAGCGCTCAGCTTGCTTTGGCCCTGGTGCATCGCGGCAAGTCCTGGGGGCTGCTGCGCGTGATCGACAACGAGCCGCGCCGCGCCTTCAGCCCGCGTGAAGTGAGCATGGCAAAGGCCCTGGCCTCACAAGCGGCATCCTCGCTGGAAAACGCCCGTCTGCATACCGAGCTGGACCATCGTCACCGCGAGCTGAAAGACACCCAGCAGCGCCTGGTGGAAACAGCGCGCTATTCCGCGATGGGCGAGCTGGCCGGCGTGGTGGCCCATCAGATCAACAACCCTTTGACGACCATCATTGTCGATGCCGAGCTGCTGCTGATGCAGGCCAACCCTGACAGCCGCGAATATCGTGCCTTGGAAGCAATCCACCACGCCGGTCGCAAGGCCTCCAGCGTGGCGCGACGGCTGCTTTCCGTAGTGCGCCCGGATAACTCCGACGACCGTGCCGAACTCATCGACGTGGCCGAGACCATCCGCGGCGCGCTGTCGCTGATGGGGGCACATATCCAGCGGCGCAATATCAAGATCAGCACCCGCATCCCCGGTGAAGACGACCCAGCGCTGCCCGGTGTGTTGGCGGTGCGGGGCCGCCTGGACGAAATCTGGATGAACCTGCTCAGCAACGCTTACGACGCCATGGTCGAACACCCTAACTCCATGTTGGGCATTGAGCTGGACCACTACCCGGACAAACGACAGATCGTAGTGCGTGTGTGGGATAACGGCCCTGGGATGCCCGAGTCCGTGCGGCAGCGCATTTTCGACCCCTTCTACACCACCAAACCCCCTGGCGAAGGTACCGGCCTAGGGCTGCACATCTGCCGCCAGACCGTCGAAGAGATCAACGGCACCATTGACGTCGAGAGCTTTGAAGGCCAGGGCACACGCTTCACCATCACCCTGCCGACTGTGACACGCGCGGAAGTACTCAGAGGATAAAGGACCCATGGACTATTTTGTGATGGCGGTGGACGACGACCCCGACGTGCTGGGCACCTTGGGGCGCGTGCTGGAATTTGAGGGTTTCAAAACCAAGCTGGCGTCCTCCGGCCAGGAAGCACTGGAAGTCCTCAAGACCGACCTGCCCGACCTGCTGATCCTGGACATCATCATGCCCGGCATGGACGGCATTCAAGTGTGCCGCACCCTGCGCATGGACCCGAAGTTCGTGACGCTGCCGGTGCTCTTCCTGACGGCCAAGGGGGCCACGGATGACATCGTAGATGGGCTGGACGCTGGTGCGGATGACTACATCGTCAAGCCCTTTGAGATGGCCGAGCTGCGCGCGCGGGTCAAGGCCCTGCTGCGTCGCAGTCAGCGCGGGGACACCGGCGACAAGCCCGCCCCCCTGTTGGTGATCAAGGACTTGAAGCTGGACACGGACATGTACCGCGCTTACGTGGATGACATCCCGGTGTCATTGACGACCACAGAATACCGTCTGCTGCGCTACATGATCGAGCACCGCAACCAGGCCCTCACCCTCAGCGACCTGCTGCAAAGCGTGTGGGATTATCCACCTGATGCCGGGGACCCGGACCTGGTACGTGCCCACGTCCGCAACCTGCGTAAGAAGTTGGCTGAAGACAACCAGCGTTACATCCGCACGGTGCACGGCGTGGGCTACATGATTTCGTCGAACTAGGGCACCTCATGCCCCGCAGAGGCCTCCCACACGCGGAACCACTGGTCACGGCTCATGCGCTCGGCGAGGTCTACGGCGGCGTTGGCGCTGCGGATGCGCTCCAGGCGGCCCGTGCCCAGTACGGGCAGCGGGTTGGCGGGCGGCTTCATGGCCCAGGCCAACGCCACCTGATCGATGCCGTCTGCGCCCAGCTCTTCGTTGAGTTCAGCCAACACTCCGCGTACCCGTGCCGCGCGTTCGCCGCCATCCTCACGGAACAGCGCCCCACCCCCCAGCGGACTCCAGATCATGGGCGCGATGCGGTGGCGCTGCGCTTGATCTAGGCTGCCGTCGTGAAGCGCGTCTAGGTGCAGCACGCTCAGCTCCACCTGATTGGTCACCAAGGGCATGTCCAAGCGTGATTGCAACAGGTCAAAGTGCCAGGGTAGGAAGTTCGACACGCCGAAATAGCGCACCTTCCCCTGTGATTTCAGCGTCGTAAAAGCGGCGGCCACCTCGTCAGCGTCCATCAGTGGGTCGGACCGGTGGATCAGCAGCACGTCGATATAGTCGGTATGCAGGTTGCGCAGGGACTGTTCCACGGAGGCTAGGATGTGTGCGCGGCTGGTGTCGTAGCTGTGGACGGTGTGCTGCGGGCGGTTGTCGGCCATCAGCTTGATGCCGCACTTGGTGATGAGCTGCATCTTCTGGCGCAGTGCCGGCTTCAGGGCCAGCGCCGCGCCAAAGTGTTCCTCGCTGCGGTAGGGGCCGTAGATGTCGGCGTGGTCAAAGCTGGTGATGCCCATATCCAGCACCGCCTCGATCCAGTTCAGCAGGCCGGGGGCATCCAGGTTCCATTCCATCAAGCGCATCAGGCCGGGGATGATCCGCGAGACCGTCGGGCCGTGGGCGTGCATGGTGAGGGTGTGTGTCATGATCGTGTCTTTCTCCAGGTGCCGCTCAGCTTCCGCGCAGCGGCACGATCAGATCAGTGGGGACGTCGGTCAATGTATGCAGCTGGCCGTCAGCGTCGATCAGCAGGCTGTCTTCCACGCGCACGCCGAAGCCGCGCTCTGGGTAATACAGGCCCGGCTCAATGGTAATCACGGTGTGCGGTTGGAACACGTCGCTTTGGTCCGTGTGGCGCATGGCCGGGCGTTCGTGGATGTTCAAGCCGATGCCGTGGCCCAGGCTGTGTACGTAGCCTGCCAGCGTACCTGGATCGCTGCGCAGGGTGGGGTGGCCGCGCTCCTCAAAGTAATCCTGCACGACGAGCTGCATCGCGTAGGTGGGTGCCCCTGGCTGATAGCTGTCCAGGGCCAGCTTGAACGCCGTCATCACTTGGGCGTGGGCTTCGCGGACGTCCTCGCTGGCGTAGCCCAGGGACCAGGTGCGCGTCATGTCATGGTAGTAGCCCCCGCCCGCCTCATAGGGAAAGAGGTCAAAGACAATGGCCTGCCCCTGTTGCAGCGGCATGTCGGCGCGGCCCCGGCTGTGCGGATAACCGGCGTCGCGGCCCTGGGCGAAGATCATGCTTTGCTCTTCCAAGTCGCGCGCCATCAATTCGGCCCGCACGTAGCGCTTCACGTCGCCGATGGTCAGCGGGCTGTCGTCGGCTTTCAGCACGGAGTCGCCCGGACCGGCGCGGTGGCTGCTGAGAAAGTCGCGCGTTAAGCGGACGACCTCGCTGGTGGCCTGCGCCACAGTGCGGATGCGGGCGATCTCGTCGGCATCCTTGGTGACAGCGGCCTCGGCTAGCAGCGCGCCGTTGGCCTCGCCGGTGAAGGTGTAACGCCCGCCGTGCATCTCACCCAGTCGGGTAAACAGTGCTAGGTAATGCCCCAGCTCACCCAGGCCATAAACGCCAATGCGCCCGCTGTCCACGCCTGCATGTTCCAGGGCACGGCCCCACAGCGCGGCCTGCATCCCCAGGCGGTCCCCGGCGTAGGTCTGCATCAGCTCGGTGAAACCCAGACTGCGCATATCGATGACGGTCAGGCCGCTGTGCGCCGCTTCTTCCAGCTCCATGCCGCCCGCGATCATGATCGGGGCCTGCCCGCGCGCTTTGAGTACGAGTCCGCTGGTGATGTGGGCACCGTTGGCGAGGTAATGCAGCGCCGGGCTGAAGCCGCCATCCACCGCGGGTACGATGAGGGCGTCCAGGTCACGGGCTTCCATGAGAGAATCAATGTCAGAGCGCATACGGGGTCCTTTCGGGTGGGTCAGCGCGTCAGTTACCCTTGATTATGCCCGGAAAGCGCCCCGTTGGAAACAGTAAGCCGCTGCACCGCCCTAAACGGGCGGCCAGGGGTAATTAGGGCCAGGGCCAGGCGTAGGATAGGTGCCGCGTTCCAGCAGGCGGTCAATGCGGCGCTGATAGGCGCGCATCTCATCGGGCAGCAGCAGGCGCTCTAGCTGTTGACGATAAGCGCTGTCCGGGCTGCGCGTCTCGCTGCACAGGCGTTCCAGGTCTTCGCGCAGCACGTCCGGGATGGGTTGGCCGGTAAAGTCCCAGATGACTGTGCGCAGCTTGTGGGCGACGTTGAAGGTCAGGCCGTGGTCAATGCCCCACAGGTGATCCTGGGCATCCACCAGGCAGTGCCCGCCTTTGCGGTCGGCGTTGTTGACGATGGCATCGAAGAGTGCCAAGCGCGCCAGTTGAGGCCGCAGCGACTCGCTGAACTCGAAGTAGGTGTACTTGGGGTCGTGGTCCACGAAGAACTGCATAGAACCGGGGCCGCGCGGTCCGTCGCGGATCACCGTCGGCGGTACGATCTGCCAGCCCAGCGCCTGTGAAGTGAGGAAGGCGGCGCGTTCTCGCAGGGCCAGCGTGCCATCAGGGAAGTCCCACAGCGGGCGTTCGCCACTGCGCGGCTTATAGATGCACATCACGCTGTCGGCGTCATGGCTGACGCTGAGCAGGAAGGTGTAGTTGGAACTCCAGCGCAGCATCCCGTGGTTTTCGCTGACCTCGCCGTCGGTGAGAATGTCCAGCACGCGCTGAATGGTGATAGGCTGCGCGTCTGGGGGTTGGCTTTCCGGGCTGCTATTATCCTGTGAGTCCATGGGCCTACCTGTTTATAACCAGTAATAGACTAAGCGGCCATTCTGTTTGGGGTCGGCGCGGCCAGAGCTGACCATTTCCATGGCCTGCTGGCTGAGGGCGCGCATCTGTTCGCGGCTGCACCACAGGCGCACGACGCCGGGCGGGTTAGTTTCCAGGTCTTCTTCGCTGGCCCCCATGACCAGTTCCTGAGCCACCAGCACCACGCTGTCGTTGGCCTCGTCGTAGCCCAAGCCCATCTGTGCCACGCGGAAGATCGGCTCAATGGGTTCACGCAGGGCCATGTCCATCTGCCTCAGTTCGACGTCAGTTGGGTCTTCGCTGCGGTCGTCCAGGTCATCGACCAGCTCGCGGATAGCCTCGCTAAGGGCGCGTGATTGTTCTTTTTCGATGATGAGTGACACCAATTGACTGCCACGTCCTGCCTGAAGGTAGAAGACGCGCTGTCCCTTGGGGCCGATGGTGTCAATGGTTACGAAGTCAACGGGTTTAAGTTCAATTTCGATGTTCGGCATGAGATTAGTCCTTCTGTTCCCCGTTGGCCGATAGGGTGTGGGCAATGTCATTGACGCTGACGACGAAGGGGCGGCCATGCCCCAGTTGCAGCGTGCTGATCGACGCCGGCGAGATGACGATCCGCTGGAAGTTGTCCAGGTGCATCCCCAGGTAATGCGCTACCACCATCTTGATGAGGTCAGCGTGCGAGACGATGGCGACCATCTGCGCCGGGTGCTGCTGGACCAGGCGCTCGATCTCGTTGACAGCGCGCACCTGGACGTCGCGCATGGCCTCGCCGTTGGGGAAGTAAGCGCGTGAAGGATACTCCTGTACCACGGCCCACATCTTGCGCCCGCGCAGCCCGGCGATGGATTGACCCTCCCAGTCTCCGTAACGCACCTCAGCGATTTCAGCATTCTGAACGATCTCAAGCTGGGGGTGGTGCTGGGCGATGGCCTGGGCCGTTTCCATGGTGCGTTCCAGCGGGCTGGCGTAGAGCTGCTTCAGCGGCGCGTCGGCCAAGCGTCGGCCCAGCGCGTCGGCCTGGTGCTGCCCCTCTTTG
>CAYWGJ010000091.1:0-5559 GCA_964457835.1 uncultured Anaerolineaceae bacterium
ACGCGCCTGGGCTGGGCGTGTGAGGCCGCCTTTGATCCGGCGTGCCGATCAAAGGCGGCCTCACACGCCCAGCCCAGGCGCGTCTGCTGCCCCAAGCGCCAGACCTGCCCGAACGCCCAGTAGCGATTCGTTATCGCGCCAACGTGCCCACCGCCTGGCTGGAGCTGACGCTCACGGAGGGGCGCAACCGGCAGGTGCGGCGCATGACGGCGGCAGTCGGGCACCCAACCCTGCGCCTGGTCCGCGTGCAGATCGGCAGCGTGCGCCTCGACGGACTGGCCCCCGGTCAATGGGACTGGCTGACACCCGACGACGTGGCCGATGTGATGGCACTGAAGCGGCAGTAGCTGACGTGCCGATGCTGCATCCCTGTGCTATTATTGAAAGAGAAGACCAGCGTAAAGGGCAGCATCATGAGCGTGGAGCAAGCCAAAGCACTCGTTAAACAGGGCGTTGCCGCCTACAAAGCCGGGCATCATGACCAAGCCCGTGACCTCTTCATGCAGGCCACCGAAGTAGACCGCCACAACGTCAAGGCCTGGCTGTGGCTCAGCGGCCTGCTGGACGATCCAGAAGACAAGCGTATCTGCTTTGAAAACGTGCTGGCGATAGACCCCGGCAACAGCGCCGCGGAAAAAGGCTTGGCTAAGCTGGAAGTCGATCAGGGTCCCCCGCCTGACGATGGCTACCGCGTACCCAGCTCAGCGGTGCAGGCCGACCCCACGCCCCCCGCACCCAGTGATGCCCCGCCTACCACCACCAGCAGCGCCAGCTCTGGATACGTCCCCCCAGAGCCGACCGCAGAGGTCTTTGACGACATGATCGGCAACCTTTTCGGCGGCGCACCAGTGCCCAAAGAAGAACCGATCAACACCGACAACCCCATCACCGAGCAGGTCTTTGCTGATGCCTTCTCAGGAGAGTTCAGCGACGACGACGCTTTCAGCGATCCCTTCGGTACCGGGGGCGAAGATGATCTGTTCAGCAGTATCGCCTCCAGCGGCAGTGGCTCTAGCAGCAGCTCGCCCTTCACCGAGGACCTCGAGGCGCTGACTTTTGGTATCGACGACGAAGACGACGACAGCTTCGGCGGGCCGTCGGTCGATACGAATTTCGACGATTTCAGCAGCGGCCCCTTCAGCATGGAGGACAGCCCGAAAGGCATTGAGGCGGCCCAAGAGGATGATCCCTTCGCCGGGGTGCCGGATGACGATGCAGCCTTTGCGATGGGAGGGGGTGGGGTGTTTGCCACAGGGCCATCCTCGCCGGTGCCTGGATCAATGGACGCAGGCAGCAGTGATCCCATGCACGCACTGTTGACCGCCATTCCAGACAGCATCAAAGCCACACGGATGCCCGGCATAAATGAACGCCCCTCGGTGCTGCTGCTGTTGGTGATCCTGCTGTTTGTGGCAAACCTAGGAGCGGCAGCCTGGGCGGTGATCCAGCTCACGGGATAGACAAAGGCGCGGCCTACTGCTATGATGTGCGCCTATCTCGTCAGCAGCTAATCAACAGGACAGCATCCATGGCTAACCATCAGTCCGCATGGAAACGCATTCGCCAAACCAAGAAGCGCTACGTCCACAACCGCACCTACCGCAACCGGGCGCGGACTTTCGTCAAGCAGGCGCGTGTTGCCCTGGCATCACAGGATCAAAACGCCGCCGCCGAGGCCGTGCGCCTGGCCGCCCAGGACCTGGACAAGGCCGCTCGTCGTGGCATTATCCACAAGCGTAACGCGGCCCGTCGCAAGAGCCGCTTGATGAAGCAGCTCGCAGCTCTGGAACGCGGCAACTAGCCCGCCTCACCCTAAACCGACCTCACCAGGTCGGCTTTTTTGGGCTTTGGGCCGTTGTGACCGTTGATTGATACTTCCAGGCGGTAGCCGATGCCGCGCACTGTCTTCAGCGTGCGTGGGTAGCGCCCTTTGTGCTCCAGGGCCTGCCGTACCCAGCGGATGTGCACGTCTAGGGTACGGGTATCCCCCAAATAATCTGTATGCCACACCTGCGCCATCAGCGTTTTACGGTCCAGGGTCTGGTTAGGCTGACGCAAGAAGGCCGCCAGCAGCAGCGCTACCTTAGGCGTGAGCTGGACCGCCTGACCATGGGCAATCAGCAGGCGATTGGGCACGTCCATGCTGTACGGGCCGCACACCAGCAGTTCCTGCGGCTGTTGGTTCAGCAGGCCCTGCGCGGTGCTCAACAAGTGTTGAGAAGAGACCGGCGCGCGCAGCACTACGGTCGCCGGGCTGTCATCACTGCTGTAATCCGGGGGCACCACATGGATCAAGGGCACGCCGACGTGTGCTTCATGCAGTTGGCGGCAGATGCGCCCGCCGGGGGTACGCATGGAGTCCGCGTCCAGCACAATAAGGGCCGGTTGACAGTCGCTCAAGCTGAGGGCACTGCGCCCGGTGTGCGCGGTACGCAGATGATAATCCTGCTGCAAGGCTTGACGCTGGGCAGCCGTGCGCTGGCCCGGATGCCCAACATAAAGCAGCGTGTGCGGCAAGTCCATGCTTCAGGTCCTTCCTGTGCAAGCGTACTGGGAATGTGGCATACTCATTCCACTTGAGCCAGGGAATGATGGCACGCAGCAAAATTAAACCATACCGCGATCCATATGCTGCCGGATGCGGCTCTATCGCCTGTACGATGTCCTCTTAGGAGGGTTCAGGATCGCCATTATATCATGAAGGAAGGCCAGTGCGGTGAAAGAATTTGTGGACAATATCGCCCAGCAACAAGACTGGCGGGCACTAAGCACAATGGTTGGGTGGGTCGTGGACCAGGCCACTGCCGTGCAGCAGATACCCGCCCCCACCTTTGACGAAGCCCGCCGTGCTGCTTATGTGCGCGAACAGTTTCAAGCACTAGGCCTCGCTGACCTGGACATTGACGCCGTACATAACGTCTATGGACGGCTGCACGGGGCTGACGGCAGCGCCCCGGCCCTGATGATCTCCGCGCACACCGACACCGTCTTTCCGGCACACACCGACCTCACGCTGCACCGCGCCGATGCGGTCATCAGCGGGCCGGGGCTGGGTGATAACAGCATGGGCGTGGCCGGGCTGCTGGGCCTGGCGCGCTGGCTGCACACGCAGCGTATCACACCGCCGGTGGACCTGTGGTTTGTCGCGCCCAGCCGTGAAGAGGGTTTAGGCGACCTAGGCGGCATGCGCGCGGCCTATGACCGCCTCAAGGATCGCGTGGCGCTGGTCATCAACCTGGAAGGCCTGGCCTTCGGGCACATCTACCACGCCGGCATCGCGGTACGCCGCCTGCACATCACCGCCACCGCAGAAGGCGGCCACAGTTGGCTACACTTCGGGCGGCCCAGCGCCATCCACGGCATTGTCAAGCTGGGCGGTCGCATCATGCAGATCACCCCGCCGCTGAAACCCCGCACCACCTACAACATCGGCATCATCGAAGGCGGCACCTCCATCAACACCATCGCGGCCTCGGCTTCCTTGTGGCTGGACATGCGCAGCGAAGAGCAGCACACCCTAGAAACCCTAGAACGCGAGGTACGCGGCCAGATCAAGGCGCTGCAAAGCCGCGACCTACGCTACGAGATCGTAGTCGTCGGCGACCGCCCCGCTGGGCAGATCGCACGGACGCACCCCCTGGTCAAAGGCGCGCTGGCAGCCCTGGAAACGGTACAGGTGCGCGGCACCCTGGAACGCGGCAGCACCGACGGCAATATCCCGTTGGCGGCAGGCTGTCCAACTGTAACCATCGGCGTTACGCGCGGTGGCAACGCCCACCGACTGGACGAGTTCGTCGAAGTGGAACCGATCCGCAGCGGGATGCAGCAGCTCATCACCTTGGTGCTGGCCGCTGCGGACTATACGGCCCGCCGCTGAGCATGAGAAGCAAGTATGCATAAGGAAGGAACCTCATGGAACGCGTCTTGATTACAGGTGCCAATCGCGGCATCGGCCTGGAACTGACCCGCCAATACGCCGCGCGCGGTGCGCAGGTCTTCGCCCTGTGCCGCCAGCCGCAGCAGGCCCAGGCCCTCAACGCCATCGCCGCCGCACACCCCGGACAAATCAGCGTGCTGCCGCTGGAACTGCGCGACCCAGCCAGCATCCAGGCCGCAGCACAGGCCGTCCAAGCCCAGACAGATGCTCTGGACCTGCTCATCAACAACGCGGGTATCAATCCACCGGGGACCACACAGTCCCTGGAAACCGCCACCGCCGAGACCCTGCTGGACGTGCTGCACGTCAACAGCGCCGCGCCCGTCCTGGTGACGCAGGCTCTGCTGCCGCTGCTCAAAGCGGGCGGTCGTGAAGTGCACCCGGCGCGCGTAGTCAACATCTCCTCGCAGATGGGGTCGATTACAAACAAAGCATCCGGCGGCTATTACGCCTATTGCACCAGTAAGGCGGCGCTGAACATGATCTCACGCGCGATGGGCCATGACCTGCGGCCTTATGGCATTGTGGCACTGGCCCTGGACCCCGGCTGGGTGCAGACGGACATGGGCGGCAGCGGGGCCCCCCTCACGCCTGAAGAATCGGCAGCAGGTATCCTGCGTGTGCTGGACAGCCTAAGCCTGAACGACGCAGGGACGTATCGGCGGTGGAACGGCGAAAGCCTGCCCTGGTAACCGTGGCAGCCGTAGTTACCGTGGCAGCGGCGCGGGTTAGCGGTACAATGGAAGTCCATTCGTTCACAGGCACAGAAAGCGCAGGCTTTCCATGAGCAGCACACACGTCGACATCGTTATCATGACCGATCCTGGTAGTGCGGGGCGTTACTTCAAGTCGCTGAACCAGCACGATGGCTTCAACATCCAGGTCACGCATGACCTCGGTGACACGCGCCTGGTCCTCGATAACCGCGATCAGCGCGTGGACGTCCTGGTCGTGGACAACCGCCTGGACGCCGCGCCGGACACCGTGAGTCGGCTGCGGCAGTCCTACCCGCGCTTGATTATCATCCTGGTGGATGAAGATGCCGACTTCGGGATGCCGGGGCAGGCCGACGAATTTCTGACCGACCCGCTCAACAATGACGCACTAGCCCGCTTGATCCGCCGCATGATGGCTGACCGCCAGACCGAAACTCTGCGCTCCGACAGTATGCCCGCCGTCCGGCACTTCGCCAAAGCCCTGCGCGACTCGCCGGGGCTGCTGGGCAAATTCTACACCACCGTCGAGATGTGCAAGGACCTGGGCTATGACTACGTGGCCTACTACCACCAAGTCGAAGCCGAACCACTGCGCCTAGAACTCAAAGCGCAAGAAGGCCCCAAGGTCATCACCTCGATTGTCCCACAGGATGCCCAAGCCGACGACCTGATGGTATGGGTGATGCAAAACGGCAAGAGCCGCATCGCTGGCCCGGAAGAAACGCCCAATCACCCCCTGGTGGCACGGGGACGACTGGGCATTGTGGCCTGTGCCCCGGTGACCTTCAACGCCATGACATACGGCGTGCTGGTGGCCTGTAACGACCGTCCCGGCAGCATCACCCAGGAAAACGTGCTGATGCTGGAGCTGATTGGCGCACAGTTGGCCGCAGCGATCTCCAAGGA
>CAYWGJ010000091.1:5659-11867 GCA_964457835.1 uncultured Anaerolineaceae bacterium
AATGCGCAGCTAATTTCCCGAAATGCGCAGCTAATTTCCCGAAATGCGCAGCTAATTTCCCGAAATGCGCAGCTAAGCTGTGTCGCACTTACAGCGCGTGCAGCGCCTCACCCAGGCGGTTGATTTCGTCGGCGGTGTTGTAGTGCGCCAGCCCGACGCGCACCAGGCCATGTTCAGCCAAACCAAAGCGCGCCATGATCTCCACTGCGTAATAGTGCCCGGCCCACACGTAGATGTCGTGCTGGCCCAGGTGCTCTGCCACAGCCCGCGGCGTGTGCCCGGCCAAGCTGAAGGCCACCGTCGGCACCCGCTCGCCATAGCGCGCCGGGTCGGTGATACCGTAGACGCGCGCTCCTGGCACCCCTTGCAGCATCTCGATGAGCTGTGCGGCCAGCGTGCGTTCATACGCGACCAGCACCGCCATCTGTGACGGCTGACCATCGCCCCCAGTGGCGGACTCCAGGTACTTAAGGGCACCGGCTAACCCGCTGATGGTCTCATAGCTGGGCGTGCCGACTTCCCAGCGGTAGGGCGGCACGTCCTTAGCCGGGCGGACCTTGTAGGCAGGCAGCGACTCCAGCAGATCATAGCGGCCCCACATCACGCCCAGGTGCGGCCCGTAGAACTTGTAGGCCGAACACAGCAGGAAGTCACAGCCGAGGGCCTGCACGTCAATCGGGATGTGGGGAGCACTCTGCACGGCATCGACCACAACCAGCGCGTCGGCAGCGTGTGCCATCTCCGTGATGCGCTGCACCGGGTTGATCGTGCCGACCGCGTTGGAGGCGTGGACCACGGCCACGATCTTCGTGCGCTCGCTGAGGGCCGCCTCGTAGCTGTCCAAGTCCAGCGTGGCGTCGTCCTCCCGGATGTCCACCCAGCGCACGATCAAACCGTGGTCTTCAGCGATCAGCAGCCAAGGCGCGACGTTGGCGTCATGGTCCATGCGGGTGAGGATGATCTCGTCGCCAGGCTGCAAGGTGCGGGCTAAGGCGCGGCTGAGGGCGAAATTGAGCGTGGTCATGTTAGGGCCAAAGGCGACCTCTTCCGGGCGGCTGGCGTTGAGGAAGCGGGCCATGCGCGCGCGGGCATCCACAACCATCGCATCGCTGCGCTGGCTGGTGGCGAAAGTGCCGCCTGAATTAGCGTTCATGCTGGTGTAATACTCGCTCACCGCGTCGATGACGTGGCGCGGCACCTGGGTCCCGGCGGGGTTGTCAAAATAGATGGGTGCGTCACCTGCGGGCGTGCGCTGAAACAGCGCCGGAAACTGCTCGCGGGCGTGTTCCACGTTGAAAGTGGGCATAGCGCTTGCTCCTTGTATGTCTCGTACAGGGCAGATAGTACCGTTATCCGGGCCAACCCGCTAAGGCCAACCTGCGCGCACGGACACAAAGCGGGTAGAATGACAGACAGACAATGATGGAATGGTAGCACGGACAACTATGGGTATGCTTAGCAACCTCTTGTTAATCGCCTATCTGCTGCTGGTGATGTTCACCGCTAACATGGTACAGCGCGGCAGTTGGCAGATGAGCCACATCCGCTACATGCTTTACGGCGTGATTTTCGTTAACTTCCTGGTCGCCTTTGCCGCCGGGCAGTTCATCTTGCTGGGCCTGCTGCCCGCCGAAGAAACCCAGAACCTGCCCGCCATTGACGCGGGGATGGCGCTGCTGGTCACCCTGCTGGCGCTGGGATTGGCGTCCTTGGGCGCGGGCCTGCTGAACGCGGAGGGCGTGCGCTACTGGGCCGCCAGCCGCCTGCCTAGTCTCTACGATCCCGACTCCGTGGTGCACCTGACGGCGGCCCTGCTGAGCCTGCTGCTGGTATCAGCACTGCTGGTAGTGTTCCTACTGCAAGGGGGCACGGCAGGCGTGGCGGAGAGCATCGCCGCCGACGAGACCGGCACTCAGGGCGGAGGTCTCTCTGTCATCAGCGACACACTCTTCAACCTGGTGATGTGGCTGACAGCGGCCTTTCTAGGCGTGGGTTACGCCATCCGCCGCACGCTGCCCGCTGCTCTGGATCGCCTAGGCCTGCACATCCCGACGCCGCGCGAAATCGGGCTGGGGGCACTGGCGGGGCTGGGACTGTGGGGCGTAGCCATTGTGTTCTCCATCGCCTGGCAGCTCGTCACGGACCCGCAGGTCTTCGAGGAACAAGTACAAGCGTCACAGGCGCTGAACGCGACGATCAACACGCCGCTCAGTGTGCTGATCGTGTCGCTGTCGGCGGCCTTCGGCGAGGAGATTTTTCTGCGCGGTGCAATGCAACCGGTTTTCGGCATTGCGCTGACGAGCGTGTTCTTCACGCTGCTGCACGCCCAACACCTGTTCGCGCCGTCCATGCTGTTGATCTTCAGCGTGTCGGTGGCGTTGGGCCTGCTGCGTCAGCGCTTTGGCACGCCGACGGCAATTGCGGCACACTTCGTGTACAACTTCGTGCCGCTGTCGCTGTCGCTACTGCTGACGGCACCGGCTTAGTCACCGCACGCAGTCATACCCAGGAGGGCCTGCCTATGCGCCGCTGCTGCACCCTGAACTTACTGCTGCTGATGCTCGCTGTACTGCTGATGCCGCTGCCTGCCCGCGCCCAGGACGCTGCCGTTACGCCGCCGCCGGACTATCTGCAAACCCGACGGACTTTCATACTCTTCCCGGAAGGCATCTTCAGCTACTACGTGCTGTCGCGCCCAGGGGAAGACTTCGCCGCCTTTGAGCTGCGCGTGACTCAGCCGGGCTGGGCGGGCGATGAAACCCTGTTCGCGCCGGATCAAATCGTCCGCACCTCCGATCCGTTTACCGACGTGTTCTTCACCTGGAGCATCCCGCAGCAGAACCCGCCGCGCCTCTTCGAGGACCTGACGATCACCTGGCGCTTTATCGACAACAGCGGCAGCATCGGCAGTTACAGCGTCACGCTGCCCTTCAGCGACACGCGCACGGACTGGACGGTTGAGTCCGTCGGCCCGCTGACCCTGGCCGTCCCGGAGGGCCGCTTGTCTCCAGCACTGGTCAGCGCGCGCCTGACGGAGATGGTCGATCTGCTGCGCCGTGAAGCCGGGGCCTTCCTGGTGCCCAATATTGCCGTCTACGACTCGTTAATCCCAGCAGACCCCTGCACCCGTGACGCACAAGGCCGCAGCGTGATTACTGCATCCGATGGCGTGGATGCCAGTCTCTTTTGTTCCGCGCGCAACCTGGAGCGCCTGTATGCGTCTGCCGGGTACAGCGTGGTGCAGCTCGCCAACATCACCCCGGACAGCCTGACGCGCGCCGCCGCGGAACTGTTCGTAGAGTCAGCATATGGGGCACGCTGGGCCGCCGCGGATGTGCCGGACTGGTTCCAGGTGGGGTTGGCGGCTTTCGTCGCGCCGACGGACAAGCGCGCGCGGCTGGATCAAGCGCGGTCCGCAGCCCGGGTGGGCGGGCTGTTCAATGACATGCAGCCGGTCCCGGACGTAGAGTCGGCGGCCTACAGTCTGTGGTCCGCACAGAGCTACGGCCTGGTGCTCTTCATCGCAGAACAAGTCGGCGTGGATGGGCTGTTCGCGCTGGCCCGCGACCTCAGCGCGGAACAGGACCTCGCAGCGGCATATCGTGCGCGCAGCGGCGGTGAGTCGCTGGCCGCGCTGATCCCGGCCTGGCAGAGCTGGCTCTTCAGCGTGCAGGCGGAAACAGCCTACCAATACAATCCCTACCTGGCTACTACGCCCACGCCTACGGCTACGCTGTCCGCCACGCCCTTCCCCGCTACGCCCACGCCCACGCCCACAGTGACGCTGACACCCAGCGTCACGCCGACGGTGACAGGTGTACTGTCGCCAACGCCGCGCCCGCCGGGAACGCCTACGCTCACGCTGACGCCCAGCATCACGCCGCGCCCGCCGACAGCGTTCGTTCCCCCCACCGCGCCACCGACCCCGATCGAGAGTGTCGGGCCGCTGCTGCTGATCCTGGGGCTGGGCGTGGTACTTGGTGGTGCAGTGATCGTGCTGTTCGGCCTGATCCTGCCGCGCCGCCGCAAGACCGACTCACCCAACGCAACCGATGCCCAAAACACGGAGCCGTCTAATGACTGATGACACGCCACAGAAGCTCAACCTTTACACCCTGGACCAGGACGCCCTGGCTGATCTGCTCACCGCGTGGGGCGAGCCGCGCTTCCGGGCCAAGCAGGTGTGGGAATGGCTGTATGACCGCTGTGTGCAGGACTTCGACGCCATGACCAACCTGCCCAAGTCCCTGCGTGAGCGTTTGGCCGCTGAGGCGCAAATCGGTGTGCTGACCTTGGTCACCGAGCAGGGCAGTCGCGACGGCACGCTCAAGCGGCTGTACAAGCTGCCGGACGGCCAGCTCATCGAATCGGTGTTGATGCCCTACGACGACGACCGCCGCACGGCCTGTATTTCTACGCAGGCGGGCTGTGCCATGGGCTGTGTGTTCTGTGCCACCGGGCAGATGGGCTTTGCGCGCAACCTGAGCGCGGCGGAAATCTTCGAACAAGCCGCCGGCTTCGCGGCAGAACTGGCCGCCGAGGGTCAACGTCTGAGCAACGTGGTGCTGATGGGCATGGGCGAACCCTTCCACAATTACGACGAGTCCATGGCGGCGGTGCGGCGCTTGATGAACGATCTAGGCATCGGGGCGCGGCACATCACCATCAGCACCGTGGGCCTGGCCCCGCGCATCCGGCAGTTCGCCGACGAAGGGCTGCAAGTCAAGCTGGCGATCAGCCTACACGCCGCCACCGACGCCGAACGCAGTGCCCTGCTGCCGGTCAACAAGCGCTGGGGCCTGGACGAACTGCTGGACGCCTGCCGCTATTACATCGACCAAACCGGGCGGCGCATCAGCTTTGAGTGGGCGCTCATCAACGGGGAAAACGACAGCTCCGAACAGGCGCACGCCCTGGGCGCACTGCTGCGGGGGCTGAAGTGCCACGTCAACCTCATTCCGCTGAACCCCACCGGCGGCTACACGGGCGGCCCCTCCAACGTGGATGCGACGAATGCCTTTATCGCCACGCTTGCGGAGTACGGCGTGACGGCGACGGTGCGCGTGCGGCGCGGCATCGACATCGACGCCGGCTGCGGTCAGCTCAAATCGGCGGTGCTGGGGGAGGCGTGAAACCCGTCACAACCCGAATCATTGAGGGGCTGAGATGAGCCATTAGGCGTACAATGAAATCATGCGCGAAATCATGCGCATGATAAGACCCATCAAGGAGGGCACACCCCATGGAACACGAGATTATCGGCGAGGACATGCCATCATTGGAAATCCGCCTCAAGCACGGCGAGGCGGTGTTCACCGAATCCGGCGGCATGGCCTGGATGAGCGACAGCTTCGACATGAAGACCACCGGCGGCGGCATTGGCCGGATGCTGGGCCGCGCCATGGCCGGGGAGTCTTTGTTCCTGACGACCTTCACCTGCACCGAAAATCAAGGCACCATCGTCTTCACCACGCCCGCACCCGGTCACATCATCCCCATGGAGCTGGGGCCGAACGACACGATCATCGCACAAAAAGGCGCTTTTATGTGTGCCGAGCAGGGCGTCGAGATGACGATGCACTTCCGTAAACGTCTGGGCGCGGGCCTCTTCGGGGGTGAAGGCTTCATCTTGCAGCGCGTGACCGGCCCCGGCACCGCTTTCTTCGAGATTGACGGTGAAGCACGCAGCTACACGCTGAAGCCCGGCCAGCGCTTGAAGGTCGATCCGGGACATGTGGCGCTGTTCGAGCCGAGCGTCGATTTCGACATTGAGATGCTGCGCGGCGTGGGCAACATGCTCTTCGGCGGTGAGGGTCTCTTCTTGGCGACGCTGACCGGACCAGGGCGCGTGTGGCTGCAAACCATGCCGTTGAGCAACCTGGCCGGGGCCATCCGCCGCTACATCCCCACCCAGAGCAGCAGCTAAGGCAGCGGCAGCTCTACCCATTGCCCCGCCGGGTTCCCCGCTGCGTCCAACGCATCCACCGGGATGATGGGCGCGGTCGGGTCATCCGGCAGGCGATAGAAACCCACCCGCAGCATGACCACCGCCCGTTCCGCGCCGACGGCGTGGGCGGTCAGCAGCCGGTCCCCCGCGCACCAGTGCCGCCCGTTCCAGAAGCGGGTATCGGCCTGCGCCACCCCCTCCCCCCCCGCGGCCAGCAGATGCACAAAGGCCTGATAGTCATGGTCGCGCGCGGCGGAAAAC
>CAYWGJ010000092.1:0-11775 GCA_964457835.1 uncultured Anaerolineaceae bacterium
CTGCCAGGCAGCGCTGAGGTCAGCCTGGACATCAGCGAGGCCCGCTTCGGCCTGGAACTGCCTCTCATCGCCGGGGATTACGCCGCCGTTGTCGCGGTGGACCGCCTCAATAACTCCGCGGGCACGCTGGACCTACCGGTCTTCGGCGAGATCACGCCTATGATCTTGGAGCCGCTGCTGGTGCGGGAAATGAGCGTGCAAGAAATCGCGCGCGTGGACGGCGGCCCCAGCCTGCCCGTGGGACTGGCGCTCACGCTTCAAGCCGGCGGTTGTGAAGGTGCCCCCTTGGTGCGCGTACAGCTCGTGGATGCCAACGCCGCCACCGACAACAGCGAACTAAGCGGCACAGCGGAATTCGTGCCCATGCTGCATGTGCGTGCCGTGCGCGCACTGGTGCCGGCACAGCGCTGCACCCGCAACCTGCAATTCCTGGAAACGACGGCGCGCATTCCGCTGGACGCCCTGCGCCAACTGCGCGGCGAAACCGTCATCACCGACGGCGCAGACCTGAGCCTGACCTATGACTTCGGGTTGGACCTGCCCGACCGCCTGCCCCAGGTTGAAGACGGCAGCACGCTGGTCCCGGTCAGCGACGTACAGGTCATCATCACGCGCAGCAGCGGCAGCGACAGCGGCGTCGTCAGCGTTACCGTCAGCGGCGACCTGCCCGACGGCTGTTCCTTCGCCCGTGACGTGCAGGTGCGCACCGACATCATGGCCAACACCGTGACGATCACCATCACCGAACAGCGTGCCCCGGACGCGATGTGCGCCCAGGTCATCACACCCTACACCGAAGAGATCAACCTGGGCAGCTTCGGGACGGGCACCTACACGCTGACAGTCAACGGCGTTGCGGTGACGTTCACGATCTAAGCCAGGCTTAATCACGCGGATAGAGGGCCAGCACCGCCGGCACCGCATCGAAGGACGGCAGGCGCAGGCCCTCATCGGCCCACAGCATACTGGACCCGCCGCCGCCCAAATTCAGCGCGCTGACTACGCCCAGGCGCGTTTCCTCCGCCAAAAAGCGGCTGAAGTCACTGAGCGTCAGGCCCAACCCGGTGACGTTCAGCAGCAGCAGGCGGCCTTGCGCATCAATGGCGACCGCACTGCGACGGGACCGCCGCCAGTCGTCCGCGCGCTGATACACCGCCTGCCCGGCCTGCAACAACAGTGGAAAGCTGCCCACGCCCTGCGCCACAGGTTCCGCATGGCCGACAGCCCAGGTGCCCGCCGCGATGTGCAGCCCACCCACCGCATCCAGCAGAAAAACGCCGCTTTGCACCCTAAAGGGGCGGCTGTAGTCGAGGCCATCACTGATGAGCAAACCGAGGGCGCGGTATTCGGTGTCGAAAAAGTTGGCGTTGATGAGTGCGGCGGCCTCCGGCAGGGCGTCACGCCAGGCCTCCAGGTCCAAGGGCGCGCCGGGTTGATAATGCACCCGCGGCACGTAGTGGGCCGGGTCCAGGCGCAGCACCACGACCCCGCTGAGCAGATGACCCGCAGGCCGCAGTTGAGTCTGTTCCAGCCCTTCCGCCAAGGCCTCCCAGATCAGCGGTGCCGCCTCGTCCACGGAACCCGCTGGGTGCCTGGCTTGGGTCGCGGTCAACAGCGCCAAGGTCACCACAATCAACAGCACCGCGAGTCCTGCCTTACGCATCCGCGCTGCGCTCGTCATCTACAGTGCGGCTGGTCGGATGCACCACCAGCAGCGCCTTGAAGAGCTGGCCCAGGCCCGCAGCTTCGTTGGCTTTGCTCAGCGCGCCGTACTTGCTCATGACCGCTTGCAGGTCACTGAGCAGGGCTTCGGCCTGGTCAGGGGCAAGCTGAAGGCGCTTCTGGCCCAGGGTGACGCGGGCACGCTTGGGCGCGTCGGCGTCGGTGCTGATGACCCCGCCGTTGATGCTGTCGAGCACGTCGTTGCGGGTGTCGGTCAGCACACTGCTGAGCGTGATCGCCAGGCCTTCGTCGCCGACGGCACTGCCAGGGATCAGCAGGTCGCGCGCCACGACATAAGCCCGCGCGGCAGCCTGATAATGCTTTTCGATGATTCCGCTCACCACGCGCGTGTCTACCAGTTGGATGAGGCCGTGCTTTTCCAACTGGTTGAAGTGATAGTAGAGTTTGGTGGGCGGGCGGTCTAGTTTTTGGGCAATGCGCTTCACCGTGCCGGGCTTCATGAGGTATTCTAGAATGCTCAAGCGCAGGGGGTCGGCCACGACTTTGAGCGTGTCCAGGTCGTTGATCGTCATGGCGTCCGCGATCTGAAATTGCGCCGGAGACTTGTGAGGTTCATCAACCATCATCGGGCTGCTTATCCGTCCTGTTCGCGATGTGAAAACCATTATAGCATAAGTGCGGGCACCTCAGCGGCGCTTGCTGGGCCGCTGTTCTTGCAAAACGACTTACAGCACGCTACTATTATGCGGGTACATCGTCCGCACTGCACAACACAAGACAAAAGGATATTTTTTTATGTCCCCTTCAAAATTACCCAACGCAGGCGACGAAGCCACCGTCGTCCGTGACACCCAGGTCTATCGCCAGCCGGATGAAGCGACCGTAAGCGGCTCTTTACACAAAGGCGCGGTCGTGCAGGTGGGGGTGGGTCCCTTCATGGGGCGCATCGCCTACACCTTGATCCATGGCAGGGGCACCGCCAGCGGCTGGGTCGCTCGCAGCGCCTTGGAGGTCCGCACGGACGCCTAGGCACAGCGGCAAGGGTGCGCCTTGTGCGGCAATAGGCTACAATGTCTGTATAGATTCTCATGCCGACGAAAGTGCCCCTCTCATGACTCAGCGCTCACTCTTCGACAGCCTGCCGCCCGATGACCCCGATCCCAGCGCGGACTCTCCGTACAGCGTCAGCCAACTGACCCAGCGTGTGCGGCACTTGTTAGAAGGCGATGTCCAGCTTCAGGGCTTGTGGGTGCAGGGTGAAGTGAGCAACATGCGACCGGCCAGCAGCGGTCATTGGTACTTCAGCATCAAGGACGGACAATCTGAGCTGCGCTGCGTGATGTGGCGCAGCAGCGCCCAACGCCAGACTTACACCCCGCGCCAAGGCGATGCCGTGACCGTGCGCGGCAAGATCACCGTGTACGCCCAGCGCGGGGAGTATCAGCTTCAGGCTACGCAGGTACAGCCCCAGGGCGTAGGCGATCTGCATCAGCAGTTCGAGAGGCTCAAGGCCCGCCTGCACGCCGAGGGTCTCTTCGATGAGGCGCGCAAACGCCCTCTGCCTGCCATGCCGCGTCGCATCGGGGTCGTGACCTCTGCCAGCACCGCCGCCTTTCAGGACACGCTGAAGGTGCTGCGCCGCCGCTTTCCGCTGGCCGATGTGCTGCTGAGCCACACGCTCGTCCAGGGCACAGACGCCCCGCCGCAGATCGTGCGCGCCATACAGCGCCTGAACCGCTTCAGCGACGCCGACGTGATCCTGGTGATACGCGGCGGCGGCAGCATCGAGGACCTGTGGTGCTTCAACGACGAAGCCGTCGCGCGCGCTATCGCCGACAGCCGCATTCCGGTCATCAGCGGCGTGGGGCACGAGATCGACTTCACCTTGGCCGATTTCGCCGCCGACCTGCGCGCCCCGACGCCATCCGCCGCCGCGGAGCAGGCCGTGCCAGACGTGGATGGCCTGCGCTACGCCGTCCGTGACTCCGCGCAGCGTTTGGAAGACGCCCTGCGCGCCCGCCTGGAGGCCGCACGCAGTGAACTACACGCCGCCACACATCAGCTTGACCGCCTGAACCCCGCCCGCGAGATCGACGCCCGGCGGCGGGACGTGGACGCACTCAGCGACCGGGGCGCACGCGCGCTGGACGTGCGCCTGACGCGCCTGCAAGACCGGCTCAGCGCCCGCGTCGATGCCCTGGACGCAGCCAACCCGGAGTCGCTGCTGGCGCGGGGTTATGCCATCGTACAGCGTGCCGACACCGGCCAACGCCTGGAGTCCGCGTCCGACGCACAGCCTGGCGACCGCCTACGCCTGCGCCTCAGCGATGGCACGGTAGATGCCACGGTAAACGAAAAATAAGCGAAGAAGACCTGCACCGAAAGGAACCCGCCCATGCACAGCGATGACACGATCAAGGCCATGGACTTTGAGGCCGCGTTTGCCGCACTGGACGAAACCGTCCGCACGCTGGAAAGCGGCCAGGGCAGTTTAGAGGATGCCGTAGCCCAGTACGAGCAGGGACGCAAGCTGGCCGCACGCTGTCAGGCCCTGCTGGACGCCGCCGAGCTGCGCGTGCGTCAGCTTGACGACGACGGACAACTGAGCGATTTCTAGCACAGGGCGCGTCAGTCGGACAGGTCGTGGCTGCGCCAGTAATCGCAGGCAGCCTGGAAGCGCGACTGCCAGTACGCACGCGGATCGCTGACGTCTGCACCCTGCTCCGCGGCGATGCGGAAGTAACCCGCACCGGGCATACCGGAATCCTTGCGCACCACCAGCGCCGCCAGCGACTCGTGCCCGGCAGCGGCGTCTTCACGGCACATTTCATCCAGCAGCTTGTGGAAGTACGGCGCGCGGTGATGCACATAGGCCGTGGTGAGCATAGCCGCCAGGTCGGAATAGCACACCGTCACGCCCACGCGCGCTATGCCCACCAGCAGATGCCGCATCTCGGCCTTCAGCGCGTCCCAGTCCGCGACGCTGAAGCCGTGCTTGCGCGCCGAATTCGCCATGGGCTTACAGCTCGATGTCTTGCAGCAGGGTATTCAGGTAATCACCGATCTCGCGCACGATGGGGTCGGCGCGGTCGTTGAAGCCCATCACGAAACAGCCGCTCCAGTTGTCCCAGCCGACCGTGAGCCGGGCGTCGTCGCGCGTGCAGTCCACGTAGACTTCATCCGGGCCGAAGATAGGCAGCGCCGACTGAAAGCCGAACTCCTCACGCAATATCTGCACCACTTCGTAGACCATCTGCCCGTCAGCCTCGTAGATTTCATAGGACTCGCGCCCGCTAACGGTCTTCATGAATTGTCCGATCATCGTGCTTAAACCTCTTGCTGATGTGTGCGTGTGCTGCTCAGCGCCAGACCATACGCAGTGTCGTCTCGTCAGCACTGAGCGCGCGCAAGCGGTAGATGCGCCCACTCACCTGGAGCGCCGCCCCGCGCAGTACCGCGTCGACCTCAGCGGCCAACTGCGCCGGGCTGATGCCCAAACCATCTGGCGGTATGCTGTACAGTGTACCATCAATGTCTATTCCCGCGACATTGAGACCGCCCGCGTCCGCGTCGATGCGCAGCACCGCACCCATCCGCTGACGCAGGCCGGTCTGGGGCAGAGTCACATCGGCGTAGACCACCGCGCCGCCGGGCCGCAGGTCCACGGTTAGGTCACGCACCGACACCGGCGCGCCGGGATCACAGTAGGCCGTCTGCGCGCGGCACACGCTCAGCAGTGCCGCCTCGTCAGCAGTGACAATCAGCGCGCCGTCCATGTCCCGGTGGATGTCCAGGCCCGGCGTGCTGTCGTCCAGGGGGAACGTCAGCGCCTGGCCCAAAGACTCGCCTGCCGTCAGGGATGCAGCGGACAGCGCCGCCCCGTCCACCGGGATAGGCAGCAGGGGCGCATTGTCCGCCTCAAAAACGGCGTGGGTCGGCCCAGCGGGGGTAAAGCCCGCCGCCTGGATCAGCAGGCCGGGCAGCAGCGGCAGCAGCAGCACCGCCCCCAATCCCAGCCCCAGCAGCAGCGTAACGCCTATCAGCGCCCCACAGCCTACCCCCCGGCGGCGGCGTCTGCTAGGATAAGGTTGGATTACGCGCGGTGGCATCAAGCGACGTGTACAATCCCTTCACCCTGCACAATAGACTAGAGATACTACGCTATGCGCACGCGATTGTTAAGCCTCTTTCTACTGAACCTGAGCGCCGCTCTGCTCAGCGTGACTGTGCTAGCCCTGGGCACGGACGACAGCGCATCCCCACCGGTGATCGTGGTCCACAATGCCGATGCCTACGCGGCCCGCTTCAGCGCCCAGGACAGCGGCTCCGTTGCTGACGAGTCGGCCTTGGAGCCGGACTTCTTCGCTGGCTTGGGCAACAGCGGTTATGACGCACAGCATTACACACTGGACCTCGCGCTGGACCTGGACACGCCCGCCCTGGCGGGTACCGCCACCCTCCGTGCTACGGCTACACAGGACTTAACTCGCTTCCACCTAGATTTCGTCGGCATGACGGTCGAGTCGCTGACGGTGGACGACCGCCCAGCAGCTTATACGCGCGATGGCCGCGAGCTGATTATCACGCCCGCACAGCCGATCCCCGCTGCCACGGACTTCCACGTGCAGGTGGGCTACAGCGGCTGGCCCCAGCCTGAAGGCAGCGCGCCCTACGGCCAGGGCTGGATCACACGCCCGGACCTAGCGAACGGCGGCGTGCAGGACCTCTTCGTCGCCAGCCAGCCCGCCGGTTCCGCGACCTGGTACCCGGTCAACGATCACCCAGCCGACAAGGCCAGCTATGACTTCTTCGTTACCGTGGCCGACCCGCTGGTGGCCGCCGCCAACGGCACCTTGATCGACGCCGCACCTGGTGAAGGCCCCGGCACAACCCGCTTTCACTGGCGCATGGACCAGCCCATGGCGAGCTACCTGGTCACACTACACGTGGACACCCTGACGCGCCGTGAAGACCAGGCCCGCGCGGAATCGGGCGCGGTGGCGATCCGCAACTACTTCCCGGCCTCGTTTGCCGACGCCGCCGAACAGACCTTCGCGCCCACCGCCGCCATGATCGTGCACTTTGAAACGCTTTGGGGGCCGTATCCCTTCGCCAATTACGGCGTAGCTGTAGCGGATCGACGCCTGCCCTTCGCCCTGGAAACCCAGACTCTGAGCACCTTTGGTCGCGAAATCGTGGACGGCACCGGCTGGAACGGCCCCAACATCATCCCAGAAGAAGTCATCGCGCATGAGCTGGCGCATCAGTGGTTCGGCAACAGCGTGACACCGCTGCTGTGGCGCGACATCTGGCTCAACGAGGGCTTTGCCAGCTACGCGCAAATCCTGTGGCTGGAACACGCCTACAGCCCGGAGCTGGCCCAGCAGCGCCTGTTGGGTTGGTACGACATCATCCAGAACCCCTTCCTGCGCATGAACGGCACCGCCGCACCCGGCAATCCGCCGCCTGAGGACTTCCTGAACACCAGCGTCTACCTGCGCGGGGCCTGGACCCTACACGCGCTGCGCCTGGAAGTCGGCGACGACGCCTTCTTCAAGACCCTGACCGCCTACGCCCAGCGCCACCAATACGGCAACGTCACCACCGCGGACTTCATCGCTGTAGCGGAAGCCACCAGCGGCCAGGACCTAAGCGACCTCTTCGATGCCTGGCTGTATCAGGACGTGGTGCCCGACGTGCCGCAGATGGGCCTGACCGGCAATGCGGAGGAATAAGGCCATGCCCCGCCCCGCTGCTCTGCTGCTGGCGCTGGCCCTGCTGCTGACCCTGCCCGCGTCCGCGCGTGACGTGACCGAGGTCTGCCCGGACCCGGCAGTGCTGCCCCGCCCGAACACCTTCACGCCCGGCGGCATCATCCTGACGACCTTTGACCGCTTCAGCCTGTGGGTGGTGGACATCGACCGCCAGACCCGCTACCCGCTGCCCAATTCCCGGCCCTGTGCCACGAGCTGTGCACTGTCCACGGATATGACCTGGATCACTTACCTGGACGCCGAAGAGGACGCCATCTACAAGATGCGCCTGGACGGACGTCAGCAGACCTATCTCGCATCAAGCGCGTCCGAGGTGCGCTGGTGGGACGCCGAGACCCTGCTGCTGTGGACGCCGACTCAACGCGCCTACCTCATCCCGGAGGCGGCCATCGTGCCCGGCGCTGACCCCCGCCGCAGCGACTCCGCGCAGCGCCTGGACGCAACCGGTGTGGTGAGCATCCAGCCCGGCGGCTATTACGCGCTGCGCCTCATCCAGGGCGATGAGGGCGAGCGCTTCAATCGCGTCCTGGTGCGCCTGGACGACTTAGACGCCCGCCCACACCTGCTCGGCGAGGACCTACGCGGCTTCAACGCAGCGGCCTGGTCCCCGGATGGCACGAACCTGGCCTACGTACAGCCGCGCCAGGTCAACGGTCAGCCCAGTGCCGACCTGTATACCTTGGTGCCGGGGCAGACCTTCCCGCGCCAGTGGACCAGCTTCACCGACGTGCCGGTGCGCATTGGCGGGCAGACCCCAGTCGGCGGCTTGAGCTGGTCCCCGGACGGACAGCACCTGGCCTTCTGGGTGACGCCCGTTGCACCGGACGCCGAGCCGGACGATCTGCCAGAAGCCGCGCTGCACGTCCTGGACCTAAGCGGCGGCACGCTGCGGCGCTACTGCGGCGTCACGACCACACAGACTCAGCCGAACCCGCCGCGCTTGATCTGGTCCCCGGACAGCACACATATCGCCTTCGGCACCGACGTCGAGATCGACCCGCGCGGCGTGCTGCTCTTCGCGCTGAACGTGGAGTCAGGCGTGTTCTACGAGCTGAGCGCCGGCATTTATCCGGCGCTCGGTGCGGGTGACGTAATTGCGTGGGGGCGTTTAGGGCCGTAAGCGCGTTCGGCTTAAAAGCGTGCCCTCAGCGTGAACTTGCTGCTCTTTTCGGTGTTGCGCGCGTTGCTGCTGCGCACGAACCACTTGTAGTTCTTGCCGTCCTTGAGGGCGCTGCGCAGCGCATCCGGGACGGCATAGGTGCAGGCCTGCGCGTCGCAGATGAGGGCTGGGTCGCTGGGGGCCATGCTGCTGCTCTTGAAGACGGTCTTGTTCGAGCGGCCCGTGCGCACCTGCTGCACGATGACGCGGTAGCTGTTGGCGTTAGCGGCGGCGGTCCAGCGCATTTCGGCTAGGTCGGCAGCAGCGCTGAGCGTGGTGCCGTCAGCGGGGTCCAGCAGCGTTACCGTGTCTACTTTGGGCACCTTCACACTGAAGCGCTGGGCCGCGCTCTTACTCTTGCCGTAATCGCTGACGGCTTTCACCAGCCACCGATAGGTCTTCTTGTGCTTCAGCACGCCGCTGACCTGCGTGCCGACAGTGTAGGTGCAGGTCTGCGCATCACAGCTCAGGGCGGGGTCGCTGACCGTGACCTTCACCTTGGCGACGCGCTTATTGGGTCGGCCACTGCGCACCTGCTGCACGATGAGCTGGTAGCTGGCAGCGTATTCCACCGCGCTCCACTGCATGGTCCCCAGGTCAACAGCCATGTCGCGGATAGTGCTGCCATCCGCTGGGCTGACGAGGCTGGGCGCGCCGGGGAAGTCGGTCGTCAGGGTACGCTTCTCGCTCTTGCTGTTGCCATAGGCCGTGCGCGACTGCACGAACCACTTATAGCTGCGCCCACCCTTCAGCTTCGCCACGTCCGCCGGGCTGAGCACCGCGCTGCACTGTTCCGCGTCACAGATCGCACCCTGCCCCACCGTCAGGTCAGCCTTGACCGCGTTCTTCTTGCTGCGGGTGTCCTTCAGCACGATGCGATACGTCGTCACCTCTGGCACCGGCACCCAGGTGATCTGGCTGAGCTGAGCCGGGTCATTGATCGTGATGGCATCACCGGGGCCAAGCAGCAGCGGTGCAGCGGGCATCTGCGTGGTGAAGGCGCGCTTTTCGCTGTTGGTCTTGCCTTGGTCGGTGATGGAGCGCACCCACCATTTGTAGTTAGCGTGACCGTCGATGGCGTCCTTTTCGGCGGCGGTCAGCGCGACGCTGCATTGGTCGTCCGCATTGCAGACTTGCTGGGCCTGTACCTTGCGGTTGACCACTTTGTCGCCCGTGTCGGTGTTGCGCACAGTCACGCGGTAGACGGGCACGTCGCGCGCGGCCTGGAAGGTGAACGCGTCGAGCTGGGAGGGCAGCGTCAGCAGCGAGTCGGCATCCGGGGCCATCAGCACCGGCGGGCCGGGGAAGCGCGTGTCAAAGCGCCAGGCTGCCGCGTCGGATTCACCCAGATCACTGATGGCCTTCACCCACCAGTCATAGCTGCGGTTCAGCTTCAGGGCAGCCCGGTCAGCATCGCTGAGGCTGTAGCTGCACGTCACCGCGTCACAAGCAGAGGCGGCGGTCATGTCCACCCGGAAGGCACGCGAGTCGGTCTTGACGTCCCAGACGACGAAACGGTAGTCGGTCGCATCCGTGACCGGTTGCCAAGTAAACGCGCCGATTTCGTCCAGGGCGGCGTAATTGCTGCCGTTCTGCGGCCCTAACAGCGTGGGCGCACCGGGGTAGTCCACATTGATCGCCCGCGTCGGCGAGTCGGCGGTGCGCAGGATAGACTTGGCCCGCACGCGCCAGGTCATGGTCTGATTGTCAGGCAGCGGGTCATTGACTGTCAGCGTACAGGTGCCGATGTCCAGGTCACAGGCGCTGTGCTCAATGACCTGGTTCACCACGCGCTGCCCGTTGGCATCGTCGATTTGCACGCGGTATTCCAGGGTATCGGTGCCGGTGGTCCAGGTGAAGGTGATGCCGGGTTGACTCACGGTGATGGCATCTTGTGGTTCCACCAGGCTGGGCGTGCTGGGAATGATGGTGTAGGCAATGCCGGCGTTGACGCGGATCGACTTGTAGATGCTGCCGCTGTCTTCAATTTCGACGCCGGTCTCGTGCAGCGCCTCGTAGATTTCGGCCAGGGTCATCTGGGGGCGGTAGCCGCGCAGGATGGCGTAGGCACCGGCCACATGTGGCGCAGCCATGGAGGTACCCGTCATATCAGCGAAGCCGCCGCCGGGCACCGAGGCGTTGATGCCGAAACCGGGCGCGACGAAATCGGTGAAGCTGCTGGTGTTGCTACCCGTCCAGATGCTGTTGGGCAGGCCGTCGTTGCCGCTAGCCGCCACGCTGATGATGTCGCGCAGGCAGGCCGGGCCGTTGATCTCGTTGATGCGTCCGTCGTTGCCGGTGGAGGCGATCACGGCAATGTCGGCGGCCTTGAACTGCGCGGCGATGCTCAGGTAAGCAGCGTTGTTCTGGTCTGCTTCACAGGCCTCGATGCTGCCGTAGGTGCCCCCGCCCAGGCTCATGTTCACTGCCGCGATGCTGTAGCTGTCACGTAGGCCATAGACGTAATCCAGGCCCTTGATGATGTCGGAGTCGGCGGCCAGGATGCAGGTATCGAATGGGTAGCTTTCAGTGCGGCACCAGGCGCTGTCCACGCGAGAGAAGACCTGCACGGCGATGAGGTTTGCGTCCGGGGCCACACCGCTGAAGTCCTGGCCCGTGCCCGCCGCGATGCCCGCCACATGCGTCCCGTGATCACACTCGCCGCCGGGCACGGCACAGTGAGCCGCTGTGCCGGGGCCAGTCGCGGCGGTAACGCCGCCAGGGCACACGGGGCTGACGATGAAGGGCACGCCGTCACCGATGATCTCATTCGCCACGGTGCCGTAGCAGGCTTCCGCGACCACTTTGTCCGTCAGGAAGCTGTGCGCCAGGTCTACGCCGCTGTCCAGCACGGCGATGGTCTGGCCTTGGCCGGTGTGCCCGGCTTCCCAGGCCCCGCCGTAGCCCGCCGCGCCGATTTCCAGCGTGCTCTGATCCAGAGCCGGGGCACGGAAGCTGTCGCGTGCCACGAAGGCCACGTCGGGGTGGGCGCGCAGCGACTCGATGTCGGCATCGGCCAACGTGAGGGCCAGCAGCGGGAAGTAGTCATAGCGCTGTACGTCCGTCGCGCCGCTGAGCACCGGGTCCGCCAGCAGACGCTCAGCGGCGCGCGCCACGGCCTGCTGCTGCATCGGCGCGGACAGCTCAGCGAAAGGGGTC
>CAYWGJ010000093.1:0-11760 GCA_964457835.1 uncultured Anaerolineaceae bacterium
GCGCGCCGTCGCGCCAATGCACCCGCAGCCAGGGGTCGAAGGGCGCAGTGCTGGCATCGTGAGTCCACTGAATGTAAGAGTCCATCGGCGTCAGCGGATAGCGCGCTTTGAAGTTGGGGCGCACGGGGGCGACCAGGCGGTTGTAGCCTAAGCGCTGTGCGTTGTCTTTCATGGCGTGCAGCATCACCCGGCTGAGTCCCTGGCCGCGCCGCGACTCAGTGACGCCAATCTCGATGGCGCTGACAGCGTTCGGCGTTTCGTCCGCCTCGTAAGTCTCCACGCCGTTGAGCAGCGCCCAGTCCCAGCCCATGTCATCCAGACCGCTGTCGCTGCCGTCCCAGCGGATAGGCAGGCACAGCGCGCGGGCGATGATCTGACCATCCGAGTCCGCCAGGCCGAGCTGAAACTGCGCAAACCAGTGATACAGTTTGACGAAATACTGCTTGGCATAAATATCTTTCTGCATGAAGGTAGGCCATTCATCGGCCAGCAGGTCGAAGGCATTCTCCATGGCGGGGTATTCAGCCAGTGTGCGCAGCGCAAAGCCCGCCGGAAGTTGGGTCACGGGATTCTCCAGTCGTGTGGCTCAGAATAAGGGGAGCTGTTCAGGCGGCTGACCGTCGTCATCGGCGCTGCTGTCCGGCGGGGCGTCTGGCGGGGCGTCTGGCGCGGCCTCTACCGCCGACCGACGCCGCTTGACCTCGGCGATAATCTCCGGAAGACGTTTCACGTCCGCTTCCATATCCCAGCGCAGCGAGGGATTGCGCAGTGCCGCCGCCGGGTGATACAGCGGATAGTAGGCGCGCCCGTCATCTTCATAGCGTGGCTGGCCGTGAATCTGGCTGATCTTGGCCTTAGGGAAATAGCGTGCCATGCTGAAGCGTCCCAGCGTGACGATAACCAGTGGGTCGATGATGGCGATCTGCGCGTCCAGGTAGTGCTTGCAGGCGATGATTTCGTCAGCTTGCGGATCGCGGTTATCGGGCGGGCGGTGCTTGACCACGTTGGTGATAAAGACCTGTTGGCGTTTGAGGTCGATCAAGCCCAGCAGGTAATCCAAGTACTGCCCCGACCGCCCCACAAAGGGCAGACCCTGCTTATCTTCGTTGGCCCCTGGTGCCTCGCCGATGAACATGATCTCGGTGTTCACGTCGCCATAGCCGGGCACAGGATGCGTCGCCTGCTCATACAAACGACAGGCGGTGCATCCCGCCACTTCTTCAGCGATGGCCGCCAGTTTTGCCGCACGGTCTTCGGTCATGACTCACTGCTCCTCGTATGCGTTCCTCATCCCTATCGCAGCGTGGTTGTCTGCTTCGGCCTGAACGGGATCGTCGTCATCCGGTGGCAGTGGTTCAGCGTTGCTCATGAAGGCTGCCGGAATCAAAGCCGCGAGGGCCACAATCGCCCCGATGAGGCTCAGTTCTGCCAACACCGACACCGTAATAACGGCATAGGTGTCCGCGTATTGAGTCGGGTCCAGGCCTACCGCGCCGAGCTGTTCCGCTGCCAGGAAGTTCACCCGCTGAAGTGAGTAGCTGGTCAATGACGACACGCTGACCGTCATCCCAACCAAGCGCAGCACCAGCACCAGCGCGGACGCAATGCCCCGGTCCGCTGCCCGCGCAGAGTTAATCACGGTAGCGCTGATGGGCGAGAAGGTCAGGCCGATGCCCACGCCGATGATCGCCATCTGCACCGCAATGAGGGCGTCGCTGGTCTCTAAGGTCCAGGTCTGCCAGATTGTCAGCAAGCCCAGCGCAGACACGATCAACCCGGCCATCGTCGTGTTACGGTAGCCCACGCGCCCCGCCAGCCAGCCACCGGGAATCGCCGCCACCGCCATCGGGATCGTGAGCGTGCTCAGCAGCAGACCGACTTGCAGCGCCGCCTCACGCAGGCTGGACAGCGACTCCGCACGCACGTTCACCAGGATGGGCACTGTCACTAAGCCAATGAAAAGCACGTAGCCTACCAACAAGTTGGTCATTGCCCCAGCGGACAAGTTGCGGCTGCGGAACATGCGCAGGTTAATCAGCGGTGCCCGCGAACGCAGCTCCACCACGATGAACAACAGCATGAAGACGCCCGCCGCAATCAGCAGCGGCCCGGCGAACGGCGACAGCCCGCCTAAGTCTTCAAAACTGGAGGTCGCGCCGATGTCGATATTGGCACCCAAGCCGATATTTAACCCGGTTAACGCGCCGATGAGCAGAGCTGCGCCCAAGAAATCGAAGCGGCCTTTGTGACGCTGCTGCGGCACGTTGCGCAGCGCATAAAGCGTCATGCCCATCGCCAACAGAGTCAACGGCACGTTCATCCAGAAGAGGCCCTGCCAGGGCATAATCTGTACGAACAGCCCACCGTACAGGTGGCCCAGCACCCATCCGAGTGTGTCCAGCGCACCGATAAAACCCAGGGGCTGAGCGCGGCGCTCAGGCGGAAAGAGGTCCGCCACCAGCGCCATGCTCACCGGCACCAGGCCGCCCGCCCCTAACGCTTGTACCACGCGCCCAAAAATGATGGCTTGCAGGTTCACATAGGCGATGTCCGGGCGCTCCCCGGCACGACGATACAAGCTGTAGAGCAGGTCCGTGGGCCACAGGTGCGCCACCGCCACCAGCACCGAGCCGACAATGAACACGCTCAAAGCCACCACGTACACCCAACGGCGGCCCACCAAGTCACTGACACGACCCATCACCGCCAGGCTGACGGTGTAGGCCAGTAGATAGGCACTCAGAATCCAGGCGGCGTCGTCCAGGCCGGTTTGCAGGGGCAGCTCCAGCTCGATGATGAGTTCGGGCAAGAAAGCCGACACAACCGTCAGGTCCAGCGAACCAACAAAGACCGGGATGGAGATGAAGGCCAGCACTACCCAGGGGTTGACACCCGACAGCGCTTGACCGCCGCGCGGCTGCGTTCCGTTGACTGTGCTCATGCGGCGCGCTTACTCCTCATCCGCGTTGTTATCCGACGACGGCACAGCATCCAGGGTAGATGTCACGCCCGATGAAGACGTATCTGCCGCATCGGTGGGCGGGTCCAGCGCTGGCTCAGCATTCACGTCGTACACGTCAATGATCCAGACTGTATCCGGTGCTTCCTCGGTAGCAGTGCCGACCTGGGTCAGCGCCAGACGCACAACGTAACCGTTCTCGCGGTTGATATAGACATCTACCGGCACGTCACCTTCAATGTCCAGCAGACCAACCACAAGGTCCGCCACCGCTGAGCCGGTCGCCACGCCGCGAATATGCCAGACCGGTTGACCATCTTCCAAGGACTCACTAGCGATAAATTCCAGCTCACGCAGCGAAGAAAGCGCCGCTTCAAAGCCGCTGTCATCGGCCACGAGCGTGGCAGGGTTAAAGCCCTGCGCGAAGGCCCCACTGATCCAAGGCGCACCGGGGAGTCGGAACCACTGATCCTCGCCTTGGGCAAAGATATCGATGTCTAGGGTGAGGCCGCCGAAGCGGACGCTGGCGCGGGCCTGCACCGTCTCCGGGCTGACGTACTGCGCCTCAGCATTGCGGAAGCTGACTTCAGCCAAGCCGTCCGCAAGCCGAATCTGGAACAGGTAGGGCGCGCCCTGCTGGATGACGTAAATGCGGAAAGTGTCACTGCTGCGGATCGTGTCTGCGGCAGCGGTCAAAGTCTGGAGCAGGTCTTCTGGGCCGCTGTCTTCACTGCTGCTCGGTGCACAGGCCGCAGCAATCAACATGATACCGAGCAGCAGCGCGATGATAAGCGTCACGCGCCGAATTCCATGGCGAACAGGCTGCACACGGTTCCCTTTCGCTACAGGATGAACAATAGTCACCAGTATACCCCCGGAGTATGGGCGGAAAATAGGGTGTGGCGGGGTGCGCCAAAGTTCGGGTTACTGTAATGCGTCGCTGTCCAGGACAAGGGTCACTGGGCCGTCGTTGTGGATTTCGACCTGCATCATCGCCCCAAAGACACCATACTGTATCTGTGCCACGCCTTCGGCCCGCAGGGCCTCAGCGTAGACATCGACCAAGGGCGCTGCGGTCTCTGGGCGGGCCGCGGCCACGAAACTGGGGCGGCGGCCTCGGCGCATGTCGGCGTAAAGCGTGAACTGCGACACGACCAGCACGCCGCCACCCACATCCAACAAAGAGCGGTTCATCTTGTCGGCTTCATCAGGGAAGACGCGCAGATGAGCGGTTTTCCGCGCCAAAAGCTGGGCGATCTCTGGGGTGTCGCTGTGGGTCGCGCCGACCAGCGCCACGAAGCCGGTCTTCACCTGCCCGGTGATTTGACCATCCACCGTGACCGAACCGGCGCGGACCCGTTGCAGCACGACGCGCATGGTTTACTCCGCTTCGTTTTCGCTGATGTCCGTGGTGCTGCGTCCGGCCAGTGCATTCTCAATCTCACGCATCTCGGCTAGGTGCTGCTGCCAGTGGAAAAAGAAGAAATCTTGCAGTGCCTTCTCGATGGTCAAATGTTGAGCGCGTACCGGGTGATACACTTTCAGCGAAAAGCGGTCCATGGGCAGGGTCATGATGAAGTCGCTGAAGCGCGCCATGTTCTTGTCCATGCCCACCAACGATGTGCTCACTACGCGCTTCTGAAACAGGCGCGTGGTAAAGTTGTTAAGGCGGTCCACGGTCTGCATGGAAAAAGTCGGCTTGAAGCCCAACAGCGCCGCCTTGATAAGCAGCAGGCTGATGTTATCCGTGAAGTTCAAGTGTCCTAACATGGCCGCCAGCGACCAGCCGTGATAACGCGGTACGTACCACTTGTCCTCCGGGATGCGGTGTACCAGTGCAACCACGTCCTGGCGCACGGCGTGCATAGCATCAATCAACTGCTGGCGTTCGACTTCGCTGTCCAAATAAATGTACTGCATCTCTTGATTCATCAGGTGCTCATCCCAACAATCACTCTCCATCCCCACGATCTTACGCATATCGTGGACTTCAGTCAAACCCTGCCTGCACATTTGGCCGATGCTCTGCCATAATGTAAAACTGAACTGGTGACAACATGAGCCTGGCAGCAGCAATGACCCAAACACCCACCGCACGCAGCATCCACATCGACTATGATGAGCAGCGCGCCGCCTACTGGCGCTTAGTGTCACGCAATGGCAGCGGCGACGCGCGCCCGATCCTGGAAGCGCGCCCCAACCAGCCCATGCGTTATGTGACCGCCTTTGCCCAGCGTCAGCAGCTCCCGGCGCAACGCCTGGACCCCGCCGACATCCAGCAGGTGATCCTGGGCTGGTCGCGCGAGGATAAGACCTGGCACCTGGGCCTGCTGCTCAACGGTGCACTGGCCGACCAACGCGGCAGCCGCTGGTGCGGCCTGGCGCAGTGGTACGCCCCGGACGGCCTGGCCCATCAGGAAGCCGCTCATGCCGCCGGCCAAGCGCTGGCCCGCACCCTGGACCGTCCCTTCCGCCTCATTCCATCGGAAGTGCGTACAACAGCCGACCGCAGTGGTCCCAGCACCGCCGATCTGCCCCCACTGCCGCTGGACCTGGACCGTTGGACGCTGGAACGTCAGGACGGCACATTGGTGCTGCGCCGCAGCCGCGCTTGGCTGACGGCCATGCTGCTGCGCACCGCCTGGTATTTTGGCTGGTTCGTCGTGTTCACGATGCTGTCCGTGGCGACGCTGACGGTAGACCTGGCACTGCCTAACAGCGGCCTGCTGCTGCCTAATCCGCAGCTTTTGCCCTACCTGGGCCTGCTCGTCGCAGTGGTGATCCTAGGCCTAGCGCTGAATACCGTGCGCCAGATGCTGACAATCCCCGACTCTTTTGTCGCGGACAGCGCGCGCAGTCAGCTCACGGCGCGCATCGGCCCCCGCACGCGCTGGACACTAGACACTGACACCATCCAAGCGGTTTACGTCACCCAGGTGATGCGGCAGTCGCGGCGTAAGCGCGTGATAGACCACGGCGAGCTGAACCTGCAAATGCGCGATCACGACGCACACTTCCGCCGCTTGATGGTCTGCGAAACCGAGCAGGAACGCGAAGCCGACCTCAACACCCGCCCGCTGGATTATGTGATGCCAATGAAGCACGCCGAGACCCCGCTTCAGGCGGCTGGGGTGTACCTAGCGCGGGAGCTGGGCGGCCTGCCCTGCATCGACGACCAGCGCGTGCCCTGAGCCGACCTTAAGCCTGTCCAGGCAAAACTGGCATATGATAGAGTCAGTCCATCGTTGATTTTGTGTAGGTCCTTTGCATTAAGTGACCACACCGTGAAGAAAAGGTCCGGTATGCGCCCTCTTATCCTGTTTACCAATGACGACGGCGTGCAGTCGCCCGGCCTGTTGGCCGCCGCTGCCGCTTTTACCGATGTCGCGGACGTGCTCGTCGTCGCGCCCAATCAGCAGCAGTCCGGCATGGGGCGCAGCCTGCCGATTAACAGCCCCGGCACCGTCCATGAATATCTGGTCGAACTCAACGGGGTCACGCACACCACCTACGGCGTGGAAGGCACCCCGGCGCAGGCCGTACAGCAGGGCGTGTTGGAGATTGCCAACCAGGTGATGCGCCGCCGTCCAACGCTGGTGATTTCCGGCATCAACTACGGTGAGAACACCGGCAACGGCGTCACCATCTCCGGCACGGTGGGCGCGGCCCTGGAAGCCGCATCGCTGGGAATCCGGGCCATGGCCGTCAGCCAGCAGACAGAGAAAAACCTGCACCTGACACATTCTAAAGCGGTGGACTTCTCCACAGCGGCACACTTCACGCGGCGTTTCGGTTTGTGGTTGCTGGAAAACCTAGACATCCACACGCAAGACGTGGACCTGCTGAAGCTGGACCTACCCGCCAACGCCACCCTAGATACGCCGTGGAGTCTGACGAACCTGTCGCGCACACGGGTGTACTGGCCGGCCCGCCATGAGAAGAATGGCCGCAAAGCTGCTGGTCCGCTGGGTTACTTCAAAGGCGACACCAGCCGATCCGAACCAAACAGTGACGTGTATGCCGTGTTCGAAGAAAAGGTTATCTCGCTGACGCCCATCAGCCTGGACATGACCTCGCGCGTTGACTTCGACACGCTGCAAACCGCCCTAGACGCGGCGCACTCCGCAGCGGAATAAACGCAGCCTGCGCTCAATTGATGCACCCTGTTAGCTTCTCGTTTGGCCTCACATAGGTCACGACAAGAGGCTTCGGTCTCCGCTACAATAAGCACAAAAATCGGGGAACAGACGGATTGTTTGTCGCCCGTGTTTGTTGTATTTAGACTTCGGAGGCAGCACACATGCTCAAACGATTACTGCTTTATCTCTCTAACGCAGGCTGGGCACGCGGGATCGTCAGCCACTTCTTTCTGGCGCGTCGCGTCGCGCGGCGTTTTGTGGCGGGCGAAACCCTGGAAGAAGCGGTTGAAACCGCCAGGCAGCTCAACGCGCAGGGCCTGCTGGTCACCCTGGATTACCTGGGCGAAAGCGTCCACAGCGCGGAGGACACCGTGGATGTGGTCAATACCTATCAGGCACTGCTGCGTGCCATTGACGCCGAGGGGCTGCGGGCCAGCATCTCGCTGAAGCTGACGCACCTGGGCCTGGACATCAGCGAGGAGCTGTGCGTAACCAACCTGCGCCACATCCTGACTACAGCACGCGACCACGGCGACATCTCCGTCACCATCGACATGGAAAGCAGCGCCTACACCGACACGACACTGCGCCTCTACCGGACCCTACGCGATGAATACGGCTTCAGTAACGTCGGCACGGTGATTCAGTCCTACCTGTACCGCAGCGCCGAAGACATGCAGGCACTGGCCGCTGAGGGCGGGCACGTCCGCCTGTGCAAGGGAGCGTACCTGGAGCCGCCCAACATGGCCTTCCCGGAAAAATCTGACGTGGACCGCGCCTATACCGAAATCGTTGCGGCCTACTTGCAAGCTGAAACCCCAGCTTACCTGTGCATTGCCACACACGACGAGCAGATGATCGCCGCCGCCGAACACACAATCAAGCAGCAGCGCGTGCCAGAATCGCGCTATGAATTCCAGATGCTGTACGGCATCCGCGGACAGCGGCAAATGGAGCTGGCAGCCGCCGGTTATAAGATGCGCGTCTACGTGCCTTTCGGCGCGGCTTGGTACCCTTACTTTATGCGTCGCCTGGCAGAGCGCCCGGCTAACCTGTGGTTCTTTGCCAAAAGCCTGTTCTCCCGCTAAATTTAGGGGGCGCGGCGGGTTGCCGCCCAGGAATCTACCCGTCCCGCCGCGCCTTTGTCCGTCAGGCTTTAAGAGGCTTTATTACTATGAATAATTCACAAGAACCCCGCTTTTACCATCCTCCCGAGTCGATTGTCCAAAATGCGCATGTGCCGGACTACGAGGCCATCTACGACGAGGCCATCAGCGACCCGGTGGCGTTCTGGGCTAAGCGCGCCGAGACCCTGTCCTGGTATCAGCGCTGGGACACCGTGCTGGATGACAGCGAAAAGCCCTTCTACAAATGGTTCGTCGGCGGCAAGACGAATATGGTGCTCAACGCCCTGGAACGCCACATCGAGGCCGGGCGTGGGGACAAGGTGGCCTATCATTGGATCGGTGAGCCGGGCGACACCCAGACCTGGACTTATGCCCAACTCAGCGTCAATGTGAACAAGTTCGCCAACGTGCTGCGCAGCAAAGGTGTCAAGAAGGGCGACACGGTGACGATTTACATGGGCCGCGTCATCGAAACCGTCACCGCGATGCTGGCCTGCACCAAGATCGGCGCACCGCACAGCGTCGTCTACGGCGGCTTCAGCGAGCAGGCCCTGGCGGACCGCATCCAGGACGCCCAGAGCCGCGTCGTCGTCACTTGTGACGGGGCCTGGCTGCGCGGTAAGATCGTGCGCCTGAAGGACGTGGTAGACGAAGCCTTGGAAAAGACGCCCTTCGTGGAGCACGTCGTCGTAGTCAAGCGCACGGCGCATGAGGTGAACATGACCGAAGGCCGCGACGCGTGGTGGCACGACCTCATGGCGGACGCCAGCGGCCAGGCCGACACCGAAATCATGGACGCAGAAGACCCGCTCTTCATCCTCTACACCAGCGGCACCACCGGCAAGCCCAAAGGCGTATTGCACACTCAGGCGGGCTACCAGCTCTATACCTCCACGACGCTGCAATGGGTCTTTGACCTCAAAGACGACGACGTATGGTGGTGCGCCGCCGATCCCGGCTGGATCACCGGGCACAGTTACATCGTCTACGCGCCACTGCTGCTGGGCGTCAGCAGCGTGATCTACGAAGGCGCGCCGACCTTCCCCGAACCTGACCGCTGGTGGCAGATCGTCGAAGACTACAAAGTCACCGTGCTCTACACCGCGCCGACAGCCATCCGCGGCCTGATGCGCTTCGGCGAAGAACACCCCGCCAAGCACGATCTGAGCAGCCTACGTCTGTTGGGGAGCGTCGGCGAACCGATTAACCCCGAAGCCTGGAAATGGTATCACCGCGTTATCGGTGGGGAACGCTGCCCGATCATGGACACCTGGTGGCAGACCGAAACCGGCGGCTTCATGATTACCCCGCTGCCTGTCGTCGGTCTGAAGCCGGGCAGCGCCACGCGGCCCTTCCCTGGCATCGTCGTAGACATCGTAAACGAAGAGGGCGACCCCGTAGGTGTCAACGAAGACGGACGCCTGGTCATCAAGACGCCGTGGCCGTCCATGCTGCGCACCGTGTGGGGTGATCCTGAGCGCTATGTCTCTCAGTACTGGAGCTACTACGCCAAGCAGGGCTGGTACCTGGCCGGGGACTCCGCGCGGCGTGACGAAGACGGCTACATCTGGATCATTGGCCGCATTGACGACGTGATTAAGGTCAGCGGCTACCGCCTGGGTACCGCTGAGATCGAGTCCGGCTTGGTGAGCTACCCGGACGTGGCCGAGGCCGCTGTGATCGGTGTACCGGACGAAGTGCGCGGCAGCGTGATCTACGCCTATTGCATCCTGGTGGAAGGCGCGGACCCCAGTGACGCACTGGTCGAAAAGCTGAAGGCACACGTCAAGCATGAGGTGGGACCGATTGCCACACCCACACAGATTGAGTTCGTCGAGAAGCTGCCTAAGACCCGCTCCGGCAAGATCATGCGCCGCGTGCTGAAGGCGCGCGCCATGGGTCAGCCGGAAGGCGATCTGAGCACACTAGAGGACTAAAGTCATGATGAACCGTGAGCGTTTTTCCCAGGCCATTCGCGCCCTCAGTCTGCTGACCGTGATCGGGATGGTGGCGCTGGTGGTCTACGCCCTGTTGACCCAGCAGCCGCCCGCTGTCCCCCTCAGCGAAGCGGAGGTTGCGCTCACAGTGGACGCGGGGGTGGCCGCTCGGCTGACGGAGGCCGCCCCCACGCCGAACCTCAACGCCACGATTGACGCCCGTCTGACGGCCACCGCATTAGGGACCGCCCCGCCTAGCGCAGCACCAACGGTCACGCTGACACCCATTCCAACCCTGACGCCTCAGCCGCCGCCGCCCGGCGGACTGCAAGGCATGGCTGAAAACACCGGCGGCATCCTGGGCCTGTGCCTGGGCATCATTGGCGGGTTGTGGAACATCATCGTGGCCATCTGGAATTTCTTGTCGTTTGGCGGAATCGTGCTGCAAGCGCTGTGCTGCATCGGCGTGCCACTGCTGATCCTGGTTGGCATTCTGAACGAGTCGCCGTTTCCGGGTTGAGCCGTCAAGGGTACAATGCGATGCGTACCCACTAAAAACGCAAAGGTTGGCAGGCGCATGAGCGAGACCTCCGCATTAAAATGGTGGCAGCGTGGCATCATCTATCAAATTTACCCGCGCAGCTTTCAGGACAGCGATGGCGACGGCGTGGGCGACCTGCGCGGCGTCATCCAGCGCCTGGACTACCTAGCCGAATTAGGCGTGGATGCCGTGTGGCTCAGCCCCTTTTTCAAGTCCCCCATGGCCGACTTCGGCTATGACGTGAGCGACTACTGCGACGTAGACCCGCTCTTCGGCGACCTGGACACTTTCGACGAGCTGCTGCACGCAGCTCACGCGCGCGGCATCAAGGTCATCATCGACTACGTGCCCAACCACAGCTCTGATGAGCACGCTTGGTTCATCGAGTCGCGCGCCAACCGGGACAACCCCAAAGCGGACTGGTATTACTGGCGCGATCCCAAGCCGGACGGCAGCCTGCCCAATAACTGGGGCAGCGTCTTCGGCGGCCCGGCCTGGACCTGGGACGAAACCCGCCAGCAGTACTACTTCCATCAATTTGACCCCAAGCAGCCCGACCTCAACTGGCGCAACCCGGACGTCAAGGCCGCCATGCTAGACGTCCTGCGCTTCTGGCTGGATCGCGGCGTAGACGGCTTCCGCATGGACGTGGTGTACATGATCTGGAAACACCCCGACCTGCCCGATCAGCCCACAGGCAGCCAGGACGACCAGCGCGGTGAAGCTGACCAGTTCGCCAACCAGCAGCAGGTTTACGCCTTCAACTACGCGGGCATCCATGCCGTGATGCAGGACATCCGCGCGGTGGTGGACGAAGGCGGGGACACCGTTGCTGTCGGCGAGATTTGGCTGCCGCTGCCTGAACTGATGAAATACTACGGCGAAAACCTGGACGAGTTCCACCTGCCCTTCAACTTTATGCTCATCGGCGGCTTCGACTGGACCAAGACGACACCGCTGCACGCTGCTGCACTGCGCGCGCTGGTGGACGAGTACGATGGCGCGATCCCGCCAGGGGGCTGGCCGAACTATGTGCTGGGCAGCCACGACGCGCCGC
>CAYWGJ010000094.1:0-10545 GCA_964457835.1 uncultured Anaerolineaceae bacterium
GTCATGCCACGCGTCGCGCCGTGACTCTGGGCTTTGGGCCGCGTTACCTGCACAGCACCGGTCAGCTGCACAAGGGCGGGCCGAACACCGGCATCTTCATTCAGCTGACGCACGACCCCGCTGAAGACGCCGACGTGCCGGAAGCGCCCTACCGCTTCGGCACCCTGAACGCGGCCCAGGCCGCCGGGGACTGGGAAGCCCTGGACACTCACGCGCGCCGCGCCATCCGCCTGCACCTCAAGGGCGATCTGCTGGCGGCGCTGGAGGGCCTGCTGGCGGCTGTTGACCTGGTAGAAACGCGTCGCGCCTGAGTGCAGGGGAGTGCCCGTCCACTTTAACCGTCCGCTTTAAGCTGAGTGTGTGCTCAGCATTGCCGGACAGTCTGTCCGTTTTGCGCTACAATGAAAAGTGGCTTCCCTAAAGTGAGGAAGCCGCTTTTTTTCGTGGACGCACACAGCGAGTCTTGTTTTTTATGACATCAATGAAAGCGGTTCAGATTACCCAAATCGGCGGGCCAGACGTGATGCAGCTTGTCGAGCTGCCCGTGCCAACCCCCAAGCCGCACCAGGTCCGCATCAAGGTGGAAGCTGTCGGCCTGAACTACTCCGACGTGATGATCCGCCAAGGCAAGTACCTCGCGCCGACCAAACCGCCGGTGGTGCTGGGCCGGGAATTCGCCGGGACCATTGAGGCTGTCGGCGAGTCGGTCACAGGCTGGGCGGTCGGTCAACAGGTGTTCGGCGCGGCGGGTGCCGGTGCGCTGGCAGAATACGTCACTATCGCACCGCAGGCGCTGGCCCCCATCCCGCCGGGCATGAGCATGGAGCAGGCCGCCGCTTTCTTCGTGACCGGCGTCACGGCGCTGCACTGCCTCAGCGACCACGGGCGGCTCAAGGAAGGCGAAACCGTCTTGATCCACGCCGCAGCCGGGGGCGTGGGCACTGCCGCCGTGCAGATCGCTAAATCCATGGGTGCGCGCGTGATCGGCACGGCGTCGAGCGCGGCCAAGTGCGACCAAATCCGCGCGCTGGGCGGCGAAGCGATCCAGTACGGCCCCGACGCCGACGCCGACTGGGTAGAGCAGCTCAAGGCCATGACCGACGGCCACGGCGCAGACCTCATCCTGGAATCGGTGGGCGGCGAGGTCTTCCTGCGCTCCTTCCGTGAGGCGCTGGCTCCCTTCGGGCGGCTGGTGGTCTTCGGGGCGGCCAGCGGTGAAGTCGTCAAGCTGAACAACGTCGAAATTCTGGGCAGCAACCGTGAAGTGATCGGCTACTTTCTAGGCACCTATTACCAATACCGCCCGCAGGCGATCATGGCGGCGGCGGCGCAGGTGCTGGGGATGATCCAGGCGGGCACGCTGAAACTGGTGATCGGCGCGACCTATCCGTTGGACCAAGCGCGCGCGGCCTTTGAGCACATCGAGTCGCGTCAGAGCGTGGGCAAAGTAATCGTCAAGCCCTGAGCGCGCTGAGGGATACGGGTCAGCCGAAAGCCGTTTATGCAATTCTAAGAAAATAGCGGGGAGGGTTGGCCCATGATGAAAAGGGGCGTATAATGTGGGCGCACAGGGCGATTGTAGGCCGCACAGCTTCACTTATGACACTCCAAACATAATAGTTTTGACAGCAAGGTCTAACTGCGGCTGTATGGTGGGCCGGATGGCTTGCAAGTTGGCCGCCCCTTGTGTAGAATTTAACAAATGGAAAATCTGAAGTTGTCGTTGTATCTGAATCACAATAGGCGAGCATAACGCACATGAATCTAGGCCGAAACAACTCCGGTGGGTTTACAATCAGCCCCTTCGTGATCCTGGCAGGCGTTGGGATTATCGTGGGCGGCTTCATCATCGGCATGGCGACCCCATCCGTCTTCCCCGTCCAGGCCTCCAGCGAGGCCGCCCAAGTTGACAGCCTCTTCCGCTTCATGCTGGTCATCGGCGGTGCCATCTTCCTGCTGGTGCAGGGGATGCTAGTATACAGCATCATCCGCTTTCGCCGCCGGGAGGGCGACGATGCCGACGGCCCCACCATTCACGGCAATACCACCCTGGAGCTGATCTGGACCGTGATCCCGTCCATCATCGTGCTCTTCCTGGTGGTGTACAGCTACAGCGTGTGGGTCAGCATCCAAGAACCCAAAGACGACGAGCTGGTCGTGGAAGTGGTGGGCCAGCGCTACAACTGGAACTTCACCTACACCGATCCGTTGGGCCGCCTGGACGACCTGCCCACGCAGACCTTCAGCGATCCGATGCTGCACACTTACGTCGGTCGCCCGATGCTGCTGCAAATGGAAACCCGCGACGTGAACCATTCCTTCTGGGTGCCGACCATGCGCATCAAGCAGGACCTCATCGCAGGGCGCACCACGACTGTGCGCTTTACCCCAACCAAAGAAGGGCGCTACCGCGTTGTCTGCACCGAGCTGTGCGGCGGTGGCCATGGCGCGATGTACAGCTACATTCAGGTCTACGCTGACGAGCAGGCTTGGCTGAGCACTTTTGTGGACCGCCGCGTGGAGAACATCCTCAACCCGCCCGCCGACCCGATCCTGCAAGGTGCGGACAAGCTGGCCTCCAACGTGTACCCCTGTTCCGGCTGCCACATCCTGCAAGATGAGGAATTCGGCATTGACTGGGCCGGCGTGACAGGTCCGACGCTGGAAAACATCGGTGACACCGCCGGTCGTCGGCTGGCCGAGACGGGCAACGCAAACGTCGCTGAGTACCTGGTCACGTCCATCCGCCACCCCAATGACTACCTAGTGCCGGGCTTCGGCGCAGGCGTGATGCCGCAGTTCGGCCCGTCCCCCACCCAGCCGGATAACTGGGACCCGGCAGGCGGCGCGTACTACGTCGGCATGAGCGACGAGTCGCTGCTTCAGGTAGTCGCTTACCTGTGCACCCAGACCGCCGACGGCAGCAATGCCTGCGGCGATGACGAAAGCGCGCGCAATGACAGCATCCAGGCCGCGGTGGACCTGGCGCGCGAAGGCTTCGAGTAGACGGTCGAATAGACGAGCACGCAAACAGGCCGTGAGTCTGGGTCAGCCCGGACTCACGCTTCAGCAAGGCCCTGTGTTGGTAGATGTGCGCGGTGTTGCGTACAGCACTCAAGTGGAAAGGTAGCGCAATGGCAAGTATTTCTATTCCGGTGGGGCAGCAGCGAGCTGCCGCACGCCCCAAGTTCAGCGAGTACCTGCGCTGGAGCGTCGATCACAAGATCATCGGCGTACAGTACATGGCAATCGCACTGTTCTTCTTCATCATCGGCGGCGGCCTGGCGATGCTCATTCGCTGGGAACTGCTGACCCCCTCGCTGGACTTCATGGCAGACGGTGAAGCCTACAACACCCTCTTCACCGTGCACGGCACCATCATGATCTTCCTGTGGATCATCCCGATGTTCGCCGGTTTCGGTAATTACCTGCTGCCGCTGATGCTGGGCGCGAAGGACATGGCCTTCCCCTGGTTGAATGCCTTCGCCTTCTGGTTGATCCCACCGGCGGGTGTGATCCTGATGCTGGGCTACGTGGTTGGTGCCCCGGCTTCCGGCTGGACGGCCTACCCGCCGCTGAGCACCCTGTTCCAGATGGACGGGCAGACCCTGTGGGCCATCTCCATCCATCTGCTGGGCATCAGCTCCATTTTAGGTGCGATCAACTTCATCGTGACGATTGTCAACATGCGGCCCGAAGGCATGGGCCTGTTCCAGATGCCGCTGTTTGCCTGGGCGCTGCTGGCGACGTCCATCATTGTGGTGATGGCGACGCCCTTCCTGGCTGGCGCGCTGACCCTGCTGATCCTGGACCGCGTGGCGGGCACGGCCTTCTTCGACCCGGCGCGCGGCGGTGACGCGCTGCTGTGGCAGAACATCTTCTGGTTCTACAGCCACCCGGCGGTATACATCATGGTACTGCCCGGCATGGGTGTGCTCAGCGAGATTTTGTCCGTGCACTCGCGCAAGCCGGTGTTCGGCTACCGGATGATCGCGCTCAGCAGCATGGGCATCGCCCTGATCGGCTTCACGGTGTGGGCGCACCACATGTTCACCAGCCTGCAACCGGAGCTGCGCATCCCCTTCATGATTACCTCCATGATTATCGCGGTGCCGACCGGCATCAAGATTTTCGGCTGGCTGGGGACCATCTACGGCGGCAAGATTCGCTTCACGGGCGCGATGCTGTTTAGCCTGGGCTTCCTGTCAATGTTCGTCATCGGCGGCATCACCGGCGTGATGCTGGCGAGCGTGCCGGTAGACGTGCACATGCATGACACCTACTTTGTGGTGAGCCACTTCCACTTCGTGCTCTTCGGCGGGTCGGTGTTCACCATCTACGCGGCTGTCTATCACTGGTGGCCCAAGATCACGGGCCGCATGATGAACGAACGCCTGGCGCAGATTCACTTCGCCGTAACCTACGTCAGCTTCCTGCTCACCTTCTTCCCGATGCACTTTGCCGGGATGCAGGGGATGCCGCGCCGCGTTGCGGAGTACGCGCCGGAATTCCAGACGATGAACATCGTGATCGGCATTTCCAGTTTCGTGCTGGGCGTGTCCACCTTCATCATCCTGTACAACATGGTGTGGAGCATCTACCGGGGCAAGGTGGCTGGCAGCAACCCCTGGCGCGCCCTGACTCTGGAGTGGATGACCACCTCGCCGCCGCCGCCCTACAACTTCCGCGGCGACCCGGTGCCCTACGACGATCCCTACGGTTTCGGCACTGAAGCCGCCACTGCCTACATCGACGCCATGGCCCAACGCCTGGATACGCCCTTCCGGGTGCCCAAGGACGACGGCTCCAAGACCCTGCCCGGTGCCGCCGCCGAACCTGCCGCCGGGGACTAAACCGCAGCATCTGCGCGCCCTCACCGCCGTAAGCCACAGCGGTGAGGGCCGTGCTTCATCCCATCACCCGCAAGACCCTAAACGAAAGCGACTTACTGTTAGCTTATGGCTGTTGAACCGAACTTACACGAAAGCCTGCACTACGAAAAGCAGCGCACCCGCGAGGAAGAGCTGGCGCTGAAGAACCGCCGCACGGGCATGACCATCTTCCAGATCAGTTGGATCATGGCTTTCATCGGCCTGGTGGTGGTCAATTGGCAGTTGCGCTACAGCTACACGTCCTGGCCGCCGCCGGGCGTACAGCCCCTGGACCCGGTGCTGCCCAGCATCGCCACACTGGGCCTGCTGCTGAGCACCGTTCTGGTGGCGCGGGCCGTGCGCGCCATGCGCCATGACGACCGGCCCGCCTTCTTCAGCCTGTGGACTGCCGTGGTCGGGCTGGGGCTGGCCTTCGTGGGCGTGATGGCCTTCGAGTGGCTGACCGTGCCGCCCGTGCCGGAAATCACGCTGACGCTGGCAAACGGCGTCGAGAGCGTGTCCCCGGCCAACGTCTACAACGCCGTCTTCCGCCTGATGACCGCCTTCCACGGCGTACACGCGCTGGCGGGCGTGCTGTACATGGGCTGGGCGCTGCGCCGGGCGCGGCGCGGCCTGTACGACAGCCGCGATCACTGGGATTTGGAAGCAGGCGCGAAGTTGTGGTATTTTGTGTTTGTGGCATGGGTGATCTTCTACACCGTGCTGTATTGGATTTAACGCAGCGCCAGCCCTGAACGGTTCAGGGCTGTGCTTACGTAAGGAGCGGCTTTTTATGCAACCTGGATTGATCCGCGCCGTACCGATGGCGATTTTGGGCTTTTTTGCCACCGTCATGCTGGTGATTTTGATCCGCAGCCTGCAAAGCATGGACCCTGTGTGGAACCCGGAGCTGGGCTTGATCTTCGCTGGCTTCATGTCCACCTTCTTTTTCGTGTGGGGCATGGGCGGCCTGGACCCCAAGCTGGCCGCGCATGAAGTGCCTCAGCCGCCGGAGGACGTCGACGAAGAAAGTGCCATTGTCGCCGTCTACGAAGAGCTGGAACATCATCATCATGATGACGACAGCCACGATACCCCCATACGCATCCTGGGTGGCCACCTGTGGACCATCACCTTCTGGACCGTCGTGCTCTTCCTGGCGATCTTCGTCTTTGCCCTGCTGCCCGGCGGCTTCTCGCTGACAGTCAGCAACGAAGCCGAAGCCAACCGCAACGCCATCGGCTACTTCACGCTGACACTGGGCGAAGAAGAGCTGGTCGTCAGCCAGATGGCCGCCTTTATCGCGGTGACGATCTTCACCCTGCTGTCGCTGGCGGCGGTGGGCTGGGGGCTGGCCTGGGCTTTCGCTACGCTGTCGGCCAACGTCAAGTCCGTAAAGAGCACGGAAGGCGCGCCGCTGATGCTGAGTGCCGGGGACAGCGCCGAACCAGCGCTGACTCAAGGGCGCGGCGGCGGTCTGGCCGTGGGCCAGGCGGCTAAGCTGGGCCTGGTGTTCCTGGCGATCTACCTGTTTATGCGCAACACGGTATTCGGCCCCAGCTTCAGCGGCCAGGAAGCCACGCTGACCCTCGCCGCGCTGATCTTCGGCGCAGCGCTGACCTTCGGCGTGTATCGCCTGAAGCTGGTGAACTTCACGCTGGCCTTCGCCGTGCTGTACGTGCTGTTCTACGCCGTGTTGATTGGCCTGGTGATCCCAGAACCGCCCGCCGTGCGCATCGGCTTGAGCGTGGTCAATGCCGCTGCACTGGCCGTGCCGCTGGTGTACCCCGTCTTCGTGTCACGCATCACCGGGCGGATAGCGGCGTGGCTGGCGCGTGTGCTGCGCGGCCTGCCTGCGTTCTTAGGTCAACGCTAGTTGACCCGGCAACGCTAGTTGACCTGGACAAAGTTAGTTACGTTTTGACAGAACAAACAGTCACACTGGGGACATGCAACCATGAGTGAAGCAAGCATTGTACCGAGCCAGGGCGCGCTGACCCCCGAACAGGTCAAAGCCGAAGCCCTGCGCAGCGACAACCATAAGTTCGGCATGTGGCTCTACCTGGCCTCGGAAGTCGTGATTTTCACGATCATGATCGTGGGCTACATCATCTTCCGCCTCAGCGAGCCGGAAATCGTCAAGAAGGCCCACGAAGACCTCAGCATCCTGCTGGTGACGGCCAACACCTTCATTCTGCTAACCAGCAGTTGGGCGATGGTGATGGGCCTGCGCCAGATTCAGCGCGACAACATCCCCGGCGGCGCGCGCTGGCTGTGGATCACAGCAGCGCTGGGCGTGGTGTTCATGCTGGGGCAGTACGTGGAATACACCGAGCTGGCCCACCTGAGCGTGACGCTGGGCATCGAGGGCGACGCCCTGCGCGGCTTCGGGATGCGCTTCTACGCGCCGACCTTCTTCCACGGCGTGCACGTACTGGTGGGCGTGTTCTGGGCGCTGCTGGTCATCCGCCGCGCCAACGCCGGGCACTACAGCTCACAGCGCTACGTGGGCGTAGAGGTGTTTGGCCTGTACTGGCACTTCGTCGATATTGTGTGGATCATGCTCTTCACCATCATCTACCTGGTGTAAGCAAGCAGACCGCGCGGACACACGAGCGAAAGCAAAAGAGGAGCAGAGCACAATGGCGGAAGAAACCCACAGCGCCGAGATCGTCCCGGCAGCGAGCCAGGCCCCGGCGCACGCACATCACGACGACGAGACGACCACCGTCTTTGGCATCACCTTTCCCTACCCGGTGTACACCGTGGTCTTCGGTGCGCTGGGCGTGCTGACCGTAGCCGAGGTGCTGATTGCCGAGGTCATGAGCGGCGGCTTGAAGACCTTCCTGCTGCTGGCCATCGGGGTCGTCAAGGCCCTGCTGGTGATGATCTTCTACATGCACCTCAACACCGACAACCCGCTGTTCCGGGTGGCAATTGCACTGCCGATCCTGGTAGCGAGCTTGTCGCTGATGTTCCTGCTGGCAGTGCCAGCGTCGGGATATTAAAGCATAAAACAGCCCCTACGGGCGCACATGCGCGGTGTGTGCGCCCGCTTTTGTCCCCTCTCCGTTAATATCCACATTTGACAGCCGAACAATCGTTCGTTTATACTGTAGAACAAGTATTCGTTGTCAACAGACGGGCAATTGCACCATGGCTAAGCAAAAACCACTCACCGAACGTCAGCGCAACATCGTGCGCTACATGGAATCCTACATGGACACCCACGGCTTTCCGCCCACCATCCGCGAAATTGGCGAAGCAACCGATATTGGCTCCACGTCAGTCGTCAACTACAACCTGAATAAGCTGGTGGAGCTGGGCTACATTGCGCGGCAGTCGGCCAAGTCGCGCGGGCTGCGCCTGCTGCGCCGCCTGAGTGATGTCAGCGGCCCGACCATCCCGGTGGACCTGCGCATCAAGACCGAGGTCATCAGCCTGCCACTTTACGGGCGCATCGTGGCCGGCCTACCCTTGGAAACCGAAGCCTACCCTGACGAGTACGAAAGCGTCGAGGTGACGCCCTCCATCCTCAGCGGCGTGGACCCGTCGCGTGTCTTCGCGCTGCGCGTCGAAGGGGACTCCATGATCGATGCCATGATCCAGCAAGGCGACATCATCCTGCTGGAACGCCGCGAGACCGCCACGCGCGGCGATATGGTGGCCGTGTGGCTGTCCGACACCAACGAGACCACGCTGAAGTACTTCTATCCACTGGGCGATGGCAGCATCCGGCTGCAACCCGCGCACCCCACCATGGAGCCGATCATTGTGCAGGCGCGCGACTGCCAAGTCCAGGGCCGCGTACTGACGGTCATCCGCCGCTTGAAGCATTAAGCGCACTGACCGCTTAGTCGTCCCCTTCCAAGGTCAGGAAGGGGTTGTGCGCTTCTTCATCGCCGACCAGGGTGTGCGGGGCCTGCACGAAGATGCCGCTGCCCTCCACCGCCACCGTGCCATCCGGCAGGAAGAGCTGGCCTACGGTGAAGACCTTGCGGCCCTCTTGCCGGTCCACACGCCCCCGAAGCTGCACCTCGACGTGCAGCGGTACGGCCTGGCGCAGGTTGATGTTCAGGTTCACGGCCAGCACGCGCAGCCCGGTGGTCCAGGCCGCCGCGCCCATCACTTCATCGACCAAGGCCGCCAGCGCCCCACCGTGGACGTGGCCGGGCGGCCCCATCTTGCTGTCATCCACCGTCACCTTGCCGACGATGCCGCCCTGTCCATCCCGGTAGAACTTCGCGCCAAAACCGCCCGGAGGCGGGCCGAACACGAACTGTGAGCCGCCGATACGCTGATGTGAATCCATGGGTCATTGGTCCCCTGTGTGTACGCGAATCCATGCAGCCTAGTGTACCAGCCCCACGCCGCCCTTACCTTAGACTTTGCTAGACTTTGCCCGTGTGCCACCCCACAGTACCTAAGACAATTATTACAACTGATTTTAGATTCCTTTACGACAACAAAGCACAATTCAGTGTATACTATGAGCATGTAAGTATAAACGTACATTGGTGTGCAAAAGGTAGAGATGTCCATCACCATCACTGAGGAAGATAGCGACTGCCGCGTTATCCGCTGGACGCTGAGCCAGGGCTGGACCTGGAACGACATGCTTAAGGCTGGCTATGACAGCGGCCATATTCAGCAGCGCTGGACGGCGGGCTGCGACAAGCCGCTGCTGGTGCTGGTCGACATGCGCGAGTCCGACAGCATCGACTCGGGCGGCGTGGCGCACCTGCATGAGATTATGACGCGCTTGTGCCACCCTGAAAACAAAATCCTCATCATCGGCCCCGACCTGTTCACACGGCTGCTGATCGCTTCGTATCAACGGGAACACCCGCAGTACGCCGCCCGGATTCGCGTCGTCATGACCGCCAGCCACGCCGAGGGCCTACGCGAAAACATCTGTGCGGAGTGGGCGCAGCGCTACCCACCAGATGCCACGCCAGATACCGAGTAAACGACGCAGGCCGCATCAGTAATCGGAAGCCGGGTTATCACCCGCCTCATCAGACAAACCTTCACTTAACATTTCGCCCATGATTGCCACGCCTGCGCTGGCCCCGATGCGTGTCGCCCCGGCGTCGATCAGCGCTAGGGCATCAGCTAGGCTGCGCACCCCCCCGGATGCCTTGACGCCCATGTCCGGGCCGACGGTGGCACGCATCAGGCGCACGTCGGCCACGGTCGCGCCGCCGCCGCCGAAGCCCGTGCTCGTCTTGACGAAATCCGCGCCTGCATCCTGGGCCACCTTGCAGGCCACGACTTTCTCGCGCTCGTCCAGCAGCGCCGTCTCTAGGATCACCTTACTGACGGCCCCGTGAATCTGACACTCCGCCACCACGCCGCTGATGTCGTGATGCAGCTCGCTGATGGCCTCGTCTTTCAGCGCGCCGACGTGCAGCACCATGTCGATTTCCTGTGCGCCCTGCTGGAGCGCGAGCTGGGCTTCGGCGGCTTTGGCGTCCGGGGCCATGGCCCCCAGCGGAAAGCCGACCACGGCGCAGGTCTTCACCGGGGTATCCGCCAGGAGCTGGGCCACCAGCGGCACGTACACGCCGTTGACGCACACCGACGCGAAGCCGAAGCGGATGGCCTCGGCGCACAGGGTTTCGATCTGGGCGCGGGTGGCAGCGGGTTTGAGCAGGGTGTGGTCGATCAGGGC
>CAYWGJ010000094.1:10555-11543 GCA_964457835.1 uncultured Anaerolineaceae bacterium
GGGCGGCCAGTTGGCCGGGGGTCAGGGTCATGGAAAAGGGTCCTTTCGTGATGTCGATCAATCGTCCGGTTGGGTGTATGCGGCGATGAGCTGGTCCAGCAAAGCGGACTCCGCGTCCGGGCTGGCGATCCCGCCGTCCAGCCAGGCGGCGCGCAGTCGGTCCAGGATGACACGGTAGTGCGGGCCGGGTTCCAGGCCGCGCTGACGCAGGGTGTGGCCGTTGGCGTGCGGCTGAAGCGGCTCCCAGTCGCGCTTGAAGCGTTCCAGGCGGGCACGCAGCCTTGAGTCGCCCAGCACCCAGGCGGTGAAGAGGGTCAGTGCGTGCAGGCCGTCCAGCCGAGCCGTGATCTGGCTGGGGCGCGCGTCCGGGTCGGTCAATGGGCCGGGCTGCTGCACCAAGGCCAGCGCCTGCTGGATATTCTCCGTGGTGGTATTGCCCAGCAGCAGACGCGTGCACAAGCCGGCGATGTCGTCCGGCGGCACCTCAGCCACGGCAAAGATGAGGTACCAGTACAGCTCAGCGATGTCGTCGAGACCGCCGCCCAGCCAGGCAGTATCGACCGCGCGCGCCGTTTGGAAGGCGGACTCGATACGCTGGTCTACACGGAAGGCTGGGTGAATCGCCTCCAGGACACCCAGGGCTTGCAGCTCCAGCAGGGCGCGCTCTGGCTGGGGTTCACGCAGCAGCAGGGTCAGCTCGTTGCGGATGCGCTCGCCCGTGATGCGGCCCAGCATCGGGTGTGCGGTAGCGATCAGTTCCGCCGTGCGCGCCTCAATCCGGAAGCCCAAGCGGTACTTGAAGCGCATCGCCCGGATCACACGCGTGGGGTCGTCCACAAAGCTGAGGCTGTGCAGCACGCGGATAGTGCCCTGCTCCAGGTCATGCAGGCCGCCGTAGAAGTCCAGCACGCGCCCGGCCACCGCCGCCGGGCTGAGCTGCACGGCCAGCGTGTTGATGGTGAAGTCGCGGCGGTGCAGGTCCAGCTTG
>CAYWGJ010000095.1:0-11537 GCA_964457835.1 uncultured Anaerolineaceae bacterium
GCAACTTTCCTTTTTACCCAGTCGCCCGAAACACTTGCCGAAGAGGTCCTCATCGCTGAGGGTAGGCGCACCTTCCGCACGCATCCGCGCCACGACCGCCGCGTGCAGCGCCGCGTCGTCGATGTGCAGCACACGCCAGCGCTTGACGTGATAGATGGTCACGTCGCCGCGCTGGCGGCTTTCGTCGTCGCTGAGCAGCACCCAGTGACGCTTGTCGGGGCCGCTCCACAGATAGGTGTAGGGTGCCAGAGCGTCTTCCGGGACCTCTGGCACCGCATCGCGCGGGTCGTCGTGATCAGACATCGCGTTTAGAATTTCTCCGGGAAGACCTCACGGGCCAGGGCTTCTTCCTGGGCTACCAGCTCGGCGATGGCGTCAATGCCCTTCTGCCAGAAGCCGGGGTCGTTCAGGTCCACGCCCACCTTCGCCAGGATGCGATCGGGATAATCACTGCCGCCGGCCTTCAGCACGTCGATGTACTGCGGCACGAAGGCCTCGCCGCGCTCGTCGTAGAGCTTATACAGCGCCAGCACCAGCAGTTCGCCAAAGGCATAGGCGTAGACGTAGCCGGGCGTGTGCAGGAAGTGCGGTACGTAGCTCCACCAGTAGCCGTAGTCCTCGCGCAGGGTCACGCTGTCGCCGAACACGGCACGCTGGGTGTCCAACCACATCGTGTTGAACTGCTCGGTGGTCAGCTCGCCCTGCTCGCGGCGTGCGGTGTGGAAGGCGTGCTCGAAGCGGTTCATGCTCGTCTGGCGGAAGACGGTGGCAAAGGTAGCCTCGACCTTCTCCACTAGCATCGCCAAGCGCGCGGCGGGGTCTGGCTCACGCTTCATCAGGTCCTGAAACACGACCATCTCCGCAAACACCGAGGCCATCTCCGCGGTGGTCAGCGGCGTGTACAGGCCCTGCCAACCGGTCGCCTGCCCGCTGAGGTACATGTGCAGGCCGTGGCCCAGCTCATGCGCCAGCGTGGACACGTTATCAGCGGTGCCCTGGTAATTGACGAAGACGAAGGGGTGCGCACTCGGCACGGTCGGGCTGGCGAAAGCCCCGCCGCGCTTGTTGGGCAGCATAGCCGCGTGAATCCAGTTCTGATCGAAGAACTTGTCCGCGACTTCGGCCATCTGCGGGCTGAAGGCGCCAAAGGCCTGCGTGACGATCTCGCGCGCTTCAGTCCAGGCATAGCGGCGCTCTTCGCGGTCGATCACCAGCGGGGCATAGCGGTCGTAGTCGGTCAGCTCGTCCAGGCCCAGCAGGGCACGCTTCAGGTGATAGTGGCGCGCCACCAGCCCGTAATTGGCCGTGACCGTGTTCACCAGCGCGTCCACAACTGGCGTAGGGGCCAGGTTCTGCACATTGCGCGAAGCCACCCAGCTCTCATAGCCGCGCCGCTTGTCGTCGTCGGCCTTGTCCGCAGCCAGCACGTTGAAGATATAGGTCAGCTCCATGATGCGCGACTTCAACCCAGCCGTCACGGCGTCGGCGGCGCGGCGGCGCACGTCACGGTCCGGGTCGCGGGTCTTCACCAGGATTTGCGACTGGTTGAGCGGCTGGCCGTCGAAGTCAAAGCGCATAGTGCTGCTGAGCTGGGTAAAGAAGCGCACCCAGGCCGCCCGCCCGGTAACGTTCTTCGCCATGCCGAGCTGTTCTTCAATCTCGCTGAGCTGGTAGGGCTTAAAGCGCCGCTGCGATTCCAGGCTGAAGCGGTACTCGGCCAGTTCGGGCGCGTCCATCAGGGCCTGCGCAGCGGCGGCGTCCATGGCGTTCCATTCCAGCTCGTAGAACACCAGCTTCTGGCTGATCTGGGCGTTCAGCTCCGTGATGCGCTGGATCAGCGCGCCGACCTGGGGGTTGGCCGTGTCCGTGCTGAAGCTGAGGCTGGCGAAGGACTGCAAACGCCCCCGCAGGTCGTAGATAGCCAGCATCTCTTCGATGAGCGCCTTCAGTTCCGCAGCGCTGAGCGTGGCGACGCGGCCCCGGTACTTGTCGGCAAAGGCGTCGGCCATCGCCAGCACGCGTTGGGCGTCCGTGTTGATGGCCGGGTCGTCCAAGCCGCTGTAAAACACGGACAGGTCCCACACCACCGACTCCGCGCCGTTTGTGGTCTGCTGTTCAAGTGTCGCATCCACCATAAGTAAGGTCCTCTTTTCTTCTTAGGTTACAAGCTATTGAAAACTTTTTGAATGGTACCCCAACCGAGGGTGGACGACAAGGCTATGCCGCCCACCGCAGCGCCTTAATCCCCTGCCGACTTCAGCAGTTCTGTGCGCGCATTTTCAATGTAGCTCAGCGACTGATGGCGGAAGTAGGTGTCGTAGAGTTCCGCGTAGTGGCCGCCCTGCTGCATGAGCTGTTCGTGGCTGCCCTGCTCAATGATGGCCCCCTGCCGCAGCACGATGATCCGGTCGGCGCTGCGCACGGTGCTCAGGCGGTGCGCGATCAAGATTGACGTAGCCTGCGCCAGGATCATATCCAGCGCTTCCTGGATTTGCGTCTCGGTGAAGGGGTCAATGCTGGCGGTGGCTTCGTCCAGGATGAAGATAGACGGCTTTTGCAGCAGCACGCGCACCAGGCTCACAAGCTGACGCTGGCCCATGCTCAGGCGCGCGCCGCGTTCGCCCACGTCGCTGTACAGGCCGTCGGGCAGCGTTTCCAGCCATTCGCCCTTGCCGATGCTGTTGGCGATCTCGGCGATTTCTTCGTCGCTGGCGTCGGGGCGACTGTAGCGGATGTTGTCGATAATCGTGCCGCTGAACAAGAAGGGCTGCTGTGGCACGATCCCTAAACGGCCTCGGTAACTCTGTAAGTCAAAGGCGCGGATGTCCTGGCCGTCAACGCGGATCTGCCCGCTCTGGAACTCGTAGAAGCGCGTGATCAGCTTAGCAATCGTACTCTTGCCCGCGCCCGTGTGCCCGACGAAGGCCACGTTCTCCCCAGGCTTGATGTCCAGGTTGAAGCCCGTCAGCACGCGCGTGCCGTCCTCATAGCCGAAGTCCACGCGATCAAACGTGATGTGCCCGGCCAGCGTCCCGGCGGGCTGCGTGTCGTGCTGGACGATGGTATTCTCAGTGTCGATCAAGGCGAAGATGCGCTCGGTACTGCTGAGCGCCTGCTGGAACTGGCTCCAAAACGCGGCCAGGTTGATGAAGGGGAACCAGAAACGGTCCACGCCCTGGATGAACAGGAACCACGCGCCCACGCCGATGACTCCACCGACGACCGCACCCGCCCCCGCGTACAGGATCAGCGCAATGGCGAAGCCCGCCAGGATGTTCAGCACCGGGAAGACCAGCGCCAGCACGCCGCCGCGCAGCAGGTTGATCCGATACGAGTCGCGGTTGATGCGGTCAAACTCGCTGTACATCATGGCTTCGCGGCGGAAGTTTTTCGCAACGCTGATGCCGGTGACACTTTCCTGAATGTTGTCATTAACATTTGCCATAGCGCGCGAGCCTTGCCGCGTGACAAAGCGCGCCATCCGCCGAAAGCCCAGCGCCGCCCCTACGATCATCGGCATGGTCAAGATCAACAGCAGCGTCAGCGGCACCGAGGCCGTCAGCAGTGCGATGAAAAGCACAATCACGCTGATGAGCTGCGCGATCACGTCTGTGGCGATCAGCGTTACCTCGCCGAATTCTTGCGTATCTGTGGTGATGCGGCTGACGATCTTGCCGGATTTATTCTTGTCGTAGAAGGCTAGGTCGCGGTCTACAGCGGCGGCAAAAGCGTCCTTACGCAGGTTGGCGACCACATTGCCGATCACCACCGCCGCGAAGTAACGCCGCACCCAGTTCACCACGTAATAGAAAAAGGCCGAGGCCAGCAGCGCCACCATGATGAGCACCACGCTGTCCGGCAGGCTGACCCCGCGCAGCAGCGCAAAGTCGGCTAGATCGCGCGCGATGGGCGTGCCGCTGAGCACCAAGTAGATGGGGTCGTTCAGTGAGAGCTGGTCCACGGCCTGCGCGATGAGGATGGGCTGAAGTGACTGCACCAGCGAGATCGCCGCGAAGCCCGTCACCACGATGATAAACTGCCGCCGATACTGCCCGAAATAGCTGGCAATACGGCGGATCAACTGCGCGTCGGTGTAACTGCGGTCGTACTTATCTTCGTCCAGGCCGCGGAACATGGCAACCATGCGCGTTTAACTCCCTTTCTCAGCCGGTGTTGCGGATGCATCAGCCGGTGTTGCGGCGTCATCGTAGCGGGCGAAGATGCGCCGGTACGCCTCGGACGACTCCAGCAGTTCTTCATGGCTGCCTTGCGCGGCCACATGCCCGTTGCGCAGCACGACGATATGGTCCGCCCAGCGGATTTGTGACAGGCGGTGCGTAATCAAGAGGGTGGTGCGGCCCTCGGCGGCGGCGTAGATGGCGCGCTGAATCTTGTCCTCGGTGGCGCTGTCAATGGCACTGGTGCTGTCGTCCAAGATGAGGATAGGCGGATCAGTCAGGAAGGCGCGGGCGATGCTCAAACGCTGACGCTGGCCGCCGCTGAGCGTCACGCCGCGCTGCCCGATGATCGTCTCATAGCCTTCGTCAAAGCCGCTGATGAAGTCGTGTGCCTGGGCTTTGTGCGCCGCCGACTCGATGAGTTCACGCGGGGCATTGGGGCGGCCATAGGCGATGTTGTCCGCAATGCTGCGGCTAAACAGGAAGATGTCCTGCTCAATGATGCTGATCTGGCTGCGCAGCGACTCCAGCTTCCAGTCGCGCACGTCTACGCCATCAATGGTGATACGGCCTTTGCCAGTGTCGTAGGTGCGGTTAATCAGTTTGGTCACGGTGGACTTGCCCGCGCCAGTCTGCCCGACAATGGCAACCGTCTGCCCCGGCTTGACGGTAAAGCTGACGTCGTGCAGCACCGGGCGCTGCGCGCTGTAGCCGAAGCACACATCCTCAAAGCGGATTTCGCCCGCGATCCTGGCGCTGTGCCCGGCGGCATTCTGGTCCAGGTCGGTGCGGGTGGTGATGATATTCAGAATGCGCTCGGCACCGGCATAGCCCAGGGCCATGCGCGACAGCGAGGTCAGCGAGGTAAACACCGGGAAGCCGAACAAGGCCACGATGCCGTTAAAGGCCACGATGTCGCCCACGTCAATGACGCCCTGCTGGTACAGGATGATGCTGTGCAGCAGGCTCAGCATCAGCGCCAGGGGCAGCAGCAGGTTGCTGAAGTAGCGCGCCTCAATGCTGCCCTGCTGGATAAAGCGGTCGCGCACCTCGTCGGCCAGGTCGTCGAAGTAGTGCACCTCTTGCGTTTCCTGCGCTGCGCCCTTGACCACCTGCAAGCCGTCCAGCGATTCCGCCAGGCGGGCGTTCATGCGCCCGAAGGCAGCGCGCACTTGCTGTGCGATGGGGTGAAGCTGCCGCACGAAGCGCACCTGCACGATCACATGCAGCACGACAAACAAGGCCGGCACCAGCACCAGCGGCGGCGCAATCAAAGGCGCGGATACCAGCGGCAGCAGCAGGAACATCCCCGACCCGATAATCAGGTTGATGCCGGGGTTCATCATCAGGTTCATCTCGCGCACGTCGTTAGTCACGCGCGCCATGATCTCGCCGACGGGCTGCATGTCGTGGAAGCGCATACTCTTCCCCAGCAGCGAAGCATAGAGTTCGTCGCGCACGTCACGCTCGATGCGCTGGCCGTACAGCTCTGAGGAGAAGTTGCGCATCAACTGCAAGATGCCGCGCAGGGTCTGCGCGGCGATGATCGCCAAGCCCATGCGGCCGGCGAAAGCCAGGCCACTCTGGGTGGGGTTAGCGCTGACCTCGGTGAAGGCCAAGCCGATGAAATACGGCACCGCCGCCGCCAGCGCTGCATTGCTGAAGGCCCCGATCAGCAGCGTGATGGCAATCAGCGGGTAGCGCCGGACGTGCGACACGATGAAACGAAACGCGCTGCGGTGGTCGGAACGTTGACGACGTTCCGCGATGAATTCAGCAGACATAGACGATCCTGTGTGCAGGCGATAGCAATCCTTACGTCATCCATGGTAAACCAGGCGCGATGCTCCATGGTAGTCCAATTTGCGGAAAATGGGGTGAAGTGTATAAAGTCTCAGACGATGTTCATGCTCAGCGTTTGATCTGCCCCACGACCCCGCCCGCCGCTGCAATCTGCTGGCGTTGGGCATCACTGGGAATCTCCAGCTTCAGCACCAGGCGCTCCACCAATCGGCGGAAAACTGGCGCGGCGGTCTGGCTGGCGAACTGGCCGCTGGTCGGCTCGCGCAGCAGCACCAGCACGCTGATCTGCGGGTCGTCGGCGGGCAGGAAACCGATGAAGGTCATGTTGAAGCGGTTGGGCATCGGCCCCACGGGGGTAAAAATCTGGGCGGTGCCGGTCTTGCCCGCGATGCTGTAGCCGGGCAGCGCGGCGGCGTCGTCCAGGCCGGTTTCGACCACCTGCACCATCATGTCAGTGACGATACGCGCGGTGTCCGGGCTGATGACGCGGCGCACGACCACCGTGTCCAGGTTCGTAACCTGGGTGCCGCGCACCACTTGCGACACCATCCGCGGCTGCATCAACAGGCCGCCGTTGGCGATGGCGTTGACCGCGTTGAGCATTTGCAGCGGCGTGGTGGCTAAGCCTTGGCCGAAGCTGTTGGTGGCTAGGTCACTCTCGCTCCAGAACTCATCACCAGGCAGGCGCAGGATACCGGCCTGCTCGCCTTCCATGTCCACGCGCGTCCGCTCGCCGATGCCAAATGCCCGGATGCGCCGATAGAAAGTCTCGCGGCCCAGTTCATCCACCGCGAGGGTGGCCGCCCCCACGTTCAGCGACTCGACTAGCAGGCTCGTCACGTCCACCACGCCGTAAGCCTGGTCATCCCAGTTGTTGATGATCTCGTCGCCCACTTGATACACGCCGTCGTCATTGTAGGTCCAGTCCGGCGTGATGACGCCCTCATCCAGGGCGGCGGCGGCGGTAATCACTTTGAAGACGGAACCGGGTTCGTAGGCATCGCGGATGGCCGGGTTACCCAGCAGGTTCTCGTCATTGAGCGGGATGTTGTTGGGGTCGAAGGTCGGGTACGAGGCCATACCGAGGATGTCGCCCGTGCGCGGGTTCATCACGATGACCGTGCCGCCGATGGCCCCGGTGGATATCACCGCCTGCGCCAACTCTTCTTCGATGAGGAACTGCACGTCGCGGTCCAGAGTCAGCACCAGGTCCGCGCCGCGTTCCAGCAGGCCCTCGGCTTCGGGCAAGTCGAAGGGCAGCGCGCTGACTTCCTCGCTGCGCGTCTGGCCGGTGAGCAGCTCCTGGTAGAAGCCTTCGACACCGTTGTAACCGCGCAAGTCCTCCGCGCCGCCGGCCACAAAGCCGATCACCGGGCCTGCCAGGCTGCCCTGCGGGTAGTAGCGGCGCGGAATCTGCTCGGCGCGGAGGGCGATGCGGTTGGTCTCTATGGCGTCGATCTGCCGCCACACGTCGGGGGCAGCATCAGCGTCCAGCAGCACGTAGGGTGCGTCCGAAGTGACGATTTCACGCACGGCCAGCGGGTCCAGGCCCAGGATCACGGACAAGTCTTGGATGGCGGTCTCCGGCACGGAAATCAAGTTGGGGCTGATGCCGATGCGGTATTGCAGGGTGTTCACCGCCAAGGGCTGGCCGCTGCGGTCATAGATGAGGCCGCGCGGGCTGGTGCGCTGGGTGACTTGGCCGTAGTTGGCGTCGCGCACGCTCTGCAAATAGGCGGCCACGCGCGGGTCCTGCGGGGCCTGAAACGCGATCATGCGCACCACCATGGCGATGCTGACGGTGACGATCACCACGACCACGACGGGCAGCCGCCGCCGGAGCATCTGCTGCTGGATGCTGAGTTCGCTGCTGCGCGCTGCGGTCATGGGGGGTACGCTCCTGGGTCGTCTTTACACTGTCCGCAGCACGGCCCGCACCGGGGAGCCGCAGCCGCCGTCGATCTTCAGCGGCAGCGCGATCAGTTCGTACTCACCATCCGGGATGCCGTTCAGGTTCACGTTCTCCAGGATGACCAGGCCGTGCTGATTCACCGCCTGATGACCGGGCATGTCTTTGCTGTCGAAGGCATCCACAGAGGGCGAGTCCACACCGATGAGCACCGCCCCACCCGCCGCCAGCGCGTCGATCAGGGCCGGGCTGGGATACGGGAAGGCGTCGCGCCACTCGTCGTCGCTGCGCGTGCTGCTGGGGCTGTGGATCAACAGGCGCTGCACGCGGCTGAAGTCCAGGCCGGGGAAGTCGTCTGGCGTCAGTGGGCCGTCGGCTTTGTCCACGCTGACCACCGTGCACGGCCCCATGAAGGGTTCCAGCGGCATCTCAGCGGTGCGCAGGCCGTCGTCGTCATAGTGGAAGTGCGCGTCGATGTGGGTGCCGGTGTGCGCGCTGACTGTGAGCGTGGTCAGGTTCACACTGTCGCCGTTGGCGCGGCGGGCCTTGAAGTCCAGGGCGAAGGGGGTATCCCCCGGCCACACGGCCACTGCGGGACTCAAGCGGCGGGTGATGTCGTAGATCGGCATGGTGGGTCCTTGCTTTGTCTTAGTAACCAGTGATGTCCAGCATACTGACGGCGATACGCTTCAGGCGCTCGTTTTCCATCTGGCTGAAGGCCAGCGCGATCTCAATAAAGCCGATGTTCAGCGGGTTGGCGGCAAAGGCGCGCAGGTCGGGCGGCAGGTCGTTGAAGTGCTGCCAGGCTTGCAAGTTCGCCAGCATTTCGCCGATCTGACTGTCGGCCTCCATGAAGACGTTCATGCTCTGCTTGAGCGCCGCCGCAATCACAGCCAGCTCGTGCACCGGGATGGGCTGTTCGCCCAGCTCGTAGGCGGCCAGGGTCGCAGCGGACAAGTGCGTCTCGGCGGACAGGGCGTCCAGGTCCAGGCCAGCTTCCTCGCGATACTGCCGCATCAGCGCGCCGATCATGCGCTGGCGCAGCGCGATGAAAGCCGCTTGGGAGCTGCGCCGCGTGCTTTCGCCCTTGCTGAGGGTCTTCATACCCCAGAAATGGCTGACCGGCACGTCCAGGTAAGCGGCCAGCAGTTCGAGCTGGGGCAGGCTGGGGAAGGAGTCGCCGTATTCCCAGGATTCGAAGGTCTGCGGGGAGATTTCCAGCAGGCGGGCGCAGTCATCCACGCTGCGGTCGGCGTGGCTGCGCGCGTCGCGGATGAGCACGCCCAGCATCTTGGCGCGCAGGCGGTAGCTCTCTGCCGGGTCAAAGGGGGCTTGCGACGCGCCCTTTTTGATATCTTTCTTCTTTTTAGCCGCCTTCATGCGGGCAGCGATGTCTTCCATGCTCATGGCAGGACCCCTGACTGATGGCTGTGGTCACATAGGGGCATTATATGCCGCTGGGCACAAGCTGGCAACAGAGAGAGGTCAGAAGGGGATGTACGTCGTTTTGCCGATCCACTCGGACTCATCGCTGGCAAGGATGATGAGTTCTAAGGCATCCACCACGGCCCCTATCGGGATTTGGTCACGGACAAGGAACAAACCGGGCAGGGGTAGACCAGCGCACATGCGCTCATAGAAGTAGCCACGCATCGTGTTCACACCATGAGTCAGAATAATGTAACCATTATCGGCAGCGTATTCCAGCACGCGCGGATCATCCGCACCGTAAATGTCGGTATCCTGCACACGGGTGAAACTGGCATCCGGGATGCGCCGCCAAACACCCCGCAAAACAGTGTTATCGAAGTTCTCGTCAGCGAGAAACCTCATTCGGCGCGGTCCCGTTTGGCTTGCAAACGCGCCAGCAGTTCCGCACGGGTGACTGTGGGCGGATGCTGCGCTTCCCATTCGCGCCGCAGCCGCTCGCCTTCCGCCTCCATGCGCTGAACATAGGCATCGACCGCCTCGCGGTGACGCAGGTAATAACCGATGGCCAAGTACACCTTGTCCAGCTTCAGCGTGGTGTACATCTGGATGATCTGTTCGGGCGTGTGCCCCTGCTGATAGGCGCGCACGATCAGGTCCAGCAGCACCCGCGTGCCGCTGACACGCATCCGGCCATCGGCATCGGTGTAGATGGGGATGACTTCGGTAATGGGTGCATCGCTCATGGCAGGACCCCTGACTGATGGCTGTGGTCACATAGGGGCATTATATGCCGCTGCCGGGATGCTGGCAAAAGCCCTGTCTGCGTTATAATCCCTGCATACGACCGACGCACAGCACCCAGGACCGCTCATGCTCCCTGATGACGCCCACGACCTGCGCACTTTCCAGCACCCGCCGGACCCCGGCCTAGCCCACGCCATCTACCAGGCCGCCGCCGACCTGCCCCTCATCAGCCCGCACGGCCACGTAGACCCAGCCCTCTTCGCCACCGACGACACCCGCTTTGGCTCCCCTGTAGACCTCTTCGTCATCCCGGATCACTATCTGCTTCGGATGCTCTACTCGCAGGGCGTCCCGCTGGAGGCGCTGGGCATCCCCCACGTGGATGACAGCCCGGCCCCGGTCGAGACCGATCACCGCGCCATCTGGCGGACCGTGGCCGAACACGGGTACCTGTTTCGCGGCACGCCCACCGGCCTGTGGATGCGCGAGTCGCTGCGGGAAGTCTTCGGCATCGACGCCCCCCTGCACGCCGACTCCGCCGATGCCATCTACGACGCAGTACAGGCCGCCCTAGACGCGCCCGACTTCACGCCACGCCAGCTCTACGCCCGCTTCAAAATCGACGTGCTGGCGACCACCGACGCCGCCGAGACTGCGCTGCACGCGCATCAGGCGATCCGCGACAGCGGCTGGGCGGGCCGCGTGATCCCCACCTTCCGCCCGGACGCCGTGACCCAGATCGACCGCCCCGGCTGGCGCGAGTCCGTGCAGCACCTGGGCGACATCACAGGCCGGGAGATCACCAACTACGCGGCGTACATCCAGGCCCTGGAAGCCCGGCGCAGGGCCTTCAAAGCCATGGGGGCCGTCGCCACCGATCACGCCGCCCTGACGCCCTTCACCGCCCGCTTGGACGACTTCGAGGCAGAGGCGATCTTTCAGCGGGCATTGCGCGCGCAGGCCAGCCCCGACGACGCCGCACGCTTCACTGGGCACATGCTGATGGAGATGGCCCGCATGAGCGCCGAGGACGGCCTGGTGATGCAGCTCCACGTCGGGTCCTACCGCAACCACAACGCAGCGCTGCACGCCGCCTTCGGCCCGGACAAAGGCGCGGACATCCCGGTGCGCACCGAGTTCACGCGCAACCTGCGCCCCCTGCTCAACGCCTACGGGGACGACCCGCGCTTCCGGCTGATCCTCTTCACGCTGGACGAAAGCGCTTACAGCCGAGAGCTGGCCCCGCTGGCCGGGCACTATTCGGCGCTGCTGCTGGGGCCGCCCTGGTGGTTCCACGACAGCCCCAACGGAATGCGGCGCTACTTGGAGGCCGTCACCGAGACCGCCGGCATCTACAACACGGCTGGTTTCAACGACGACACCCGCGCTTTCCTCAGTATCCCGGCGCGGCACGACCTGTGGCGGCGCGTCAGCGCGGACTGGCTCAGCGGGCTGGTGCTGCGTGGACAGGT
>CAYWGJ010000096.1:0-5273 GCA_964457835.1 uncultured Anaerolineaceae bacterium
CTGGGCCGCGCGCGGCATCCGGTGCGCCGTACCGCGCTGACACTGATCGCGGCGGCGGTGCTGGCCCACACGTATCTGCTGGCGTTTTTCGTGATTGTGCCGCTGCTGGCCTTGGGGGTGATCTACCGGCGGCGCGTGCCGCTGCGGGGTGTGCTGCTGGGCGGATCGGTCTTCGTTGGGCTGAGTGCGCTTTACGCGCTGGGCCTGCTGAGCCAATGGGAGCAGGTCAGCGCGCGTCTGGATGACTTCGGCGGCGGCGCGTCGGCCTGGTCGGATGAGGCATTTTGGGCGGCGGTGCGCCTGGTCACCGGCGGTGAATACGAGACCGCGCGCGGCTTAAGCGCCCCGGTGCAAGATTGGGCGCTGCGCCATGCCTTGACTCAAGTGGCGCACGGTCTGCTGCTGCTGGCTTTGATCGGCGGGGTGGGGCTGGCGCTGGGGGCCATCGCGCGGCGGCTGCGCGGTACAGAGGCCGTGCCTCACGCGGATGCCGCCCTCATCCTGCTGCTGTGGGGCGGCCTGCCCATTCTAGCGATGAGCTACACCAGCAGCCCGGTGCACACCTTCTACCAACTGATGGGGGTCCCGGCGGGCAGTCTGCTGGCGGCCTGGGGGGTGACGGCTCTGCTGCGTCCGCATCAATGGCGGGTGGGTGCGCTGACCGCCGCTGCGCTGCTGCTGCCTTACGGTGCGCTGATGAGCGTCAACAGCGCGCGCTATTATCAGCAGACGGCTGTCACGCCGGCGGCCCAGGACCTGTACGCGCTGCCGGTGGGCGTCGGGCTGCGGCTGGGCCAGCAGGTCCGCGAGGGGCTGCCGTCGGGCGGCCTGGTCTACGCCGAGGCGGAAGGCTGGATCATCAACAGCTTTGCCGGGACGCTGTTTCCCGTCAGCACGGACACGCGCGCGCCGCGCTTCAATTATGTGCCGCGCGACGGTGCCCTCTACGTAGACGTGCTGCCTTATGGTCAGAACCTGGATGCGCCCGGTGCGCCGCTGCCCGCGGGCCTTGAGACGCTCACCTGGCTGGACCTGCCCGACGCGCGGCTGTTGGTGGCGCGCCTGATGCCCGCTGCCACGTATCCGCTGAGTGGGACGGTGCCGCCGGTGCCCAGCCAGCAGGGCTTAACCCTGGTGGATTGGCAGGTGACCGCGCTGCCGCGGGGCCGCTATGCACTGTACAGCGTGTGGCGCGTGGATGCTGTCGGCGTGGAGGTGCCGCAGCGCAGCTATGGCCCCTTCCTGCACCTGTTCGACGCCGCCGGCGCGCGGGTACAGATCATCGGTGGGGCGGTGGTGCCGGGGCCGCTGTGGGCGGTGGGGGACCTGCATGTGCATCGCCTGCGCTTCAGGCCCCGCGTGCAGCCCTTCCGTGTGGAGATGGGACACTACGATGGCGACAACAACGCCAACCTCGTCTTTCTACCGCCGGACGGCCCGACCACAGCGCTTGACCTGGGGCAGTTCGGGACAGCGCCCTAATCAAGCCGCCCTCAGTCCATGACCGGGGGCGGCGGGTGGGGCACATCGCTTGTGGCGGAAAGGCGGCTGGCCTTGTACCGGGCGTGCGGCGTTATGCCTGCATCGATTCCTTGTCGTGAATCTCGATGTTGATGCCCTCCACCGTTTCGATGGTCTCATGGACCGGGCAGTGCTCGGCCACGCGCTGGATAGCAGCCTCGCGATCATGGCAGGAGTCGTTGGGCATGTTCACCTTGACCTTGATGTTGACCAGGCGGGTGGGGTTGCTGGCCTTATCGAAGTCCACGTCAACAGTCATGCCGTCGGTGTTGATGTCGTGCTTGGTGCAGTACTGGGCCACGAACGCGCCAACGCAGGACCCCAGCGAAGCGATGAAAAGTTCCGGCGGGGTAGGGCCGCGGTTGCTGCCGCCCATGCCGGCGGGTACGTCAATGCGCAGGGTGTGGTTGCCCAACTGCGTTTCAAACAGCATGTCGTCCTTGTAGAAAGTGGTGATGGTGGGCATGGATGCCTCCGTAAGTTGAACGTCTTGAAGAACACTGCTACTTTCAGCATACGCTCATGTGCGGGGCCTGTGAAATGAGGGGTGACACATCTTTCTCGTGACAAATTTCACAAATGAGGTAAACCACGCGCCCACCCGGTCATCAGGTAGGCGCGTGCGGTCGGTATCGGGTTGTCAGGTCAGCGGGGCCTAGGGTGCGGGCTGGGCTTCCAGGGCCAGGGCATCACGGTCGGCCACGACGATCTCGACGTGCTCGATGCTTTCAATCGTCTCGTGGACCGGGCAGTGTTCCGCCACGCGCTGTAGGGCCTTGGCGCGCTGCTTACAGGTGCCGTTGGGCAGGTTCACCTTCACCTTGATGTCGGTGAGGCGGGTGGGGTTGCTGGCCTTCTCGTAGCTCACATCTACGGACATGCCGTCGGTGTTGATCTCGTGCTTGATGCAGAACTGCACGACGAACGCGGCCACGCAAGACCCCAGCGACGCGATGAAGACCTCCGGCGGGGTGGGAGCGCGGTTGTCGCCGCCCATGCCGCTGGGTACGTCGAACTGGATTTTGTGCTTGCCGATGGCGGTTTCAAAGAGCATGTCGCCGACGTATGCGGTAGTGAGTGTTGCCATGGTGTTGACCTCCTGTGAAAAAATTCACAATTCAATCCTCACACATCATACGCCTGTATGACTCGATTGTATACCGTAGAGTGTCATGACTCTAACCTGACAAATGGCACGGGGTCTCAGTGCGGCGGCGCGGCGCTCTTCTCCACGATCAGCAGATGCGACAGGCCGTAGGTGTCCAGGGGTGTGCCTTCCCACCGGTACAGGAAGTCGCGCAGCAGCCGGGCCGGTGTCCCCAGCCGCGCGATGATGTTGTCATAGCCGCCGTAGATGCGCCGGTGATGTACAAACCGCGCCGGCAGGCCGTCGAAAAGGCGGCGCAGGCCCCGCTTGGTGTAAGCCCGCACATGCGGCGCTAGTTGATCCCGCCAGCGGTCCGGCAGGTAGTTGATCAGCGGTGTGTTGCCAAAGTGATACTGGCCGTGCCGGTAGTGCCCGTGCGTCTCGTAGGGGTACCAGCGGTTGGGCACGAAGATCACCGCCCGCCCGCCGACCTTCAGCACGCGCAGCATCTCGCGCGCGGCGGCGCGGTCGTCCTGCACATGCTCCAGCGTTTCGTGCGACAGCAGGGTGTCGAAGGTGTCGCTGGGATAAGGCAGGTGCTCGGCGGCGGCACTGACGACGTGCTGTGTCGTGGCACGGGCGTCGATGGCGCGCGGCAGCTCGTATTCCAGGCCGTGCACATGGGGCGTGTAGCGCTGGATAAAGGCACCCGTGTACATGCCCACGCCACAGCCTACGTCCAGCACACGGGCATCGCTGAGCTGTGCCCAGCGGGCGATCATCTGTAGGCGGCGTTCCTGCCCGGCGCGCCAGACGTAGCTGGGTTCGCCGCGCAGTGCCGCCAGGTCTGAAGGGCCGTTCATGGCCGTTCTCCTTCGTGGGGTTGGGATGTCAATGGCCGTCTGGCGGCTGCCGCGCTTACCAGGTCAGCAGGTCGGGGTTGATGCTCGCGTCGTCGGCGTCGGCGGGCAGGTCCCACTGCTTTTCCAGCCAGTTGAGCAGCTTTTCGGTCACCTCTGGCGTCAGGCGGATGGCGGCCTCGATGCTGTGCGGTGAAAAGGCGTAGAGGTTGGTGAAGTAGCGCTTGACGACACAGATGAGGTAATCACTTTCCCAGCGCTGCGGCCCCCACAGGAAGGCGATGCCCCCTTCAGGGCGGCGCATCAGCTCCAGCCAGCGGCGGCGGTCGCTGATGCTGACGTCGTAGACCACAAAGCGCATGGTCATCATGGCCCCCAGGGTGTAGGCCATCTGCATCACGCCCTGCGGCCCGTCCACGTCGAAGATGGCCTGGGCGCTGCCGTCCTGTACGGCGAAGCCGGCCACGCCGCGTTTGCTGCTGCCCAGTTTCTGGAACTTGACCACGGACATCAGCGGTAGGTTGGGATTGCGGGCGGCCAGCTCCGCGTCTAGGTCGATGTCCCCGGCGAAGAACTGTTCCAGCAGCCAGGGCGTGCGTGGGCTGACAGCGCGCTGCTCATCGGGCGGCAGCACACTGTCCACGATGGCCCCGCGGGCGATGACGTCAATGGCGCGTTTGATGGCCTGCGGCTGGGGTTTGTCTGGGTTGAGCACCACGGGCGGCTCGGTGATGTCCGGGCGGCGCGGCGGGCGATCGACGCTGTGTTCTGGGTCCTCGGCTGGGGTGTTGGGCATATCACTCATGAGATGTCTCGTCGGCCAGATTATGACTCTATTATAGCGCACAAGTGCCCACCCTTGCATGGCGGGGCCTCAGCGGAACACCGCCGCCGCTAGGCCATAGCCCAGCCCCGCTGCCGCTAGGCAAGCCGTCAGCATCCCGACAATGTACAGCGCCGCCGACCCTAAAGCCCCGCTGCGCAGCATCGTAACGCTTTCTACGGCAAAGGTGGAGTAGGTGGTGTAGGCCCCTAAGAAACCCGTGCCCACCAGCAGCAGCAGCTCATCCCCGGTTTCCAGGCGGCCCACCGACCAGCGCAGAAAGGCCCCCAGCAGCAGCGAACCGGTGATATTTACAAACAGCGTACCAAACGGAAAGCTCCAGCCGGTGACGGCCACCAGCCAGGTCAGCGCGCGCGTGGCGGCCAGATGCCGTGTCACCGCGCCGAAGAACCCCCCGACGCCTACGTAGACGAGGTCCATTGCGTTTTATCCTGTAGCTGCATTGACAAAGGCTGTTAGTATACCGCAGCACAGGCCGTTTGTGTGTTATAATCTGCCGCGCGAGAACTGAACGCACTGTGTGAGGACTCCCCCCATGTCAGACCTGACGACCCTGAGCATCAGCGCGATGCTGGCGAAGATGGACAGCGGAGAGCTAACGTCCGTGGACATCACCCGCGCCTACCTCGACCGCATCACCCAATACGACGCCACGATCCAAGCCTACATCACCGTCACGCCGGAGCGCGCGCTGGCCGATGCCGCCGCCGCCGATCAAGCCCGCGCAGACGGTCAGGCCGCCGACAAGCCCCTGCTGGGCGTACCGCTGGCGATCAAGGACGTGCTGAGCACCCAGGATATTGAGACGACCTGTGCCAGCAAAATCCTGAAGGGCTACGTGCCCATCTTCAACGCTACGTCGGTGCAAAAGCTGATCGACGCCGGGATGGTGCTGCTGGGCAAGCTGAACATGGACGAGTTCGCCATGGGGTCCTCCACGGAGAACAGCGGCTTCTTCATC
>CAYWGJ010000096.1:5283-11129 GCA_964457835.1 uncultured Anaerolineaceae bacterium
GGCAGCAGTGGCGGCGGGGATGGCCGCGGGCACCCTGGGCACCGACACCGGTGGCAGCATCCGCCTGCCCGGCGCTTTCTGCAACGTCACCGCGCTGAAGCCCAGCTATGGCCGTGTATCGCGCTATGGCCTGATCGCCTTCGGCTCTTCGCTGGATACGCCCGGCCCCATGACCCAGACCGCCGAGGACGCCGCCCGTCTGCTGCAAGTCATGGCTGGGCACGACCCGCGCGACTCCACCAGTATGGACGCCGAAGTGCCGGACTACCTGGCCGCCATCAACGAAGGCGGCGGACGCTTAGACGGACTGAAGCTGGGCATCCCGGAAGAGTTCTACGGCGAAGGCATCGACGCCGAAGTACAGGCCGCCGTGACAGCCGCCATCGCCCAATTTGAAGCGCTGGGGGCCAGCACACAGCCGGTCAGCCTGCCGCACACCAAGTACAGCCTGCCCGTCTACTACCTCATCGCCACCTCCGAGGCCAGCAGCAATCTGGCCCGCTTCGACGGCATCCGCTTCGGCACCCTAATCGACAAAGGCGACATGTGGGACAGCTACCGGGCCACACGCGGTCAAGGCTTCGGCGCGGAGGTCAAGCGGCGCATCATGCTGGGGACCTACGCCCTCAGCGCGGGCTATTACGACGCCTTCTACGGCAAGGCATCCCAGGTGCGCACGCTCATCAAGGGGGATTACGACAGCGCCTTCCAGGACGTGGACCTGCTGGTGACACCGGTGGCACCCACCACGGCCTTCAAGATCGGCGAGAACGTCAGTGACCCGCTGCAAATGTACCTGGCCGACGTGATGACGCTCAGCGCGAGCCTGGCGGGGGTGTGCGGCATCAGCGTACCGGCAGGCTTCGACAGCGCCGGGCTGCCCATCGGCGTACAGCTCATCGGCCCGGCCTTCGGTGAAGCGCAGCTCTTGCGCGCCGCGCACGCTTTCCAGGGGGCCACGGACTATCACACCCGCCGCCCGGACCTGGCCCAGACCACGACGGTAGGTGGGGCCTAGACCATGCGCCGCGTCGTGATTCTGCTGCTGATGCTGCTCAGCTTGGGGCTGGCGGCTTGCACACCGGGCGGGCCGCTGCCCCTGGACGCCGAAACCCCCTACAACACCCCCTCCGGCTTGGTGACGCTGCGGCACCCGGCGGACTGGACCGCCCTGGACGCCTTCGGCCAGCTCGCTTTCTTCAACACCGACGACATCAGCGCCGTGGATACCAGCGGCGGCATTCAGCCGGGACTCATCACTGGGCTGGTGAACCTGGTCGATTTGCAGGGCCTCAGCGAGTCGGCGACGTTGGAGTCGCTGGCTGATGGCCTTACGGCGGCCTCGCCGGGGGCTGAGCGTGAGCGGCTGAACCTGGGTGGACGTGAGTCGCTGCGTGTGTGGGATACCGACCCCCAACTGGGCACGGTGCAGATGTCCATTATCCTGGAGCTGGGCGAGTCGCGTTATTTGCTGTTGGTGGTCATTGGGCAGACGCGCACGGTGCAGGACCTGCGGCCCACGCTGGACGCCATGGCCGCTGCGCTGCGCTTCACACCTACGGCACGCTGAGAGCGCATAAAGCGTTAAGAACGCCCTGGGCCAATGTCCATATGCCAACGTGCGTTTCGTGGTACCCTTGTGATATGCGAGTTAAGGACTCGGTCATTGGGGCAATGCCCAAACAAGGGACACGAACGTGAGCGACGCTATTCACACCATTCTCTACATCGAAGATGACCCCGCCAGCCGCCGCCTGGTGGAGCGTGCGCTGTTAGCCGAAGGCTTCAACGTGCTGGTGGCCGCCACCGGCTTAGAAGGCGTGGACTTGGCCCGCGCCTACGTGCCGGACCTAGTGCTCACCGACATCAACCTGCCGGACCTCAACGGGCAGGAGATCGCCACCACGCTGCGCCTGGACCCGCGCTTTGCCCACACGCCTATCGTCGCGTTGACGGCCCAGGCCCAGGGCGGCAAAGAGTGGCAGATGGCCTTTGCGGCGGGCATCAATGGCTACATCACTAAGCCCATCGCCGTGGAGCACTTGGGCGAACGCGCCCGCTATTATCTGGCGGGGGGCCGCGACAGCTTTGACCCCACGCTGATGGAATCGGCACGCGCCACTTACACGCATGAGACCGTTGCCCGCCTGGAGCGGCAAATCCGCGAGCTGCAACACGCCAACGAATCGCTGCGCGAGCTGGACAAAGTGAAGGACAGCTTCATTGAGCTGACCGCCCATGAACTGCGTACCCCGCTGACGCTGCTGTATGGCTACAGCCGCCTGCTGGACGACAACACCGCGCTCAGCCGCCTGCGTGGGCAAGACATGGAAGTCCACGCGCTGTTTGACGGCATGGCTGAAGCGATCACCCGGATGCAGCGCATCATTGGCGAGATCGTCACCATTGGCCGCATCATGACCAACCGCCTGGAACTGAACATGTCGCCTATCAATATGCAGTACATCGCGGAGAAAACGGTCCATGCCTACCAAGCTGCACTCAACGACCGGCGCATCACGGTTCACTTTAACGCGGCGGCCTGGCAGGGCGTGCTGCAAGGCGATGGTGAGCTGATCTACCTGCTGCTGAGCAACCTCTTCAGCAACGCGCTGAAGTACACGCCGGACGGCGGCAGCATCACCCTGGGGGCAGGCGTGCGCGATGGGCGCTTTACCTTCAGCGTGGCTGACAGCGGCATTGGCATTGACCGCGAGCAGCAGGCGCGTATCTTCGACCGCTTCTTCACCACCAACGACCTGAGCCTGCACAGCACCAGCAAGACGGCCTACAAAGGCGGCGGGCTGGGCCTGGGCTTGGCGATCTGCAAAGGGATTGTCGATGCCCACAGCGGGCATATCTGGGTGGAGAGCACAGGCCGCGACGAGCAGAAACTGCCCGGCAGCACCTTCCATGTGTCGCTGCCCCAACAGCCGCCGCGCGGCACCCGCCCGACGCCCGCAGGCAGCAGTATTTGAGTGCGTACACCCACCGCAAAAGTCACGAGGTAAGTGATTATGCAGAACCCGTTCCCCACATCCTCCGCACAACGTCGGCCCGTCAGCGGTGTGTTAGCTGCCCTGGCGACGCCGCTGTTCCTGGGCGTTGCGCCTATCTTCGGCAAGTTGGCGATTAATGCCGGCGCGGATTCTTTCACCGTGGCAGCCATTCGTACCCTGGTGGCAGTGGGCCTGCTGTGGTTGATCTATGCGGTGTTTCTGCGGCGCTACATCTACATCTACCCGGCGGGCTTGATGGGCTGTGTGGTGATCGGCGCGATCAACGGCATCGGCTCGCTGTTTTACTACGGCGGTCTGTCTACCCTGGATGCGGGCATGGTACAGCTTCTCAACGGCCTGTATTTGGCTTTCGCCGTGCTGCTGTCGCACGTCGGTGGGCAGAAGCCGGACGCGCGGACGCTGCTGCGGGTAGGACTGGCCCTGGTGGCACTGGTGCTGCTGACGGGCGGCGCGGGCGGCGGCGGCATCGACTGGACCGGTGTGGGCCTGATGCTGGGCAGCGCGCTGATGTTCGCCGGCACGGTGATCCTCAGCCAGTACGTGCTGTACGAGATGCCGTCGTACACCGCCACCCTCTACATCCTGACGACGATGGGCGTGGTCGTGACGATGGTCTGGCTGGCGGTTGGGGAGCCGATGACGCCTGCCGTGGTGAGCGCTGCCGCCGCGCCGATTTTCATCTTAGGCGTGACGACCATGCTGTCGCGTTTGGCGATGTTTGCAGGGGTCAAGTTTATGGGCGGTATGCAGACGGCGATCCTAGCCATTGCCGAGATTGCTGTGGCACTGACGCTGGCCTATATCGTGCTGGGCGAACAGCTCACGCTGGTGCAGTGGGCCGGTGTGGGTGTGCTGAGCTTGACGCTGCTGCTGATCCGCCAGAAGGACATGCTGCCACACGGCTACAACCCCAACGCCCTGGTCGTGGCCAACATGGCGAGCGTGCAGTTCCAGCGCATCGCCTTTCATCGCGCCTTTGGCACGCATCAGAACGACAACGAGCTGGGCACCATGGCACAGGTCACCACGCAGGAAATCCTCGCCATTAAGCGGATGATGGGGGCGGGGTCCGGTGGCTTGGACCCCTTCCCCATTGGCAAGAGCAATCAACTGCTGGCGAACCTGGCCGACCTGCCCGGCCCGCCGCCCGTCAGCCCGGAACCCTTCGCCGGTGAGGGCTTTGATCCCAGCGCCGAGGGCGACTAAGGGCGCGGCGGGCGGTATCCTCAACATTGTAAAAAATACATAAAGTTAAGGTTGTTTTACGAATCGCAAGATTGAGAATTCGCATACTTCTCTTTGCTGATCGCTGCATGGCTATATACTATAAAGTGCACAAAGGCTGTGCAACCCTTTCGTTTCTTTGGAGGAGATCTCATCGAAATGACCCAAATTTTGCGCAATGTTATGCTTGTGATGGTCTTGCTGCTGCTGCTGAGCTTTGGCTTCAGCGCGACAGCCCAAGACACCGCCACCCCCGACCAGGGTTTTACGCTGGTTCCCAACGCCAACGGCACCAGCTCCGGCATTGAACCGCTGCCAGAGTCCGACAGCGTGTTCGTCGTCAACGAAGGCCCCGATTTGGACACGAGCTGCCTGTTCCGCTCCGATCGTCCTGGGGGGACCATGACGATTGAGCTGGAGATCGACCGCCACCTGGGCGACGTGGAGAAGCTGGTCAAGAAGGGGCTGCTGGCCCCCACCGCCAAGCTGGTGCTGCCCGCCTATGACGTGGACTACGCCGGTGCGTCTGGTTTTACCCCGGAGCGCGACCGCCTGCTGGTCAACGGCAACGCGGTCCCTGGGGAATACCTCACGGGATTCACCGACGTGTGGAAGCTCAACCAGTTTGAAATCCCGGTGGAGTGGCTCAACTTCGCCCCGGACCCCGGCAACGGTGGCACCCTCACCCCGGCGGTGAACACCATCACCGTGCAGATCGACACCTGGAGCAGTTCTGACACCTGGTGTACGGCGGTGGACTGGGTGATGGTCACCATCGAGGCGGCGCGCCCGGTGCTCTTCGTGCACGGCATCAACCCCAACCCCTTCGCGCAGGGGTCCCCGGCGGATGGCTGGGGCATCGTGTGGGCCAAGAAGCTGGGCAAGCAGGGCATGTCGGTGGACACCATCGATCTCAGCGTCGGGGCCTTCGCCCTGGAGAGCATCCAGACCAATGCGGTCAAGATCAACAACAAGATCGAGGACATGAAAGCGCGCTGGGGGGCCGATGAAGTCAGCATCGTGTCGCACAGCAAAGGCGGCCTGGACTCGCGGCATGTGGCCCGCAGCAGCGACGCCATCCACACCCTGATGCAGATCGGCACGCCCAACGCCGGCAGCCAACTGGCCGACACCATCATCGGCGTGACCGGCATCATCGCCTGGAAGCTGCCCGCTCCCATTACCCGCCTCTACGTCCGCTTCCTGCGCGACAACCCCGCCGCTTATCAGCTCACGCGGGTGTACATGACCGGCTACAACTTCTTCGACTCGCCTAATGCCAACACGCGCTACGTGTCGCTGCCGGGCGATTACAACTACAACGAAAGCGACGACGCCCTCTTCGACTACATCCTGGACGCCTTCTACCTGGGCGATCACGACCAGGTGGTGCCGGTGAGTTCGGTGTACGCGCTGGACTACGCGACGCACGTTGGGCCGTTTACTACGTCGGGCGAGAACGTCCAGGCCCAGCACACCGAGCAAATCCCGTCCAACCAGATTTACAAACTGCTGCGTCACTTCGTCATGGACCGGTCTACGCCGCAGGCCCCCAACCGGCCCAGCGCTGCCCCCACGCGCCTGAGTGCGCCCCAAGCCGCC
>CAYWGJ010000097.1:0-7954 GCA_964457835.1 uncultured Anaerolineaceae bacterium
CAACAGCGCCACCCCCCCACACCGCAGCAGCGCCCGCCGCCACACAGCCGCCGCCCCCCGTCATCCACGTCGTGACGCAGGGCGAAACGCTCTACCGCATCGCCACGCGCTACGGCGTCAGCATTGAGGCCATGGCCGCCGCCAACCAGCTCGCCGACGTGACGCGCATCCAGGTCGGGCAGGGCTTGGTGATTCCGGGGGTCACCGGTGGGCAGTCCTTGGCTCAGAGTGCTGCGATCATGCCGCTGCCCCCTACCCTGCCGGAACCAGCCGCCGCCCCCGCGCCGCCGCTGACCCTGCGCGGCATCCCCATCGATCAACTCATCGTGATGCCGCCCCACGTGGCCGCCCACGTCCGTGAGATTTACGCACGCGGCCAGGCACTGGGACGCAATCCGCGCGCCTTTAGCAAGACCGGCGACAGCACCATCGAAAACCCACACTTCATGGACCGCTTCGACAGCGGCCCCTACGTCCTGGGCGACTACGCTTATTTGCAGCCTACCGTCGAGCACTACCGCGGCTCTTTCGCGCGGGACAGCGTGGCAGTGCGGGTGGCGCTGCATTCCTGGTCGGTGATGGACCCGATGTGGGCACCACGCCCGCCCTGTGCCCCCGCCGAGACCATGCTCGCCTGCGAGTTCCGGCTGCACAATCCCAGCGTGCTGATCGTGCGGCTGGGGTCCAACGACAAAGGCGTGCCGCAGTACTTCGAGGACAGCCTGCGCGCGGTGATCGAGTTCAGCCTGGCGCAGGGCGTGATCCCCTTGATCGGCACCAAGGCCGACCGCTTCGACGGCCCGCACAGCCCCAATAACGCCATCATGCGCCGCCTAGCCGAGGAATACCGGCTGCCGCTGTGGGACTTCGACTTGATCGCCGGGACTCTCCCAGGGCGCGGCCTGGGTCCAGACGCGGTGCACATGACCTCGTTCTACGCGCACGACTGGACCTCACCGGTGGCCTGGACGCGCGGCCACGGCGTACACAGCCTGACCGGGCTGATGGCCTTAGACACGATGCGCCTGGCGGCGGTCGGCAGCGGCGAGTCGGGTGGCTGAGAGGCGGATCAGACCCTGTTGGCGAACCCAGCCCTCACCCCAAACCCCTTGTATGTTGGAGGTGCGGTAAAATATGACCTGTGGTGGAGCCTGGTAATCCCTGAAGCCAGAGAGCTTGTGGGAGAGATAAGGCCCATCACAGTCCGTACCGGTGTCGAGATTGAACAGTATCTGAAGCCCAGAGCTTGAATAGACAAGTGTTGCTGATGTTGGCGTAGCCGCTCACGAAGTCATCCCCCTAGGGGTAAGTCAACTCATCCGGCCCGCGTGCGGCGTACTCCCATTCTGCCTCAGTGGGCAGGCGCATCCCGCGCCAAGCGGCGGCGGTAGGGCGCACCGGCAGTCCCGGTCATCTCGCATTCGGCGGCTTCCAGCAAGGGTGAGGCGGGCAGCATGTGCAGATCGTCGTCCCAATGCGATGTCACGATCACATCGGCCAGGGCCTGCGCCGCGTGCTGACGGTCGGCCATGAGCACGGTGTACAGACTGTCCGTCGCGCCGAAATCCTTGCGGCCCGTGGTCACGAGGGTGGCGTGCGCCTGCGAGTCGGTGTCGATCAGCAGCACCCGGTGGTTGCTCGCCCCGGCGCGACGGAGTAATCCGGTCAGGCCAAAGGCGATGTTCGTGGCGGATGTGGACTTGCCCACACCCCCTTTGTGGTTGGTCATTGCGTAAATGAGAGTCACTTCTCAAACCTCCGCGCTAAGCAGATGAACGATTTGTGCCGCGAAACCACGGGAGGCCGAACCCATGCTATGCTTGATGGGAGCGCCGTCCTCCTCCGCGGCGGTGCTTCAAGGTGGGCTGATCGAGCACGTTCCTCGTCAGTCCACCGTCAAAGCCACGTCACGACGCAGCACGAACAGCAGCGCGATCGTCGGCACCTATTCGGTTTGAGAAGTGCAAGAGATGTCTACGCTGAGGAAATGCCCATTTGAGGGGAAAATCTGAGGCGTTGGGCGGAAGTGGACGGTCGAGGGAAATCCGGTGAGGGGTACATAACCGGGTTTGACTCGAACTCAGGTTCTCACTTTGGCCATTCTGATGAATGGCCTTTTTGTTGGCCAGGATGACATTTCCATCCGGGTCCACGATGACCCGCTCAAACCACCGAACCCTCATTTGCATCACGCCAGCGCATAGGGTACAAACGGTGCACTTTGCTGGTAAAGAAAGTGTTGTAATAATACTTCTTAGGAGAACTCACGATGAAATGGATCCGCCGTCTTTTTGTGCTGCTGCTGCTGCTGCTGGTGATCGCGGGGGCTGTGGGGGCTTTTCTCTACAATGACACCGTGAATGGCCCGCTGCCGCAACACGCAGGCACCCTCACCGTAACCGGACTCAACGCGCCAGTCGAAGTCATCCGCGATGCGTGGGGTGTGCCCCACATCTACGCCGAAAATAGCTACGACCTCTTCTTTGCCCAGGGCTACACGCACGCGCAGGATCGCTGGTGGCAGATGGAGTTCTACCGCGCCACCGGCGATGGCCGTCTGCAAGAACTCACCGGGCAGAACGACGCCTTGATGGGCAGCGACATCTTCATTCGCAGTGTGGGCTGGCGGCGCGCCGCTGAGCGCGACTTGGCCGAGGTCTACGACGACGACACCATCGCTTTGATGCAGGCTTTCGCGGATGGTGTGAACGCTTACATCACCAACCGCCCCGCTGACGACCTGGCCCTGGAATACCGCCTGCTGGGACTCACTGGTGTCAACATTGACATCCGCCCCTGGACCACCGCCGACACCGTAGTGTGGCAGAAGGTAATGGCCTGGGACCTGGGCGGTGGTGGTGTGGACCGTCTGCGCGCTGAGCTGGTCGAAGCAGTGGGCGAAACGATGTTTAACGACTTTTTCCCGGCTTTCGATTACGACGCCAAGCCCACCATCCTCAGTGCTGAGGAGCTGCCCCTAGGGCCGGAGTCGCTGGGCGTACCGGTCGCAGACGCGGATAATGCCAACACGGACGAGTCCGACGACGACAGCGATACGGACGATACGGACGAGGCAGAAGGCGACGCCGCCGTGCTGGACTCGCTGTTGGCCCGTGCTGGACTCACTGGCGATGACGTGGCCTTTGCCGGCGGCGTGATGCCAGGCACGACCTTCGTCTTCGGTCAGGGGGAGGGCATCGGCAGCAACAGCTGGGTCGTCAGCGGGGACCTGACCGAGACCGGGATGCCGCTTTTCGCCAATGACCCGCACCTGGGCATCCAGCTCCCCTCGATCTGGTATGAAATCGGCCTGCACTGCCAGCCCGTCAGTGACGAATGCCCCTATGACGTGCGCGGCTTTGCCCTGACGCCCTTCCCCGGCATCGTCATCGGTCATAACGCACACTTGGGCTGGGGCTTCACAAACGTGGGCTGGGACGTGATGGACTTCTACCGCATTGAGGTCAACCCGGAGAACCCGCTGCAATACCGCTACAATGACGAATGGGTCGATATGACCGTACACGAAGAAGAGATTCGCTTCGGGAACGGCCTGCCACCAGTGACGATCCAGGTGCGCGAGACGCACTTCGGCCCCATCCTCAACGACAACCTGCCCGACGACGACGGCCAGCTCAGCGGCTTCAACAATGAGGACCCGCTGGCGATCCGTTGGACGGGTATTGTGCCCCAGGACACCATGCGCGCCCTCTTCGGCATGAACCGCGCCACGACTTGGACGGAATTCCGCGCTGCGGCAGCCATCTTTGCGGGTCCCGCGCAAAACCTGGTCTACGCCGACGTCGAAGGCAACATTGGCTACCAGACGCCCGGCCTGTTCCCCGTGCGCCCAGCCTCTAATGACGGCATTCTGCCCCTGGACGGCACCACCGACGCGCATGAGTGGCTCGGCTTCGTGCCCAGCGATCTGCTGCCGCGCGCCCTGAACCCAGAACGCGGTTATATCCACAGCGCCAACCAGCCGGTCGTGCCGCTGGCATATTACCCGGACCTGGAAGCCGCCATGGAAGCAGAATACGGCCAGCCGGTCAACGTGAGCTTCGGCACGGTGTGGGCAGAAGGCTACCGCGGCGAGCGCATCGTCGCACTGCTGGAAGCAGGTGCCCCGCACAGCATTGACAGCTTCCAGCGCATCCTGATGGACGACAAAGTGATGCCCGCTGTCGAGCTGATGCCTTATTTCGCTGCGCTGGAGATCGAAGATGCAGTGCTGGCTGAGGTCCGTGATTGGCTGCTGACGTGGGAAAACGAGGACTACCGCATGAGTATGGACAGCCGTCACGCGCCGCTGTTTGCCACGGTCCACGCGGCCCTGCTCAATCAGCTATTTGACGATGAGTTTGCCGACATCAGCTACAGTGCCGACACCTTCAGCAGCATCATACGCCTGGCCGCGGACCCGGAAAACGCCTGGTGGGACGATGTGCGCACGCAAGACATCACCGAAACCCGCGACGACATCCTGCTGCGTGCCCTAGACAATGGCTACGCGGCGGCGGTTGATCTGCTGGGTGCAGACCGGGACGCCTGGCGTTGGGGCGACATTCACACGGCAGACTTTATCAGCAATCCGCTGGGCCAAAGCGGAATCGACTTGATCGAACAGCAGGTGAACTGCACCGGCTACGCCACGTCCGGCGGCACAACGGTCAACCGCACGGGCTACGATGCCGGCGACGAAGACTACACCGTGGGCAATCTGTCGTCGCTGCGGATGATCCTGGACTTTAGCGATCTGGACAATAACCTGTCGATCCACACGACCGGGCAGAGCGGCCACCCCTTTAGCGCGGACTACTGCAACATGATCGATCCTTGGCGCTTAGGCCAATTCAAGCCAATGCCCTTCAACCGCGCGGCAGTGGAGTCAGTCGCCACGGCCACCCTGCGCCTGGAACCCTAGGCACTTACGCAAACAGCGCGTCGTAAGCGACTTCCTGCACTAGCGGCGTTGAACGGAACACATCGCCTGGCCCGAACAAGCCTTGACGGGCCAGGCGGCCCTGCTCTAGGCGGTAGACCTCAAGGTACACGTCGCTGTAATCCACCAACCAGTACTCGCGCACGCCGACGCGCTCGTAGAGGTCAAACTTGATGCCGCGGTCAAACTTGCGGGTGGGGGCGCTCATCACCTCGACCACGATGTCCGGGGCACCGAACCATGTGCCGCCGCGCAGTTGGCATTTCTCGCTGCGATGCCGTACCCAGACCACATCCGGGCGCACCAGCGACTCGCCGCCGGGGTAGAGGTCCAGTGGGGCGGCGGTGGTGGTACCACGCTGCCCGCCCTTTTGCCGCAGGAAGGCCGCCACCGCCAGCGCCGCTTGTTGATGCGGCACCCCAGGCAGCGGATGGCGCAGCGGACGCCCGTCAATTAGCTCGCTGAGGCTGTTGGCCCCTGCGTACTGGGCGAAGCTCTCCAAAGTGGTGCGTTGATAATAAGTGCCGGTGCTGGTTGCGCTCATGGGTCTAGCCTGCGTAATGCTTGGACGTCGGCTTACTGACACCAGCTTAACACGCGAGACACTCAATTGACCGTTATGATTGCGCCGTGCGGGAAATTTTTACAGCTTTTTTGCGGCCCCTTCCTCTGGCCCGCACTTGCGGCTACACTGACAGGCAGCGTGTACGCGACAGGAGAGTCCGCTTATGTGCACCACAAAGCGACTCACGCCTGCTGAATTTGACGCTTGCGTACCTGGGCCAGCTGGAAGGGCATGATGCACGCATCCAAAGGGAGATGACCGCCGCGCGCCCGCTGCCACGCTGAGCCAGTTATTCGCCTGAGTGACCCGCCCCGACGCGCATACACGGAGGTCCTGATGTCCAACACCCGCTTTCGTCTGCTGCTGATTTCACTGGCTGCGCTGCTGGTCGCTGCTGCCTGGAGCTTCCCGGCTTGGTATCCGCTGCTGCTGCCCGCAGAAGAAGACGTGATCCCTTTTCCGGAGCTGAGCGAGGCCGAAAACACCAGCTTCAGCCTGCTGCCCCCGGAACGCCAAGCCGACTACATCGCCCTGCGCGCCGCGGACCCTGCCTTGGCCCTGGAGATGGTCAGCGCCGCCCTCGCGCCGCCGGTCGTCATCCCCGCTGACGAACAGGTGCAGCCCCAGCGTGAAGGCCAGGTCGCAGTGCTCAGCGGTGAGTTTGAGGCCATCACGCCCAATCGCAGTGCCGAAGGCGGCGTGACCCTCTATGAGCTGCCCGACGGCAGCCGCTACCTGTGGCTTGATGGCTTTAGCACGGTCAATGGGCCGGGCCTACGCCTCTTTCTGTCTACGCTGACGCCGCTGCAAATTGAAGCCCAGCGCACGGCGGAAGAACCCACCGAGCCAGCGCTGGACCGCATCGACATCCTGCTGGACCCGCTGCGCGCCACAGTCGGCGGCCAGGCTTACGACGTGCCCGCTGAGGCTGACCTGGGCGACTACGAAAGCCTGGTGATCTTCAGTACCGATCTGGCTCTGGTGTGGGCTATCGCGCCGCTGAACTGAGTCATGGAGCGGGGGTGCAGCCCGCGTACTGCGTCAGGTCCACCAGCCACAGCCCGCCGTGGATGCCGTTGGCGGCCAGGGCCAGCGTCGTGCCATCGGAGGACAGCCAGGCCCAGGCGCGGTCGTCGGGCGTCAGGCGCAGCGGCAGATTCGTAAGCACCTGAGCGCGCGTTTCCGGGTCTGTCTGCGCGTCGCCACGCCGCACACACACCAAACGCGGCGGCGCGGCGGCGCTGTCACCGGGACGCACGATGTACACGCGATCCCCGGCGGGGTCTGGCACATAGAGCGGTGCGGGGTAGTGGTTGCCCGGCAGTGACTCGATAGAGTCCACGGCCAGCAGCAGCGTCGTGCTCGCGCCTGTGGTCGCCGATAGATAGTAGCCGGGCACACCGTCAATCTCCGCGCCGATGACGACCTGTGCGCCGCTCGGCGTGGGACCCGGAACAGTCAGCGAGGGCGTCACGTTGGGCACGTCTTGGCTGATGACCTGTCCGGCGACGCTGCCCGTGAAGTAGCGCACCGGCTCACCGTAAGCCCCGTAATAGTAGGCCAGGAACAGGCCGTCGGGCATCCAGATGAACCCATGCAGGCTGAAGCGGCCTAGGTCATCCAGCAGCAGGCGCTTGAAGCTGGCGTCTGGCTCAATGGTGAGCACGGTATTCAGCGCAGTCTGGTAGATGGCGCGGGTGGCGTCCGGGTGGAAGCTGATATACGAACGGCGGTAGATGGTCGGGTCGCTCAGTTCGGCGCGCTCCAGGAAATCCTCGGTGATGTTGGCGGCCTGGGGATGGGCGTTCAGCGCCCTGGCCGTGCCGGTATCCACGTCGTAGACTGTCCAGTCCCAGAAGGTGAAGGCGTCGGCATCACAGCCGGTGGCGTAGCGCAAGTCGGGGAATTCGTCGCCAGCGTTATCCGGCGGGGTCAGCCATTCCACCATGACCACTTCATCGCGCGTGACCGTTGTCAGGTCCGCGAAGTTGAGGAAAGGGTTCACGGGTTCAGGGTCCTGTGCGCTGCCCTCCGGGAAGTAAGCGATGTCGTCGAAATCGTCGGCGTCGTAGAGTTCCAGGCGCAGCGCGAACTGGGCGGCCTGCCCCGGCTGAAGCGCGAAATCAGGCGGGAGGCCGGTGCCGCAGGCGTTCACCAGGCCGCCGAAGCCCTCACCCACCGGCGTACCGTCCGCGTCCAGCAGATCAGCGTAGATGACGAGGTTCGCGTAAGCCGTGTCGGTGCTGGTGTTGCGCAGCGTGCCTACGGCAGCCTGTCTCTCCACACCGAAGGGGTCCGTGCGCGTGACCACCTGCGGCGACTCGATCAGCAGCGGCGAGTCGGGGGTGTCCTGGGCGGCGGCAGCGGTCGCAAAACACAGGGATATGAGTAGGGTAAGGCGCAAGAGTCCCCGCAGCATGGGGCCTTCCTTCCGGTGAATCGTGGTC
>CAYWGJ010000097.1:7964-11090 GCA_964457835.1 uncultured Anaerolineaceae bacterium
TGGGCTATTGTACCGCTGGGTCCATGTGGGGGCTATGCCCGCCGACCCCGCAGCCCCTGCCACAGCGCGACGCCCAGCATCAGCACGCCGACCAAAACCGGCACCGCGTAGGGGATCGCTTTGCGCGCTGGAGCATGGACCACCGTCACCCGGTCCAGCAGCACCGCCGATCCCGCGCGGAGGGTGAGCGTGACCGGCGCGGCGCTGAGTTGGTCCAGCACATGGGCCGTGCGCCACGCTTCCCCGGCGGGGTAGACCACGGGTGCGCCGTCGTTCACCTGCACCGACAGCGGGCCGCCCCGCCAGCGGAGGAAGGCGTCGGTGCCGTCTACGGTCAGCGTGGCCTGGCTGAGCTGAGCCGCCGTGCCGAACAGCCCGCCCCCCGCGCGGACCGCCTCCGCGTCCGTGTCGCGCAGCGCCCAATGTCCGGCCATCTGATGCGTGCCTTGATACAGAGTTGGCGTGCTGCCTGTGATGTAATCGCGCATCGAATCGTAGATGGGCAGGGTGGTGTAGGTCGGCTTGTCCGGGCTGTAGTCGGGATCGGCCATGCGGAAGTAATACCAGGCCAGGTTTTTCCGCGAGTCGTTCTCATGCGTGAAGAACCAGTAATTCACCACACCGACCCACGGCCATTCTTCCTGGGCGCGCTGGTAAGCGATGGGCATGTAGGCCGCGGCTTGATCCATCGTCACCTGACCGTAGAGGTCGCGCGGCTCTTGGATGTCCGGGGATTCTTCGCGTGGGGGCACGTAGTTCCACGCCGCCTCGCTGAGCCAGATGGCCTTGTGCGCGTCCCCGTTGGCGACCATGATGTCGCGGATGTACTGGCTGCGCGCGAAGTTGACGTTGGTGGGGCGCATCCGCCGGTCGGTCGGGCCGCTGCGCAGGCCGTAACCTTGCATGGACAGCACCTCGAAGCAGTCCGCCGCGCCCGCGTCGTACATGCGCTGCAAGAACACAAAGTCGTTCAGGTCGCGCGCGCTGATGGCCGATGTTGGGGCCAGCGCCCCGCTGATGACCACAATCTGCGGGTCCACGGCTTTGAGCGCGTCGTAGCTGCGGCACAGCATCTCGGTGTAGCGTTCGGGGTCTACCGGTCGCGGGCTGCCGTCCGGGTACGCGCCCCACTCCGGGAAGATGTTCGGCTCGTTCCAGATTTGGTAGTGCGTCACGCGGCCCTGATAGCGCTGCGCCACCGCCACGGCGAAATTGACGTAATCCTGCAAATCATCCGGGGGGCCGGTGCCGCGCGGATCGTCCTCAGCGCGGGACCAATGCGGCGGGTTGCTCAGGCGCACCTGCATCCGGATGCCGTGTTTTTCGGCCAGATCAACGATGCGGTCGTACTTGGCCCAGGCGTCGATGGTGTCACGCTGCCCGTCACCGTCCATGTCGTTGCGCGTGTCGGTGAACTGGCCGCGCCCATCGACTTCCAGGTCTTCCCAGGGGAATTCCTGGCGTATCCAGGTGAAGCCTGCCGCCGCAATCAGCCGGAGCTGTTGGTCCACCTTGACCGCTTCGACTTCCTTCTGCAAGAAGGTGTTGATGCCGTAGGGGTTGACGTTGGCGTGCTGGACTGGCGTCAGCGGGTCGTTGATCGGCTGCGGGCGCGTGAGGTTGCCCGCCCATTCCACCATACCGCGTATCTGGGCCAGCGGGGCCTCTTCGCCGGTTTGCTGCCAGAAGAACTGCCAGGCCAGCCCGCGATTCGCCAGGTCCAGGGCTAAGAGTCCGGCCAGCAGCACGGCAGCAGTCAGCAGGGCGGCAAGGCGGCGTAGTAATCGGGTGCGTGTGTTGGTCATCATGGCGCGGCATTATATCGGCGGGACGTGGAAAAAACCAGCGCACGGCGTACAATCAGTGGGTATCCGCACTGCGAAAGGACGCCGCTATGGATTACGCCCAACGCCGCCGCCAGCTCTTCACCGACCGAGACGCGCAGTACATCGCCCTGGTGCCGGGGGCCAACATGCACTACTTCACCGGCCTGGATTATCACCCGTCAGAGCGGCCCATTGTCGCTTTCTTCGCGCGGGATGACGCGGCCACTTTCATCCTGCCCCGGCTTGAGGTCAGCCGCCTGAGCCGCCAGCCGGACCTGGCCGACGCGCGGGTCTTTGCCTGGAGCGACGAAGACGGCTACGCGGATGCCTTCGTGGACGCCGCCGCCGCGCTGAACCTGGACGAGTCGGTGCTGGGCGTGGACGATCAGACCATGCGCGTCTTCGAGTGGCTGGCCCTGGAACACGCTGCCCCACAGATCAGGCTGCGCCGCTACGGCCAGCATCTGCTGAGTCAGCGCGCGCGCAAGTCCGCCGATGAAGTCGCCTTGCTGCGTCGCGCCATTGCCATCAGTGAGGCGGCGCTGGCCGAGCTGCTGGCGCAGGTACAACCCGGCATGACCGAGCTGGAGATCGCCGCCCGCCTCGAATCGCTGTTGAACGTCCACGGCGCACAGGGCCTGGCCTTCAGCCCCTTGGTGCAGACCGGCCCCAACGCCGCTGATCCGCACGGCACCAGCACGGAACGCGCTTTACAAGAGGGCGAGTCGCTGTTGATCGACTTCGGCGCGAAATTGGACGGTTACCCGGCGGACATCACGCGCACCGTTTGCATCGGCGAGCCGAGCGCGAAGTTGACCGAAATTCACGCTCTGGTGCTGGCCGCCAATCAAGCCGCGATCGCAGCGGCGGGACCGGGTGTCTCAGCGTCTGCGGTGGACCAAGCCGCCCGCGACGTGATCGAGTCGGCGGGCTACGGGGAATACTTCATGCATCGCACCGGACACGGCCTGGGCCTGGAGGTCCACGAGCTGCCACAGATCGCGGCTGGTAATGACGCGCCGCTGGAACTGGGTATGGTCTTCACCGTGGAGCCGGGGATTTATCTGCCGGGGGTGGGCGGCGTGCGCATCGAGGACAACGTACACGTCACCGGGACCGGCGTGGAGGTGCTGACAGCCTACCCGCGTGATTTGCGGCTGCGCTAGGCACGGGCGATGAGTCGGCCTCTCTCCGGGCTGCTGGGCCTGGCCGTGATCCTGCTGCTGGCGCTGCTGCTGCGTGTGCATCTGCTGGCAGACAGCGTGATCTGGTGGGATGAGGCCTGGTCGGCATGGGTAGC